>JBDGTQ010000007.1:0-46829 GCA_042216705.1 Halolamina sp. | reverse complement strand
AGAGAGAGCGGCTCATAACCGCTTCGTCCTTGGTTCAAATCCGAGCGGGCCCAGTTTTCCAGCGCACGACGAGGAGCGCCGGCGACGAGTCCGGGCTGGAAAACTGGACTCACCGATTTGAACCCTGCGAGACGAGCGCAGTGAGTCTCGCTCTGGTTCCAAATCCGAGCGGGCCCAGTTTTCCAGCGCACGACGAGGAGCGCCAGCGACGAGTCTGAGCCCCTCGACCGCCCTGGCGACCGACGCCACCACCCAACATGACTGATTCGAGCCTGTGAACGCTCTCAGACCCGGGAACGCGCTATCCTCACTCCCGCTTCGGCAGGTCGCCGTCGAGGAGGTCGAAGTCGTCGTCCGCGTCCACCTCGGCTGCCGAGTCGGCTCCGGCGTCGGCGTCGAGCCGACCGGCGAGCCCGCCGGCGGCGTCCGGCCGAGGCAGGTTGTACGTCTCGCGGATCGTGTTCGCCAGCACGCCCTCGCGCTCGAAGACGACGTGCACCGCGACGAACGGGTCGGCCGCGGATTCGAGCACGAACGCCTCCATTGGGCCGTCGCCGTCGCGGCCCTCGTCGGCGCGGGCCAGCAGTGGGTCGATCGGTGGTCGCCCGCGGCGGAACCCCGTGAGGAGGTTCTCCCCCGGCGGGTCGGCGAAGACGTACAGCGCCCCGTTCGGGTCGCCGTCGGTGCCGCGGGTGACGCGGGAGGTCATCCCCTCGCCGGCGGCCCGGGCGGTCCGGAACGCGTCGGTCGCGGCCTCGTACAGCCCCTCGACCGCCTCGGCGACCGTGAGCAGCGTCTCGCGCTCGACGGCGACGTCGGCCACTGTCGGCCGGGTCGGCTCGTCGTCGGTATCGCCTCGGTCGCCGCGTTTGCCGTCGAGTGCGGCGCTGACGACGTACCCCGGATAGAGGTCGGTCCCGTCGACGGTCGCGACGGCGTCGCCCTCGCCCGGCGGCGCATCGACGGCGACCGGAGTGACGGCGTCGGGGTCCGGACCGGCCTCCGGCGAGGTCGGCGTCCGTGGCGCGAGCAGGAGTCCGTCGGCGCCCGGCGGTCGGCCGAGCACCCGGTAGGAGTCGGTCACTGCCGGCCGTTCGCCGCCGGCGTGGTTAAGCGGCGCGCTCGGGGTCGAGACGACCGAGCGCTGTGGCCGCTACCGGGAGATGTCGTCGCCGCCGCCGGCCGCGACGATGTCGGCGACCTCCTCGCGGTCGGTGACGACCACGTCGCCGCCGACGGTGCGTTTGACCGCGGCGGTCGCGGCGCCCCACGCGAGGGCGTCGCTCACGTCGCCGTCCTCGCAGCGACGGGCGAGGTAGCCGCCGACGAAGGCGTCGCCGGTGCCGATGGCGTCCCGGGTGTCGGCGTCGAACGTCTCCTGTTCGTACACCTCCCCCTCGTGGAGCGCGAGCGCCCCGTGGGCGCCGCGGGTGACCACGACCGTCTCGAAGTCGAACTCCGCGGCCAACCCGGTGGCGACCTCGACGGGATCGCCGCCGCGGTTCAGCACCTCGGCGGCGTCGCGGGCGGCGACGAACAGCACGTCGACGGCCTCGAACAGTCCGCGGAACGCCGCCCGGGCGGCGGCGGGCTCCCACAGCTTCGCCCGGTAGTTCAGGTCGAAGCTCGTCGTCGTCCCGGCCGCCGAGGCGCGTTCGAGCACCGCCGCAGTCGTCTCCCGGGTGTCGGTCGACAGCGCCGGCGTGATACCGGTGACGTGGCACACGTCGGCGCCCTCGACGGCGCCCAGCGGCAGCTCTCCCGGCGTGACCGTGGTGATGGCGGCGTCGTCGCGGTCGTACACCACGTCCGTCCCGCGTGGGCTGCCGCCCGGTTCGAGGTAGTACGTCCCGACGCGGCCCTCGTCGCTCCAGGCGACGCCGGTCCGGACCCCGTGGCCGTGTAGCTCCCGGACGACTCGCCGCCCGAGCGGGGAGTCCGGCAGCTTCGACAGCCAGACCGCGTCGGCTCCGAGGTTGGCGGCGGCGACGGCGACGTTGCTCTCTGCGCCGCCGGCCTGAACGTCGAACTCGCCGGCGGTGGCGAGGCGTTCGCCCTCCGGCGGGGAGAGCCGCAGCATCGTCTCGCCGAACGTGACGATATCGGTCATGTCGCCACGTTCGAGCAGCCGGACAATAAGCGTGTGTGAACCAGCCGCCCGGAGCCGACGCCGGCCACGATCGCCGGCAGGCTCAGGGGTGGCCGGGGTAATCCCGCTCGAAGCGCTCCGCGACTTCGTCGTCGTCGAGGGCGACGACGACGGGCCGGCCGTGCGGGCAGGCGTAGGGGTTCTCGCAGTCGTCCAGCGCCGCGAGCAGCTCCGCGACGGAGCCCTCCGTCAGCGACGTGTTCCCGGTCACGGAGGGGTAGCAGGCGAGGTCCGCGAGCAGGTCGTCGACGACGGCCGCGACCGGTTCGTCGCCGTCGCGGTCCTCGGCGACCAGCGCCGACAGCGCGTCTCGCAGGAGGTCCGGCTCCAGCGCGGCGTCGAACACCGCCGGCACCGCCTCGACCGCGACGGTCCGGTCGTCGACCCGCTCGGCCCGGAAGCCGATGGCGGCAAGCGCCTCGGCGTGGGCCGCGAACAGTTCCGCCTCGCGGGCGGTCAGCGTCAGTTCGACCGGCTCGGCCAGCGCCTGCGTCGCTACGTCGCCGTCGAGTTCGGCCCGAAGGCGCTCGTAGTTTACGCGCTCGTCGGCGGCGTGCTGGTCGATGAGCACCAGCCCCGCCGGGGCCTCGGCGACGACGTACGTGTCCCGATGCTGGCCGAGCACCCGCAGCCGCGGCAGCGAGTCGAACGCGCCGCCGACCTCGGCCGTGTCGCCGGTGAGCGTCCGCTGACTGGTCGGCCCCCGGCGCTCGCCGTCGCCGCGGTCGACGGTCGACTCGGCCCGGTCGCCGCGGTTGCCGGCTCCGGTGGCGTCGCTCCTGACCGACGCGTCGGGGTCGGTCTCGCCGATGCCCGCGGTGGTCCCGTCGGGGTCGGCGCCCCGTGGCTGGCTCCGCTCGTCGGACCCCATCGCGTCGGGGTCGGTCCCGCCGACGCCCTCGACGCTCCAGTCGTCGAACGACTCCTCGTCGTCGGCTCCGCCCGGCGCCGATTCGCGCTCGGTTTCGGTCTCGGTCTCGAACTCGTCCTCCGGCTCGTCCGGCTCTTCATCTTCTCCCTGCCACTCGTCGAGGTCGCTTTCGGCGTCGCGGTGAGTGGTCGCGACCGAGTCCGAGTTGTCATCATCGCTGTCGTCGTCACCGAGGTCACGTCGCTCCGTGCGCCCGGTGCGGTCGTCGCGGCGCTCGTCGACGCCGGCGGCGCGTTCGTGGTCCGTGCCGGCGCCGCCGACGACGGCGTCCTCCTCGTCGTTCGCGGCTCCGGCCGCTGGGCCGTCCGCGCCGGGTCGCACCTCTGTCTCCTCGGGGGCCGACCGCCCCCGCGGGGCCCCCGAGCGCACGAGCCCGTGGTCCAGCAGGGCGTTCCGGACGGCCGTCTCGGTCGCCTCGCGCACCCCGGCCTCGTCGCCGAAGCGCACCTCCATCTTCCGTGGGTGGACGTTCACGTCGACCGACGCCGGCGGCACCTCGACGAACAACACCGCGAAGGGGTAGCGGTCGGCGGCCAGCTGGCCGCCGTAGGCCTCGACGATCCCTTCCCGGAGCGCGTTCGCGGCGACATAGCGGTCGTTGACGAACGTCGAGAGGTACTCCCGGCCGGCCCGGGTCGTCTCCGGGTGACTGACCACTCCGCGAATCGACTCGACCGGGCCCTCGGGGTCGGTGGCCTCGACCTCGACCATCGCCTCCGCGACCTCGCGGCCGTACACCGCGAGGACGGCCGACCGGAGGTCGCCGCTGCCCTCGGTGGCGAACACCTCGCGGCCGTCGTGGTCCAGCGACATCGCCACGTCCGGGTTCGCGAGGGCGTACTGCGTGACGACTCGGTTGACGTGGTCGAACTCGGTCGTCTCGCTGGAGAGGAACTTCTCGCGGGCCGGCGTGTTGTAGAACAGGTCCGTCACCTCCACCACGGTGCCGGCCGGACAGCCCACCGGCGTCACCTCGCCGGCGTCGCCGCCCTCGACGACGAGCTCGTGGCCGGCGCCGGCGTCCCCGCGGGGCTTCGAGCGGACGGTCGTCCGGGAGACGGCGCTGATGGTGTGCAGCGCCTCGCCGCGGAAGCCGAGCGTGCCGACGCCGGATTCGAGGTCGTCGATGT
Organism: Halolamina sp.; assembly: GCA_042216705.1. Classification (GTDB taxonomy): domain Archaea; phylum Halobacteriota; class Halobacteria; order Halobacteriales; family Haloferacaceae; genus JBDGTQ01. The sequence goes on along the minus strand of JBDGTQ010000007.1, from coordinate 42,619 downwards.
CGGCTATCTTCGAGGTGGTGTGTTCCTCGACGGCGAGTTCGAGCTCGGCGGCGGTCATCCCGTCGCCGTCGTCGCGGACGCGGACGCCCTCCGTCCCGCCGGCCTCGACGGCGACGGACACCCGGTCGGCGCCGGCGTCTAAGCTGTTCTCGACCAGCTCCTTCACCACGGAGGCCGGTCGCTCGACGACCTCACCGGCGGCGATCTGGCGGACCGTCTCCTCGCTCAGTGCGATGATGCTCGGTTCCGTGGCGTCGTCGCTCTCGTTGCTCATGTGCTTTTGTCCGTGTCGGTCGCGGTCGCCGGGTCGACTCCGTCTGCTCCGCCGCCCCCGCCCAGCCGGTCGCGGTCGACGGCGAGCGCGCGCGACAGCGCGGTCGACTGCGCCGGCGAGAGTCGGCCGTCGGTGCCGGCCCCCGCCTCGCTGGCGGGGTCGACCCAGGCGAACTCGTCGTGTTCCTCGCTGAGTCGGAGGTCGGTCCCCGCGGTCTCACAGACGTACACCACCGCGAACGTCGGCGTCCCGCTTGCCCGCTCGTAGGCCGTCGTGTACACCGGCGGCCCGACCGCCGGGTCGAGTCCGGTCTCCTCCCGAAGCTCCCGAAGTAGCCCCTCTCGGGCGTCCTCTTTGGCGCTGACGCGACCGCCGGGGAACTCCCAGGCGCCGTCGTCGGCGAGCAACAGCACGCGCTCGTCGGGGTCGAACAGCACCGCCTTCTGGGTCACCTCCAGCTCGATGGGCGGGGCGTCGTCACCGGTCGCCGCGGCGTCGTCGGTCACGGCGCCCCCGTCGGCACGGGGCCGACTCGCTGTCCATCGGTTTGGCCGGTCACGAGGGCGCGAACGGGACCGCGAACGCGAACGCGACGACGACGGCGCAGGTCCGCGACGGCGGACGCGTCTGTCATACGCTCACTCAGGCGGGGCCAGCTAATGTGCCTTTGCCTGTCATGGGGGTCGCCAGGCGGGTCGCCGTCGTCGATCACTCCGTCTCTCCCCCGTCGAGGCGGTCCTGCCACTCCTGGACGCGCTCCATCAGCTCCAGCGGCGAGGTGTCGGTCACGTCCGTCGCGGCGAGGTCTTCGACGACGGCCTCGGTCGCCGGGTCGTCGTCGCTTCCGTGGCCGCCGTCGTCCGCGGGTCGCTCGTCGACGGCGCCGCCGTCGGCCTCGGCCCCGTCGGCGTCGTCGCCGGCGAAGGATCCCGAAGAGAGGTCGAAGACGGCCTGTGTCGTCTCGTCGCTTCCGGCGTCGCCGCCGCTACCACGGGCCTCGATGGCCTTCTCCTCGCGCAGCCGTCCGAGCACGTCGTCGGCGCGGTCGACGACCGGCTCGGGGACGCCGGCGAGGTCGGCGACGTGGACGCCGTAGGAGCGGTCGGTCGGCCCCTCGGTCACGCTGCGGAGGAAGGTCACGTCGTCGTCGTTGTCGTCGACGGCGACGTGGACGTTGGCGACGCGGTCGAGGTGGTCCGCGAGCGACGTGAGCTCGTGGTAGTGGGTCGCAAACAGCGTCTTCGCGCGCACCTCGTTGTGGAGGTACTCCGTCGCGGCCCAGGCGATGGAGATGCCGTCGTACGTCGCCGTGCCGCGGCCGACCTCGTCCAGGATGACCAGCGACTCCGTCGTCGCCGAGTGGAGGATGTTCGACAGCTCCTGCATCTCCACCATGAACGTCGACCGGCCCTGCGCGAGCTCGTCCAGCGCGCCGACCCGAGTGTACACGCCGTCGACGAGGCCGACGGTCGCCGACCGCGCCGGGACGAAGCTGCCAGCCTGTGCCAGCACCACGATGAGCGCCGCCTGGCGCATGTACGTCGACTTCCCGCTCATGTTCGGCCCGGTGACGACGAGGAACGAGCGGTCCTCGTTCAGCCGGAGGTCGTTCGGGACGAACTCGGTCGTCTGCTCGACGACCGGGTGACGGCCGGCCTCGACGCGGAACGCGTCGCCGTCGGTGAGCTCCGGGCGCACCCAGTCGTTGGCGGCGGCGTGTTGAGCCAGCGACGCCAGCGCGTCGACCTCGGCGACCGCGCGGCCGACCGACTGCAGCAGGTCGGCGGCGTCGGCGACCCGCTCCCGCAGCGACTCGAACAGCTCGTACTCCAGGTCGCCGCGAGCCTCTTCGAGGCGCAGAATCTCTCGTTCCTTCTCGGCCAGCTCGTCGGTGACGAACCGGACGGAGTTCTTCAGCGTCTTGATCTCGCGGTACGCCTCGGGGACGTCGTCGGCGTCGCTCTTGCCGACCTGGATGTAGTGGCCGTCGGTCTTGTTGCGGTCGACGGTGACGTGGGTGAGCCCGTGGCGGCGCTTCTCGCGGTCGGCCAGCGAGTCCAGCCACGCCTTCAGCTCCCCGTGGCGCTCGACGAGTTCGTCCAGATCCTCGTCGTACCCAACCTGAAACAGCTCGCCCTGGGTGACCGTCGACGGCGGTTCCTCGCGCAACGCCGCCCCGAGCGTCGCCCGCAGGTCGGCGGCGCGGTCGCGGTCCGGACGGTCGAGCACGTCCTCGACCGGCGAGTCCGAAAGCGGCGTGTCGGCCACCGCCTCGCGGAGTCGCGGGAGCACCGCCAGCGTGTCCCGGACGGCGAGCAGGTCGTTCGCGTCGGCGCTTCCGCTCGCGGCCTTCGAGGCCAGCCGTTCGAGGTCGTAGCCGTCTTCGAGGAGCTCGCGGACGCGCTCGCGGACCAGCGCCGCCGAGGAAAGCGCCGCGACGGCGTCGTGGCGACGGGTCAGCTCCGTGCGGTCCCGGCGCGGGCGGGTGAGCCATTCCCGGAGCAGCCGTCCGCCGGGCGAGGTGACCGTGTGGTCGACGGTCGCCAGCAGCGACCCGTCGCCGTCGCCGCTCATCGTCTCCGTCAGCTCAAGGTTGCGCTGGGTGGTCGCGTCGAGGTCGACGTGATCGTCGGGCTCGTACGCCCGGAGCCGGGAGATAGACTCGACGACGCCGGCGCCGGTGTCGGCGACGTACCCCACCACCGCGCCCGCGGCGGCGACCGCGACGTCGCTCTCGGCGTCGAGGCCGACGCTTTCGAGGGCCCCGTCGCCGAAGCGCTCCCGCAGCCGGTGGCGGGCCCGCCCGGGTGCGAAGGCGTCGGCGTCGTGTCGCGTCAGCGTCGCGTCGGTCGCGCCCCGTATCGCGTCGGTTGCCTCGTCGTCGTCGCGGACCGCCGGCCCCGGGAGCACCTCCGTCGGGGCGAACCGGTACAGCTCGTCGCGGGCGGCACTGACCCCCTCGACGGTCGTCACGAGGAAGCGACCGGTGGTCACGTCCGCGAACGCGAGGCCGTGGGTCGCGTCGGGCCCAGGGTCGTCGTCGCCGACGTCGGCCCGGACGACGGCGGCGAGGTACCGGGCGGACTCGTCGGTCGTCTCTAGCAGCGTGCCAGGGGAAACGACGCGGGTGATTTCGCGGTACTTCGAGCCGTCGTCGTCGAACTGGTCCGCGACGGCGACGCGGTAGCCGCGCTCGACCAGCGCCTTCAGATACGGCGTCAGGTCGTCGACGGGGACGCCGGCCATCGGGTACGACGAGCCGTGAGCGGACTTCTGTGAGACCTTCAGGTCGAGCTCGTCGGCGACGGTCTCGGCGTCGTCGGCGAAGAACTCGTAGAAATCGCCGCACTGCATCGCCAACAGCTCGGCGTCGGTCTCCTCTTTCAGCGCGAGGAACTGCCCGACGATTCCCTTCGACATGTGTGCCGGTGGGGCGACCGACGGCTAAAAGCCCTCGGTGGCCGTTGCCGACTTAGAACACGTCGTCGGCGTCGATGGTGCCGTCCCGGGCCGCCCCGCGGACGGTCACCTCCTCGCCCAGCCGGAGGTCCGCGTCCGTCTCGACGCTGTAGGTCTGGCTGCCGTCGTCGAGGACGACGGGGGTGCCGGCCTGAACGACGGTGCCGCTGAACTCCACGATCTCGCCGCCGTCGGCGGTCTCGCCGTCCTCGTCGGCGACGGTCGTGGCGGCGGCGGTGCCGCCCCCGCCCCCGGCACTCTCGGCGCTCGCGCCGCCGACATCGTTCGCCCCGTCGTCGCCGGCGAACTCCGAGAGACCGCCCTGGTCGTCGCTCGTCGTGCTCGCGTCGTCGGCGGTGCTCGCGTCGTCGGCGCCCGCTCCGGCTCCGGCGCCGGCGCCGCTCTCCAGTACCGTCACCGTCGAGCGCCACCCGGCGGAGGCCTCCAGTTCGTCCTGCCAGCCGTCCTGAATCTCGACGTCGGTACAGACGATGCGGTCGGCGAGCTCGATGTCCTTATCGGCCTTCTCGCCCCAGAGTGCGACCCGGATGTCGCCGGTCTCGTCCTTGACCCGGACGTTGCGGACCTGTCCCTGAGAGCCGTCGTCGCGGTCGAAGGTCCGCTTCTCGCTGGTCTCGACGACGCCGCCGGCGATGTCGACGGTCTGGTCCATCTCCACGTCATCGACGTCGGTCGTCTCCGGCTCGTAGGTCACGTCCGCCTCGACGGACTCGACGGCGCCGCGCTCGCCGACGTGCAGTTCGAGCGCGCCGTCGCGTTCGCGGACGTAGCCATCGACGACCTCGACGGTCGCGCCCGCTTCGAGCTCCTCGGCGCGGTCGGCCATGCCGTCCCACAGCGTGACCCGGACCCGGCCGGTCTCGTCGCCAAGCGTGAGATTCGCGACCCGGCCCTCGGAGCCGTCGTCGCGATCGAACGTCCGGACGGACTCGGTGTCGAGCACCGTCCCGACGAGGTTCACGTCCGACAGCCCCAGCGAGAGGTCGGCGGCGTCGTACGTGTCCTTCACCTGCACGTCGACCTCCGCGTCGGGGTCGGGCTCGGCCTTGTCGGCGCTGACCTCGACGCCGTTGTACCCCTCCTTCGGGCGTCCGGCGACGCGGATGACGTCGCCTTCGTCGAGCTGTTCGACGGCGCCTTCGGCCATCTCGTCCCACATCGCCACGCGGACCTGGCCGGTCTCGTCGGCGACCTCGACGTTGACCACCTGGCCGTCCTCGGCCTCGTCGTCGTCGCGCTCGAAGGTGCGCTTCTCGCCGACGGAAAGCACCTTACCGAGGAACTTCACGTCGTCCATCCCCGGCTGGATGTCGGCGATGCCGTCGACCTCCTCGTCGCGGAGCTCGTGGGCGATGAGCATCGCGGCGGTCTCCTCGTCGGCCAGCCCGCCCATCTGCTCGACCTTCTCTTCGACCGCCGCCTCGAACTCCTCGAAGGCGACGTCGGTGTCGAGGTCGTCGTAGACATCCTCGATGGCACCCATAACTACCGATGGAAGGACGAGGCTCCGCTTAAGCCTTGCCGTTGGGTCGTCGAGACGGTGTTGTCCGCCGGTTTCGCGTCGGCGACGGGGGGACGTGTCACGGCGGGTCTGTGTCCGTTACCGGTGAAAAACTCTCGCGTACCTGGCGGTCGCCCGGCGGCGTTCGCTCACCGCGTTTCGGCTTCGGCGACGGTCGAGGCGCCGCCGGCGCCGTCGTGAACCGCGACGGTCGTCGCCGGCCGCTGCCCGTCGAAGACGACCCGACAGCGGTACCCCAGCGACGTCAACGCCTGCGTGCACGCCCCGCTTTCGGTGCCGTCCTCCGTCCCGACGACGACGCGCAGTTCGTCGGCGCCGCCGTCGTACGTCGCCTCTTCGAGCACCGCCACCTTGCAGCCGTCCTCGCCGGTGATGCAGCCCGTGACGACGACCGCGTCGCCGTCGGTCGAAATCGTCGCCGACCCGCGCTCCGAACAGGCGTCGCGGCGCTCGAACTCTCGACTCCGAATCGACGACTCGGCGGGCTCGGTATCCGTCTCGTCGCCGGCCGTCGTCTCGTCGTCGGTCGGCTCCTCGCCGTCGCCGCCGTCGTTCCCACCGCTTCCCGTGCACCCGGCAGTCGCGGCGGCCAGCGCGGCGAGCAGCGTTCGACGTTTCATGTGCGACCGTACGTCGCCAACTTTCCTAAAGGAACGGTATGGACAAAAGTCCCTTTGTGCCTCCCGCTCACGGCGGGGCGGGACCGTAACCGTCTTATGTAAACCACCGGAAGGTGGAGTCGAGTCCCGGTAGGGTAGTGGACTATCCTCTTGGCTTGCGGAGCCAGGGACCAGCGTTCAAATCGCTGCCGGGACGTTTCCTTTCGATCACGATAATCTTCGAGCTGCGGGCTCGCGCTGCTCGCGTGATTCCTCCCGCATCGGCGTCGAGCGCCGTCATCGACGCACCACGGAGCGATAGACACTTGCCCCGGCCGCCCACACCGACGGGCGATGACCGCTCGCCGCCCCGACCGCTCAGCCCTCCGCGACGCCCTCGCCGTCGGTCCGCTGGCCGACCTCGCCGATGCCACCCTCGCGGTTCTCGCGGTGTCCGCTCTCGGACTCGTCGCCCGTCTCGTCGGCCTCGGCTCGCGGGTCGCACACTTCGACGAGGGGCGGGTCGCCTACTGGACGATGGAGTACGCCGACACCGGCGCCTTCCACTACCGGTTTATCATTCACGGCCCGTTCGTCCAGCACGTCACCCGGGCGGTGTTCGAGCTGTTCGGCGCGACCGACTTCACGATGCGGCTGGTCGTCGCCGTCCTCGGCGCCGCGCTTCCCCTGACGGCGTTACTGTATCGCGACCGACTCCGCGACTCGGAGCTGATTGCCGCCGCCGCGTTCCTGGCGTTCAACCCCGTGTTGCTGTACTACTCGCGCTTCTTCCGGAGCTCGGTGCTGGTCGCCGGCTTCGCCTTCGCCGCCCTGGGATTCGCCGTGCGGAGCTACGACCGGGCGAGCCCGCGAGCGCTGTACGCCGCCGCGGCCGCGCTGGCGCTCGCGTTCGCCGCGAAGGAAAACGCCGCCGTCTACGTCCTCTGCTGGCTCGGCGCCGGCGCGCTGTTGCTCGATTTCTCGCTCATGTCGCCGCGGTCGGCACCCACCGGGGCGGACGCGGTCCGGGCCCGACTCCGGCGCGCTCGGGACGCGGTCCGGACTGAGGCCGCACGCCGGCGCGTCGGCCGGTGGGCGGCCCACGTCGTCGGCGCCGCCGTCGTCTTTCTGCTCGTGAGCCTGTTCTTCTACGCGCCGCGGGACCCGAACGGGCTTGGCCTCTGGTCGGCGCTCAGCGAGGGTCGCGTCGGCCCGCTGCTGGAGGCGACCTGGGCCGACGTGGAGACCGGGTATCGCTACTGGTTCGGCGGCGCCTCCGAGCCCAACTGCAACAAGGAGACCATCGTCGGCGGCTACGCCTGCTATCTCAGCCGGTTCCTGGAGACGCTGTGGCGCTACGCCGCCGCGCTGACGCTGTTCGCCGTCGTCGGCGCGCTCGCCGAACGCTACGCCACCGACCGGCCCCGCCCGCTGGTCATGCTGGCGGCGTACTGGGGGTTCGTCAGCGTCCTCGGCTACCCCCTCGGGACCGACATCTACGGCGCCTGGATAACGGTGAACGCGCTCGTCCCGCTGGCGATTCCGGCCGGCGTAGGTCTCGCGCTCGTCTGGCGGTGGGGCCGCGCCGCCCTCGCCGCCGAAGACGGCGTCGGCGTCGGTGTCGCGGCCGTCGTCGTCCTGCTCGTCGGCGCCCAGTTCGGCGTGACCGCCGCCGGCGCGGTGTACACCGCCCCGACCGCCGAGGACAACGGGCTCGTCCAGTACGCCCAGCCCCAACAGGAGCTTCGGGCGAGCCTCGACGCGGTCGACCGCGCGACCGAGGACGGCAGAGTCGACCTCCTGCTGTACGGCGAGGAGCTGACCGTCGCCCCCGGTACCGGCGGTCCGCCGGCGCCGGTCTGCTCGAAGATGGTGGCGACGCTGCCGCTGCAGTGGTACGTCGAGGCTTCGGACGCGAGCGCGACCTGTGCGTACAACGAGACGGCCCTGGAGCGCCGGCTGTCGGACTTCGACCCCGCGGTCGTGATGGCCCACGTCAGCCACCGCTCGGAGCTGGCCGCACGACTCGAGGGCTACGCCGCCCGGACCGTCCACCTTCGCACGACCGGCCGAGAGGTCGTCGTGTTCGTCGCGCCCGAGTACGCCGCCGAGTCGGAGGCCGCTTCCGACTCCGACTCCGACTCCGACGCCGATGCTGATGTGGAGGTCGCTCCGACCGCCGAGACCGCCGTCGACCGCCGGCGTCGCCGACCCGTCGCTACCTGATCGTCGGACCCGGTCGCTTTTCTCCGCCGGCCGCAGACGACCGGGTATGGACGCGCCGCTGCGAGCCGGCGTCGCCGCGTACGACGCCGGAGAGTACCGCGCCGCGGCCCGTTGCTGGCGCCGAGCGGCGACGACCGCCGAGACCGCTGCCGACGGCCGCGTTGTCGAGGCGCTCGCGACGCTCGCCCGCGCGACTGCCGTCGCCACCACCGACGGTGCCGACGCCGACGCGACCGACGCCACCAGCCTCCCGACACCTGAGGGCCCGACCGACCCCGAGGCGGCGCTGTCGTCGCTGGCGTCGGTCGGGGGGACCCACCGCGGGGTCGACCTCGACGCGGCCCGCGACCTCCTCCAGCGGCTGGCGGACGACTCCGTGGACGGGGCCGCCCCCCGACTGCGATGCGACGGGCGACGACTCCGTCCGGGCGATCTCTCGCCCGAGGCGCTCGGCGTCGCCGCGGAGGCGGTCGCGACGGTCCGCTCGGCGAGGGACGACGAGCCGGGAGCGAACGCGGCGACGGACGGCCCGAGGATTGGCGACCCGGCGGCGGACGACGCCGCGGCGTTCGAACGCGTCGTCGCCGACGCGGCCCGGTTCGCCCGCGAGGCCGAGGGCCCGGGACGGTCGACGTTCGGGGCACTGCTCGTGGATTACGTCGCCGACCGTGAGCGGGCGATGGTGTGCCGTCGACTGCGCCAGCACGTCGCTCGCGAGCGCCGGAAGGACCGCGACGTCGACGGGCTGTTCGAGTGAGTGCTCCCGCCGAGTCAGAACCGCCGGCGTAGCTCCGCCCGAAGGTCCGCGACGGTGAGGTCGTTGGCGGCGAGGACGACCAGCAGATGGTAGAGGAGGTCGGCGCTCTCGGCGGCCAGCGCGTCGTCGTCGCCGTCTTTGGCGGCCAGAATCGCCTCTGTCGTCTCCTCGCCGAGCTTCTCCAGGGCGGCGTCCTCGCCTTTCTCGTGGGTAAACAGCGATGCGGTGTAGGAGTCTTCCGGCAGGTCCCGCTTGCGCTGCTCGATGGTGGCGAAGAGGTCGTCGAGGATCGCCGCCGTGTCGTGCTCGCCGCTCGCATTCTCGGAGGATTCCCTCCGGTCATCCTCCCGGCTCTCGGCTCGCTCACCCTCGCCGCTCGCAGTTTCGGAAGACTCCCGCTGGTCGTCTTCCCGGCTCACACGAGCACCTCCTCGAAAAACGCCAGGTCGTGAACCCGCGGGTCCTCCGTCAGCTCGGGATGGAAGGAGGTGCCGACGACCGGCCCGTCCCGAATCGCCACCGGCGAGCCGTCCCAACTGGCCAAAACCTCCGCGTCGTCGCCGACCTCGTCGATGACGGGCGCACGGATGAACACCGCGGGGAACGGCTCGTCGAGGCCGGCGACCGACACCGGCGCCTCGAAGCTGTCGACCTGTCGACCGAAGGCGTTGCGGTCGACGGTCGCGTCCACGAGTTCGAGTTCGTCGACGCGGTCGTCCTTGGCGTCGCGGGCGGCGACGATGAGCCCCGCACAGGTTGCCAACACCGGCTTCTCGGCGTCGACGTGAGCGACGATCTCCTCGTCAATTCCCTCCCGGTCGAGCAGCCGTGAGATGGCCGTCGACTCCCCGCCGGGCATCAGGAGCACGTCGCAGTCCGGCACCACTCCAGACTGGCGAATCTCGACGACCTCGGCGTCCCGGTCGTGGGCGGCCGCGGCGCGTTCGACTGCCGCGGCGTGTTCGCTCACGTCGCCCTGGACGGCGATAACGCCCGCTTTCATACCTTCCCGTCGGACCCCCGGGCGCAAAAGCGTCGCGGCATCGGTCCGGAGTTCGCGTTGACGGCGGGAGACCAGCGGCTGTGCGGGCCTGCAGCCGAGAGAACTGTCCGGCCGACCGGCCTCAGAGAGCGAACGCGTTGAGGAGGAGGACCAGCACGCCGAAGAGGGTGCCGCCGGTGACGATGGTCTTCGGGTCGAACCGGATCATGTTCTGGTCCTCGGCGTCGAAGTACCGGACGAGGCCGGCACTCGACATCAGGCCGGCGTCGTTTTGCCCCGAACTCATACCTACGTCTGTGTCGCTGGGCGAAATAACCGTTTCGCTCCGCTCTCGGGACCGTCGGCTCCGGCCGAACCCGCTCCCGAGAATCAAAAGCGCCTCTCCGTCCGTCCGTTAACCGAGCGACCGGCTCGTCGCTACTGGCCGTACGTGAGCCGCGTCGCCCACGAGTCGAGGCGCTCCTTGACGCCTTCGAGCCACGCCGCCGGGGAGACCGCTCGCGCTTCCCGCTCGTCGAGTTCGATGCGGTCGCCCTCGTAGGGGTCCGGTGATTCCTCCATCAGTTCGCTCGTCGCACTCATCGCGCATCGGCCGCACGATTCGACTTTCTTTCCGCCCATGGAATTTCTGTGTGGCTCTCGTTGGTTAACTCTTGTCGTGGGTGTTTTCACCTCCCGCGCTACACTGTGGGTATGCGCCTTCGCCACGCCGATACGCCGGGGGTGGCGTCTTCCCCCGACTCAATGACTCGCTCGGTCAGCGACGCCGGTCGACGCGGTCCCGTCGCCGCTCCCGGCCGCGAGACCGTCGCCGGCGACGCCCACCCGGTCGACCCCGACGAGAAGCCATGAGCGACTTCGAAGGGGGGCCGGCCGCGGAACCGGAACCGGAACCGGAGCCGGAGTCGGAACCGGAACTAGAACGCCCCGAGTGGGACGACGAGTACCTCGACCGGGTCGCCGAGCGGCTGATGTACAGCTACGACCTGGAGCGAGACGCGTCCGTCCGCGGGGAGCGATTCACGCTCCTCGGACAGTTGCTCGTCGAGAGCCGCAAGCAGTTCCTGCACCCGGGGCTGAGCTACGCCCGTCAGGACGCCCGCGAGCACCTGCTCGTCCGTCGGATCGGGCGGCCGACGGTCGCGGAGCTCGACCGCCTCGTCGAACTGGGTCACGGCCTCGCCGACGAGTGGATCGACGCCGACGAGGAACACCGTAGCACCGACTTCACCTTCGTCGTCGTCGCCGAGGCGCTGCCCGAGGCGGTGAGCGAGCACGTCTCGCGCTTCCGGGACCGGACGCTGCTGAAGTACGGCTACTACGGCCACTACGAGGTGAACCTCGTCGTCGTCGCCCCCGAGCGCGAGGCGTACGCGGCGAGTCAGGAGGCGGACGTCTGGCGCGCGTTCGCCCCGTGGGCCGAGGACGACCCCGACCCGGAACCGGGGCTGTTCGCACGGCTGCGCGGCCTGTTGGACTGACAGCGATTACTGCAGACGGCTTCGTCGACGGCGTCGAGAGACGCCGAATCAGCTGCTCTTCTCACCGATAGGGACCGTCACGGCGGGAAGGACTCGCAGTACGCGGTACGGACCGAAAGGGGGTCGCCGCCGTCCGACAGCGGCCGAAAAGCGTCGCGCGCGCCGCGTCAGTCGTCGGCGGGGGCGCCGGTGTAGCTCTCCCGCGCCGATCTGATGTTCTTGTACCCCATGTAGCCGATGCCGCCGGCCAGTCCGGCGAGCACGAGTGCGAGCACGGAGCGCAGCGCCGCCGAGACGGTCGCGAACAACCCGGCGTCCGGGTTCCCGAGCGACTGTATCGTCTGCGTCGGGAACCGGTAGAGCCCGAGCATCAGCAGCGCCGTCATCGTGATGAGCAGCATCAGCACCATCGGGAGACCGGTGGAGACGAGCTGCTTGGAGTCGTCCCAGTTGGCGAGCCACAGCGTCGCCGACAGCAGCGCCAGCGCCGCGAGCGTCTGGTTGGCGGCGCCGAAAAGCGGCCACAGGCTGCCCCACGCGCCGGAGCCGACGAGTAGATACGCCGGCAGACACAGCAGCGCCCCCGAGGAAACGTAGCGGTTCGTCGCCGCCTCCTCGACCTGGGTCTCCGGGACGCCGACGATTTCGTCCATCATGTACCGACCCAGCCGGACGGCGGTGTCCGTCGAGGTCAGCAGGAAGCTGACGAACACGAGGCCGATGAACGCCGCGCCGGCCTCGACGCCGAGCCCGAACACGGAGATCATCGCCGCCCCACCGGCGGGGAAGTTCGCCAGCGCGCCGACGATGCCCGCGCTGAACTCGGTAAAGCCGATGAGCGCGAACGCGCCGATGGCCGTCGTCGCGAGCAGCCCCTCGCCGAGCATCGCACCGTAGCCGATGGCGCGGGCGTCGGTCTCCCTGTCAAGCTGCTTCGCGGTCGTCCCCGAGGAGACCAGCGAGTGGAACCCTGAGATGGTTCCGCAGGCGATGGTGACGAACAGGAACGGGAAGATGGGGCCGATCGAACTCGTGAGTCCGCGGAACGCCGGGTACTGCACCTCCAGCGATGAGATGGTGGTCGCGTTCCCGGCCACGCTCACGTTGACGGGCGAGAAGCCGACCACGGCGGCAATGAGCGTCCCGAGCAGCATCGCACCCACGCCCGTATAGAGCAGGCTGGAGGTGAGGAAGTCACGCGGCTGGAGCAGCACCCACACCGGGAGCACGCTCGCCACGAAGCCATACACGACGACGACGGGCACCCACGCGGCGACGTTCGCGCCGAAGGTCGCCGCCAGCGGGAGCCAGCTCCATGCTTCCGGGCTCCCCAGCAGAACGACGGCCTCAGACGACGCCTCGCCGACGAGCACGATGGGGTACTGGAGACCGACCCAGACGCCGGCGAACACCATCGCGACGAACGCGACGGCGCCGGGCAGGAAAGGAAGGTCCAACTGGTAGAGGTACACCCCGAACGCGACCGCCAACGCGAGGTACACCATGCTCGCGGTCGCCGACGACGGGTACGCGTTGAACACGACGCCGACGACGAGCGCGAACACCGCGATGACGAGGATGATGGTGAGGAACGCGAACCACAGCAGCATCTGCTTGCCGCGTTCGCCCACGTACTCCCCGATGATGTAGCCGATGGACTTCCCCTCGTGACGGACGCTGGCCGACAGCGACATGAAGTCGTGGACGGCGCCCATCAGGGGGTTGCCGACGGCGATCCACGCGATGGCCGGCAGCCAGCCGAACGCCGCCCCGGCGGTGATCGGTCCGACGATGGGGGCGCCACCGGCGATGCTGGAGTAGTGATGCCCCAACAGGACCGGCTTCTTCGACGGGACGTACTCCTGTCCGTCCTCGTACTTATGAGCCGGCGTCTCCGTCTCCTCGTCGAGTTCGACGAACTGTGCGAGATATCGCGAATACGCCAGATACCCCACGGTGAACGTGATGAGGCTGGCAGCGACCAGTACGGCTACTTGCACCATGACACGCCATGAACCATGCAAATGACATGGTTAAACGTTTGGCTTCTGGTAGCAGTTGACACAAAACCGCCGGCGTCGACCGCGTTCGGCCGCCGAACGGACCCGAATTCAGGCGACGTCGACGTCGAGCTCGTCGGCGACCCCGGCGAGGAACGACCCCTTCACCTCGGAGACGCGGGTCTCGATGGTCGCCAGCAGCGGCGGGTCCAGCGCGCGTAGCTCCTCGAGTCGCTCCCGTTCGGTTTCGATGCGGTCGCGCAGGAACCGTGCGCCGCGGCCGTTCTCGTCGTCGTCGGGCGCGGGGGTGAGCCGGTTGGCGACGATTCCCTCGACGGTGAGCTGTCGCTGTTCGAGGGTGTCGACGGCGCGTTCGGTCTCTCGGACGGACAGCTCGTCGGGGTTGGCGACGAGGACGAAGGCGGCGTCGTTGCGCAGCGTCTCGCGGGCGAACTCGAAGGTCTCCTTGCGCTCGCGCAGGCGGGCGAGGATGGGGTCGCCCATCGCCGACCGCCGCGGCTCGCGGTTCCCGATGGCCGCCCGCTCGTAGAGGTCGATGGAGGCTTCGCGCTTCTCGACGAGGCGGTTTATCCAGCTCCCGAGATACTCCGGCAGCGACAGCAGCCGGAGGGTCCCGCCGGTCGGCGAGGTGTCGAACACCACGCGGTCGTGGTCGTGGTCGCGCATGATGTCGATGAAGCGGTCGAACAGCGCCGACTCGTGGGCGCCGGGGGTCTGGTGGGCGAGCTCTATCTGTCGGTCGATCTCGTTGACGATGCCGGCACTCACCTGGTCGCCGAGCGCGCGCTTGGTCTGCATCAGGTGGTCGGTCACCTCCTGTTCGGGGTCGATCTCCAGGGCGTCCAGCGCGTCGTACCCCTCGACGGGGGTCGGCTCGTCGCCGAACTCTTGATCGAAGACGTCGGCCGTCGAGTGTGCGGGGTCGGTGGAGACGAGTAGGACGGAGTCGCCGGCGGTCGCCAGCTTGTGGGCGTACGCGGCCGACATCGAGGTTTTGCCGACGCCGCCCTTGCCGCCGAAGAAGACGAACTGGGCCATCAGAAGTGGTACTGTTCGCCCTTGCGCTGGAGCATCGACTCGCGGTCCCACATCCGCCGCTCCCACTGTGCGAACTCCTCGGCGAGGTACGGCAGCAGCTCGGCCGTGTAGTACGACACTGGACTGGGAATGCCGAAGGCGTCCGGGAAGCAGGCGAGCAGGAAGGCGTCCTCCTGGTCTTCGGCCTCCTTCTCGATGAGCTCGTAGGCCGGATGCGACACCATTCCGTGGTACAGCCCGCGAGCCCACTCTGCCAGCCAGTTGCGGAACGCGTCGATGCGCGCCGGTAGGTCCATGTAAACGTGTCCCGCGTTCGGACTTGATAAACGGTGGCACTCTCGGACGGTCGTGTCCGCCGGGCGCACGAGCCGCCCCGGTGATAAGTGGCCCCCTCCCGAAGGTCGGTGCATGAACGACGTGCCGGTGACGATTCTCAGCGGGGCGCTGGGTGCCGGGAAGACGACCACGATGAACCACCTGCTAACCAACGCGGGAGGCCGCGAAATCGCCGTCCTGGTCAACGACATGGGTGAGGTGAACGTCGACGCCGACCTCGTCGAGAACCGCGAGGGGGGCGTCGCGGAGCTGTCCAACGGCTGCATCTGCTGTGACCTCCGGGACGACCTCGAAGTCGAGGTGAGCCGGCTCGCCCGCGAACGGGAGTTCGAACACCTCGTCGTCGAGTCCTCGGGCATCTCCGAGCCGGCGCCCGTCGCCCGCCAGTTCACCACCGGCGCCGCCTCGGCACCGTACGAGCTGGACGCCCTCGTCACGGTCGTCAACGCCGAGACGTTCCTCGACACCGTCTCCGACGGCGGCGAGGTCGAGACCGAGGACGTGCGCCGCACCCGACAGGGCCAGGCCGAACGCGAGACGGAGACCCGGCCGCTGTCGGACCTCCTCGTCGGGCAGGTCGAGTGTGCGGACGTCCTCCTTGTGAACAAGTGCGACCTCGCCGGGGAGGCGACGCTGTCGACGACCGAGGAGTTCCTGGGGTCGCTTAACCCCGAGGCGCGCCAGCTGCGGACGGTCGAGGGCCAGGTCGACGTCGGGGAGCTGCTCGGGACGGGCCTGTTCGACCTGGAGACCACCAGCGAGACGGCGGCATGGCGGCGGGCGGCCGAGCACGCCGCCGGCGACCACGGCCACGACCACGACGGCGACGACGACGGCGCTCACGGCCACAGCCCGCAGACGGAGTACGGCGTTGACTCCTTCGTCGTCCGCGCGCGACGGCCGGTCGACCCGGCGGCGTTTGAGGCGTTCGTCCGCGGGCTGTCGGAGGCGACGATTCGCTCGAAGGGGACGGTATGGGTCGCCGACCGCGACCACGCCTTCGAGTACGGGCAAGCCGGCCCCTCGGCGCGAGTCGAGCGCGGTGAGCCGTGGGTCGCCGCGATGTCGGCGGCCCGCCGGGAGATGCAGCGGCGGATGAACCCGGACCTGCCGTGGGACGACGAACACGGCGACCGCCGGACGGAACTCGTGTTCATCGGCCGCGAGCAGGACGAGGCGGCGATCCGCGAGGCGTTCGAGGCGTGTCTCCTCGCCCCCGGAACGCCCCCCGAGACCGACCCGTTCCCCACGGACGAGGAGCCGTACGCGCTGCGCTGACCCCCGACCCGTGGCCCGCCGTCGTGAGGGCTAAGTCCCCCGGCCCGCACCGGCCGGTATGGCAAACGACGGCGACATCCGCGTCCTGCTCGCGATGGACCTCCTGTTGTCGGCCGGCTTCGCCGGCATGGTGCTGTGGGGGACGGAGTACGCCGGCATCGTAGAGTTCTCGACGTCCAACCTCGCCGGCCTGACGGCCGTGCTCGCCGTGGTCACGTATCTGGTCGTCCTCCGGTGACGGCGACGGAATCACCGAAAACCACACGCCGGCATCGGCCTGATGCGACGGCTCTCGGACGCGGAGTTTCAGCGTTGCGGTCGCGGTGGGTGGGAAACCCTTATGCTGGCGCTGGAGCTATCAGAGGAGGAGCACATATGACCGTTCGACTCAAGGACTTCTATGCCGACTGGTGTGGCCCGTGCAAGACCCAGGACCCGATTCTGGACGAACTGGAGGAGGAGTACGGCGACGTCGAGTTCGAGAAGGTCGACGTCGACGAGAAACAGGAGGTCGCCAACGAGTACCAGGTGCGGTCGCTGCCGACGCTGGTCGTCGAGAACGACGACGGCGTCGTCGAGCGCTTCGTCGGCGTCACCCAGCGCGGCGACATCGAAGAGGCGCTGCAGAGCGCGAGCGCCTGACCGCCGTCGAGTCGAGGCGCTCCATCGCTCCGTTCTCCCCCCGTCTCCCCCGCCACCGCGGTCTCGCAAGGGTTAAAGGAACACCCCACCAAGCGGCGCCCATGGCAGGATTCGAGCCCGCGGACGTCCGGAATCTGGAGAAACAGATCTGCATGCGATGCAACGCCCGCAACCCCCAGCGCACCGACGAGTGTCGCAAGTGCGGCTACGGCAACCTCCGCCCGAAGGCCAAGGAGCCCCGCAACGCCTGAGCGTCGTCTGGGCGGTTTCAGTTTCCACCGGGCGGTTTCAGTTTCCACCGTCCGAGCGGTCTCACTTCTCGCTGCTTTCGGTCTCCAAGCGTCTGCCGGGTGCCGTTTTACTCTCCGCCGTCGCCGTTATCCCTCGGGGTACTTCGGCTCGCGACGCTCGGCACGCGTCAGCGCCCGCTCGACGACCTCGGCCACCGAGTCCTCGGCATCGGCGGCCCGGAACGGGTCGCCGTGGCCGGCGTACAGCCCTTCGACCGACGCCGGCAGCCGGTCGCGCAGCGTGTGCAAGCTCTCGATGAGGCGCTCTCGTGACTGGCCGGTCATGTCCGTCCGGCCGAAGCTGCCGTCGTCGAAGGCGCCGTCGTTGTAGACGACCACGTCGCCGCCGAACAGTGCCGTCTCGCCGACGAGCGCGACGTGGTCGGGGGCGTGGCCC
Organism: Halolamina sp.; assembly: GCA_042216705.1. GTDB lineage: Archaea > Halobacteriota > Halobacteria > Halobacteriales > Haloferacaceae > JBDGTQ01. Next base: position 25,275 of record JBDGTQ010000007.1, on the reverse strand, counting down.
GGCGTGTGGACGACCTCGCACTCCTCGTCGCCGACGACGAGGCTGTCGCCGTCTTCGAGCTCGCGGTCCCGGCGGGGATGGTCGCCGAACGCGCACAGCTCCGCGTCGAAGCGGTCGAGCACGGAGGCCAGCTCCGCGACGTGGTCGGAGTGCTGGTGAGTGAGGACGACCCGGTCGAGGTCGTCGACGTGGTCGGCGACGACGTCGGCGACGCCCGGCATCGCGCCGGCGTCGACCAGCGTCGACTCCCCCGCGGCACAGAGGTATGCGTTGCAGGTGAACACGTCGGCGTCGGCGGTGACGGTGACCGGTTCCATGCGTCGGGGTCGGGTCGCCGCGAGCAAAACTCCCCCGGCTGCGCTTTTGTTCACGAACGTTCCTGTTGAAACTGGACGAAACCCCGCTAACAGCCGTCTTAGCGCCAGTAAAGCCCGAAGAGACGGTGCTCGTCGGCAACTTTTTCTGTACCAGTGTGTTAGATACACATAGAATGGGCTTCGGGAGCTACGACGAGTCAGAACAAGAGAATCAGGAGTTGAACGTAGGCGACGAGGAGGACGCGGTCGACGCCGACGGCGCGGCCCACGAGGGCGACGTCGAGTTCGAAATCGGGGCCTCAAACGACGAGCTGCTGGACCGCTTACAGGACATCAAGGAGAGCTGAGGCGTGAAACCCGGCGTTCGCGCGCTGGGGCTCGCCTTTTCTGACGGGCCGTCGGCGAGCACCTGCGCGGGCGCGGTCGTTCGCCGCGACCGCGTCGTCGACGGTCTCCGGCTGTCGCAGTGCGCGGTTGGCGGCACGGACGCGACCGAGACTGCGGTCGACGTGTGGGAGGCGCTCGGCCGCGAGGACGTTCGTCACGTGCTCGTCGCCGGCGTCGCGCCCGCCTGGTTCAATCTGCTCGACCTCGACGCCCTCCGCGCGGCGGCCGGGCGCCCGGTCGTCGCCGTCTCCTTCGAGGACAGCCCTGGTCTCGCCGACGCCATCCGCGAGGCGTTCGACGGCGAGGCCCGCGCCCGTCGACTCGTCCGTTACAGGTCGTTGCCGCCCCGGCGAGCGGTCGACGCCGGCGGGACCACGCTGCACGTCCGCGCCGCCGGCGTCGAGGACGACCGCGCCGCCGAGATCGTCCGGGCGCACACCCCCGACAGCCAGGGCCGCCCCGAGCCGCTCCGGGTCGCGCGGCTGGCCGCCCGCGCGGGTCGGACCTACGTCGACGCGGTCGCCGGCGACGACTCGGTCGCCGGGAACGACGCCGACTGACTCCTCCGCGGCCCGGCGACGACCCTGGTTTCGGCCTCGACTCGGCCGCCGTTTCAGCGCCGCCGCCCCTCGGGAGATTAAAGCCCGTCGCGCCCCCGGTGGCCCACATGGACGCCGAACGGATGGACGGCCCCTGCGTCGTCGACTGCGAACGCTGTCCGGCGTTGGTCGAGTCGCGCTCGCGCATCGTCAACGGCGTCGGTCCGGCGGACGCTGACCTCCTCCTGTTGGGGGAGGCTCCGGGCGCCAACGAGGACGAGCAGGGCGAGCCGTTCGTCGGGCGGTCGGGCGACGTGTTGGACGACGCGCTCGAGGAGGCCGGCGTGAGCCGCTCGGAGGTGCGCATCAGCAACTGCGTCCGGTGTCGCCCGCCCGAGAACCGCGACCCGCACGTCGACGAGCTGGACAACTGTTCGGGGTATCTGGCCCGGGAGCTGTCGGTCGTCGACCCCGACGTGGTGCTCACCCTGGGAAAGGTGCCGGGCGAGCACCTGCTCGAGCGCTCGCTGGCGGTCACCAGCCAGGCCGGCGAGACGTTCGACGCCCGCGTCGGCGACCGCCAGCAGCGCGTGATGGTCTGTCTCCACCCGGCGGCGACGCTGTACGACGCCAGTCAGTCCGACCGCTTCGAGGAAGTCGTCGCCGAGGCCGCCTCGCTGGCCGGAATCGGCGGGGACGACGGGGACGGACAGTCCCGACTCGGACAGTTCTGAGCGGCCCCGCCGGGTCCGCCGCGACGGAAAACGACTTCACCGTGCCCCGCCTTCCTCCGGTATGAGCATCTCGGAGCCGCCGGAGTCGACGCTGGCGGAGGTCGTCGTCGTCGACTACGGGCTCGGCAACCTGCGCAGCGTCACCCGCGGGCTGGAGCGGGCGGGGGCGGACGTGACGATAACCGACGACCCAGAGGCGTTCGCGGCCGCCGACGGCGTCGTGCTCCCCGGCGTCGGCGCCTTCCGCGAGGGAATGGAAAACGCCGCTCCCTACCGCAAGGCGCTCGTCGACCACGCCGCGGCCGGTCGCCCGCTGTTCGGCATCTGCCTCGGGATGCAGATGTTGCTCTCGACCAGCGAGGAGGCCGACACGGCCGGTAGCGGCGACGTCGAGGGACTGGACCTCATCCCCGGTACCAACCGTCAGTTCACCGGCGACGTGAAGGTGCCACAGATGGGGTGGAACGAGTTGACCGTCGTCCGCGACCACCCGCTCATCGACGGCGTTGACGGCGAACACGCCTACTTCGTCCACTCGTACTACCCGGAGCCGGCCGACGACGGCGCCGCGGTGACGACCACGGAGTACGGCGTCGAGTTTCCGTCCGTCGTCGCCAACGAGGCGGGCAACGTCTTCGGCACGCAGTTCCACCCCGAGAAAAGCGGCGAGACGGGACTGCAGATTCTGCGTAACTTCGTCGAGTACTGCGTCGAGACGGCGTAACCGGGAGTTTCTGAAGTTGCTGGAGTCGTCTTGAGACCACCGGTGGCTGCTCGGAAAAACCCCGATTGATCTGAAGGGCGGTCGCTGGTAATTGATCACCGTCTCCGGGAAAGCCCCCACCAATTCGAGAGATGGTCACTCACACTCGACTGTTACCGCCTGGAAAGCCCCTAGCGGCTGCGCTCCCGCGGCTCGCTGCGCGCCTCGCGCCCTCGCTTCGCTCGGGCGCTGCGCTGGTGTGTCGCCGGGGTTCGCGCAGCCGCCGGCCCCTTCCAGTCCCGCCCGTCGGACGACCGACGAAGCGCACCTCCGACTGACACCCCGCGATCGTCGCCAGCGACGATTCCGCCGCTGTGGCGGCTGGAATCTCGCATCCACCTTCTGCCGGGTGTCGACCGAGTGTGCGCTCGGTGTAACTCCCACCTCCCTGGCGGACTGCAAGGGCGAGGCTCGCTCGATCCGGCCCGGGCGACACAAGCACCACAGCGACCGAAGGGAGCGAGGAGCGCAGCGAGCCCCGGCCGGTCGAACGAGCCGAGGGCTTGCAAGAGTCGAGAGCCGTCGCGGCCGTGGTGCTGTCGTGCGAGTAGTAAGCCGAGGGCTTGCAAGCGGTTCCGGTGGTCGAGGTAGGTTACAGGGGAAGCAGAGAACTCATAAGCGGCTTCGACGGGAGCACTCCCAGACCGAGAAACCGAAGACTTGGGGTCGACTCAGTAGTTCTCGACGTAGTACGCCACGTCGAGCATCCGGTTCGAGAAGCCGAACTCGTTGTCGTACCACGTCAGCATCTTGTACAGCCCGCCGTCGCCGACGACGTTCGTCGACTGGAGGTCCACCGTCGAGGAGAACGGCAACCCGACGACGTCCGAGGAGACGACCTCGTCGTCGGTGTACCCCAGCACGCCGGCCAGCGGCCCGCTGTCGGCGGCGTCGCGGAAGGCGTCGTTGACCTCGGCGGCGGTGGGCTCCGCTTCCAGCGACGCCACGACCTCGGTGATGGAGCCGTTCGGGACCGGGACACGCATCGCCATCCCGTCGAGCTTGCCCTCGAGTTGCGGGAGGATTTCGGTCGCGGCCTGGGCCGCGCCCGTCGAGGTCGGCACGATGTTCTCGGCGGCGGCGCGCCCGCGGCGGCGCTTGGCCTTCGGCCCGTCGATGAGGTTCTGCGAACCGGTGTAGGCGTGGACCGTGGTGAGCGTGCCGTGTTCGATGCCGAACGCCTCATCGAGCACCTTCGCGACGGGCGTCACGGAGTTCGTCGTACAGGAGGCGTTGGACACCACGTCCTCGCCGTCGTACTCGTCGTGGTTGACGCCGTAGACGAGCTGCTTGACCGGCTCCTCGCCCTTCGGCGGCGCGGAGATGAGCACCGTGTCGGCGCCGCCGTCGAGGTGGGCCGAGGCGTCGGCCTTCGTCCGGAAGATGCCGGTGCATTCGAGGGCCACGTCGACGTCCAGCTCCCCCCAGGGCAGCTCCGCGGGGTCCTGACGGTTGTACACGGGCACCGAGCTGTCGCCGACGCGGATGCGACCCACCCCGTCGCCGCCGGCGGTGAACTTCACGCCGCCCAGCCGACCCATCACCGTGTCGTACCGCGCGAGATACTCGACGTCGTCGCCCTCCATCACGTCGTTCAGGCCGACCAGCGCGACGCGCTCGTCGGCCAGCAGCGCGCGGAAGACGTTGCGGCCGATCCGTCCGAAGCCGTTCAGACCGACTCGGACCGGGTTCTCCACGTCGCCGGCGTCGAGGTGACCGCCAGCCGCCCGATGACCCTCGCCGGCGGCCGACCCGCCGTGGAACGCGCTGGCGTCGCCGCGACCGCCACGGGGAGATTTTTCACTCATAATTGAGTCAATAAACCCAAGATACTTAAGCTCGCCGTCGCGCCGCCGTCGACGGCGAACACCGGCCGACGCGAGTCCGAATCTCGGTGACGCCTCCGAGGGACAGAAGGCTTTTGGACGGAAACGACCTACCGACATCTCATGCGTAGAGACGACCGGGACGACCCGTTCGACGATATCTTCGACCAGATCGAGCGGATGATGAACGAGATGGCCGGCGGGATGGACGACGCCGGCTTCGGCACCGAGACCCACGTCGACATCCACGAGGACGACGACGAGCTTCGGCTGGTCGCCGACCTCCCGGGCGTCTCGAAAGACGACATCAACCTCCGCTGTGACGGCGAGACGCTGACCGTCGACGCCCGCGGCGACCGCCGCGAGTACAGCGAGCGCGTCCGGCTGCCGGCGCGGGTCGACGAACACTCCGCGGCGGCGACGTTCAACAACGGCATCCTCGAAGTGACGCTCGACCGCGTCGACGACGCCTCCTCGGCCGACATCGACGTACGGTAACTCTCCTGGGTCACCGCCCTGCGGTCGGTCTTCGTTCGTGGCCCTGCGGTCAGACTTCGTTTGCCGCCCGGCGGCCAGCTCCGCTTGTCGCCCAGCAATCAGTCTCCGTCCGCCGCCGTCTCTCGAATCAGCTTCGCCAGCCGGTCGTAAAACTCCGGCTCGTACTTCGTCGCCGCGTCGACGGTCGGGCGCGCGTTCGTCTCGTTGATCAGGTACCCCTCTTCCGTCTCCAGGAGGTCGACGCCGAGATACTCGACGCCGAGCGCCGCGGCCGCGCGCTCGGCCAGCCGACGGGCCTCGGCCGGCAGGTCGACGCCGGTGGCCTCGGCGCCGCGGTGGACGTTGTGCTTCCAGCGACCGTCGGCCAGCGCCGCCTCGGAAAGCCGGCGTTCGACCGCGCCGGCGTACTCGCCGCCGACGACCATCGCCCGGTAGTCCCGGGCGTCTGGGACGAACCGCTGGAGCAGATACGACTTGTCGCCGGTCGCCCGGTAGTCGTGGACGAGGTCGAGGTAGTCGGTCACGCCCGACAGCGAGTCCGGGTCGGTCACCTTCGCGACGCCGACGCCGCGGGTCGTGGAGTTGGGCTTGACGACCACGGGATAACCGAGGTCGGCGGCGGCCTCGGCGACGGCCGAGTCCTCGACGGGATTCGAGACCAGCGTCGTCGCCGGCGTCGGCACGTCGGCGGCCGCCAGCCTTGCCAGCGCCCCAGCCTTGTTCCGCGAGCGCAACACGGCCTCCCGGTCGTTCACCCACGGGACGTCGAGCGCGGCGGCGACGGCGCCGCCCTCCATCAGCCGCGAGGGGAACACGAAGCCGACGTCGACGCTCGGCAGCGACGGCGACGACAGCGAGAGCGTCCGCTCGCTGGCCCGCAGCGGAACGACCTCGACGCCGCGGTCGGCCAGGGGTTCGCGGACGCGCTCGAACGTCTCCTGCTGGGTGGCGACGGCCAGACGGAGCATCGACGGGAGAGAGGGCCCACGGCGTCAAAAGTCCGGCTGGTCGGGCCCGCCCGACGCTGGCGTCTCTGTCGGCTTCCGTCACCGTTATCCGTCAGTTACTCGAATATTGGGCCGACGATCCGATGGTTCGCAAGAAGAAGCTCAGTCCGAGCGGGGCGACCGACGACGACGGCGAGTACCACAACGCCCACGTGAACCTCCACGAGGACGAACTCACGGTGGCCGGCATGGACATCGGCGACGAGGTGTACGTGCAGGTTCGGGACGGCAAGATAATCATCCAAGAGGCCGAGCCGGGCGAACTCGACCACGACATCTGAGCGGGCCGAACGCGGCAGTCGAGACGGTCCGAGCGGTCCGAGCAGTCGAACGCGCCGGCCGAAGCGCTCCCCGCGGCCGACGACGCGGCGTCCGTCGAAGCGTGACCCCGTGAGACGGTTCCGTACGCCGGCTTAGGCCCCTCAGGCCGGGACGACCGAAATCTGTTGCTTGCGGTCGATGGCGTCTTCCAACTCCTCGGCGATTGCCGACCCTCGCGAGACCTGAATGTCGCCGCCGCGACCGACCGTCGCGGTGAAGAGGTAGTCGCCGTCGGCTCGGACCTCAACGGTGTCGCCGACGTGTTCGTCTAGCTCGATGACGACGTGGCGACTCGTGATTTCGGGCTGGACGACCCGCCCCTCGGGGGCGGCCATCGAGCCGCCGCTGCCGTCGCTGCTGGCGCCGCGGTCGCCGCTGCCCGCGGCGCCGCCGGAGCGTTCGTCGTGAGTCCTGACGTCGATGTCGATGCCGAGCCTGTCTTCGATGTCGGAGATGCGACCGCCGCCTTTCCCGATGACGTAGCTGATGTCGTCTTCCTCGACGTAGACGACGGCGGTGTCCTGGCCCTGGAGCTCGACGGCGACGTGGCCGCGAGCGACGGAGCGAATCTCGCGCTCGATCTCCTGTTTGGCGATGCGGTTGACGCCGGTGTCGCTGCCCGCCTCGTCGTCGAGGGGGACGGTGACGACCTGGCGGTTGAACGTGTAGATCTCGTACTCCGGGATGCCCGTCTCGAAGTTGGTGATCTGGATGACCGGACGCGCGAGGTCCTCGGCGGTGAGCCCCTCGGGCACCTTCACCTCGGTCTGGACGTCGTAGACGGTGTCGACCTCGCCGGCCTCGATGTAGACGACGGTGTCGACCACCTGGGGAATCATGCCGAGTTCGACGCGACCGACCAGCCGCTGGAGCGCGTCGATGGCGCGGGTGGCGTGGGTGACGCCTATCATGCCGACTCCGGCGAGGCGCATGTCGGCGAACACCTCGAAGTCGTGGGTCTTGCGCACCTCGTCGTAGACCGTGTAGTCCGGCCGGACCAGCAGCAACGAGTCGGCCGTCGTCGCCATGTCGCCGCCGAGGGCGGTGTACTGCGTCACGTCCGGGCCGACCTGGAGGTCCCGCGGTTTCTCCATCGTCTTCACCGCGAAGTCGGCGTCGGTGAGGTGTTCGGCGACCGCCTGGGCGAACGTCGACTTCCCGGCACCGGGGGCGCCGGAGATGAGCACGCCGCGCTGGCGCTCCTCGAAGCGGTCCTTGAGTGCCTCCGCGAGGTTGTAGTCCTCCAGGTCGGTCTCGGCGATGGGACGGACGGCGGTGACCTCGATGCCGTCGGCGAACGGCGGCCGCGCGACCGCGATGCGGTAATCGCGGTACTGGACGATGTCCATACCGGGCTCGGACAGCTCGATGAACCCGTCGGTCGCCGACCGCGCGGTTTCGACGACGTCGGTCGCCCACTCGTCCATCTGGGCCTCGCTCGTCGGCTCGTCGGCGATGCGATCGTACGTCATCTCGCCGATGGTGCCGCGCTTCGCCTTCGGCACCGCTCCGGTCTTGAGGTGGACGGACATCGTCCCCTCGTCGAAGAACGTCTCGATCTCCAGCCCCTCGGCCTCGGTCACCTTCCGGACCTTCGGCTCGACGTACTCGACGGCGATGCCTTTCGCCCGGGCGATTTCGGACTGGACGATGTCGCTGGTGAGCAGCGTGGCGTCGTGGTCGGCCGCGACCCCGCGGATGATGTCGTCGATGTCGCCCTCGCCGGCGCGCTCGGCGGCCTCGCCGGAGGGGCGCTGACCCACGTACTCGACGGCGACGGTGCCGTCGTCGGTCAACTCGGCCAGGGTCTGCAGCTCCTCTAACCCGTCCCAGCCGCTGTCTCGCCCGGCGTTAGCCTGGGCCTCCAACTCGCCGACGACCGCCTCGGGGACGTACACCGTCGCCCCCTCGTACTCGCCGTCGGCGACGCGCTCGGAGACCCGACCGTCGACGACCGCGCTCGTGTCCGGCACCACGTTCATACCTCATCTCCGGGCGGCGACGCGTAAAAGGGTGTTCGACCGGGTAGCGCCGCCGGCGGTCGGTCCGAGACGGTCGGCCGGCGGGTCGAGCGCGGAGCATCGTGGCGGCGCCTCGCCCGCCGTTTCACTACGGGTCGTCGCGTCGCGTCCCCCGTCAGTTAAGCCGGTCGGGACGGACGACCCGTCCATGACGGACGACCCAGGCGCGGAACTGCGCTCGCTCGCGACCGACCTCGTCGCGGTTCCCAGCCACGACGACGAGACCGCTGCCGGCGACGCGGTCGAGCGGTGGCTCCGGGCCGAGACCGACGCCGACGTAACCCGCGACGACGCGGGCAACGTTATCGCGCGCAAGGGCGGCGGCGACCGCTCGCTGGCGCTGGTCGGTCACCACGACGTCGTACCGCCGGCCGACTCCCAGACCGCTGGCGACGGGACGAGCGGGGAGTACGTTGTCGCCGAGCGCGACGGCCGGCTCCACGGCCGCGGGGCCGCCGACATGAAAGGCGCCGTCGCGGCCGCGCTGCTCGCGTTCCGCGACGCCGACCCCGGCCCGGCCCGCGAGCTCGTCGTCGCCTCCTTCGTCGGCGAGGAGATCGGCGGCGAGGGCGCCCGCGCCGCCATCGACGACGGCTTCGCGCCCGACTGCGCCGTCGTCGCCGAGGGGTCGACCGGCTACTCCGCGCCGGGGGTCACCGACGTCGCCGTCGCGCACAAGGGTCGGCGCGGGTCGACCGTCCGCGTCGCCGGCGAGTCGGCTCACGCCAGCGAGCCCGAGGCCGGCGAGAACGCGGTGTACGCCGCGGCCGACGCGGTCGACGTCGTCCGCGATCTCGACTTCCCGACGACGACCGTCCAGGGCGAGCGCGTCACCGGGACCGTCGCCGTCACTGAGATCGAGGGCGGCTCGGCCTGGAACGTGATCCCGGAGCGCTGTGAGCTGACCGTCGACGAGCGGACGGTCCCCGGCGAGCGCGCCGCCCTCGGCGAAGTCGAGTCGCTGCCGGGGGTGACGTGGACAGTCGAGCAGGACCTGCCGCCGATGGCCTGTGACGACCCGGCGTTCGCCGAGACGGTGCTCGACGCGGCCCGGGCGGTCCAGACCGACGAGGGGCTGGACGCGCCCGGCGACGGTACCCCCGAGCACGTGGTCAAGCCGCACGCGACCGACGCCGGCTGGCTCGCGCAGGCGGGGACCAGTTGCGTCGTCTGCGGGCCAGCAGAGCCAGGTGAGGCCCACACCGACGCCGAAAGCGTCAGCGTGGCGGTGCTGGCGCGATGTCGGCGGCTCTACCGGCGGGTGGCCGAGTCGGTTTGAGACGGGCGCCCTCGACCATCGGCGGCCGGAAACGCTCACGCTCGTTCGGCACGAACCGGCCGATTGATTTGGCTCGGCCCGGAACCATGAATCGATGTCGACCGACACCGACGCCGCCGCGGAGTCGGCGGACGCCTACGACGCGCTCATCGAGAAGGTCCAGCGAATCAACGACGTACAGAGCGCCGGCGGCGTGCTCTCGTGGGACCAGCAGGTGACGATGCCTGAGGGCGGCACGCCCGCTCGGTCCCAGCAGCTCTCGACGCTGTCGGCGCTGAGCCACGAGCTCCTGGTCGAGGACGAGACCGCGGAGCTCATCGAGGCCGCGGAGGCGGCCGACCTGACCGACGAGCAGGCGGCCGCCGTCCGCGAAATTCGCCGCGAACACGACCGGGCGGCCGCCGTCCCGACGGACCTCGTCCAGGAGATCTCCGAGGCCTCGACTGAGGCGCTGGGCGCCTGGGAGGAGGCCAAGGCCGACAGCGACTTCGACGCCTTCGCGCCCCACCTCGAACGCCTGGTCGAGCTGAAGCGGGAGTACGCCGAACACATCGACCCCGAGGCCGACCCCTACGCGGTGCTGTTCGCCGACTACGAGCCCTGTCTCTCGCTGTCGCGGGCCGAAGACATCCTCTCGGAGCTCAAGGAGACGCTCGTCCCGCTCATCGACGCGATTCGGGACAGCGACGCCGACGTGACGACCGACGCCTTCGCCCGCCACGCCCCCTTCGACACCGACGATCAGGAGGCGCTGTCCCGCGAGCTGCTCGGCGAGCTGGGGTACGACTGGGAGCGCGGTCGGCTGGACACCTCCAGTCACCCGTTCACCTCCGGCAACCAGTTCGACACCCGGGTGACGACGCGGTTCGATCCTCAGGACCCCCTCGGCGCGCTGACGGCGACCATTCACGAGTACGGCCACGCCCAGTACAACCTCGGGCTTCCACAGGACGAGTTCGGCACGCCGTTGGGCGAGCCGCGTGACCTCTCCGTCCACGAGTCTCAGTCCCGGCTGTGGGAGAACCACGTCGGTCGCTCGGAGGCGTTCTGGACGGGCCATCTCGACGCGGTCCGCGAGCAGTTCCCCGCCCTCGAGGACGTGAGCCCCCGCGAGGCCTACGAGTCCGCCAACCAGGTGTACGAGGACAACCTGATTCGGGTCGAGGCCGACGAACTCACCTACCACCTCCACATCGTCGTCCGGTTCGAAATCGAGCGGGCGCTCGTCTCGGGCGACCTCGACGTCGAGGACGTGCCGGAGGTCTGGAACGACAAGTACGAGGAGTACCTCGGCATCCGCCCCGAAACCGACGCCGAGGGGTGTCTGCAGGACATCCACTGGAGTCACGGCAACTTCGGCTACTTCCCGACGTACTCGCTGGGGTCGGTGATGGCGACCCAGCTGTTCCGGGCCGCCGAGGACGACCTCGGCGACCTCGACGACCGCATCGAGGCCGGCGAGTTCGCCGACCTGCTCGGGTGGCTCCGCGAGCACGTTCACCGCCACGGCAAGCGCTACGAGACGAACGAACTCGTCGAGGCGGCCACCGGCGAGGAGTTCACCGCCGAGTACTTCCTCGACTACGTCGAGACGAAGTACGGCGCGCTGTACGACCTGCACTGAGAGCCGGATCCTCGTCACCTCCCGCCCTCGACTCACCTCCTTCGTTCCCGAGTTCCCGTCGCAGATACGGAACCGGGGAGAGTGACTCGCTTCCCTGAACGGTACCCAGTCGGTTCCGCCACCCTCTAAGTACCGACCGCGCTGAGACTCCAATATGAGCCGGTTCCGTCCCGTCGACGATATCCCCGCGAACAGTCGCGTGCTCGTCCGTCTCGACCTGAACTCGCCGATCGAGGGGGGCCAGCCCCAGGACAACCGTCGATTCGAGCGCCACGCCGAGACCGTCCGCGACCTCGCCGCGGCGGGCCACCGCGTCGTCTGCATGGCCCACCAGGGACGCCCCGGCCGCGACGACTTCACCCACCTCGACGGCCACGCCGACATTTTGGCCTCGTACCTCGACCGCGACGTGCAGTTCGTCGCCGACACCGCCGGCGACGAGGCGCTGGCGGCCGTCCGCGACCTCGACGCCGGCGACGTGGTCCTGCTCGACAACGTGCGGATGAACGACGACGAACTCCCGGAGAAGGAGCCGGTCGCTCACGCCGACTCGGAGTTCGTCCGGACGCTCGCGCCCGCGGTCGACGCCTACGTCAACGACGCCTACTCGGCGGCCCATCGCAAGCACGCCTCGCTCGTCGGCTTCCCGCTGGAACTCCCGGCGTACGCCGGCCGGGTGATGGTCGCCGAGTACGAGGCCAACACCGCCATCGCGACCCGCGAGTTCGACGGCGACGTGTGCATGGTCGTCGGCGGGACGAAGGCGACCGACGTCATCGGCGTGATGGAGTCCCTCGGCGAGACGGTCGAGGAGTTCCTGCTCGGCGGCGTCGCCGGCGAACTGTTCCTCCGGGCGGCGGGGCATCCGGTCGGCGAGGACGTCGCTGGAACCGACCGCTTCGACGAGCAGTGGGCCGACAACGCCGACGTGGTTCGGGACGTCCTCGCGGCGTACGGCGACCGCGTCAGGCTCCCGACCGACCTCTCCTACGAGACCGCCGACGGCGACCGCGGCGAGGTCGCCGTCGACGACATCGACGCCAAGGAGCGGCCGTATCTCGACGTCGGCAGCGACACGGCCGCCGACTACGCCGCCCGGGTTCGCGACGCCGACGCCGTCTTCGTCAAGGGCGCGCTCGGGGTGTTCGAGGACGAGCGGTTCAGCCACGGGACGGTGACCGTCCTGGAGGCGGTCGCCGAGACCGACTGCTTCTCGGTCGTCGGCGGCGGCGACACCTCCCGCGCCATCGAGCTGTACGGCGACGACATGAGCGAGGCGGACTTCTCACACGTCTCCATCGCCGGCGGCGCGTACATCCGGGCGCTGACCGGTGAGCCGCTGCCCGCGGTGGAGGTCCTCGACGAGGCCGCCTGAGTTCGGACCGAGCGTTCTTCCGACCCGGACGCGAAGCCCGTTCCATGCTCGTCGGTATCGTCTCCGACACGCACGACAACGCCGACCGCGTCGCCTTCGCCGTCGACCGGTTCCGCGAGGCCGGCGTCGACGCTGTCGTCCACTGCGGCGACTTCGTCGCCCCCTTTTCGGTGACGCCGTTCGACCCCGCCGAGGCGGGGACCGACTGGACGGTCCACGCGGTCCGAGGAAACAACGACGGAGAGTGGGCCGTGGCCGACACGGTGGCGGCCTTCGGCAGCTACCACGGCGAGTTCGCTGCCCTGGAGTTCGACGGCGTCGGGGTCGCAGTCTACCACGGAACCAGCGAGGGCATCGTCGACGCGCTGGTCGCCTCGGGCGAGTACGAGTACGTCCTTCGCGGGCACACTCACGAGCGCACGCACGAGGAGCGCGGCGGGACCGTCCACGTCAACCCCGGCGGGGTCGCCATCCCGCCGGCGCCGGAGCCGTTCTCGGTCGCGATCCTCGACACCGACGCCGGCGAGGTCGCCTTCGAGCCCGTCGACGGGGGATGAGGCGAGGCGGCGTCGTCAGCCGTCGTCGCCGACGTTCTCGTTTCCGTCCCCGTCCCCGAACGGCGCGAGCCCGAACGTCGACCGCAGTCGCTCGCGCCACTCGGATTCGTCGACCGGGCGCTCGATGCGGCGCTCGCCGTCGCGCTCGACGAGCCGGTCGGCGGTTAGCTTGACCCACCCGTCGGGCGTCGCCAGCGACGCCGTCGGCGAGTCGGCGAACGGCGACTCCGGCGCGGTCGTCAGGTACTCGCAGGGGGCGGCGAAGTAACCCCACTCTCGCGGTACGTCCCGGTAGACGTAGCGGTCGTTCCACGTCGACTCGCCGGGGCGGCGGTACTGCGTCCCGACGTCGGCGTCGGGCCGGTCGGACGCGACGACGCGCCAGCCGACTCCGGCCTCGTCCTCGCGTTCGGCGCCGGACAGCGGCGTCGGCCGACGCATCGGCGGCGTGCCGAGACCGACGTCGACGAGCAGCCGGCGGTCGTCGACGGCGACGACCAGCGCGGAGTGACTCGCCGGCGTCCCGATGTTGCCGCCGCTGTCGAGCATGTGTGCTGCCCGGACCGAGACGTCGAAGCCGAGTTCGTCGAGGACGGCCGCGAACAGCGCGTTGTGCTCGTAGCAGAAGCCGCCGCGCTCACGGGCGACGAGCTTCTCGAAGAGGTCTTCGCTCGCCAGCGACACCCCCTCGCCCGCGGCGGGGCCGTAGGGGTCGCCGGCGACGGCGAAGGTCTCCCACGGAACCGACCGCACGTGTGCGTGCTGGAGCCGAGCGAGCGCGTCGGCGTCGGGCGGCGAGACGACCTCGGTCGGGAGGCCGACGCGGTCGAGATACGCCGAGACTGCTGGGTCCATACCCGTGCCACGGCTCGCTCACTGATAGCGGTTCCCAGAAGGGACGTTTTGTTCGACAGATGATAGGTCTGCCACCTACCGGTACGGCGTCACCCGCTGGCGGGGGCCGTCGAAGAGGCTCTCCAGTCCGATGCCGAGACGTTCGTCGGTGGTGGCCATGCTCTCGGCCTTGTCGGTGGTCGAGGCTAACGCGCGCACGGCGTCGACGTTCTCGGGGATGACGTCGCTCTCCTGGTGAATCGACTGGAAGAGATAGAGGTCCGAGCCGGAGACGGAGACGGAGTTCTCCCAGATGCAGTTCTCCCAGAGGTCTCCCCGGGGGCGGCCGGTGTCCATGGCGAACTCCTTGAGCTTGCCGGTACCGTCGATGCCGGCGCGTTCGGGGACGAGGAACAGTCGCGGTTCGGCCGAGAGGAGGTCGGCGACGGCGTCGGCGTCGGGCTCGGCGTCGAGCGTGACGTTCAGCGCGTGGAGGTGCATCAGCGTCGCCGGGACCTTCACGCCGAGCGTGTCGATGTCGAGATCCGGGAAGATTTCCCGGACGTCGGGGCCGTGGTGGCTCGGGATTTCGACGGGGTCGGGGAGGATGTCGTTTATCGGGCCGCGGTTGGTCTGTCCGGGGTCGCCGCCCCGACGGACCAGCGTCGCCCGCACCTTCTCGACGCCGTACTCCTCCTGTAAGGGAGCGACGACCCGTGAGAGCCCGGTCGTGTTGCAGGAGACGACCCGGACGTGCTCGACGTCGCCCTCGCTGACGGCCTCGAAGTTCGCCCGGGCGTTGAAGCTGACGTCGCCGACGGCGGCGTCCTCTCCGCCCTGAAACACCGCGGGCGTGTCGTATCGCTCGTACAGCTCGCGGTTCTCGGCGCCGACGCCTGAGGGCGTGGTGTCGACGACGACGTCGCTTTTCATCACGAGGTCGTCGACCTCGCCGGCGAGGTCGATACCGACGTCGTGGAAGCGGCCTGACCGCTCCGGAATCGCGGCGTACAGCGGGTACCCCTTCCGGACGGCCGCCTCCGCCTCGTAGTTCGGGCGCGTCTTCGCGACGCCGGCCAGTTCCATGTCGGGCTGGGCCAGCACCGCGTCGGCGACCCGCTTGCCGATGGTGCCGTACCCGTTGACGCCCACCTGTATCATCGTCCCGACATCGCCAACGGACGGGCTTAATCGTTTCGAGAACTGCGGGCAGAAATTAACTACGAGCCGAGTAACGGCCGTTCCGTTGGACGTTCGTTCAACGACGGTCGCGGGGCGGTTGGGTCGACCGGATGGCAAGACCTACTTCCGGGCCGCCGAAAGCAACGCACATGACCGACGCGGAGCTGCGAGCGGCCGCGGAGACGGCGGTGCATCAGTGTCTCGACCTCGACGCCGACGAGTCGGTCGTCGTCGTCACCGACGACGAGCGCGAACCCGTCGGCGAGGCGCTGTACGAGGTCGCGGCCAACGCGACCGACGAGGCGACCGTGACGCGGTACCCCCCGGGGGAGCAACACGGCGCGGAGCCGCCGGCGCCGGTCGCCGCGGCGATGGCCGGCGCCGACGCCTACCTCGCGCCGACGACGAAGAGCCTGAGTCACACCCGCGCCCGCGGCGACGCCAGTGACGCCGGTGCCCGCGGCGCGACGCTGCCGGGTATCACGGAGGCGGTGTTCACGACCGGTCTGGACGCCGACTACGATGCCATCGCCCGGCACTGCCAAGCGGTGTACGACCAGGTCGCCGACGCCGACGAGGTGCGCGTCACGACCCCCGCGGGAACGGATTTCACCGTCCGCCCCGGCGACCGTGAGTGGCTGCAGGACACCGGCGACGTGAGCGAGCCGGGGTCGTTCTCGAACCTCCCGGCCGGCGAGGTGTTCGTCGCCCCCGAGACCGCCGCGGGGACGTACGTCGTCGACGGGACGATGATGCCCCACGGACGGCTGGACCCCGACCAGGAGCTTCGCTTCGAGGTCGAAGACGGGCAGGTCACGAGCGTCTCCGACGACGACGTCCGCGAGCAGATAGCGAGTGCCGCCGAGGCGGTCGGCGACGCCGCGTCCAACCTCGCCGAACTCGGCATCGGCACCAACGTCGGCGTGACCGAGCTGGTCGGGTCGGTCCTGCTCGACGAGAAGGCCGCGGGGACGGTCCACGTCGCCATCGGCGACGACGCGGGCATCGGGGGCGACACCGAGGCGCCGCTGCACCTCGACGGCATCCTCCGGGAGCCGACGGTGTACGCCGACGGCGAGCCGGTCGAACTGCCGGGCGCCGAGTGAGGGCGTCGCCCGAGCGCCGCCGCGACGGTCGGCGATCGACAGCGACCCGCACACGACCGCCGGAAACGCGGGTTTTTACGCCCCGACTGGCTATCTCGCGGCCATGAGCGACACGTCCGACCGCGTCCCCGTCACCTGCCCCTCCTGCTCGCCCCACGAGCGAGTCGCCCACGAGGTGCTGGCCGAGGGCGGTCAGTTCACGGTCCGCTGTACCGACTGCGACCACGTCCACAAGGAACGAATCGAGCCACCCGAGGAGGTCGAAGTCGACGTCGTGGTCTCCCAGGGCGAGGAGTCGTGGGCGACGACGTACACCGCCGTCGCCGAGGGGACCGTCGAGACCGGCGACGAGTTCGTCGTTGACACCGAGGCCGCGATTCAGCAGGTCCGGGTCACCTCCGTCGAGGTCGGCGAGGAACAGCGCGCCGAGGCCGCCGAGGTGACCGAGGCCGAGACCGTCTGGACGCGGGTCGTCGACAACGTCGGCGTCAACGTCACCGTCCACCCGGCGGAGGGCGACGGCCGCCACAGCGAGACCCGCAGCGAACGCGTGTTCGTCCCCGGCGACTACGAGTTGACCGTCGGCGACGTCGAGGAGTTCGGCGACCTGACGGCCGCCATCGAGGGCGTCCAGCTCCGGGACGAGGTCGCCGACGACTACCGCTTCGAGAAGCTCGAAAAGTCCGGCGACACCGCCTTCGCCAAGGACGTCAAGCGCGTCTATGCCCGCGACGAGCAGCGCTCGGCCTGGTCGGCCTGGTAGGTCGGCCCGACCGACCCGGCTTTCGTCTTCCCTTTCCTCCTCGCTTCTCTCCGTCCCCGTTTCCGACTCTGTTCGCGCTCTCGCTTCCGGTCCTTCCTGTTCCCGCTCTCTCCTCCACACTCAAGTTCGTTCTCGACGTATGCCTGGGTATGGGCTTCGAGGCGGCTCGGGACGCGATGGTCGACCGACTCGCCGAGCGGGGCGTCGTCGACGACGACGTCGCCGACGCACTCCGGGCGGTCCCGCGCCACGAGTTCGTCCCGGAGCGTCTCCGGGACCGCGCGTACCGCGACCGCCCGCTCCCCATCGGCGCCGACCAAACCGTCAGCGCGCCGCACATGGTCGCGGTGATGTGTGACCTCCTGTGTGCTGAGGAGGGCGACCGCGTCCTCGAAATCGGCACCGGCTGTGGCTATCACGCCGCGGTCACCGCCGAACTCGTCGACGACGGTGCCGTCTACAGCGTCGAGTACGTCGTCGACCTCGCCGAGTCCGCCCGCCGTCGGCTCACCAGACTGGGTTACGACGTACGAGTTCGGACCGGCGACGGCCGCGGGGGATGGCCCGAGCACGCTCCGTACGACGCCGCGTATCTGACCTGCGCGGCTCCGTCGGTTCCCGACCCGGTCCGCGAGCAGGTCCGCCCCGGCGGGACCGTCGTCGCACCTGTCGGACGGCGGCGCCAGCGACTCGTTCGCCTCTGGCGGCGGGCCGACGGCGACGTCGACAGGGAGACCCACGGCGGGGTCCGGTTCGTCCCGATACAGGGACCCGGTAGGGACCGCGACGCGGATTCGGGGACCGACTCCGCTCCCGACTCCGAATCTTCCCCGGACGGTCCAGACGACCCGGATGACCCGGACGCGTAAGGGTTTCACTCCCGGGCGTGTTTCGGACAGTCATGCCTTCCGGCGTCGACGCCGACCGCTCGCTCGACGAACTCGCGCTGCTGTGGGCCGCCCGTCGCAGCGGCGTCCTCGACGCCCTGCTGTCGTCGGCGGGCACCCCGAAAGCGGTCGCCGACGAGGCGGACGTGACCGAGCGCGCCGCTGCCGAGACCGTCGCGGTGCTTTCGACCCTCGGCTTCGTCGAGCGCGTCGGCGACGCCTACGAGCCGACGAACCGGGCGCTGGGCTTTCTCGCCAAGCGAGACGTACACTCCATCGGGCGGCTCCCGCACCTGCTTGACAGGCTTGACCGCTACGCCGCACTCCCGGAGACGATGGTGACCGGCGAAGCGCCCGCGGCGTCCGGCGACGCGCTCCGGAACCGTCTCGGCGCCGCCGCCGCGACCCCGGAGTCGACGGTCCGGGCGACCGTGACTGCCGCCGTCCGGGCCGCCCCCGACGCGGAGTGCGTCCTTTGCGTCCACGGCGCACCGGGGACGCACGCGGTCGATTTCGCCGCCCGGGGACACGAGGTGACGCTGCAGGACGACCCCGATGCGGTCGCGGCCGTCGCCGACCGGCTGGCTCACCGGGACGGAGTCTCCGTGACGGAGACGCCGCTCGCTGGCCTCGACGGCGCCGCCGATCTCGTTTTTGGCGTCGAGGCCGGGACTCGTGCCGCCGACCTCGGCGGGACAGTCGCGGACGCGACGGGTGCCGCCGGACCCGACGGGACCGTCGCGTTCGTCGAACCGCTCCGGGAGCGCTCGGCCGACGCCGCGGGCGTGACCGCCAGACGGCTGGCCGCCGGAACGGGCCGCGTCCGCGAGGCGTCGGCCTTCGAGGCCGCCTTCGTCGACGCGGGGCTGTCCGGGGTCACCGTCGCAGCGATCCCTGGCACCGAGCGATTCGCGGTGGTCGGCCACCGGTGAGCGGTCGAGCGGCCGACGGCGGCGGTACGTCGGGTCGCGTCGGCCCACCGCGAGGTTGATTAGGCCGGCCCGCCGACGCGGGAACATGGACCCGGCGGCACTGCGAGACGACATGGTCGACGGGCTCGAACACGCTCTCGACCGCCAGCTCCCTCCGGCGGTAACGACGGCGATGCGGGCCGTCCCACGCGAGGAGTTTGTGCCCGAGGCTCCCTACGACAACCGCGAGACGGAGGCCGTCGGGACCCGCGTGCTCTCGCCGACGGCCGTCGCTCGCCTGCTCACCGCGCTCGACCCTCAGGAGGGCGAGGAGACGCTGCTCGTCGGCGCCGGCGTCGGCTACACGGCCGCCGTCGTCGCCGAAATCGTCGGCGCGAAACACGTTCACGCGCTCGACATCTCGCGGGACGTGGTCCGGGAAGCGCGGTCGAACCTCGACGCCGCGGGGTACGGGGCCGTGCTCGTCGACTGGCGCGACGGGGCAGAGGGACTCCCCGAGTACGCTCCGTTCGACCGCGTCGTTGTCGAGGCGGCCGCCGTCGCGCCGCCGGCGGCGCTGGTCGACCAGCTCGCCGCCGACGGCCGGCTGGTGATGCCCTACGGCACCCGCGACCAGCAGCTCGTCGCCGTCGCCCCCGACCCCGAGGCACCCGACGGGTACGCGGTCGCCGAGCGCTTCGGGTCGGTCCGGTTCTCACCACTGCTCGTCGAGGGCGAACAGGCGGGCCGCCAGGCCCGGAACCGCACCGAACGCGAGGACCGCGAGTTCGCCCAGCAGGGCTACTTCGCTCCCTCCGGGTGGGAGTACGAGTGGGTCGACTGGGACGACCGCCTCTCCGGGCGCGAGCGACGCGGCCGTCGCTGACGACGCCGGAACTCTCGTCACCGCTCTCGCCAGTCCTTGCAGCCGCGCCGCCGTCGATTCCGGGTCCGGCGCCTTCGTCGCCGCGCTCCCGGCGACCACCGCTTTCGACGACGTAGCGACTCGCCGCCGAAGACGCGCCTCGGGAACAGCGCCCGAGCGGCGTCGCGGAGGCTCATTCGCGCACCACCAGAACGCGTGTGTTACCGCGACGGTCGACGAACCCGCTTCCTGCAGGCGGTTTCACGTCGACGACGAGTGTACCTTCGGCCTGGTTCGGCCCGAGTTCGGGTGCGACCGTCAGCGTGACCTCGCCGTCGCGGTCGGTCCTAGCGGTTCGCACCTTCGAGAGGTCGGCGCTCCCGCTTTTGACCACGACCGTCGCGTCCACGACCGCCTCGCCGTCGGCGCCGACGATTCGCAGGCGCAGCTCCTGTTCGCCCGGGGTCGTCACCTCCGGCTCGGGCTGCACGTCGAGTTCGGTCGTCGACAGTCCCGAGATACCCGAAATCATGTTCATCATGACCGAGAGGCTGGCCACGCCGACGACGAGCGCGATGACCAGCCGGATCGGCAGTCCCTCGATGGCGCGCTCGTCCTGGCGGAACCGACCGACGCTCCGCGGGAGTCGCGCTCGAACGGTGTCGAACACGGGAGGCGGTGGTCCCGGGTTCGTATTTGAATCCTCGTGCGAGGGTTGAAATACCGAGACGGCACCATCCCCGCCGTGCACGTTCTCGGACGCTCCGACGACGGCCCGGCGAACCGGCCGACCGGCCGAATCGGTCGGTTCCTGGCCCGCGACGGGAGCCGCGGCGCGACGGTCGGCGTCGACCTCGACCGCCCGCACGCCGGGCTAGTCGTCGGCAAGCGTGGCAGCGGGAAGTCCCACACGCTCGGCGTCGTTGTCGAGGAGGCGACTCGGGTCGACGGCCTCGCGCCGGTCGTCGTCGACCCGATGGGAGCGCTCACCGGGCTGGCCGCCGACAGCGACGGACCCCCGGTCCCGGCCCGGGTCGCCGAGAGCCCGTGCGTCCGGGCCGACGCGCTCACGCCGTCGCAGTGGCCGGCGTTGTTCGACCTCGACCCGGCGGGGTCCGTCGGGTCGCTGCTGTGGCGCGCCGCGACCGAGGAGGCGACCCTCTCCGGGATGCTAAGCCACGTCGCCGACGCCGACGCGCACGAAGCGACCTGCCGCGGGGCCCGCAACCACCTCCGCATGGCCGACTCCTGGGGCGTGTTCGACCCGGCTGGGCTCGCTCCGGTCGAGTTGGCCGACGACGCCGCGACGGTGCTCTCGCTGGCCGAGCTGGCGCCGGCGGCCGCCGAGGCGGTGTGTGCCGCCGTCGCCGGCGGGCTGTACGCCGCTGCCGTCGATGGACGGCTCCCTCGGCTCCCGTGGCTGTTCGTCGACGAGGGCCACGTTTTCTTCGACGGCGTCGCCGACGCGCCGCTCAGGCGACTGTTCACCCGCGGCCGGGCTCCCGGCGTCGGGTTGGTCGTCGCCACGCAGCGCCCCGGCGCTCTTCCCTCGGTCGCCGTCTCGCAGGCCGACCTCACCGTCGCCCATCGGCTGACCGCCGCGAGCGACTTGGAGGCGCTGACGGCCGCCAGCCCGGCGTACCTGGAGGGAACGGTCCGGGAACGGCTCCCGGAGACGGTCGGGCGGGCGCTCGTCGTCGACGACGCAACCGAGCGCGCACATCGCGTCGCGGTCCGCGAACGGGCGACCCCTCACGAGGGCGAGACGCCGCGAGCGTCGGCTCGGGCCGGTAGGGAGAACTGACCGGCGAACGACGACCGTTCCAGCGGGAACCGGACTCGTAATCGGAACCGGAACCGGAGTCGAAATCGGAGTCGGAACCGAAACCGACGAGTGCCGCGGCGCCGTTGCCGGGGTCATGCAGCGATTCGGCGAGTTCGGCCTGGTCGCGCTCGGTGGGTTCGCGGGCGCGGCGGCGCGGTACGCCGTCGGCCTCGCGGTGTCGGGCGCTGCCGGGACGCTCGCTGTCAACGTCGTCGGCAGCTTCCTGCTCGGCGCCCTGACCGCGGCGGCGCTGTCGAGCCGACTCGGTCTCCTCGTCGGCGCCGGCGGCCTCTCGTCGTTCACGACGTACAGCACGTTCGCGGTCGAAACCGTCTCGCTAGGCCCCCTCCCGGGCGCGGCGAACGTCGGGGCGACGTACGTCCTCGGTGTCGCCGCGGCGCTGGCGGGGCTAACCGCCGGGAGGCGACTGTGACCTACGCCGGCCTCGTCGCCGTCGCGGTCGTCGGCATCGGCGGGTCCGTCGGTGCCGTTACGCGACACGCGGTCGGCCGCGCCGTCGGCGGTCGGCGGGCGACGGCGACGGTCAACGTCGTCGGCAGCTTCCTGCTGGGCGTCGTCTCCGCGGCGAGCGTCGGTCCCCGGTTCGCTCTCCTGGCCGGGACCGGCTTCTGCGGGGCGTTCACGACGTACTCCTCGTTCGCCGTCGAAGTCGGCGGACTGCTCACCGACGGCGACCATGAGAACACCGTTCTGTTCGGCTTCGGAACGTTGCTCGCGGCGGTCACGGCCGTCCTGCTCGGCCGGTGGCTGGTCGGGGTCGCTGGCTGAGGAGCGAAACCGTCAGGTGCTGGCGGTCGGTACACACGGACGTGTCCGACCAGCGTCCGTCGTTCCGCCAGCGCCTCCGGGTGTCGTACGCCGAGAACCCCATCCGCGGGATGATGCTCCTGCTGTTGCTCGTGCTGGCGCTTGGCTTCCTCGTCGCCGGCGTCGTCGTACTCGGCGGGCCGGCGCTGGACGCGGCGCTCGGGTGAGCGGGTCGTCGAACTGGAGGTTCGCGACGGCGCTGGTCAGGGTCGGGCTCGCGATGATGTTCGGCTCCTTCGGTTACTTCCTCCGCAGACGCGTCGCCGGCGAGGTCATCCCGCTCGATTACGACATCTCGGCCGCGTTCCGCGGCGGCCAGGGTGGCTTGTAGTTCGTTTGCGGGGTAATCGAGTCCCGGGGCTGGCCGCTGATGTGTCGTCTTTCGTGGCCAGCAAGTTGGTCGATCAGAGATTGGAGAAGGGGCCCGAGGCGGGTTTTGAACCACGGTCGTTTCGCTGCGCTTCACTCCCTGGTTGAAATCCCGCTGTCCACTTGTCTTCGGAACTCGTGGTGTTCGCGGCCAGCAAGCTGGCCGCTCACGAGTTGAGTTCCGAAGAACGCCCGAGGCGGGATTTGAACCCGCGTCACGACCGTGACAGGGTCGTATGATGGGCCACTACACCACCCGGGCTTGCTGCACTCGCACTTCCGAGTGGGGATTATTAAGGCCTGCCGGTTTGGAAGCGCTTCGACAACAGTTAGCGGACAGAGAGCGTCGCGGCCGCCGGCCGTTCTCCTGACCTCACCCACCTCGTCGAGTGGGCCGCCTTCCGCGGTCTGCTCGACTTGACCTACTCCATCGATTCGACCGATGTGAAAGCGATACCACCCAATCTAGACGCGTCAAAGTGCTACGATCCACCCGAGGAAAAGTACGCCTCTGGCTACGGCCGGACAAAAGGTACCGGTCCCCGAGTTCACGGAGAGCGAACAAGCGCCAGAAGGGACGACGATGCGTGTCACGCGCGACGCGACCGCCGTCAAGCAACACGATGTGGATGGTCGGAGACAGCCCCCACGACACGCTTGACTGGAACGATCACCGGCGAGTCCGGGTACTCGTGCCATTCGCATCAAAACTCCGAGACCCGTGCAGCAGGGGCCAGTAGACCCTCAAAGTCGTCGGCGCTGAGGGTGCGGAATTCGATGCCGTTGACCTTGCGGTACGTGCGTTCGATACTGAGAGCAGCAGGGAGCGGCGCCGACGCCTCGTCCGATCCGCTCACGGTGCCACCGTCCGCCAGATGGTGCCCGGTCGGAACAGGTCTATTGGTGCGACTTCCATCCCGACGACGCGATAGAAGGCCTCCGAGAGGTGCGGATCGGTGTGGGCTTGACGGACCAGCCGCGAGAGGTACGTATCGAACATCGAAGCGCCCGGCAGCGCCGATCCGGTGGTTTCTTCGAAGGCCGCATCGGACCCGACGGCCATCTGCCAAGCGATGTCGACGACGTCTGTTGCCCGCTCAATGAACCGTTTACCGAGGGGTCCGTTACCACTCGACGCGAGCGTTTCGTGGAGTGTCAGGGCTTCCAGGGCGGCGACGGACATACCCTGGCCGTAGATGGGGTTGAAGCTTGCAATCGCGTCACCCAAGACAACCAAGCCCTCGGGGAACCGGTCCGACTCCTCGTAATGAACTCGCCGGTTCGACGGGAACGGGTACTGTTCGACACCATCGGACGCTATCTCGTTTGAGGTGAGACTCTTCTCGATATCGTCGATAGGGAGTTTCCGGGCGTAGGGGGGAAACCCATCGACAGTGGCAGGTTGGTCAGTCTCATGCATTCCACCGAGGGTCACGACCCACTCACCTCCCTCCGCGGGGAAAGCAGCGCCCCCAACGGGTTCTGGGTGCCGACTGAGGGACGAACGGCATCCGGCGGTCCCCCTCCGGTCGATCAACCTGGATGGTGCTGTAGACCATGTCTATCTCGACCTGGTCCACCGGTGGCTCGCCGTAGCCGTGCTCGGCCAGCCAGGCTGGTGTCCGACTGGTCCGGCCTGTCGCGTCGACGACGGACCTCCGCTTCCAACGTCTCGAGTTCGTCGTCGCCTCTGACACGGACGCCATCGATCCGGTCGCCACTAGCATCGCTCCGGTAGGCTGCGAACTGCGTATCGTCGCGAACCTCTACGCCATCCAACTCGACGAGGCGCTGGCGGACAACTGTCTCCAGGAGGGGTCTGCTCGCACAGTACATTTCTATCCTCGTCGCCGGAGGAGTGAGATAGCCGCCCTAGTCGTAGTGGCGCAGTTCTTCCCCTACGTCAATGATCAACCCCCCGGCGTCGACGAGGTCCTCCCCGTATCCCGGAAAGAGGTCGCCGATAGTCGCACGGCCGGCTTCCAGAAGCACATGCACATGCTTACCTTGGGGAACGCCGTCTCTGTTCACGGGACCCGTTGGCAGGACATCGCGTTCGATGACTGTGACCCGCTCATACGCGTCGCTGAGAACACGAGCGGCCAGCAGCCCAGCCATGCTCGCCTCCAGTACGACAGCCTGTTCGCCTTCGGTCGATACCTGCTCCCTGTCGTATCTGATGATCTCGTCGAGCGTCACAGTTTGGCTTCGGGTGACTCCCTTCTTCGGTACGCTCACCAGCCTCAGTATCAGCTCATATTGATATGAGCTAACGAATTCAATCCATAGATACGATCATCTCGGAGTCAAACAGCACGGCTGTGATTCGAACCCACGTCGTGACCTTTCTGTGGCACGGAAATTCACCTGTCCGTGCTGACGTGATTTGGCGCGAGAAGGCTCTGGGACGCCCGAGGCGGGATTTGAACCCGCGTCACGACCGTGACAGGGTCGTAT
>JBDGTQ010000020.1:21019-51224 GCA_042216705.1 Halolamina sp. | reverse complement strand
CGTCCTTGTCCTTCCAGTCGATGGTCGTCGTCAGCCCCTTGTCGTGCATCGTCTCCGTCACGGGGGCGCCGACGCGTGACTTCGACTGGCGCTCGTTGTGGTTGAACGCCCGCCACTCCGGACCGCGGTCGATCTGGCGCTCGTCGATGACGAGCCCGCAGTCCTCACAGACGAGTTCACTCTGGTCGCCGTCGGCGACGACCGAACTCGACTCACACTCCGGACACCGCGGCGATTCCGAAGCCTCGGCTGATGCCGACTCAGTTTCGGTGCTGGTCTCGGGCTGTTGCCGGCGGCTCCGACGTTCCATTATAAGCCTTCTGGTACCGCGGAGATTTAAGACTTTGTAACGTGTTGACGCCCGGCGAGTACGGTGCGGAACCGCGATTCCGGGAGTACACAAGCCGGCGGTGAATCCGTCCCCGGGGAGGGACGGTTTCGGGGGAACGGGGGTTGGAGCGTGTGACACCCCCATGCGTATTTTCAACATCGAGGCGTATAACAGCATCGGCTATTCTGAGGGCTCAACACCGCCGCCTGTGGCCTCTCGTCCAGTGATGCGCCGTCTCGCCGTCCCGATGTTATGACTACTGTGCATTCAAAAAAGCTTTTGTATAACCAGGGAATATGTGTAGCCACATGAGCACCTCCCGGACTCAAAGCGTCGAACGCGCCGTCGAGACCTGTTCACCCGCGGACGTCACCCCGGTCGAGCTGGACGCGGCCGCGCTGTCGTCGACGGCGCCGTCGTACCTGCGCGACCTGAAAGCCGAGCTGTCGGCCGAGGGGTACCAGCCGGCGGCTCTGCGAGCCAGCGCCAGCTTCGCCGAGGACTGTTCGATAGCCACCCAGAGCGAGGCCGACCGCCTCCGCGACGTGATTCGTGCCGCGGCCTTCCTCGGCGCCGGCAGCGTCGAGCTGACCGTCGAGGAGGTCGCCGACGACGAGAAGGCGACGACGGCGCTGTCGGCGCTGGCCGAACGCGCCGAGCGTGAGGGGGTCGTCCTCTCTGTCGACGGCGGCGTCGACGTCGACATCAAAACCGACGTCGCGGGCTGACGACCCCGAACGGTGTCAATTCACAGCAGCACTGAGCGGCGATCTCTACTACCGGCCGCTCGAACCCCGACACGATTCGTATGAGCGACAGGCGCGCACTGGCCCAGCGACTCGCCGTCGTCGCCGGCTTCGACGACCCGAGCGCCCGGCTCGAACAGTACCGCACCCCGCCGGAGCTCGCGGCCCACATCGTCCACCTCGCGGACCTCAGAGACGACGTGGCCGGCCGAACGGTCGTCGACCTCGGCGCAGGCACCGGAATGCTCGCGCTCGGGGCGGCCCTGTGCGGCCCCGACCGCGTCGTCGGCGTCGAACTCGACGCCGCGGCGCTGTCGACGGCGCGTGACAACGCCGTCCGCGTCGGCTCGGCGACCGATCTCGGGTGGGTTCGGGCCGACGTGGGCCGCCTCCCCCTTTCGCCGGCTGAACCGACCACCGTACTCTCGAACCCGCCGTTCGGCGCGGTCGACGGCCGCGAGGGCGCCGACCGACAGTTCCTCGCCGCGGCCGCCGCCGTCGCGGACGTGTCCTATACGGTCCACAACGCCGGTTCTCGGGAGTTCGTGGAGGCCTTCGCCGCCGACAACGGCGGCACCGTCACCGACGCCTACGCCGCCGACTTCGAGGTCACCGACCGGTTCGACCACCACACGAGCGACGTCGAGACCGTCGCCGTCGAGGTGTTTCGGACGGAGTGGGACAGAAACCGGATCCCCGGTCGCGGACCCTGACGACCCGGTTAGCCGCCGTTACCCCCGTAGCTCTCCCGCTCGAACACCGTCACCCGGGTGCCGTCGGTCGTCACGGCCACCACCGAGTCGTCGTGACGGACGAACGTCACGTTCGAAAGCGTCAGCGACTCGTTTTTCGCCGGCAGCGGCGCCTGCACCGACCCGTTTGCCGTCTCGACTTCGAGGAGGAACCCCCCTGGCCCGGCGGCGACGGAGACGTTTCGCCCGGCAGGCCGGGGGTCGGCCTGGGCGGGCGCCGAGCGGAACGGCGTCACCGAACGATCCCCGACGGAGAGCTGGACGCGGTAGGCCGCGGGGCCGCCGACCGCCGACCACCCCTGGCGCGTGGCGACGACCGTCCGGCGCCATCCCACTCCGCCGACGACCACCCTGAGCGTCCCGGCGAACGCCAGTCGCCCCTTCGAGGCCGCGGTCGTCCACACGTGGCGGTCGCTCGACCGGACGATGACCCCTGAGGTGTTCACCGACGTCGCCCCGTCCAGCGGGCCGCCCTCGACGACCGACACCATCCCGTTCTCGACGCCCTCTGCGTAGGTCACCTCGTAGTCGCGGACCGACAGCGACTCGTTCGGGAGGTCGTCGTCGCCGGTGGTCACGAGGTTGAGCGGCACCGCCGGCCCGGCGACGCCGGCGACGACGACGACCAGCGCGAGGAAGGCGACCCGCGCCCGCGTCGGCGGCCACCGCCGGGCGAGCCACCGCCTGGCGCGGTCGGGGTAGCCGCCGTCGGTCGCGGCGTCGGCGCCGGCGTCGACGTCGAGGTCGTCCCACACCGACGGCCACAGCGGGCGCTCGGCGGCGCCGACGGCGACGGCGACCAGCACCGCCAGCAGGAGCGCGGCGGCGAGGCCGACCCCGCGGTAGAGGACGAACGTCGACCCGCCGCGGTACCAGTACACCGCCCACAGGGTCTGTGCGACGACGAACAGCGTCGCGCCGACCCACAGCCGCCCGCCGGTGGGGCCGGCGTCGCCCCGGCGGCGCTGGAGGACTACCGCGGCGGCGACGCCGACGACGAAGCCGACCGCGTGGCCCTGGACGGCGACGTTGGCCCACCACGGGGTGACGTACGTCGCCCGCCCGCCGGCGACGACGACCGGGCTGCGGAGCGCCCGGTACGCGAGCCGGAGCCCGTCGCTGACGGTAAGCGCGACGACCGTCCGGATCGGGTAGTACGCGACCGCGAAGCCGCCGAGGGCGTACACCACGCCGGAGAAGCCGACGACCGGGCCGACCGCGACCGCCGACAGCGCGACGCCGCCGGCGACGACCGCTCCCGGGAGGACGACCAAAGCCCGGACGTACGGGTTGGTACGCCAGGAGGCGAACGTCGTCGCGCCGCGCTCACGCGGGAAGTGACCGACGGCGTACTCCGCCAGCGACCCGAGCGCGAGCGTCCCGGCGACGTTGCCGAGCAGGTGTCCCGGACCGGCGTGGGCGAACGCGGCCGCGAGCATCCCCAGCGGGTAGAGGTACGTCCACGACCGGAAGGCGACCACGAGCGGTCGACGCCAGTGCGACCAGCCGCCCTGGACGAACAGGTAGACGGCGACGACCAGCGCCGAGACGGTCAGCGTCGCCCAGGGGAGCCCGAACAGGAGCCGTCGCCGGATCGTCGCCAGCGCCTCGCGCGGGCGCCCGAGCCGAGCGAGCGCGACCAGCGAGACCAACGCCGCGAGGACGATGCCGACGCGGCCGGCGACCGCCGCGGGTTCCATGAGCGATGCCTTCGGCGCCCGCGTCTTGAATCCGACGCCTGCGGCCGGTCCGAACCGACGCGCCGTCGGCCTCGGCGTCCCTGCCGTCGACCGCCCGAAGCGAGGAGGTCCCTCCCTACGCCAGCTCCCACAGGTCGGTCTGTGGCGGAACGACGAACTCCGGACCGTCGGCGGTCACGTGGACCATCTCCTCCTGGCCGACGTAGCCGTACGGCGTGTCGACGCCGAGTTCCATCGTGTACAGCTCGCCGGCGCGGACCTCACGGGCGACGCTGTCGCCGTAGCGGTCCCAGCGCGGCCCGAGCAGCGTCCCGCCGTCGTGGGCGGCCCGGCCGACCTGGTGGCCGAAGGCGTGGTCGAACGCCGGCCAGCCGCGGTCGGTGAGCGCCTCCCGCGCGGCGGCGTCGACCTCGGCGCCGACGACGCCGGGGCCGAGCGCCTCGTACCCCGCCTCGACGGCCGCTCGCACGTCCTCGAAGGCGGCGACCAGCTCGGGGTCGGGCTCGCCGCGGACCCACAGCCGCTGGAGGTCGGCGGCGTACCCCTCCCGAACGACCCCGAAGTCGACGTGGAGCAGTTCGCCCGTCTCGACCGTGGCGTCGCCGGGCAGCGTGTGGCCGACCTCGGTGTCGCCGGCGTGGACCGTCGGGCAGTAGTCCCACGACCACGCGGCGCCGTAGCCGGCCTCGCGCATCCGGTCGTGGAGGTAGTCGACGACCTCGCGCTCGGTGGTCGGCGGCGTCCACCGGTCGGCGGCCGCACGCAGCAGCGACAGCGTCTCCTCGGCCGCGGCGGCGACGCGGTCGCGCTCGGTCGGCGACTTCAGCCCTCGCACTCGGCCGACGACCTCGCGGGCGCTGACGAACTCCCGGTCGGGGAGCAGGTCGGTCAGCCGGCGGTACAGGCCGTGGGTGAGCCCGTCGGCGACGTTGTCGTCGCGGTCGTAGTTGAGCGCGACCGTCTCCGCGTCCATCCCGTCGAGCACCGTCCGCAGCGGCTCGGCGATGGACTCGTCGTACGGGCGGACCTCGTGTACCCCGAGCTCCCGGGCGTTGGGGGCGTCGTGGCGTCCGAGCACGACCGCGGAGTCGGACGGGCCGACGACGACCGCGGTCGGCCAGACCACGTCGAACCCCAGCACGTACGGCAGACAGGGCTCGTGAATCTCGTCGGTCTCGCGACAGAACGTGAGCCAGGCGTCGGCCTCGGCGTCGGCGACGGCCTCGCGGGCCTGTGCGACCTTCTCGGCGACGAGTTCGGCGTCCATACCACTGAGGCGACCGGCGGGCAAGTAAGCGTTCGGTCGCCGGGACCCGTACTGTGCAGACGAGAGAGGAGATCGAACCGGTACCGTACTGACGACGTGGGAAGCCCCCGGTCGCGCAGCCGCCGCGGCTCGCTGCGCGCCCAGCCCCTTTTCAGTCCCACCCAGCGTCGGCTGGCGAGCCCACTGTCGCGTATCCGAACACCGCCTCGGGGCGCGAGCGACTGACTGACTGGTCAGTCAGTCTTCCACGGCGCCGTCAGTCGTCGAGTCACGGCGCCCTCGTCGGTCCGGAAGGGGAGTCAGAGCGGTCAGTCGTCGGCTCGTGCCTGTTCGAAGCGGTCGGCCGGCAGCGTGAGGTCGCTCAGTGCGGCCATCTCCTTGACGTTGTAGACGACCTGCAGCCGGTCGCTGACGGGCTCGGCGAGACAGGACAGCCGGATGCCCTGTTCGACCATCCGCTCGGAGAGCACGTGGTCGGCGGGCTGGCTGAGGTCGCCGTCGCGGACGGCGACCGCGCAGTTCGCGCAGGCGCCGCCCCGGCAGGCGAACGGCCAGGCCATGCCCTCGTCCTCGACGGCCTGCAACAGCGGACCGTCGGCGTCGACGGAAATGGCCCCGTACGCCGGCGGCTCCAGCCCCGAGTCGGCGGCCTTCTCGAAGAGGTCGTCGTCGCTGAGCCGCCAGCCGCGGGCGACCACCGCCTCGAAGTCGAGGTACTCGATCCGGGCGTCGCCGCGCCAGGCCGCCTCCTCGCCCGGCTCGCGTCCGCCGCTGGCAGCGCCGTTCGAGGCGGTGTCGCCGGCCGCGTCCGGGGTCTCCGGCGTCGCCACGTCGTCGACGAGGTCGCCGTCGGTGCTCGACTTTATTTCCTCGTAGGCGCTGCGGACGAGCAGGAACTCCTCGGTCGACCCGCCCTGGTCGGGGTGGGCCTCCTTCACCCGGCGCCGGTACGCGTCGTCGACGGCGGCCTCGCCGACGCCGGGGTCGACGCCCAACACCTCGTGCGGCGAATCCATCGAGAGAACGTAGCGGGATGAGCGGGATAAACCTCTCCCTCGCGTGCGCGCGAGCGAGCAAACACAGCCGGCGTCGGGTCACCAGCCAGTCGGCTCCGAGCTACCACCAGTCATCGGGCCATCAGGCTCCGAACTACCGCTCCAGCTCGTCGAGCATCGGCCGGAACTTCAGTTCGACCTCGTCCCACTCGGCGTCGGGGTCGCTGTCGGCGACGATGCCGACGCCCGCGAACATGGTCGCCCGCTCGGGTTCGACGACCGCCGACCGCAGCGCGACCGCGAACGAGCCGTTGCCGGCGGCGTCGAACCAGCCGACCGGGGCGGCGTACCAGCCGCGGTCGAACGCCTCGGTCTCGCGGATGGTCCGGAGCGCGGCGTCGGGCGGCAGCCCGCCGACCGCCGGCGTCGGGTGCAGCGCCGCCACGAGGTCGAGGACGTGCTCGTCGGCGGCGAGTTCGGCGGTGATGGGCGTCCAAAGGTGTTGGACCGTCGCCAGCCGTCGAACCGTCCGCTGGCCCGTCGAGACCGACGCGGCGAACGGCCGAAGCTGGTCGCGGATCGCCTCGGTGACCAGCTCGTGTTCGTGGACGTTCTTCTCGCTGTTGCGCAGCTCCCGTGCCAGCCACTCGTCCTCGGCCGGCGTCTCGCCGCGGCCGGTCGTCCCGGCCAGCGCCCCCGTCTCGACGGTCCGACCGCGACGGGTGACCAGCCGCTCCGGCGTCGCGCCGAGGAAGCTCGCGGTCTCGTCGGGCTCGACGAGGAAGAGGTGACAGTCGGGGTAGGTGTCTCTCAGTCGCGCCAGCACGTCGCCGACGGCGGGGTCGTCCGCGAGGTCGGCCGCTAGCGCCTGTGCGAGCACCACCTTCCGGAGGTCGTCGTCGCGGATGCGGTCGACGGCGGCCGCGACGGAGCCGCGCCAGTCTTCGCGGTCGGTCGTCCGACGGCGGTCGACGATGCCCGGTGGGGCGGCCGGCGGTCGGTCGTCGAGCCCGGTCAGTCGGTCACGCTCGGCGGCGAGGCGGTCCTCGACGCTCGCCGGCGTGGCGTCCGGGTCGACGGCGTTGACCGTGAGCCACGTGCCGCGGTCCTCGGTGTAGGTCACCTGTACCCGCGGGAAGACGAACCGCGCCTCGGGGAACGGCTCCCAGGGGCCGTCGTCGGAGCCGTCCTCGTGGAAGGCGAGCCCGCCGAACAGCCGCGGGCACGCCGCCTCGGTGCCGGCGTGAACGTCGCCGCTAGAGAACAGCCCGTTGGCGGCCTCCCGAACCGCGTCGAGGCGGTCGGGGCCGTCGGCGGCGACCGTCGCCGCTGCGCCGCCGGCGACGACCGTCGCCTCCTCGGGGGCGCCCCAGACGGTCCGCGGCCGGTCGAGCGCCTCGACGACCGCGCGAAACGGCGGGGAGTCGATTCGAACCGCCCGAGAGACGAGGCTCGGCCGGTCGGTCGCGCGCCGCGGCTTCATAAAAGATTCCTCGGTGCCACGGCCTCTTTACGCTTCTTGTATCGCCGGTTCGACGCCCGGCGGCGGCCTCGCGATCAGCTGTAGCGCTCCTCGTTCCAGGGGTTGGCGGTGTCGGAGTAGCCGCGCTTCTCCCAGTAGCCCAGTTCGGGCTCGGTGAGGAACTCGATTCCGGTCACCCACTTCGCGCCCTTGTAGGCGTACTTGTGCGGCGTGAGCACGCGGAGCGGGCCCCCGTGGTCGGCTGGGAGCGCCTCGCCGTCGTACTCGGAGGCCAGCAGCACCTCCCGGCGGTCGCACTCCGCCAGCGGGAGGTCGGTCGTGTAGCCGTCGAGAGCGTGGAACATCACGTGGACGGCGTCGTCGGCGACGCCCGCGCGCTCGGCCAGCTCCGGGAACGGCACCCCGGTGAACTCGCAGTCGAACTTCGACCAGCCGGTGACGCAGTGGAAATCCTGCCGTTGGGTCTCCGTCGGCAGCTCCTGAAACGCCTCCCAGTCGTAACTGAGCTGGTCCTCGACGGCGCCCCACACCTCGAACGTCCAGCTTCGAGGGTCCCACTCGGGCGTTCCGCCCTTCGAGAGCACCGGGAACCGGTCGGTCTCGCGCTGTCCCGGCGGCAGCCGCTCTCCACCGAACTCCTCGTGGAGCTCCGTCACGTCGACAGTCATGTGCGTTCGAAGGCGGTCCGCTCACCTATCCTTAACGGCTCGGGGCGGCCGCCCGTCTTCCCATTCGGCAAAGTTCTCTTTCCGGACGCAGAACTGATAATAACGTTCTCCGGAATTAATATTTCAGTAACGCCGAACACCTGCGACACCCTTTTATATGGGCTGTGTGAAGAGTCGTCCGTCAGATGCCGAAAGTGCAGATCACAATCCCGGATCATCTCGAGATGCAGATCGCCCAGATGGTCGAAGAGGGGGAGTTCGTGAGTCGTGAGGACGCCGTTGAGGAACTGCTGACGACCGGACTCAAGGCCGTCAAAACGAGCGGGCAGATCAGCGACGAGGAGGAGCCGGAGTTCACCGAAACGGAAGACATGATGGGCCACGACGACGAGTACGTCTTCTGAGCGCCTCACCCGGCGTGTGAGACACCTCCAATAACCCTTAACACCGACCCCTGGTTACGCATAATCATGCACAAAGACGAACTTCTGGAGCTACACGAACAGATGGTGACCATCATGGAGAACTTCAGCGACCGCGAGGGCGTCGACGAGTCGCTGTTCGACCCTTACCGCGAGCTCAGCGTCGACCCCTCGCACGTCCACAAGTCCAAAAGCGAGCACAAGCACGCCGTGTTTGTGCTCGGCAACGCCCTCGCGGGGGCGATGAGCGAAGACGAGTTCTCCAACGCCGGCCGCGTCGGCAAGCGGATGAAAGAACTCGCCGAGGACGCCGAGTCGAAGCTGTAATCGTGGCCAACGCACCGACGGTTCGCGCCGTCAACCCCGCGGCGTCGTCGTCCCAGGAACGCCTCGCCCGAGCGCGACGGGCAGCGACGCTGCTCGACAGCGCGATTACGCTCCCCGGCGGAATCAGGATCGGACTCGACCCGCTGCTCGGGCTGGTTCCGGTCGTCGGCGACTGGCTCGGCGAACTGCTCGGGCTGTACGTCTGTTATCAGGCGTACCGCGCCGACGTGGCGACGCCGACGCTGGTCCGGATGGTGCTCACGCTCGTCGCCGACGCGCTGGTCGGCTCGCTGCCGGTCGTCGGCGACGCACTCGACGTCGCCTTCCGGGCCAACGAGCGCAACGTCGCGCGCTTCGAACGGGCGGTGGCGGCGGAGTTCACCCCCGAGTAGTCGGACGCCTCTCTCTCTCGGCGGTCACCGCCCCACCGTTCGTTCTCCTTCCCGCGGTCGTGTCCCTTCGAGCACCGGCCTCGGGACGCGCCGGGAACGTAGCACCCATGGGGCGCCGGCGCGAACCCCCGGCAATGAGCGCGCCGAACAGGAACGTCCTCTGGGGGCGAGCGGTCGTCTCGGAGCTCGTCGCGGCCGGGGTCGACGCCGTCTGCGTCTCGCCCGGGTCGCGGTCGACGCCGCTGACCGTCGCCGCCGCCGAACACGACGAGTTGCGGCTGTTCTCTCACCTCGACGAGCGCTCGGCCGCGTACTTCGCGCTCGGCCGGGCCCGCCGCAGCGGTCGGGTCACCCCGCTGGTCTGCACCTCCGGCACCGCGGCCGCGAACTACCACCCGGCGGTCGTCGAGGCCTCCCAGGCTCGGGTGCCGCTGCTCATGCTGACCGCCGACCGACCGCCGGCGCTGCGCGACAGCGGCGCCAACCAGACCATCGACCAGGAGAAGCTGTACGGCGACGCGGTGCGGGAGTTCGTCGACCTGCCCGAGCCGGAGGCCGACGAGCGGAAACTCCGGTCGCTGCGGACCACCGTCGGCCGCGCGGTCGCGACCGCCGAGGGGACCCCCGCCGGCCCGGTCCACCTCAACGTCCCGTTCCGCAAGCCGCTGGAGCCGGTCGAGGTACCCGCCGACGTGCCGGCCGACCTCGACCCGGAGGCCGCCGCCGGCCGCGACCGCGCGTTCGTCGACGCTCACGCCGGGCAGCCGACGCTGGACCAGCGCGACTTACAGCCGCTTTCGCGGGCGCTGTCGGCCGAGCGCGGGCTCGTCGTCGCCGGGCCGGCCGACCCGCCGGGGCTCGACCCCGAGGCGGTGACCGCGCTGGCGCACGCGACCGGCTTCCCCGTGCTCGCCGACCCGCTGTCGGGGGTGCGCTTCGGTGGGCAGACCCGGACGGCGCCGGTTCTCGGCGGCTACGACGGCTTCCTCGAGGAGGCGGTCGTCGCCGACTGGCCGGAGCCGGAGGTGGTGCTCCGACTGGGGGCGTCGCCGACCTCGAAGGTACTCCGGAAGTACCTCGCCGACGTCGACGCCCGCCAGTTCGTCGTCGACCCCGCCGGCGAGTGGCGCGAGGCGGAGTTCACCGCGACCGACCTGGTCGTCGCCGACCCCAGTCGGCTGGCCGGTCAGCTCGCCCGCGTCGTCGACGCCCCGGACGACCCCGAGTGGCGCGCCCTGTGGGCCGACGCCGAGGCCGCCCACTGGGACGCCGTCGACGACGCCGTCGACGCCGGCGAGCCCGTCGAGGGCCGCGTGCTCGCCGACGTGTTCGAGACCGCCCCGCAGCCGGCGACGGTCTTCGTCTCCAACTCCATGCCGGTCCGGGACGCCGACCGCTTCGGCGAGCCCTCCGAGGCGGCGCTGACCGTCCTCGGCAACCGCGGCGCCTCCGGTATCGACGGCATCCTCTCGACGGGGCTGGGCGCCGGCGCCGCGACGACCGACGACCTCACCGTCGTCGTCGGCGACCTCGCGACCTATCACGACATGAACGGGCTGTTGGCGGCGACCCGCTGCGGCGTCGACGTCACCGTCGTCTGCGTCGACAACGACGGCGGCGGCATCTTCCACAAACTCCCCATCGAGTCGTACGACCCGCCGTTCACCGAGCAGTTCAAGACGCCTCACGGGCTGGACTTCGAGCCCGCCGGCGAGCTGTACGACCTCGACTTCCACCGGACGGGCCTCGACGGCTTCCGGGAGACGTACGCCGACTGCGTCGGCGGCGGCCGCGACCTCGTCGTCGTCGAGACCGACGCCGAGGCGAGCCACCGCGCCCGCGAGGCGCTGAAAGCCCGGGTCGTCGAGCGTCTGACCGAGTAGCCGCGCGAGGAGACCGGCACACTCGACGGTTCGCGACGACAGCGGCGACAGCGGCGACAGAGAACCTTTTTGCGCGCGCCGACCGGCGACCCGGTATGAGCGAGGTCTCGGCGCTGTTCGACGCCGACCGCTGGGAGCCGGTCGAGGGCCACGACGCCTTCGACGACATCACCTACCACCGCGGGGTCGACGTCGACGCCGTCCGCATCGCCTTCGACCGCCCGGCGGTGCGCAACGCCTTCCGCCCGGGAACGGTCGACGAGCTGTACGCCGCCCTCGACCACGCCCGCAAGCGGGCCGACGTAGGCTGCGTCCTGCTAACCGGCAACGGCCCCTCGCCCGAGGACGGCGGCTGGGCGTTCTGTGCCGGGGGGGACCAGTCGGTCCGCGGCGGCTCCGGCTACGAGTACCGCGACGACGACGAGGCCGACGAGGCGGAGTCCGAACTGGTCCGCCAGGCGAAGGCCGGGCGGCTGCACGTCCTCGAAGTCCAGCGGCTCATCCGTTTCATGCCCAAGCCGGTGGTCTGCGTCGTCCCCGGCTGGGCCGTCGGGGGCGGCCACTCGCTGCACGTCGTCTGTGACCTCACGCTCGCCAGCGACGAGCACGCGAAGTTCCTCCAGACCGACCCCGACGTGGCGAGCTTCGACGGCGGCTTCGGCTCGGCGTATCTCGCCAAACAGATCGGCCAGAAGAAGGCCCGAGAGGTGTTCTTCCGGGGGAAGACCTACTCCGCCGAGGAGGCCGCGGAGATGGGGATGGTCAACGAAGCCGTACCCCACGAGGAGTTAGAGGAGGTCGCCCTGGAGTGGGCCGCGGAGATGGCGAGCAAGTCGCCGACGGCGATGCGCATGCTGAAGTACGCGTTCAACATGGCCGACGACGGGATGGTCGGCCAGCAGGTGTTCGCCGGCGAGGCCACCCGGCTGGCGTACATGACCGACGAGGCCGAAGAGGGCCGAGACGCGTTCCTGAACGGTCGGGAGCCGGACTTTTCGGAGTTTCCGTGGCACTACTGACCAGCCGTTCCGATCGGCGTCGCCTCGCGCGCTGATTACGCGAACCCCGCCTCCGCCCCTGCCCCGTCTCCGTCGACATGGCAACCTTCAGGCCCCTCGCCGCCCAACCGGAGGCCATGACCACGGTCGAGGACGCGAGTGAACTCTCACGCCGGGACGCCTGGGTCATCGCCGCCCGGCCCCAGACGCTCCCGGCGGCGGTGTCGCCGGTGCTGGTCGGCACCGGCCTCGCCGTCCACGACGACCGTCTCGCCCTTCTGCCCGCCCTGGCCGCGCTCGTCGGCGCGGTGCTCATCCAGGTCGGCACCAACTTCGCCAATGACTACTACGACGCTGTCAACGGCGCTGACACCGAGGCCCGCGAAGGGTTTACCCGCGTGACCGCCGGCGGCCTCATCGAGCCCCGGAGCGTCAAGCGAGCGATGTGGCTCACCTTCGCGGCCGCCGTCGCGGTCGGCGTCTATCTCGTCGCCGTCGGCGGAGTTCCAATCGTCGTCATCGGCCTGCTCTCGGTGGCCTCCGGCGTCGCCTACACCGGCGGGCCGTACCCGCTGGGCTATCACGGGCTGGGCGACCTGTTCGTGTTTGTCTTCTTCGGGCTGGTCGCCGTCGCCGGTACCTACTACGTCCAGGCCGCGGCGGTCGTCGGCGTCGGCCTCGCGACGGTCGTGCCGCCGGCGACGACGGTCCCGGTCGCCGCGCTGGTCGCGGCCCTCCCCGTCGCGGGCGTCTCGACGGCCATCCTCGTCGTCAACAACGTCCGCGACCGCGAGGAGGACGCCGAAACGGGCAAGCGGACGCTGGCGGTGCGGTTCGGTTACCGCCTCTCCCGCGTCGAGTGGACCGCGCTCGTCGGGATGGCCTACGTCGTCCCAGCGGTGTTCGCGGCCGACCCCCGGTTCGGGCTCCCGGTGGCGGCGCCGCTGGCGACGCTGCCGCTGGCGGCCGTCGTCGGGCGGACCGTGTGGACCCGCACGGACGGGGCGGCGCTGAACCCCGCGCTGGAACGGACCGGGAAGCTGCTCGCCGCCCACTCGGCGCTGTTCGCGCTCGGGCTGGCGGTCGCCTGAGTGTCATGCCGGACCCAGACCCGAACACGAACCCGAACCGAAACTCGAACGCGAACGGTGACGCCGACAGCGACCGTGATACCGACCCCCATGCTGAACCCGACGCCCACCGCCTGCGGTCGTTCGACGTGACGCTGTCGTCGCCGCTGTCGACCGCCGCGGGCACCATCGACCGCCGTCGAGGCTTCCTGCTCCGGGTCGCGGACGGCGACCGCGTCGGCGTCGGCGAAGCGGCGCCGTTGCCCGGGTGGACCGAGTCCTACGACGAGTGCGAGGCGGCGCTCCGTCGGGCGATTGAGGCCGCGAACGGCGGATTCCCCGAGCCTGTGGACCTCCCCGACCCGGAGGCGACCCCCGCCGCGCGCCACGCCGTCGAGAGCGCGGTCGCCGACGCCCGGGCGCGGGCCGCCGGGGAGTCGCTGGCGGCGCGGCTGGCCCGAGTCGGTCCGTTCGACGCCGACGTCGCCCCCAGCCCCCCTCCCGCCGACGCCGTCCCGGTCAACGCGACCGTCGGCGACGACGACCTCGCCGGGACCGTCGCCGCGGCGGAGTCCGCCGTCGCCGCGGGGTTCGAGACGCTGAAGCTGAAGCTCGGCGCCCGGCCGTGGCCGGCCGACCGCCGACGCGTCGAGGCGGTGCGCGAGGCCTGCCCGGGGGCGACGCTCCGGGTCGACGCCAACTGCGCCTGGGACCGCGAGACAGCCGCCGACGCCCTCGAAGGCCTCGCCGCGGCCGACGTCACGGTCGTCGAGCAGCCGGTCGCCGCGGCCGACCTCGACGCGCTGGGGTCGCTGGCCGGCCACGCCGACGGCCCGCTGGTCGCCGCCGACGAGGCGCTGGCGCTGACCGAGCACTCGCCCGACCGGGTCGCCGCCGCGGCCGACCTGCTGGTGTGCAAGCCGATGGCCCTCGGCGGGCCGATGGCGGCGCTGGAGGCCGCGGCCACCGCTCGCGCCGCCGGCGGCGACGCCGTCGTGACGACGACCGTCGACGCTGCGGTCGCGCGGGCGGCGGCGGTCGCCGTCGCGGCCGCGATTCCGGACGTGCGGGCCTGCGGGCTGGCAACCGCTTCGCTGCTCGGCGCCGACGTCGCCCCCGACCCGGCGCCGGTTCGCGAGGGCGTCGCACCGGTGCCCACGGGCCCCGGTGCGGGGGTTGACCTTCTTAATGCGGTCGCCGACTCCGGACCCTGACCGCGACCCGGAGGAACGGTTAAGGTTCGCCCGGCCGACCCGTCTGTTACGATGTCCAACCTCGCCGCGGCGGTCGGCGACGCCGCCGCCGAGTACCCCGACAGGGTGGCCGTCGCCTACGACGGCGACCAGCAGAGCTACGAGACGCTGTGGCGCCGGACCGGGGCGTTCGCGAGCGGGCTGACCGAAGCCGGCGTCGGCGCCGGCGACCGGGTCGCGCTGTACCTGCCGAACCTGCCGCAGTTCGTCGTCGCCTTCCACGGCACGCTGCGAGCCGGCGGCGTCGTGGTGCCGATCAACCCCCAGTACAAGACCCGCGAACTGGCCCACCTGCTCGCGAGCAGCGAGGCTCGCGTCGTCGTCACGCTGCCGGACCTCGTGCCCCTCGTCGAGGCGGTCGCCGACGACGCCGCCGTCGAGGAAGTCGTCGCCCTCGGGCCGGCGGAGGGAGCGACGCCGTGGCCGGCGTTCCTTGGCGACGCCGGCTTCGACACCGTCGCCCGCGACGACGACGCCGTCGCCTGCCAGCCGTACACCTCCGGCACGACCGGCCGGCCGAAGGGGGTGTTGCTCACTCACGAGAACCTGCGGGCGAACGCGGAGATGTCCGCCGAGCTCCCACCGGGGGGCATCGGCCCCGAGGACTCCCACCTCGGCGTGCTCCCGCTGTTTCACATCTACGGGATGACCGTCGTGATGAACGCGACGCTGGTCGCCGGCGGCAGCTACTACCCGCTGCCGTCGTGGGACCCCGGGGAGGCGATGGCGTTGGTCGAGCGCGCCGGGCTGACGTTGATGCACGGCGTCCCGGCGATGTACAACGACGTGGTGAACCTCCCCGAGGACGAGAGCTACGACCTCTCCACGCTCCGGCTGTGTGGAGCCGGCGGCTCCGGCGTCCCCGTCGAGGTGTTGCGAGCGTTCGAGCGCCGCTACGACGCGACCATCTACGAGGGGTACGGCCTCACCGAGACCAGCCCGGTCACTCACTTCAACCGGCCGGCGGTCGGCCGCCGCGTCGGCTCCATCGGCACGCCGCTGCCTGGCGTCGAGGCCCGCGTCGTCGACGACGACTTCGAGACGGTCCCGCCGATCGCCGAGGGACCGGTCGGCGACGACCGCGACCTCGACGCGGTAACCGGCGAGCTGGTCGTCGCCGGCCCGGTCGTGATGAGGGGGTACGACGACCGCCCGGAGGCGACCGCCGAGGCGTTCACCGAGACCGACGGCCGGCGGTGGTTCCACACCGGCGACCTGGGCTACCACGACGAGGACGGCTACTTCTACGTCGTCGACCGGGAGACGCACATGATACTCACCGGCGGCTACAACGTCTACCCGCGGGAGGTCGAGGAGCTGCTGTTCGAGCTGCCGGGGGTGGCCGACGCCGCCGTCGTCGGAATCCCTGACGAGCGCCGCGGGGAGACGGTCAAGGCGTTTGTCGTCCGCGGCCCGGACGCCGACCTCGACGCCGACGACGTCCGCCAGCACTGCCTCGACGGTCTCGCCGAGTACAAACACCCCCGCGAGGTCGAGTTCGTCGACGAACTCCCGCGGACGACGACCGGGAAGGTCCAGAAGTTCGAACTCGCCGGGGAGTGACGCCGAGGGGGTCGCGGCGTTCGAAGTCGACCGCGACCCGGAGTTCGAGGGTCGATAGCCGACGTAACCTGCCTGCGTGAGCGGTGCTCGACTCACGCTGGGAGGGCGTCGACGCCGCCGTCGACGGCCGACAGCAGCGCGTCGACGTGTCGGTCCCGAGCCCGCGAGCAGAACAGCTCGTGACCGCCCTCGTAGCGGACGCGGTTCGCGGCCGGCGCCTGTGACTCTATCGCCCCGGGGTCGACGACCGCGTCGTCGGGCGCGTAGAACACCACGTCGTCGTCGTCGAACGGCGGGAGCGACGCCTGCGCCCGCTTGGCCTCCCGGAGGAACGTCGGCGCCGCGTAGTCGGGGGCGTCGGCCAGCCACTCCTCGGAGGCGAGTTCGCCGAGGTCCGAGCGCGTGGGGTCGGTCGGCAGTATCGGCGTCGAAATCGGCAGCTTCGCCGCGACGTCGACGACCGACAGCCCCTCGCCCGGGAACCCCCACCACGGGCTCAGGTACGTCCGCGTCGCCGGTCCGTCGTCCGGGAGGTGACGACAGATGAGGCCGCCGGTGCTGTGGCTCAACAGCCGGTACTCCTCGCGATCTGCCAGAAACGACTCGACAGGGGCGAGATACTCCGCCCCGAAGTCGGTGATGGTGCGGGGAAGCTCGAAGGCGCTGACGCGATAGCCGGCCGCCGTGAACTGCTCGATGAGCCACTGGACCCCGTCGTGTTCCGGTCTGTTTCCCCAGCCCAGGACGAGGGCGACG
Source organism: Halolamina sp. (assembly GCA_042216705.1). Classification (GTDB taxonomy): domain Archaea; phylum Halobacteriota; class Halobacteria; order Halobacteriales; family Haloferacaceae; genus JBDGTQ01. The sequence goes on along the minus strand of JBDGTQ010000020.1, from coordinate 34,618 downwards.
AGGTCGCCCCCATCGCCGTCGCCGTAGTCGACGCGTCGCATCGTCCCGACCTCGGCCGCTACGGGCAAAAACGATGTCGTCGCCGACGGTCAGCCGTCGACGCGGCGTCTTGCTTCGACCGACTCACTGACTGACCGGTCAGTCAGTCGGGTTCGGTTCGGACGGGCCTCGGGAGCGTACGTTCGGGCCGGAGCATGCAACTCGTCAGCGTTGCGTTCGAGGCCGGGATCCGGGGGTAGGAGCAGAGCCAGGTCCGTGCAGCTCGGTCGTCTCAGGCGATGTCGCGGCTGGTGTCGATGCGGACCTCCTCCTGCAGCTCCAGCTTGACGGTCTCGGTTAGCGCCGCGCCGCCGCGGAACTTCGGCACCGCGAGACGGTTCTCGACCTCGGTGCCGTCGACGGCCGTCTGAAGGTCGAAGACGACGTCGACGACGTGGCGGGTGGCGTCGCGGCCGTCGGGCAGCTCCGACCCCTTCATCCCGTGGAGGAAGGCGACGCCGCCGGTGTTGACCATCGCGGTCTGGAGTTCGTTGAGGAAGCGGTGGTACCGCGAGCGGTTCGTCCGTTCCAGCGGGTCGACGACGTCGACGATGAGGTTGGCCTTCTCCGGCAGCGTACTCACCAGCCGGTTGGCGTTGTCCAGCGCGGCGTCGCCGCCGATGTCGCGGACCGTCGGGTCGCCGACGGTCGTCCGGCTCCGCTTGAGGGCGTCGCGGACGGCCTCCGCCGAGCGTACCGTCGAGAGATACAGCGTCCCCCGCGCGGCGGTCAGTTCGTGGAGGAACAGCTCCGACTGGCTGGCGGGCTCGGCCTCCAGGAGCACGATGCTCCCCGGCGGAATCCCGCCGTCGAGCTCGCGGTCGAGCACCGTGATGCCGGTCGGAAGCCGCTTCGCCATCGACCATGGTTGACCGCCGACGATTATAACGCTTGCCACCGTGATTGCGTGTGTCTGACGCGCTGGGCGACGTTTCGGTACGCCTCGCGGACCCGCGTCGACTCGTGGGCCGGTCCCGCCGACGCCGGCGGCACCGTCCCGAGCGCCGGACAATCGAGCAGGTCGGTCACGCCCGGCGGAGCGGTCCGCGCCCGGGTGAGCAGACAGCCGACGACGCGACAGCCGAGCGCCCGGGCCATCGCTCCGGTCTTCGCCGCGCCGCGCAGCGCCGGCGCACACGGGGTCGCCACCAGCAGCGCGGCGTCGGCGACCCGCAGCGGTGCCGCGGCGTCGGGCCCGGCGCCCGCGGGACAGTCGAGCAGCGTCGCCACGCCGTCGTCCGGCAGCGCGGTCAGCGTCCGGCGCGGGCGCTCGATCGGCGCCGGGACCACCCGACAGTCGTCTCCGGCGTCGCGGGCGACGGCGCCCGGGTCGCCCGGCGCGGCCGACAGCGACGGCTCCCGGGCGACCCCCGCCATGGCGTGGAGGTTCGGCATCGCGGCGTCGGCGTCGATGACGCGGGTCTCTCCGGGGAGCGCCCGGCCGAGACAGAGCGCGGTCGTCGTTTTTCCGCATCCACCCTTGCCGCCGGCGACTGCGAGCATACCCGTCGGTGGTCGCGTCCTCTCGTATCAACCCTCGGACGGCGGGACAGAAGCGGGGAAAACGAAGACGGACCGCGGGCCAGGGAGGCCCGGAGGCGGTCTCAGTCGTGACAGCAGCCGCCGGCCTCGCCGCCGAAGTCGACCGACAGCGGCGCAGAGACGGCCTCGTTGACGGCTTCGAGCTTCGTCTCCAGGGCCTCCTGGGCCGCCAGGTACTCCTCCATGACCGGCAGCTCGTGGAGTTCGGCCTGTGCCGCTTTCACCTTGCGGACCGTCTCCTGGTCGGCCTGGCCGGTCTGTCGGGCGACGGTGAACTCCTCGCGGAGGCGCTCGAACTCCTCGATGCGGCGCTGGGCCTCGTCGTCGGCCTCGACCGCGGCCTCGGCCTCGGCGTAGCGCTCGTACTCGGGGGTCTCGGCGATGCGGCGACCGAGCTCGCGGCCGAGCTCCTCGACTGACGCCGTGGCGTCGGTGTCGACGTCGGCTTCGACGCTCATGACCAGTTATTCGGCCTTCGGCGGTTTGAACCTGCCGAAGCCGGCCGTCGTCGCTCCCGCTGGTCCCGGGGTCGTCGACATCGCCCGTCGCCAACCACCGCCGCTTTTGAGCCGGGGGACCGTCCCTCCGACGATGATCTCCGCTTCGGCAGCGGTCGGTGGTGGTCGGTAGATGCCCGTCGGCGGCGTCCTCCCCGACACGACCGCGGTGCACGTGGCCGTCATCGCCGTCACGACCGGGCTGATATGGCTCGGCAGCGGGTGGCTGGAGCGGTCCGCCGAGCGCCTCTCAGCGCACTACGGCCTACCCGCCGTGGTGCAGGGCTCGGTGGTCGTGGCCGTCGGCTCCAGCTTCCCCGAGCTCGCGAGCGTCGTCGTCACCGCGCTCGGGGGGTCGTTCGGGATGGGCGTCGGCGCCGTCGTCGGGTCGGCAATTTTCAACGTCCTCGTCATCCCCTCGCTGTCGGGGCTGACGACCGACACGGCGCTGGACGTGAACCGGACGGTGGTCTACAAGGAGGCGCAGTTCTACATGCTCGCGGTGTCCGCGCTGGTCATCACGTTCGCGCTCGCGATCATCTACGTCCCGGCCGACGGCGCGGCGGGGCTCGCTGGCTACGTGACCCGCCCGCTGGCCGCGATTCCGCTGGCGCTGTACGCGCTGTATCTGTTCATCCAGTGGCAGGACGTCGGCGACCACGAGAGCGACGACGCGGGCATCGACTCCGGCGTCGCCCGCGAGTGGGGCCGACTGGCGGCCGGTCTGGCCCTCATCATCGTCGCCGTCGAGTCGATGGTCGGCGCCGTCGAGGGGCTGAACGCCGCCTTCGGCATTCCGGAGTTCCTCGCCGGCGTCACCATCATCGCGGCGGCGACCAGCCTGCCGGACGCGCTGGTTAGCGTCCGGGCGGCCCGGGGCGGCAAGGGCGTGACGAGCCTGGGGAACGTGCTCGGCTCGAACACGTTCGACCTGCTGGTGGCGATTCCGGTCGGCGTGCTCATCGCCGGGCAGGCCTCGGTCTCGTTCGCCGTCGCGGCCCCGATGATGGGCGTGTTGACCGTCGCGACGATCCTGCTGTTCACCGTCCTCCGGACCGACCTGACGCTCACCGACGCGGAGTCGTACGCGCTGTTGGTCGCGTACCTCGTCTTCGTCGGGTGGGTCGCCGGCGAAACCGTCGGCGCGTTCGGACTCATCCGGGTTTGACCGGCTCCGGGCCGTCACGTCGCCCCTCCTGGGTTTGGGCCGTCGCTAGCGTCCGACCGACGGCGGCGACCCCCGAAGCTATACGGGACGACTCCCTGTGGGTATTCATCGTGGAGCCAGTTCCGGTCGAGACGGTCGCCAGGCGGTTCCGTGCGCTGTCGCCGCCCGAACGACGGGCGTTCCTCGCGGCGCTGTGGGCCGCCGCCGGCGAGGAGACGACCGTCACCGACGACGGCGTCGTCGTCCGCGCGGACGACCCGCCCGGAGACGACTCCGAGGGCGACCTCCTGCGGGTCGTCGACCCCGGCGGCGGCCTACTGGGCAGTCCGACGCCGTCGATCGACGATGCGGACGTCGTCGTCGCGACCAGCGCCGACGACGACCTCGCCGCGGCGGCCGAGGCCGCCGGTGCGACGTACGTTCCGCCGTCGGCGCTGCGGGACCGACTGTTGTACGCCGTCGACCGCGACCGCGGCGCCGCGCTCTGTCGGGAGCACCTCGACTGCGAGCCGGTCGTCCCGGAAGCGGAGGCGAAGGCCGGCCGGCCCGCCGAGGACGACGACGCGACGGTCGCCGTCCGACGGGCGGCCGCGCCGGTCGCGCTGTTGATTCTGGTCGTCGGCCTCGTCGCCGCCGGCAGCGGTCTCCCCGGCCCGAACCTGAACTCGGCCTCGCTCCCGGCGTCCGTCTCGGGCGAGGAGACGCCGACGCTGCCGACGGGGACCGACCCGCTGCGCGGCGGCGACGACCAGGAGACGACGACGGCGGCCGCGGTCGCGTCGTACCCGGCGGGGCTGTCAAGCGCCGGCGTCGAGAGCGCACGGGCGCTCGGGGCGAGTCACGCCAGCCTCGCTCGGGGGAGTGCCTACCGGCTCCGACTGGAGTTCGCCGGCCCGCCTGACGAGCCGGGGTTCCAGGGCTTCCGGCGAATCCAGCTCAGGGCGACCGTCCAGAGCCCGAGTCGCTACGTCGTCGGCGTCCGCTTCGTGCCGCGAAACGAGAGCGCGCCGGCGACGTCGTACAGCCGTTACGCGAACGGCTCCGAGGAGTTCGTCCGCCGCGACAACGGCAGCGCCGTCACCTACGACCGTCGGGGTCGGGCCCGCGGCCCGTCGGTCACCGGCAACGTGGTGTCGCTCGTCGAGCGATACCTCGACACGAGGCGGTCGCGGGTTCGGGTCGCCGGAGACGACGCCGAGACGCGACTGCGGGTCCGCGCGGTCGACCCCGGGGGGTCGTTCGACGACACCGTCAGCGGCTACGAGGCGACGGCGACCGTCCGCGAGAGCGGCTTCGTCGAGTCGATGCGGGTTCAGTACGCCCGCGAGCGCGACGGTGAACGGTTCCCCGTCCGAATCGTGTTCTCGTACCTCGACGTGGGGACCGCCGAGACGTCGCCGCCGTCGTGGTACGACGACGCGCAGGCGGCCACCGGCGAGGGCGAGGAGACGGAGACCCCGACCGGAACGGAGACGACCACGGCCACGAACACGACGACTCCGACCGGGACGGCCGGCTGAGCCTACCGCTCGGCGCCGCCGGTCGCGCCCTCGACGAACGCGACGAGGTCGGACAGCTCCCGACGACCGATGCCGTGGCCGGTCTCGTAGGCGTCGAACGTCACGTCGGCGCCGACCGCTCGAAGCCTCTCGGCGGCGGTCTCGGCGCGGCCAGCGGGGATTATCTCGTCTGCGGTGCCGGCGGCGACGAACACCGGCGTCCCGGCGACGCCCTCGGGTGCGCGGTCCGCGTGCGAGGCCGGCAGGTAGCAGTGCAGCGCGGCGACCCACGCGAAGCGCTCCGGTCGTTCGAGCAGCGTCGCCAGCGCGGCGATGCCGCCCTGGCTGAACCCGAGCAGCCCCAGCCCGTCGGCGTCGAGTTCCCACCGGTCGACGGCGGCGGCGACGGAGTCGGCGACGCGGTCGAGGCTGCGCCGGAACTCATCGGGGTCCGGCTGGCTGTTCTCCATGCCGTCGCTCAGGTCGAGTTCGTACCACGTGTACCCGCCCATCAGGCGGTCCGGGGCGCGGAGGCTGAGGACGTGGTGGTCCTCCGGCAGCCGCGCGGCGACCGGGAGGAGGTCCTCCTCGTCGGCGCCGCGGCCGTGCAGGACGACCACGGCCGGGGCCGGCCCGTCGGTCGTCGCTTCCGGCTCGCGGTGGACGTACTCCAGGGGCAACTCGCTCATCGCCGCGAGGTAGGTCGCCGGCGTGTTTGAACGCTTGGCTCTGGGCTCCGGGCTCTGTGGAGCGCCGGGAACGGAGAGCCGCCGTGTCTGACCCAGCGGTCCGACAGACGCGCCGCCGGACCACCGGGTTGATATGGACTCCGAGACTGAGTGGAGGTATGGACGAGGACGTTCCGGACCAGTACACGCCCGAGGCCGTCGAGTCCTCGGTCGACGCCTACTGGGAGGAGACCGACGCCTACGAGGCGACGAAGGAGGCTCACGCCGACGACCCGTCCTTCTTCTTCGTCGACGGGCCGCCGTACACCTCCGGGCAGATGCACCTGGGGACGGCCTGGAACAAGACGCTGAAAGACACCATCATCCGTCGCAAGCGGATGGAGGGCCACCGCGTCACCGACCGCCCCGGCTACGACATGCACGGGCTGCCCATCGAGGTGAAAGTCGAGGAGGAACTCGGCTTCGACTCCAAGCGCGACATCGAGGCGTTCGGGATGGAGCAGTTCATCGAGAGGTGCAAGGCCTTCGCCGAGGACAACCGCGTCGCCATGGACGAGGACTTCCAGTCCATCGGCACGTGGATGGACTGGGACGACCCCTACAAGACCATCACGCCGGAGTACATGGAGAGCGCGTGGTGGGCGTTCTCGCAGGTGTACGACAACGGCCTGGTCGAGCAGGGCAAACGCGCGGTCAACCAGTGTCCTCGCTGTGAGACCGCTATCGCCGACAACGAGGTCGAGTACCACGAGATCGAATCGCCCTCCATCTACGTGACGTTCCCCCTCAGCGACCGGGAGGGGTCGCTGGTCATCTGGACGACCACCCCCTGGACCGTCCCGGCCAACGTCTTCGTCGCCGTCGACGCCGAGATGACCTACCAGGCGGTCCGCGCCGAGAAAGACGGCGACTCGGAGGTGCTGGTCGTCGCCGAGCCCTGCGTCGAGGACGTCCTGAAGAAGGGCCGCTACGAGGACTACGAGGTCGTCGCGGAGTACGACGGCGAGGAGCTGGTCGGCTGGGAGTACGACCACCCGCTGGCCGAGCAGGTGCCGGACCACGCCGACGGCGAGGGGTCGGGTCAGGTGTACACCGCTGACTACGTCGAGGCCGACCGCACCGGCCTCGTCCACTCCGCACCCGGCCACGGGCAGGAGGACTTCGCGGCCGGCCAGGAACTCGGCCTGGAGGTGTTCTCGCCGGTGCGTTCGGACGGGGTCTACACCGACGCCGCCGGCGCTTACGAGGGCCAGTTCGTCCGCGACGCCAACGACGACATCGTCGCCGACCTCGACGACGAAGGCCACCTGCTCGCCTCGGGAACCCACGAACACCGCTACGGACAGTGCTGGCGCTGTGACACGGACATCATCTACCTCGCCACCGACCAGTGGTTCATCACGGTCACCGACGTCAAGGACGACCTCCTCGACAACATCGAGGACTCCGAGTGGCACCCCCAGTGGGCCCGGGACCGACGGTTCCGCGACTTCGTTGAGGACTCCCCGGACTGGAACATCTCCCGGCAGCGGTTCTGGGGCATCCCCATCCCCATCTGGACGCCCGAGGACTGGTCCGGCGACATGGACGAGGTGGTCGTCGTCGGCACCCGCGAGGAGCTGGCCGAGCGCGCCGACCAGGAGCTCGACCCAGAGACCGTCGACCTCCACCGGCCGACGGTCGACGACGTGACCATCACAGAGGACGGCACCACCTACACTCGCGTGCCCGACGTCTTCGACGTGTGGCTGGACTCCTCGGTCGCCTCGTGGGGGACGCTCGATTACCCCGGCGACGACGACGAGTACGAGGAGCTGTGGCCGGCCGACCTCATCGTCGAGGCCCACGACCAGACCCGCGGGTGGTTCTGGTCCCAGCTCGGCATGGGGACGGCCGCGACCGGCCAGATCCCCTACGAGGAGGTCGTCATGCACGGGTTCGCGCTGGACGGGGACGGTCGGAAGATGTCCAAGAGCCTCGGCAACATCGTCACCCCCGAGGAGGCCATCGAGCGGGCTGGCCGCGACCCGCTGCGAGCGTACCTGATGAGCCACGACCAGCACGGCGACGACCTCCGCTTCGAGTGGGAGGGTCTCGGCGAGATGCAGGCGACGCTGAACATCCTCTGGAACGTCTTCCAGTTCCCGCTGCCGTACATGGAGTTAGACGAGTACGACCCCGGCGCGGCCGACCTCGACGACGGCGAGCTGACGGTCGTCGACGAGTGGGTGCTCTCGCGGCTCCAGAGCGTCGAGGCCGAGATGAACGACGCCTGGGCCGAGTACGACGTCGACGACGCGCTGAACGCCCTGCTCGAGTTCGTCACCGAGGACGTCTCCCGCTTCTACGTCAAGGCCGTCCGCGACCGGATGTGGGAGGACGGCGACTCCGCGAGCAAGCTCGGCGCCTACGCGACGCTGTCGACCGTCCTGGACGAGGTGCTCCGGCTCATCGCGCCGTTCACGCCGTACCTCGCCGAGCAGATGCACCAGCGCCTCGACGGCGAGGCGACCACCGTCCACGCGCTGGCGGCGCCCTCCCCCGACGAGAACCGCCGCGACTCCGATCTCGAAGCCGACATGGCCGTCCTCCGCGGCGTCGAGGAGGCGGCGGCGACCGCCCGCCAGCAGGGCGGCCGCAAGCTCCGCTGGCCGGTCACCCGGGTCGTCGTCGAGAGCGACGCGGAGACGACTCGCGAGTCGGTCGAGCGCCTGCGCGGACTGCTCGCCGACCGCGTCAACGCACGGGAAGTCGTCGTCACCGACGAGTTCGGCGACCTCGTCGAGCGGGCCGACCCCCAGATGAGCGTAATCGGGCCGGCGTTCGGCGCCGACGCCCAGCGGGTGATGGACGCCGTCGAAGGGAAGCGCCGCGAGGCCGTCGAGAGCGGCGTCGCGGTCGACGGCGAGACCGTCGCCCTCGACGAGGAGATGGTCGAGTACCGCGCCGAGGCGCCGGCGGGGGTCGTCGGCGCCGACTTCGACGGCGGTACCGTCTACGTCGACACCGAACTCACCGACGACGTGGAGTCCGAGGGGTACGCCCGCGACGTGGTCCGGCGCGCCCAGGAGATGCGCAAACGGCTCGACCTCGCGGTCGACGAGTCGGTCCGGCTGCACGTCGCCGTCGCGGACGAACGGGTCGCCGAGTTCGTCGACCGCCACCGCGACCTCCTCGCCGAGGAGGTCCGCGTCTCCGAGTTCGTCGACGCCGTCGCCGACATCGACGACGACCGCGGCGCCGTCGAGGAGTGGGACGTCGAGGACACGACCGTCACTCTCGGCGTCGAGCCGCTGGCGACCGAGGCGCCGGCCGACGACTGAGGACCGAGCCGACCGGCGAACCCTTTTGTACGAAGCCGGGGCCACCGCCCCTGTGACCTGACCGTCCGCCCGCGAGCGCGTCTCGGCGGGAGTGCGACGCGCCGCTCGCGGTCCGGTTCGAACGCGACGCCTGTTCGCTCAGTTCCTCGCCTCGTCCAGCCTCCGGTCAGTCCGCCCGGAGCAGCGCCCCCGCCAGGACCCGCGTCGCGTCGGCGCAGTCGTCCCACTCGGTCCACTCGGCGGGGTTGTGACTGATGCCGTCGACCGACGGCGCGAACAGCAGGGCGGCGTCGGTCACGTCGGCGACGTGCATCGTGTCGTGAGCTGCGCCGGAGTGGACGTCAATCGCGTCGAGGTCGGCCACAGCCGCGGCGTCGTGAGCCGCCGTCCGGAGCCGGTCGCTCATCGGCGTCGGCCGGAGGTCGAACGGACGCTCGAAGGCCGTGTCGACGCCGCGGTCGCGCTCCAGGAGGTCGAGGCTGGCCCGCGTCGCCTCCACGATGGTCTCCATCGAGTCGTACTCGACGTCGCGGACGTCGACGCCGAGTTCGACGCGGCCCGGGACGACGTTCGTCGCGTTCGGCGTGACGTCGAGGCTGCCGACCGTCCCAACGGCGGTCTCGCTGCTTGAGGCGACGACGTCCTCGGCGGCGGCTTCCACGTCGAGCACCAGCTCCGAGGCGGCGGCGAGCGCGTCGGTCCGTTCGTTCATTCCCGTCGCGCCGGCGTGGTCGGCCTCGCCGTCGATGGCGACCTCGCAGTGGGTGATACCGGTGATAGTCGTGACGACGCCGACCGTCGCGGCCTCGGCTTCGAGCGTCGTGTCCTGCTCGATGTGCAGTTCGACCCAGGCGTGCCACTCGCCGGCGTCGAGGCGGCCGTCGCCGCGGAAGTCGACCGCCTCCAGCGCGGCTTCGAGCGTCGTGCCGTCGTCGGCCTCCAGCGCCAGCGCCTCGTCGACGCTCCGCCGACCGGCGGCGACCGACGAACCGAGCAACCCGTCGGCGAATCGCTGGCCCTCCTCCTCAGTGAAGCAGACGACCTCGACCGGTCGCTCGGGAGCGACGCCAGTGTCCTGCATCGCGCGAACGGCCTCCAACGCCGCGTACGCGCCGAGGGGACCGTCGAAGATGCCGCCCGCGGGCACGGAGTCGAGGTGGCTGCCGGCGGCGACCGGTGCCGCCTCGGGATCGGCGCCGGCGGGCGTCCAGCGCCCGACGACGTTGCCGACGGCGTCGACCCACACGTCGAGGTCGGCCTCACGCAGGCGCTCGACGAACCGCTCTCGCGCGCGGCGGTTCGGCTCGGTACCACAGAGGACGGTCCGCCCCCAGCCGTCGTCGGCCTCGACGTCGACGCGGCCGATGTCGCCGTTGGCCTCTAGATCGGCGCGTAGCCGCTGTTCGTCGACGGCCCCGCTGACGGCGCGAACGTCGTTCGTCATGCCATCCACTCCGGCGGCCACCGTGGAGGGTCTTGCCCCTCCGGCAGAGCGCGGTTCAGTTCGGCTTTCGATTCGGAACGCCGCCGCGGTCAGCGAATCGCCTCGTCGGTGACCTGCCCGAGCCGAGTGACAGCCTCGTCGGTCAGCGCCTCACGGGTCAGCCGCCACGACCAGTTGCCGCGCTCGGTGCCGGGCGTGTTCATCCGCGCGTCGCTGCCGAGTCCGAGCAGGTCTTGTGGCGTGGTGAACGTCAGGACCGCCTCGGAGCGCCACACGGCTCCGATGATGTCCCAGTGGATCGCTTCGGCGTCGGTCCCGAGGTTGTACTGCAGGCAGTCTCGCTGTCTGGCTGGCAGGTCGCGGTAGTAGCCGACGACGGTGTCGGTGTCGTGCGTCGAGGTGTAACCGACGCAGTCCCGCGGGTAGTGCATCGGCTGATGCATGTCGCCTTCCCGACACCAGTCGGCGTACTGGGGGACGCGCATCCCGGGCAGGTCGAACCGGCCCATCAGCTCCACGAGCGATCGGTCCGGAAAGCCGAGATCCTCGACGATGAAAGGGAGCGCTCCGAACTCGGCTTCGACGGCGCGCAGGAAGTCGGCGCCCGGACCCTCGCGCCACTCTCCGGCGTCGGGGTCGTCGACCTCGGCCGGGATGGCGTAGTAGCTGTCGAACCCCTTGAAGTGGTCGACCCGGGTGACGTCGACGAGGTCGAACAGCCGGCGGAGTCGTGCGAGCCACCACTCGTACCCCGTCTCGGCGAGGCGATCCCAGTCGTACAGCGGGTTGCCCCACCGCTGGCCATCGTCGTCGGGGTTGGGGGGGACGCCGGCGACGGCGACCGGTTCGTTGGCGTCGTCGAGCTGGAAGGCGTCGGGGCTGGCCCACACGTCGGCGCTGTCGAGCGCGACGTAAATCGGGAGGTCGCCGACCAGCGACACCCCGCGCTCGGCGGCGTAGTCGGCCAGCGCCCGCCACTGCCGGTCGAACACCCACTGCTGAAACGCCAGCCGGTCGACGGCGTCGGCGTGACGCTCGCGGGCGTCGGCCAGCGCGTCCGGGTCGCGTCGCTTGAGTCCGGCCGGCCAGTCGGTCCACATCTCCCCGTCCCGAGCCGACTTCAGCGCCATGAACAGCGCGTACTCCGAGAGCCAGCCGGCCTCGCGCTCGCGGAACGCCGAAAACGCCTCGCGCTCGGCGTCGCCGGCCTCGCGGCGGAACCGCTCGAAGGCGCGACGCAGTCGCTCGCGCTTGAACGACCGGACCCGGTCGTAGTCGACGCGAGCGTCGTCGAACTCCGGTACGTCGGCAGGGTCGAGGTCGTCGTCGGTGAGCCACCCGGCCTCGTGCAATCGGTCGAGGCTGACCAGCAACGGGTTGCCGGCGAACGCCGAGTACGACTGATACGGCGAGTCCCCCATCGCGCCGGAGGTCGGACCGAGCGGGCAGAACTGCCACAGCGACTGGTCGGCGTCGGCGAGGCGGTCGACGAACCACCGGGCTCCGTCGCCGAGGTCACCGATACCGTGGGGCCCGGGCAGCGACGTGAGGTGACAGAAGACGCCCGCCTGACGATCGAATCGCATGTCCGTCACCAGAACGCCGAGGGATTTGAAAGGTCGGTCGCACGGCGGGGTCGCCGCCCCCACTACCGGCAGACTGCGACGTGGACGAACGTCTCCGTCCGCGTGTCGGCGCGAACGGTCCGGAAGCCGGCGGTTTCGGCCGCGTCGACGGCCTCGCCCAGCGCGAACCGCTCGTCGGTCGGCGGACCGGCGTCGCCGTCGCCGGCGCCGGTCCAGTCCACCGTGACGAGGCGACCGCCCGGAGCGAGCACCCGCGCCACCTCGGCGAGGGCGGCCTCGTTCGCGAATTCGTGGTACGTCATCGTCGAGAACGCGCCGTCGAGGGCGTCCTCGGAAAACGGCAGCGACGCGACCTCGGCGGCGACCGGCGTCACGTTCTCGGGGACGCCCTTCCGGCGGTAACGCTCGTGCATGGTCGGTTGCACGTCGACGGCGTACACCGACCCGGCGTGAGCGGCGACGACGTCGGTGTAGAAGCCGGTGCCGCTCCCGAAGTCGGCGACGGTCGCTGACGGCGTCGGCTCCAGCGCTCCGAGGAGCTCTTCGGCCGAGCAGTGACGGAACCGCTCGGGATCGTCGAGTTCGGCCGCCCGGTCGGCGTCGTACGTGTGAAAGCCCATACGAAAGGGAGCGTCGCCGCCTGCAAAACCGTGACGCCCGGTCGGTCGCCCGGCCAGAACGGAATCGCCGCAACGATTTTTATCTGTCCACGCCTCATCGACGGGTGTGTCACCCAGAATCCGCAAACCCGAGCGACGCGCCTGCAAGCGGTGCGAGCGCGTCGAACGCCTCGACGAGGCAGCGGCGACGTGGCGCGTCGCGGAGGTCGGCAGCGTCCACTGCCCCCACGAGTGGGACATCAACGGGTCGTTCGTCCCTATTCTGGACACGAGCGAGAACGAGGAAGGGGGCGGGTGCGCGACGGAGGGCGGCGGCGCAGCCTGAGGACGGCGGGCCGCGAGAGCTACTCGCCGGCGCGGTCCCGAACCCCCGCGAGGACCGACAGCGTCCCGTCGAAGTGACCGTCGGGTACCACCTCATCGGCGGCGGCCTTCGCGCGGTCGTCGGCGTTGGCGACGGCGTAGGACTCGCCGGCGACCGCGAACGTCGAGACGTCGTTCTCGCTGTCGCCGACGGCGACGAACTCAGCCGGGTCGCGGCCCAAGGCGGCCGCGACGAGTTCGAGGCCGTCGCCTTTGCCGACGCTCGGCGGCTTCAGGTGGTAGGCGTAACCCGTGTCGACGACCGTCAGGTCGAACTCCGCGGCGACCGACCGCAGCAGTGACTCGTCGGCGTCGCGGCTGACGGCCACCTCCGTCTCCCGCCAGCGGTTAGTCGTGTCCGCCTCGCCCCAGCCCCGGTCGCCGCCGCGCTCCTCGAACGCCTCGGCGGCTTCGCGAACCAGCTCCGGGTCGCCGGCGTAGTGGACCGCGTCGTCGGCGAGGACGACGCCGCCGTTCTCGGCGACGACCAGCTCGGGGATGCCGGCGAAGTGACACAGCGCGACCGGGTAAGGAAACGCCTTGCCGGTCGCCAGCACGACCGGGGCGTCCCAGCCGGCCAGTGCTTCGAACACCCGCGGGTCGACCGCGTGTGCCGGGGTGGTGAGCGTTCCGTCGATGTCGAGCGCCAGCGGGGGTACCATCGCCTCTCAATCGTGACCGACCGCGCAAAACGGTCCCGGTCCGGCATGAGCGAGCGGCGCTCGCGCTCGACCGGCGGTCGAGTACGTTCGCCTCGGCTCACGGCTCACTCGCGGTCGAGGTCGTACAACCGCCGGAAGGCGAGCGTCGGGAACCGGGGGTCGAGCCG
>JBDGTQ010000020.1:0-20919 GCA_042216705.1 Halolamina sp. | reverse complement strand
GGTCGAGGTCGTACAACCGCCGGAAGGCGAGCGTCGGGAACCGGGGGTCGAGCCGGCTCGGCGGCCGCCCGGCGCTGCCGTCGGTGACGGCCGTCACGCGCTCGACGACGTCGAGTTCGGCGAGTTCGTAGAGGAACCGCTTCACCGTCGCCGGAGAGAGGTCGACTCCGTCGGCGCCGGCGACGCCGTCGGCGGCGGCGTCCACCGACGAAAGCGCCGGCTCCGCCAGGTCGAGCAGCTTCCGAAGCACCAACTGGCGGTTCTCCGGAAGCGTGAGCACCCGTCCGAGCGGCGCCGACGGTCGGGGGACAGCGTCCATCCCGTCGGTCAGGTCCCGCTCTCGAATCCGGTCGCGGCCGGCTCGCTCGGCGACGGCGGCGGCGCCAAACAGCGCGGCGAGGGCGTCGTGAGCGTCGCCCGCGGCCCACTCCGAGAGCCGCCGCACCTGCTCGTGGGAGACGGCCTGCTGGGCAACTCCGTCCGAGGCGCGGGCGGTCACCACGTCTGCCAACGCGGTGGGCTCGTACGGCGGCACCTCGATGCGCTCGGGCGGGCGCTCGGCGTCGGGCAACTCCTCGGGCGACTGCCGGCCCACGGTGACCGTCGCCAGCGAGTCGTCGACCGGTGCGAACGTCTCTCGGACGGTCGAGCGGTCGACGCCGCCCGGGTCGCCGACGTGATCGACCACGACGACCGCCGTCCGCCCGCCGTCGAGGTGGTCGACGAGTCGACTGCGGACCGCTTCGGTCCCGATGCCCTGCCGCGGGACGGACTCCTTGAGCAGCCCGTCGAGCGTCGCACACTGGAGCCCGAATCTGGAGTCGGCCCGACGGGTGTCGACGTAGACGAACGCCGGTGCGTCGGAGAGCGGAGTCGCCACCCGCGTGGACGTGTGGACGACCGACCCCGACCCCGACGCGGACAGCATCTCAGAGAGGCGGGCGACGAGTGCCCGCAGGGCGGCGGACTTCCCGCTCCCGGAGGGCCCCCAGACGTACGCGTCCGGCGGGAGCTTCCCGTCGAACACCGGCTGGAGGTAATCGAGCAGACGCTCCAATACGGGGCCGCGTCCGACGGGCTCCTCGACGCTCGCGACCGGCGAGAGCGCGGCGTAATCCAACACCAGACGCTGGTCGCCGTCTCGACGGCGCCGCCGTTCGATGCGCGTTTCGATGTCCATCTGGAAGGTCTCGGAAAGCGGGCGAGTGCCCGGTTAGACGGGCAGCGGCACCCAACCGCTGTCGGGCAACACGCCGACCAGCGCCAGCACCGCGATGGTGAACGTCGCGATGGTGATGGCCGCGGCGGGCGGGTCCCAGTGGGTGTCGCCGTGGGCGTAGAACACCCGCTGCCAGGCCTCCCCGAGCAGCGCCCCGTAGAGGCCGAAGACGGTCCCGACGAGCAACGCGGCGACGTCGCCGGTCCCGGCCCCGACGATGAGCGCCGCCGTGCTGGCGGGTAGCGTCATGTGATGAGTCACCGGTATCTTCTCGACGCCGCAGTTGAGGAAGACCAGCGACGCCGCGCTGATGCCGAACGCCAGGAAGAAGCTCCCGGTGACGAGCGCGATGTAGGCGCCGAGCACGCCGGCGGCGATACCGAGCGTCGCGACCCCCGGCCACTCGTACTGGTGGGGGAGCCAGGGCTCGACCGCGAGCCTGTCGGCGGGGACGCCGCCGTCGGCGGCCGCCACCTCCTCGCCGTCGCCCGTCGAGCGCGTGTCACCCCGGACGAACGGCGACATGTCGAACAGCCCGTCGCCCCGGGGGGTTCCGATGACGGGGTAGCTGAAGGCGACGCGGTGGGCCAGCGCCGACAGCGTCACGCCCATGGCGATCGGATCCCACGGGAGCGCCAGCCCGACCGAGACCTGCCGAATCAGCATCCCGAGGACGCCGAAAGCGGCGCCGACGGCGAGCACGTCCGGCTCAGTCCCGAGCGCGTACGGGATGTTCTTGGCCTCGTGGTAGTCGAACCCGCTGTCGATGTACCCCTTCTTCGCGGCGTAGGCGGTCGCCGCGGCGCCGCCGGCGAAGGCGACGTGGGGGCCGAACACCGGGCCGAACCCGAGCGAGCCGGTGATACCGATGCCGATCTGTCCCACCGGGAGGTCCGCGACCTCCCCGAGTTCCGCCGTGAGGATGTTCACCGCCTCACCGGCGATGACCATGAACCCGGTGAAGATGAACGCCGGCAACGCGCCGATGGCGGCGCCGAAGGCGCCGCCGGCCAGCGACGCCAGCAGTAACACGACGAACTCTTCGACGGCCAACCCGAGCACCGGAATCTGCAACAGCGCGCTCATGATTCGTCCTCCGTGGCCCAGTTGAGGGAGCGGTCGACCGCGTCGTGCCAGCGGTCGTACATTTCGTCGGCCGCCGACGGTTCCATCTCCGCGGAGAACTCGCGGTCGACCTGCCAGTTCTCACGCAGCTCGTCGACGGACTCCCAGTAGCCCACCGCGAGCCCGGCGGCGTACGCCGAGCCGAGGGCGGTCGTCTCGTCGACCTGCGGCCGGGCGATGTCCGTCTGGATGATGTCGGACTGGAGCTGACAGAGGAAGTTGTTCTTCACCGCGCCGCCGTCGACGCGGAGCCGGCTCATCTCGATGCCGGAGTCGGCCTCCATCGCCGCCGCCACGTCGCGGGTCTGGTAGGCGATGGACTCGAGCGTCGCACGGACGATGTGTTCGCGGCGGGTCCCCCGCGTCATGCCGACGAGCGTCCCGCGAGCGCGACCGTCCCAGTGCGGGGCACCGAGTCCGGTGAACGCCGGGACCATGTACACCCCGTCGGTGGAGTCGACTGACCGCGCCAGGTCCGCCGTCTCCGCGGCGTCGCTGATGAGGTCGATGTCCTCTAAGAACTCGATGGCGGCACCGGTGACGAAGATGGACCCCTCCAGCGCGTACTGCACCGGTTCGCCCGAGCGCTGGAAGCCGACGGTCGTGAGCAGGCCGTGGTCGCTCTCGACGGCGTCCTCGCCGGTGTTCATCAGGAAGAACGACCCCGTGCCGTAGGTGTTCTTCGCGTCGCCCTCGTCGAAGCAGGTTTGGCCGAACAGCGCGGCCTGCTGGTCGCCCAGCGCGCCGGCGACCGGTACCTCCGCGTCGAGGAACCCCTCGGCGTCGGTCGAGCCGTACGTCGTCTCGTCCGAAGAGGGTCTGACCTCGGGCAGCATCTCCCTGGGGACATCGAACTCCGCGAGGAGCTCGTCGTCCCACTCGCCCTCGTGGATGTCGTACAGCATCGTCCGCGAGGCGTTCGTCACGTCGGTGATATGGTTACCGGTGAGGTTCCAGATGAGCCAGGTGTCGATGGTGCCGAACAGCACCTCGCCGCTTTCGGCCCGCTCGCGGACGTCCTGCGTCCGCGACCGCTGGAGCTTGAGCGGGTCGGCCTCCTCCAGCAGCCACTCGGCTTTCGTCGCCGAGAAGTAGGCGTCGACCTCCAGGCCGGTCGTCTCCCGAATCGACTCGGTCATCCCAGCCTCCTGTAACTCCTCGACGCGGTCGGTCGTTCGACGGTCCTGCCAGACGATGGCGTTGTGTACCGGCGTCCCCGTCTCGGCGTCCCACAGCAGCGTCGTCTCGCGCTGGTTCGTGACGCCCAGCGCGGCCAGCTCCTCGGGACCGATGTCCGCCGACGACAGCGCCTCGTCGATGACCGTCTTGGTGTTCTCCCAGATCTCGACCGGGTCGTGCTCGACCCACCCGGGCTCCGGGTAAATCTGTTCGTGTGTCTCGTACGCGTTGGCGACGACTTCACCCGCATGGTCGAACACCATGAATCGGGTTCCGGTCGTCCCCTGGTCTATCGCGCCGACGTATTCTGACATGATTTGATCCTCCGTGTGTCCGGTGACTACCACCACCAGCCGACCGAGCTCGGAGCGCACACCGACAGCAGTCGGACTGACTGCGCTCTTTACTCGTGGTGTTTAGCCACCCGTAACAATATGGTATATCCATTATAAACTTTGGCATGGGAACACTATTCATAGACAACCGGTCACAGGATCCGATCGACGAAGCGGGACGGGCGGTGGCTCGCCGGTCGAATCGGCGCGAACGCGACGGGGATTCTCGACATCGACGGCCGCGGGTTCTCGTTCGAGTCGGTCCGGTGGTGTCAGTTCAACCCTCGGCCGACCCGGAGAGGGCGGCCGCAACCTTCCGAATCGGGTGCGGGGGCTCCTCGTCGCCCCCGGGGCGGTCGGACAGCTGCGTGCGACAGGAGGCGCCGGGGGCGACGACTGCGTCGCCGGGGCTGTCCGCGACCCGGTCGAACAACTGGTCGCCGATGGCCATGCTCATACCGTAGTGTTCGACTTCGTAGCCGAACGACCCCGCCATCCCACAGCAGGTGGAGTCCAGCGGGTCGACGTCGTAGCCGGCCCGGCGGAGCACCCCCACCGCATGGTGGTCCTTCTTCGTCGCCTTCTGGTGGCAATGACCGTGGTACGCGAGGTGTTCGTCCGCCGGGTCGAACGCGAGGTCGTCGTCCAACCGGAACGCGTCGACGTATTCGAGCACGCCGTACGTGTTCGCGGCGACTCCTTCGACCGCGTCGTCGGCGACGTCGCTGGCCTCGCCCAGCAGCAGGTCGCGGTACTCCGACTGCAGCATGACGGCGTCGGAGGGCTCGGCGACGACGACATCCCAGCCGTCGGCCACCGCCGGGGCGAGGGCGGCGACGTTGCCGGCGGCGACGGCTCGGGCGCGGTCGAGCAGTCCCTTCGAGTGCGGAGGCCGGCCGCTGCCGCCGGCGCCCTCCGCGAGGGCGACGTGGACGCCGGCGGCTTCGAGGACGCGAACGGCGGCTTTCCCCTGCTCGGGGGCGACGTAGTTCGTGTGACTGTCCGGGAGCACCAGCGCCTTGCGGTCGGCCTCGGCGGCGGCGACGGCCGGCTCTCGGTCGCGCAGCCACTCGGCGAAGGTCTCGCGGCTGAACGTCGGTAGCGACCGCTCGCTCGCGATTCCGAGGGTGCGCTCCAGGAGAGCCCGGGCACCCGGTAGCTTCGGGAGCAGGTTCGACAGCGGCGCGGTCGCCGAGCCGACCGCCGCGAGGTCGTCGAAGGCGCCGAACAGTCGCTCGCGCAGCGAGACGCCGTTGCGGTCGTGGTACTCCGCGGTCACCTCCGCTTTCAGCTTCGCCATGTCGACCTCGCTCGGGCAGTCGTGGGCACACCCCTTGCAGCCGATACAGAGGTCGAGCACCTCCTCGACGAACTCGTCGGTGAACTGCTCGCCTTCTGGCAGGTCGCCGGACATCGCCCGTCGGAGCAGGTTGGCTCGCCCGCGGGTGGACTGAATCTCCTCTCCGGCGGCGCGGTACGTCGGACACATCACCCCGCCGGTTGTGGACTGCTCGCCGCGACAGCCGCCACAGCCGTGACACAGCTCCGCCATCCCCTGGAAGCCGTTCTCGGTCTCCCAGTTGAGGCGGGCGTCGAAGCCGGCGTCGAACTCGTAGTCGGGGCCGAACCGGAGGTTCTCCGTCGGTTCGGGCACCTCTGCCCGAGTCGGCGTCTCGGCCGGGCGCGACTCGTCGTCGGCGTAGCCACAGACCTGGCCGGGGTTGAGCAGCCAGTCGGGGTCGAACGCCGCCTTCAGGTCGCGGAAGGCCTTCCAGAGTTCGTCGCCGTACAGCTTCCGGTTCCACTGCGTCCGGGCGCGGCCGTCGCCGTGCTCGCCGGAGACGCTGCCGCCGTATTCGACGACGAGGTCGGTGACGGCGTCGGCGATGTCGGCCATCGCCGCCACGTCCTCGAGGTCTTTGGTGTCGATGAGCGGGCGGACGTGGAGCACTCCGGGGCCGGCGTGGGCATAAAAGGAGGCGAAGGTGTCGTGTTCGGCGAGCACCTCTTGGAACCCCTCGACGTACTCCGGGAGATGCTCGGGCGGCACCGCGCAGTCCTCGATGAAGGAGATGTGCTTGGCGTCGGAGGTGCGCCCGAGGAGGATCGGGAGGCCGGCTTTGCGCATCTTCCAGAAGCGGTCGCGGGTCGCTTCGTCGTGGGCCTCCATTGCGCGGGTGGCGCGGTGGTCTCTGGCGGTCGTCGCTTCGGCGCTGCCGTCGGGAGCGGCCTCGGTGTTGGCCTCGCCCGGCAGCCGGTCGGCGATGAGGTTCGCGACGCGCTGCTTGCCGGCGTCGTCGTCCTCGGCGTAGAACTCGACCAGCAGCACCGAATCGGTCCCCTCCGGGAGCATGCCGACCACGTCGCCGAACTCCTGGGTATCGCGAGCGAGGTCGAGCAGCGTGTCGTCCATCACCTCGACGGCGGCGGGGTCGTGTTCGAGGATGGGGCTCACGTCGGCCATCGCCTCCGTCAGCGAGTCGTAGGTCAGCAGGGCGACGGCCTCGGTCGCGGGGACGGGCTCCAGCGACACCGTCGCCTCCGTGATGACCGCCAGCGTCCCCTCGCTGCCGGCGAGCAGACGCGCGAGGTTGACCGTCCCGGCCTCGCCGAACTCGCCGTCGGCCTCGGCGACGAGGCGGTCGAGGTTGTATCCCGAGACGTTGCGCTTCAGTTCGGGGTAGCGGTCCCGAATCTCGTCGCCATGGTCCGCGAGGAGGTCCGCAACGGCGGCGTGGATGCGCGCGACCAGGTCGCCGTCGGGGTCGGCTGAGGCCCGAAGGTCATCGACGGCGACCTCGCCGAAGCGGTGGACCGTGCCGTCGGCAAGCACCGCCTCACAGGACTCGACGTAGTGGTCGGTCTTCCCGTACTTCAGGGAGTGTGCGCCGGTGGAGTTGTTGCCGATGGCGCCGCCGACGGCCGACTTATCGCGCCAGGCCGGGTCGGGCGCGAACTTCAGGTCGTGGGGAGCCAACGCCCGGTTGAGTTCGGCGAGGATCGCGCCGGCTTCAGCGGTCGCTCGCCGGTTCTCGGGGTCGACGTCGACGACGCTGTCCATGTAGCGGGTGAAATCCAGCACGACCGCCTCGTTGACCGTCTGCCCGGCGAGACTCGTGCCGCCGCCGCGGGGCAGCACCGGAATCCCGCGGTCCGCGCAGTACGAGACGACGGCGCTGACGTCGGCCGTCGACTCCGGGAGGACGACCCCGACCGGCGTGACCTCGTACGCCGAGGCGTCGGTCGCGTACAGCTGTCTGGAGTAGCTGTCGAAGCGCACGTCGCCCTCGACCAGCGATTCGAGGTCCGCGACTACCCCCGGCCGCGCGACGTCGTCGCTGGCGTAGTCGAACTGCCCACCGGCCGTCGGGTCCGGCCTGCCCCGGTCGTCGCCGGCCTCGTCGGTTGCCATGGGTTGCGGTTCGTCCGAGCGATAGAAAAGCCTCGGTTCGGGGCGAGTTACCGTTTGTCGAGCGTCCGCTCCGCCAGCCGACCGCGCCGTCGACGCGGAGCGATGACGCCCGTCGGACGCGACGGCGAACAATTATGTGCAGGCATATCGTGATGCCGGACATGGACGCCACGCCGCAGGAAATCACGACTCTCGTCGGTCGCGAGGTGTACTCGAACAGCGGGGTTTTCGTCGGCGAGGTTGAGGACGTCCGACTGGACCTCAGTCGCCAGTCCGTCACCGGCCTCGCCCTCGGCGGTCTGAACGACGAACTGTTCGCCAACCGCGTCGAACCCGGCAAGGGCGTGATGGTTCCCTACCGATGGGTACGCGCCGTCGGCGACGTGGTGCTCGTCACCGACACCATCGAACGCCTCCGGCAGCCCGAGGAGGAAGAAGAGGCGACCGTCTGAGGGCACCGACACCGGTTACGAGCCGTTCGAACTCTCTCCTTCGACGCCGATCGCCGCGAACAGCTTGTGTCGCACCGCCTCCTCGGTCAGTTCGAGCAGCGTATCGCGGTTGTTCTCCGAGGTCTCGATGCCGGTGAAGATGCCCAGCGGGATCGCCACGTCGCCCTGCGTCGAGTGGCCCGTCGTCTCGCCCATCTCGCCGAAGGCGTCGGACAACACCTTCCCGATGTTCATGCGGATGTCCTTCGAGCGCGCCGAGAGGTAGATGCAGTCCTCGGCGATGCCGAACACCGCAGTGGTCGTGATGCCCTCCAGGTTGAGGAGGTGCTGGGCGGCCTGACCGAGGGCCTCGCGGTCGGTGATGAACCCGGCCGTCGAGACGAGGTGACTGCCCTGGACCTCGCGGTTCTGGATGGCCTCGGCCAGCACGTCGAGCGTCTCCGGCGACATCGACGGCGACTCGACCTGTTCGAGGGTGTCGTGGTTCGCGAAGGGGTGGAGATACGCCGCCGCGGTGAGGTCCGCCGGCGTCGTGTCTCGCTTGAAATCCACCGTCTCCGCCCGGATGCCGTACAGCAGTCCCGTGGCGACCTCCTCCGACGGCGAGAGGTCGAACTCCTGGAGGTACTTGGTGAGTATCGTCGAGGTCGAGGAGAGGTTCGGACGCACGTCGACGAAGTCGGCGTCGACGTCCTCCTCGGGGTCGTAGTGGTCGATGAACACGTCGACCGGCACGTCGACGGTCGATTCACCGGATTTCACGTGGTCGACGAGCGCGACCGTCTCGTACGTCTCGATGTCGGCGGCGGCAGCGGCGTCGGTCAGGTCGATGCCGAGCAGGTTGACGAACGCGCGGTTCTCCTGATGGCCGATGTCACCGGCGTAGATGATGTCGGCGTCGACGCCGCGAGCCGACGCGATGGCCCGGAGCGCGACCGCCGAGGCGATGGAGTCCGGGTCCGGGTTGTCGTGCGTGAAGATGGCGAGGTCGCCGTCGCTGTCGTCCAGAATCGCCGCCAGTTCGCGGGCCTTGTACTCCAGCTCGCCGGACTCCAGCGCGCGCAGTGCCGAATCCGCGATGACCTCCGAGGGGTTGATGACCACGTCGGCGCCGAGTTCGGTGAGTTCGTCGCTGGAGACGGGGTCGGAGGCACGGGCGACGACGAACTGCTTGCCGCCGCCTTCCCGGATGGCGGCGACGGCCTCCTTGTTCGCCTCTACGTCCGAGGCCATGATGAGGACCACGTCCCGGTCGTCGACGGTCCGCCCGACCTCGATGTCGCTGATGTCCTGCGTCTGAGCGTTCAGGTCTTGATCTCGCAGGGCCTCTACCCGGCTTTCGTCCTTGTCGAGGATGAGGACGTCCTTACCTTCCTCGGCGAGGGCCTCGGCCACGGCGTGGCCGACGCTTCCGCAGCCGAGAATCGCGTACGTCGACCCCGAGGATATCGTGACCGCGCTGCTCATGAGTTGCCGTGGCTTTCCGCGGTGGACACTTAGTCTCCCCGTTCGCGGACCGCCGTGAGCGGTCGAAAGGAAGGTCTTATAATCCGCCCGCCGTGAGTAGGTTTTGTGGGCTGATAGCTCAGCCAGGCAGAGCGACGGACTCTTAATCCGTCGGTCGAGGGTTCAAATCCCTCTCAGCCCGTTTTCTGCTCGAACGACGTGAGAGCGAAAACGGCTACTGTGATTTGGACCAGGGAACGAAGCGAGCAAAGCGAGTGGAGTGACCGTGGTTCAAATCCCTCTCAGCCCGATTTCTGAACTCGCCAGCGGCGGTTATGGGACAATCAAATTGTCCACACTTTCAGCCAGAAACAGTGCTAAATGTGGGTAGAATCCGATATTGATACTCTGCAATTATAAATACTATTAATCAATTCACACCGCGAAATTTTATAACGGAAGCCGGCCCCACCTCTGTCCACATGCGAACGACGACCGCGATCGCACTCGCCCTGCTACTCGTTACGACGGCGGGGATGCCGGCGACCGCCCACGGCAATGGAAACGACCCCCCGATGGCGGACGCGGGGCTGGACCAGCGAGTGACCCGCGGGGCGGTCGTGTTCCTCGACGGTGGCGGGTCGGTCGACCCCGACGGAGTGCTCGCCGAGTACCGGTGGAAGATTCGCTCGCCGAACGGAAGCCGCGTCTCTCCGAGGAACGCCTCCGCTCCGCTGACACAGTTCAGACCCTCACAGATTGGCCGCTACGAAGTGCAGCTCACGGTGACCGACGACGATGGGGCGACTCGAAGCGACACGTTGTACGTCGATGTCGTCGCCGCGTCCGACGGCTCAGGCGGCGATCAGCCGAGTTCGGGAGACGGATCGAGTGACGCCTCATCCGGGACAGGTGCGCCTGGAGGAACCTCGGGCTCCGACCGCGGTGGCAACCGCGCTCCAGACGTCTCGCTGTTCGGTCCGGCGGAGGTGTCGGTCGGGGAGCCAGCGTCGTACTCGATTTCGGCCTCGGACTCCGACGGGCGCGTGGTCGAACGAAAGTTCGGCGGCGCACTCGGTGGAGGCGGCACGAAGACTGAGCACGTGTTCGACTCGCCCGGGACGTACTGGGTGTCCATCACGGTGACCGACGACGACGGCGCGACGGCGACAGCCCGGAAGCAGGTGACGGTGAGCGGTGCCAGGAACCTCTCCGTCTCGATCGACGGCCCGACGCTGGTTCCCGACGGCACGTACGCGACGTACACCGCCCGGGTGGAGTCCGCGAGCGGTCAGGTCGAATACTTCTGGTCGCCGCGGGTGAAGAACGTTCGGCAAACCGACAGGAGCTTTGAGCACTTTTTCACCGGGAGGTCCGGAGATGAAAAGCGGATATCAGTCATCGTCCGTGACTCCGGGGGCAAGACAGCTACTGCTTCGAAGTTGATTGAAATCAGCAAAAAGGAAACCAGTGAAAAGTATGTAATGGATTTGAACCCAAGTATTATTGATACTTCGATGAGACCTGCACAAGCTTATGTGAATGACGGAACATCAGTCCTGACGTCAGCAAGCTATCAAATATCTACTACCGTTATCGATCGGAACAATGAATCCGTCTGGGTAACGTGGAAGTTTGAAGATGGGACGGTCAAAAAGAAGCGGGTTCCCGCTGCGGGAGGCGGAAAGACCGTCTCTATCCTGAAATCATTCGTCAAGAACAATGCCGAAGGTAAGGAATTAGTCAAGAAAAGGCGAGTGAGCTTCATAATCAAAGCTGCGGACAACAGTGGATTAGAGGATAGTAGTTCGTACTCGGCCAAGATACAAAGGCTCAAAGACTACGGAGAACTGCATTTCCAGGTTTTCAGTTCGACTGTCGAGCCGGGCGACGCTGTCACCATACAGTTCCACTCACTTGGTGGCACGGTAGTCGACTTCGGTGACGGCACCCGTCTACGCTATCATGAGGATGCGAACACAGCGGAGCACACGTACAGCGAGCCAGGAAATTACACGATTACCGTCTTCGCCATGGACGGGAATATGATATCACAGCGAGGAACGAAACAAGTCCGAGTCGCCAAAACCACGTTCGTCGAGTATCACTTCGAGCAGAACGCGACCCGCGTCGAGTCCGTAACGAAGGCCGAGCAACCCCCTGGAAAGGGGTGGGAGAGGAAAGAGCTCGATCACGTCGAGATCGCAGACAGGTCGGTCAGAGAGAAGGAGTTGCTTGACTCGGAGAGAGTCAACGACCGTATGACCGAACGAGGGTGGACCAAGGCAGGAGAGACGACCAAGGAGAGAGTTACGACCGAGTCGAAGCTCGCGTCGTCCTCTCCCGGTCCGGAGTGGTCACTCTCCGAGCGAGGAGCCGACGAGGAGAAACGGATCGTCCGGTGGGAAAGACAAGAGATCGGACAGTCGGAACACGTAGAGATCGAGCCAGAGTGGCGCTACAGGGGAACGAAACAGAACGAAAGGAGGATCGTCAAGACTAGCACCACCCGTCCAGGCAGCGGGTGGGACAGGGGGAAACGAGTCGGAAAGGTACGCGACGGATACGACTACGAAACGTTCGATACGCGTGGACACCCCGGTTGGTCGTATCGCTCCTCGACGTGCAGCCGTGAGATAGACACGGCAAGGGGAGAGATGTGTATCGATACCGACTACAAGTACAGAAAGCCAGAGTACGACAGGAAGTACCGGTGGACGAAGACGAGAACGTCCACTGTCGATGTCTACGAGATACCGGTTCGTGACACGGTGAAACTCCACCGCTACGAACGCGACGTGTCGACCGAGGTTCGCTACATAATCTGGAAACAAGAGCAGATAGAGTACGAGAACCACTACGTCTGGGAAAGGGCGGATCAAGTGACCAGAGCGAAAGCATCACTGACCAAGCCCACACCGGAGTACTACGTCAACGGGACGTTGGAGAAACACGAACACAGCTGCGAGAGTAGGAACGACGACAGGTCTAACAGGGCCTGTTAGTCGCCAGTTATTTAACCGATGTAGTAATCCGGAATTTTATGGAGTCGGCTCAGGTGCTGTTGATAGTTCTCGTTTTGCTGGCTGGGTGCGGAGCGGAAGCAGAATCGGCGTGGACTTCGACGTCAAATAACCGGACACCGACGTTCACGCCACCTCACGACCAGTCGGATTACAGAGAGCCGGAGTATCCTGACGTCGAGAGACGCTCAGATATCAACACTACACGGGTGGAAGACGCAGTCATCGAAGAAATAAATTTCAAGCGCGGATCCCGAAGTCTCTCGACGGTAGCGGAAGACGAACGACTCTCGAATATCGGACGGAACTACTCTATGACGATGGGAAAGCATAATTTCTTATCACACATAGATCAATCTGGTAAAAAGCCGGGCAACAGACTCCGAAATCATAATTATCGCTGTCCTAATGGGAACGAAATCTTAGCTGAAACGGGATATAAAATCCCAGTTGAACAGGATAAAGGTGAAATCAAGAACCTGACCACCGAGTTCGAGTTGGCACGGAGCATAGTCAATCAGTGGATGGACTCCCCCGAGCACAAAGAAGCAGTACTACTGAAAGGAGCGACCACGATCGGAATCGGAATCTACGTCAAACCTGACGGCACGGTCTACGTGACGGGAATCATCTGCACAAAGTAGACCGGAGAGAACCAACCGCGCAGCAGAAGCTCAGACCCTCATTCGAGAAAGGTTACTTCGGTCCGCTTCTCCGCTCGCTCGTCCTCTACGTGGCTTACGAACTCCCCAACCGCCACGCCGTCGGTTTCTCGCTCCTGGCGGTCCCGCACCGACACCGTCTCGTTCGCCTCCTCGTCGTCGCCGACGATGAGCATGTACGGAACTTCGTCTTCGTGACCTTGCCGAATCTTCCGGCCGACCGTCCAGTCGCGGTCCTCGACCTCGACGCGGAACTCATCGAGTTCGTTCTTGACGCGGTGGGCGTAGCCGAGGTTGTCGTCCGAGACGGGCAGGATACGGACCTGTTCGGGGGCGAGCCACAGGGGGAACTGCCCGTTGAAGTGCTCGATGAGCACCATGAAGAAACGCTCGTAGCTGCCGTACAGCGCCCGGTGTATCATGACGGGGCGGTGGTCGTCGTTGTCCTCGCCGGTGTAGGTGAGGTCGAACCGCTCGGGCATGTTGAAATCGAGCTGGACCGTGGGGCCGTCCCACGACCGCCCGAGGGCGTCCTCGAAGCTGAAGTCGATTTTCGGGCCGTAGAAGGCCCCGTCGCCAGCCTCGACGCCGAAGTCGTAGCTGGTCGATTCCAGCACCGACTCCAGCTGGGACTCGGCCTGGTCCCAGATTTCGTCGCTGCCGACGGACTTCTCCGGGCGGGTGGCGAGGTCGACGCTGGCTTCCAGTCCGAAGGTGTCCAGCACCGCCGAGATCATCTCCATGATCTGGCGCACCTCGGCTTCGATCTGTTCGGGGCGGACGAAGAGGTGGCCGTCGTCGATGGTAAACGCCCACACCCGAGAGAGCCCGGAGAGCTCGCCGCGTTGCTCCTTGCGGTACACCTTCCCGTTTTCGAAGTACCGAACCGGGAACTCGCGGTAGCTCCAGGACTTCTGGTCGAAGATGGTCGCGTGGCCCGGGCAGTTCATCGGCTTGAGCCCGTACTCCTCGTCGTTGACGTCGAGGAGGAACATGTCGTCCTGGTAGTTCTCGTAGTGACCGGACTGCTTCCACAGCTCCGTCCGGAAGACGTGGGGGGTCTCGACCCGGTCGTAGCCGGCCTCCCGATTAAGCTCGTTGACATACTCCTCCAGCTCCTGCAGGATGGTCTTGCCGTTCGGGTGATACAGCGGCAGCCCCGGACCGGTGACCTCCGGGATGGAGAACAGATCCATCTCCTGGCCGATTTTGCGGTGGTCCCGCTCGGCGGCCTTTCGGCGCTGCTCCATGTACTCCTCGAGGTCGCTCTCGCTCTCGAAGGCGGTCCCGTAGACGCGGGTCAGCGTCTCGTTGTCCTCGTCGCCGCGCCAGTACGCCGAGGAGATGTTCAGAAGCTCGACCGCGCCGATCTCGCCCGTAGAGTCGACGTGTGGGCCTCGACAGAGGTCTTCCCAGTCGTCCTGTACGTAGAAGGAGAGCTCGGACTCCTCGGCGGCCTCGTCGTCAAGGATGTCGCGCTTGTAAGGGTTGTCCGCGAACAGTTCGAGCGCCTCTTCGCGGTCGCGTTCGACCCGCTCGATGTCGTAGTCGGCCTCGATTATCTCCTCCATCTCGGCTTGGATGCCGGCGAGGTCGTCCTCGTCGAGGTCGACGCCGGCGAGGTCGTAGTAGAACCCGTCGTCGGTCGGCGGTCCGATGGCGAGTTTCGCCTCAGGGTGGAGCCGCTGCAGCGCCTGCGCGAAGACGTGCGCTGCCGAGTGGCGCAACACCCGGAGGTACTCGTCGGACCCTTCGGTCACGATGACCAGCTCGTCGCCGTCGGCCAACTCGTGGTTGGCGGCGACGAGGTCGTCGCCGACGACCCCCGCGACGGTGTCGGCCCCGAGCCCCGGGCCGATCTCGTACGCCGCGTCTTCGACCGTAGCGCCCTCAGAGAGCCCCAGCTCGGAGCCGTCAGGAAGAGTCACAACGATGTCGCTCATGTAGGTCGGAAATCGGAGCGCTCGGATAAGTGTTGTTGAGCCGGGCTCCCGCGTCAGTGCACTCCCCGAACGTCCCTCAAGTTGGTGTCCGTATTAGGTGTCTAAACAGTTCAAACGCATCTCAGGAGAACGCTTACTGGCTTCTGACGTTCGTTATCTTACGCACCAATGAACAACACGAATGTCGACCCATACACCCCAGACGTTGGCCGATACGAGTGTCTCGACCGCGGTGAACGACACGAACGAGAATCTCACCCCGGAACTTGTCCGGACTGCAGCGGGCGACTTCGGAACGTCGCCGTCCCGAGAGAGTAACGAAGGCGGACGTCACCTGGCCCGGACGGTCACGCCGCCGGCCGCGCGTTCGACCGCGATGACGGCGACGACGCCCACGACGGCAGCCACGGCGAACGCGGTTGCAGTCGCCGGCGTCATGCCGCCCGTGACCGCTTGAGTTCGCTCGACCGGCGCACGGAGCGCGCCGACGATGAGAGCAACGAGGAAGGCAAGCGTCGCGGCGCGGTCGCGGGCGAGCGCCGCGCGCACGACGTGAGCGACGGTGAGGAGACCGACCGCGGCACCGACGACGAACGTCACCACGGTCACGCCGGGGCCGGCGACCAGCGCTTCGAGGTCGCCGGCGACGACGCCGTCGACGAACCGTGTCAGCGAGTCGGTCATGAACTTGTACTGACCGAGCAAGACGAGGATGAGCGATCCGGAGAGCCCGGGAAGCAGCATCGCGCTGACCGCCAGCGTCCCCGCAATGAAGGTCGCAGCCGGCCCGTGACCGAGCGCCGCGCCCGCTCGTCCGGAGACGACGAAGGCGAGAACGAACCCGCCAGCCGCGACGAAGCGCTGTCGGGTGGTCGAAAGCGACACTTCCTCGCGAAGCACCCAGGCCGAGGCGCCGATGAGTCCGAAGAAGAACCCGTAGGTCGGCGCCGGAAACGACTCAAGTGCGGCGTCGACGACCCGCGTGACCGTCAGAACGGCGCTGAGGATGCCCGCACCGAGCACGAGCAGGAACGGGCCGTCGGCTTCGAGAAACGCCGCGACGCCGTCTCCGCGGTGGCCGGGCAGTGGCGACCGGAGCACGCGGCCGACCCGCGTCGGGGTCACGGCCGTGACGGCGCCGACCAGCCGCTCGTAGATGCCCGTGATGAGCGCGATGGTGCCCCCGGAGACGCCCGGGACCGCGTCGGCGGCGCCCATACAAAGCCCGCGGAGATACACCCCCAGCCACCCCCGGGTGCTGGCCATCGACGCTCAGCCCCGAACGGCGACTTTCGGCGTCGCCAGCACGGGGGCGAGGTCGCCGTCGACGGTCACTTCACCGTCGTCGCTGCCGTCCGCTGGGTTGTCGCTCCCGACCTCGCCGAGCGCTGGCGACCCGGCGAGAGCGCTCTGGTTCTCCTCGGAGTCGTTCGACGTGTCCGACGCGTTCGATTCGTTCGCCCCCTCGGGCTCGCTGTACCTCGGCGTCAGCTCCACCTGTTTCGGCGAGTCGTCGACGCCGACGACCTTCCGTTCGCTGACGTCGAAGGTCGCGCCGTAGTTCCGCACCGTTCCGTTGTCCAACTGTTCGGTCGGCGTCGTAACGGTGTAGCTGGTGTTCGCCCGCACGCTGGCGTTCGTGTACCCCGCCGGCAGGTCGTCGTAGCCGGTCGTCGAGTACGGCAGCGTCATCGTGAACTCGCCGTCGGCGTTCGTCTCTGCGTGCTGCTTGTAGACGAACGTGGAGTTCGTCGTCGGCACGTTCATCTGGACGGTCGCCGTGACCGTCGTGTTCGCCGGAGCGCCGCTTCCCTGAACGGTCGCGCCGGGGACCCGCTCGAAGGTCTTCACGTAGCTCGGCTCGGTCCGTTCGAGGAACCGTTGAGCGAAGAACTGCGGGATGCCGAGCGCCCGCGCCTCCAGTAGCTTCTGACGCGCGTAGCTCCGCACGCTGAACGCCGAGGTTTCGCTGGCTTTCACCAGCCGGTAGTGTTCGAGCGCGGCGACGTCGCGCTGCGGGCTCGGCCCGAACCCGCCGACCTGTGCGGTCGGGTTGTTCTCGGCGAAGTCGCGGGCAGCGCTCATGTTGTCGAACGACCGGAGTCCGGTTTCGTTCTCGCTGGCGACGACGACCGGCAGCGTCGTCGACTCGCCGGTCTGGCGGTTCGTGTACGTCTTCTCCCGGTAGTTCACCACGACCGGCTGTGCGTCGACCGCGGAACCGTGGTACTCGTACAGCCGGACCATCATGCTCTCGTAGTACCGTTGATCCTTGAGGAAGAACCCCTGCCGGACCTGCCCGTCCTGGTTCTCGTAGTAGACGTACGAGCGGAAGTCCGAGGCCGTCGCGTCGCCGTCGTCGTAGAAGGTGACGGGGGCGCCGAACTTCGACCCCGGCGTGGCCATCTGCCAGTCGACCATCACGTAGCGGGTCTCCTCGCCGGCGCTGCCCTGCTGCTCGAGGAGTTCGTTCGCGCGCTCCTCGCTCGGGGCGAGCAGGTAGTTCGCGGCCTCACGCGCACCCTGCTGGAACGGGTTGGCGTTGGGGATGCGGTCGCCTTCGACCGTTATCCAGTGGCCGTAGTCCCACCACGACATCACGCCGTAGGCGCCCTCGGGATACCGGAAGTCGCCGTCGGCGGGTCGCTGGTAGGTGCCGTACTTCTCCATTCGGTTGTCGGCGCCGCCGTAGGTGCCCTCCTCGGGCGTGTTCCCGTCGAGCCACTCCAGGGAGCTCTCCCAGTAGAGGAAGCCGCCGGGGCCGGAGGAGTTGCCGACCTCGGAGGCGGTGTTCGTCGACGGACCGGCCTGGCCCCCGACGTTGATCGGGACGACCAGCACCGGCGCGAGCACCAGCAGGACCGCCGCCCCGATGGCCATCACCTGATACCCCTCGACGTTCGAGATGGCCTCGGCCACGTCGGCGTCGGGGGCGACGTAAGTGAACACCTCGCCGAAGAGGTAGGCGGTCATCACCGCGACCACGACGGCGAGGTAGTAGTTGAACCGGACCTGGGTGAACGCCATCGCGGTGATGAACGCCGCCCAGACGACGACGAACAGTCGCTCGGCGTCGTAGGAGGTCATCAGCGTCGCGCCGGCGATGACGGCGCCGACGACGAGCAGGCCGAGCACCTGCTGGTCGACGCCCAGCAGCGTCTCGAACAGACCGAGCACGGGAAGCGCGAACAGGAGGCCGACCGTAACGAGTCCGCCGGCGACGTAGCCGAGTTCGCGCTGGCTCCCCTCCTCGACGAGCGGCTTGCTGTGCATCCAGACCGTGGCGACCAGCCCGGCGAAGAAGGCGACGCCGTACTCCATGAGGATGCGGCCGGTCACGCCGACCCGTAGTCGGCGGAGAGTGTCGGGCGCGAGGAAGGGTTGGGCCTCGCCGATGGTGCGGGTCTGTGCGTTCGCGCTGAACCCGACGATGCGGAGAAGGTTGTTCGTAACGAGGTCCAAGACGCTCGGTGTCGCGACCGCGACGACGCCGGTCCCGACCACGCCGACACCGAGCACCGCGGCGGGGAACAGCGACAGCGAGAGCTCCTCGCGCTCCCAGTACCGCGCCATCGCCGCGATGCCGACCGCACCGGCGACGACGGCGAGCGAGCCGAGAACGTGCAGGGGTGAGAACTTCGTCGTCGAGAACGAGAACGTGTCGATCTGAACGGCTGAAAGCAGCGCGACGACCGACATCGCGGTCGAGACGGCGAACGCCGTCGGCTCCGGCGTCTGACCGTTGACGACGTCGCTGGTCTCTTTGAGTACGGTGAAGATACCGACGATGCCGACCAGGATGATTCCCGGCGGCCAGGCGTAGAGATAGAGGCTGACGAGCACGCCGCCGACGGCGCCCCACTTCAGCGGTTCACGAATCGGAGCGATGTCGCGCTGTTCGACGGCTTCGCGAACGACCTCGTACACCGGCATCTCACGCTCGGCGACGGCGAGTGCAACGAGAACGCCGACGACGCCGAACGCTTGGAAGAGGGGCTCGGCGGCGTTGTGGTCGGCGACGCCGACGAGCGTCCGCTGGAGGAAGGTTCCGGGAAGCAGCATCAGCACGGCCGCGCCGATGAGTCCTGCCGGCTTGCCTCCGAGACGCTTGCCGAGCAGATACGTCGGGATTGCGGTGAGTGCGCCGAAAACCGCCGGAGCGACGAGCAGCGTCTTGGCGACCAGCGTGCTGCTGGGGCTACCGAAGCCGACGACGAGCGCCGCCGTGGCGATGAGTTGGTCGTACAGCGTGCCGAACTGGCCGACGAAGTTCCCGTTGGGGAACCCGGTCCACGGATCGAATGGGGCGGTCGACGGCCAGTGACGTACCGTGTACCGGACTTCGCGGAGGTGATACCAGGCGTCGTTACCTGAGAAGTACACTTCGCCGTCTCGGATGAAGTTCGAGTACGACTGCATCCGGATGGCGAACATGACGACGACGACGGTCACGAGAGCCGGTATCTCGTACCTATCAGCGAAGAGGTCCGCGATGGAGCGGCTCGAAGAGTCGTCGCTCCCGCTGCTGTCGCTCATTAAGAAAACGGTCTTGCAAGGCGGAGATAAGCCTTTTGAAGTTTAGAGTTCAACTTTCTCAGAAGATCAGAACACGTGCTATCAATTGATACACGTTTAGTAGTCAGGCCTTCTCACGCCGCGTCTTCGTTTCGCCGCTCTCGTCCACAGCTATTTGTGAGGAGACAGTCGAACTCTCTATGGTTCAAAAGGCGTGTTCGCTACTCGTCTCATATAAATACATTCACCCGCTGGTCGCGTTCACCGCTCGGGCGTACGCCACAATTTGGCGTGCGCTGGACAAGGAAGCGGCCGACTACGTCGATGACTTCACTGCTAACAGCGAACTCATCCGCGACCGCGTCCGTCAATACTACCACCGTGACGCTGAGGTAGTTTACCCGCCGGTTGCCGGAGACTGGTACAACGAGAGCGACGAAGGGTACTTCATGACGTGGTCGCGGCTGGATCGTAAAAAACGGATGGACCCTATCGTCGATGCGTTCCGAGAAATCGACAAGTAACTGGTTGTCGCCGGCGATAACGAGGAGGTAGTCGTCGACGTTCTCACGCTTGACCAGATGTGCGAGCGCACCGATGACGCCGAACTTCTCGTCCTCGTCAGTCGTGTCCTCGACGGAAGGCTCCGGGTTTCCCGAAGGACGAGTCATCGAGATACTCCCGGAAGTCGTCGACGAAGCGTTCGTTGGTCGAAGCGTAGACGTTGTCGATGCGCGAGTCGGCTTCGAGATCGGCGAACACATTGTCGATGACCGTTTCCTCCCCGGTTGGAGGGAACATTTTCAGGCGGTGGCGACTTATCACCTAGAGGCAGGTTGCGTATCCACCGACCAGTACGACGGCATCCATAGCTCAAACCGGGCCGGTGACTCGTATAGGCTCTGTTGAATCGCGGTGTATGGGACCCCGCTAACCGCTGGAGTTTTGAATGCGGTGGGGTTACGACGACATATGAACGCCCTCGTGGCGCTCGTGATCGGACTGCTGTCGCTCACGGGGCTCCCGTACGTGGTTTACATCGCGTTGTACCTCGTCGAACGACCGGCGGGTTCCCCGTCGATAAGGAGTCGTGGGAACCCGAGGTCGGCATCGTGCTGCCGACGTACAACGAGTCCGCGATCGTCGAGACCAAGCTCGACGACGTGCTCGAACTCGACTACCCGATGGAGAAGGTGGAGTTGATCGTCGTCGACTCCTCGACTGACGACACCCGCGAGGTCATTCGTGACTACTTCGCCGACCTCGACGCGCCCGAGCTCGTGTTGCTCGAGGAGGACGAACGTCGCGGGCTGGCGCCCGCGCTCAACGACGCGTACGAGGCCGCGAGCAAGGAGATGGTCATAAAGACGGACTGCGATTCGAAGCTCAAACCGGATGCGCTTCGCGAGGCGGCCGCGAACCTCGCGGCTGACGACGTTGCGGCCGTAACGGGCACCAACGTCGAGGTTCTTGGTGGGAGCGAGGTCGAGTCGGGCTATCGGGGCGTGCAGTCACACATCCAGCAGCTGGAGTCCCACCTCGACTCGACGCTGATCTTCCACGGGCCGTTTTCGGCGTTCGAGAACGACGCACTGCTGCCTATTGACC
>JBDGTQ010000015.1:0-52006 GCA_042216705.1 Halolamina sp. | reverse complement strand
CACCTTCGGTCTGGTACTCCTCGCGGGTGAAGTAGTGCTTGTCTTCTTTCAGCACGTTCCCCGGATACAGTTCACTCGCGCCGTCCTCGTAGTCGATGGCGAGATAGTTGCTGATACCGAGGTCGATACCCGCCGTGTTGTCACCCGGTGCGTCTTCGACTGGAATCTCTTTCGTACAGACGATGTGGAGCTCCCACTCGTCACCGTTCCAGACGGCACGCACCTGCTGGATGTTCTCGACTTCTACATCGGGGCGGGTTTCGTACTCTGTGAGGATGAAGTCCGACCGCGACTCTTTCAGGTTGAAGCCTTTCGAGAGACGGAGTTGGCCATGCTTGTCGTCATGCTTGATAGCTCGTTTCTTCCACGTCACGGTGGAGCGCGGGTGGTCGGTGCCACGTTTCCGGTATCCCGGTGGGTTGTTGCCGTCGTCGGAGTTGTACCAACCGGTGAACGCCTCAGCAAGTTCTTCGAGAACTCGCTGACTTGACTGAGAATGCAGGTCACTGTAGCGTTCGTGGTCTTTCAACTCCGATTTCAGTTCGGCTTCGTCGGGTATCTCACCGTCTTCATCCCACCGTTGTTGGATGTAGTAGCGTCCGACGTTCCACAGTTTGGATGCGGAGAACCCGCACTGGTCGAGGTCGTCACGAACCTGACTGTGGTTCGTGATACGTGCGACGTAGGTGCGAGTCGTCTCCAGCATCGTGCTGTGTTCATAACCAGTTATGGAATAGAGTGTATCAAAGGCTGTGCTTGGCGTGGAATATCCGACCCTGCCGATATCGGTGGAAGGTGTCACTGAGTGCCGGCGCGTATCCACGGCCTGAAGGCCGTGGTATTGCGCCTGTTCCGCGTATAACCCTACCGACGCCGTTAAGCCGATGAACCGATAGCTCAGCCCATGAACCGACGACGGTTCGTCACGGGGGTAGCTGCGGGGGGCATCGCCGGACTCGCCGGCTGCGGAGCCGGCAGCGCGACCAAGCGTCCGCCACGGGTGCCGGACGACCGCTTAGAGGAAGGCGGCTGGGTCCAGACCGACCAGCTCTCACGGCGGCTGTTCGAGCGCGACGTCGGCGGTCGGACCGTCACCGCCGACGCGGTGACGCGGCTGTTCGAGGACCGTCGGCTGAGTCAGCGCATCGCCGAGAAGAGCCTCGAGCAGGTCCAGGCGACGCTCGCGCAGTTCTTCGCGACGCGGGTCGTGACGGACCCGAACATCGCGAACCTGCCCGGCGGAATCGGGCGGGACGAGCTCGTCTCCCAGACCCGCTCGCGGGCCGAGTCGCAGTTCAAGGGGCGCCTCGCCTCGGCGGGGCTCGAAGACGTCCGGAAGGTCGGCGAGGAGTCGATGACCGTCGAGACCGGCGAAACCGCCGAGCGAACCGATTACGAGGCGGCGTTCGCCATCGACTCGATACGGTTCCCGGTGACCGAAGAGGAGACCCTCACCGTCGAAGGGGGAGCCCTGACTGTGCGCGGACATCTCGCGGTGTGGATTCACGACGACGGCATCTTCGTCAGCGGCGGCGCCTACCCCGGGGAGAACTTCCGGCGCGAGGTCGACAAACAGCTCTCCTCGGCGATCAACGTCAGCGTCGAAGTCGACATGGGGCTGGAGCCGGACGCCTACCGGTCGGAGCTGCTCGGTCTCGTCCGGCGGGTGTCCTGAGCCGCGGGCGGCCGGCCGTCGGCGTCTCGGCGGGCGAGAACGGCAAGCTTATCAGTCGCTCGGGGCGAAGCCTCCACAGGATTACTCTCAGGAGGTCAATGGTGACGGACAACCCCACACACCCGGAGGTGAACATCGGCCTGGTCGGCCACGTGGACCACGGGAAGACGACCCTGGTCCAGGCCCTGAGTGGCTCGTGGACTGACCAGCACAGCGAAGAGATGAAGCGGGGGATTTCGATCCGGCTGGGCTACGCGGACGCGACGTTCCGCCAGTGTCCCGCGGCGGACCCCCCGGAGTGCTACACGGTCGAAGAAACCTGCGAGGAACACGACGAGAAGACGGAGACGGTCCGGACGGTGTCGTTCGTCGACGCCCCGGGCCACGAAACACTCATGGCGACGATGCTGTCGGGAGCAGCCATCATGGACGGCGCCGTCCTGGTGGTCAGCGCGACCGAGGAGGTGCCACAGGCCCAGACGCAGGAGCACCTGATGGCGCTTGACATCATCGGTATCGACAACATCGTCGTCGCCCAGAACAAGGTCGACCTTGTCGACCGCGAGCAGGCCCGCGAGAACTACCAACAGATACAGTCGTTCGTGGAGGGCACCGTCGCCGAAGACGCTCCCATCGTCCCCATCAGCGCCCAACAGGAGGTCAACACGGACCTCCTCGTCGACGCCATCGAACGCGAGATTCCGACCCCCGAGCGCGACCCCGCGGAGGACGCTCGGATGTACGCCGCCCGCAGCTTCGACATCAACCGACCGGGAACGAGCCCGACGGAGCTGAAAGGCGGCGTCGTCGGCGGCTCGCTCGTCCAGGGGACACTCACCGCCGACGAGGAGATCCGGCTCAAGCCGGGCCGGGAAGTCGAGGAAGGCGGGCAGACGGATTATCAACCCCTCAACACGACGGTGCGCTCGCTGCAGGCCGGCAACACCCCGGTCGAGGAGGCCACCCCGGGCGGACTGCTCGGGGTCGGCACTGGTCTCGACCCGAGCCTGACCAAGGGGGACGCCCTCGCGGGGCAGGTCGCCGGCGAGCCGGGGACGCTCCCGCCGACGTGGCACGCCTTCGAGATGGAGGTCGAGCTGCTCGACCGCATCGTCGGCGAGGGCGAGGTCGAAGAGATATCGACCGGCGAGCCGCTGATGCTGACCGTCGGCACCGCCACCACGGTCGGCTCGGTGACGAGCGCCCGCGGCGGCGAGTGCGAGGTGCAGCTGAAGCGGCCGGTGTGCGCCGAGGACGGCGCCAAAATCGCCATCAACCGCCGCGTCGGTGCGCGCTGGCGACTCATCGGCGTCGGCACGCTGGACGGAAACTAACCGAACCGATGACAGGACCGGTCGTCGCGGACACGAACGCGCTCATGATGCCCGTCGAGAGCGACGTGCGACTGTTCGACGAGCTCGCGCGGGTCCGCGGCGACGCGACGGTGCTGGTGCCGCGACCGGTCGTCGACGAGCTGACGAAACTCGCAGACGGCAGCGGTGACCCCGCCGCCGCCGCGAGCGTCGGCCTGGACCTTGTCGACCGGTGTGCGGTCCGGAACACCGAGGAATCGTACGCCGACGACGCGGTGGTCGAACTCGCCGTCGCCGAGGACGCCCCCGTCGTCACGAACGACCGCCCCCTGCGCGACCGACTGCTCGACCGCGGCGTTCGGGTAATCGGTTTAAGGGGTCGGAACAGACTGCACGTCACACAACCATAACATGTACAAACGGGTACGACTCACCGACACGGTCGAAGTTCCGCCGGCACACCTGGCGGACGTCAGCCCGGAGCGGGTCAAGAAGCTCCTCCAGGACAAGCTGGAGGGGCGACTCGACGAGGACATCGGCAGCGTCGTCAGCGTCGTGGACGTCCACGACATCGGCGAAGGCGCCGTCCTCCCCAACCGCCCGGGCGTCTACTACGAAGCAGAGTTCGACGCCATCACCTACGACCCACAGATGCAGGAGGTCGTCGACGGGACGGTCGTCGAGGTCGTGGAGTTCGGGGCGTTCATCGGCATCGGGCCGGTCGACGGCCTGCTGCACGTCTCACAAATATCCGACGAGTATCTCGCCTACGACGGCGAGAACCAGCAGCTCGCCTCGACGGAATCCAACCGCGTCCTCTCGGTCGGCGACCAGGTGCGGGTCCGAATCGTCACCAAGAGCATCGACGAGCGCAACCCTCGCGACTCGAAGATCGGCCTGACGGCCAAACAGCCCGGCCTCGGCAAGCACGGCTGGCTGCAGGAGGAACGCGAGTCCCGCGAAGCGCAGGCGGAGGGTGACTGATGGCCGAAGACCGCCTCGCCTGCCGGGAGTGTCACTACGTCAACGGGCCGGACTCGCAGTCCTGTGACAACTGCGGCTCCTCCAGCCTCACCGAGGACTGGGCCGGCTACGTCATCATCAGCCACCCCGAGACCTCCGAGGTCGCCGAGGAGATGAACGTCAGCGAGGCCGGCAGCTACGCGCTGAAGGTTCGCTGACGCCCCTGCCGTTCGACTCACCACACAACTCACGTCACCAAATGCTCACGCTCCCCGACGAACTCCGCGCGGAGTTCAAGTCGCCGTTCGGCGCCGTCTACACCGACGCCGACGCGCTCCTGGCCGCGGCGGGTCGTCCGATCGTCGCCGTCGGCGACGTGGTCACCTACCACCTCCGAGCGGCCGGCCACGACCCCGCCATCGCCGTCGTCGACGGCCGGACGAAGCGCGAGGCCGTCGACGAGGAGATTCGGGCCGCGGTCGCCGACGGCGACCACCGAATCGAGGCCGTCAACGAGCCGGCGTCGCTGTCTCGGGAGCTGCTGGTCGCGCTCCGGGAGGCCGTCGCCGCCGACGCGAACACCCTCGTCATCGTTGACGGCGAGGAGGACCTCGCGACGCTGCCGGCGGTGTTGGCGGCGCCGCTGGAGGGGGCCGTCGTCTACGGCCAGCCCGACGAGGGGATGGTGCTGGTAGACGTGACCGAGGACGCTCGGGCCGAGATGCGCGACCTGCTCGTCCGCTTCGACGGCGACGCCGACGCCGCGCTGTCGACGCTGGGCGTCTGACCGGCCCGAACGGGTCGCCCGGCGAGACGCCGGGAGAAGACACTTACCGCAGTCGCCTCCTCTCTCAGACGATGCCCTCCAGCACGCGTAGACGACTCCTGGCGAGCTTCGCGGCCGCGGGAGTCGCCGGCTGTCTCGGCGAGACCGGCGGGACCCGCAGCGAGTCGACGGCGACCCCGACCGAGGGGTTCCCGCCGCCGCCTCCGACGCCGGAGACGCCAACGGACACGGAGCCGATGCCGACGGCCCCGGACTGGCCGGTCGTCGGCGCCGACTCGACCCGCCGCAGCGCCCTCGACGGTCGCGCCGTACCGGCGACTTACGAGCTCCGGTGGTCCTTCTTCACCCACGGCACCCCGCCGGTGGTGGCCGGCGACCGAGTCGTCGCGGTCGAGAACAACCGCGAGAAGCTGCTCGTCGCCCGCGACGCGGAGACCGCGGCGGTCGAGTGGACGACCGCCCTCGGCAGCGAGGCGGCGGCGCCACCGACCGTCGCCGACGGGGTGGTGTACGTCCAGCGGTACACCGCCGTCGAGGCTTACGACGCGACGACCGGCGAGCGCCGGTGGCGGACCGACCTCGGCGGGGGCGCCCCGACCGCGCCGGCGGTCGTCGACGGGACGGTGTACGTCGCCCAGGGACGCCACCAGTCGCCGGCGACCGTCGCCGCCCTCGGGACCGACGGGACCGTCGCGTGGACCGTCGAGCCGCCCGGCGAGGACGTTTCCGCGCCGGCGGTCGGCCCCGAGACGGTCGCCGTCGTCGTCGACGACCAGCTGCTCGCGTTCGCCCGCGACGGTGCCGAGCGGTGGCGCCGAGAGCTGGCCGGCCGCGGTGCTCGGCCGGCGGTCGACGGCGACGCGGTGGTCGCCGCCGGCGGAGCGCAGGTCGTCGTCCGCACAGCGGCCGACGGCGCCGAGCGGTGGTCGACGGGCCTCGACGGCCCGGTCGGGAACGCCGGCGGCGTCGCGGTCGACGCCGACCACGTCGCCGTCGGCTACGAGGGCGGCGTCACGCTCGTGAACCGGGCCGACGGGGCCGTCGCCTGGTCCGTCGCCACCGGCGGGCCGTCGGCGACGCCGGCGCTGGACGCAACGACCGTGTACGTCGGCGACGCCGGCTTCGAGGACCGTCGGATTCGGGCGCTTTCACGTTCCAACGGCGAGGTCGCGTGGTCGATACGGACCGCCAA
Source organism: Halolamina sp. (assembly GCA_042216705.1). GTDB lineage: Archaea > Halobacteriota > Halobacteria > Halobacteriales > Haloferacaceae > JBDGTQ01. The sequence goes on along the minus strand of JBDGTQ010000015.1, from coordinate 46,076 downwards.
GCAGGGGCGGTCGGACGTGGTCGAGGGCGGCGTCCGCGGCCAGCCCGTCCTCGTCGACGGCGGGCTCCACGTCGTCGCCGCCGACGGGTGGCGAGCCATCGGTCGACGGGAGTGACCCAGCGGCCGCGAAGACCGAACCACCCTTCGAAATCCTTTTGACGCTTTCCGGGCGAAGATACGACAACTGACCCATGGATATCGATATCGTCGACGAGGACGAGAACCCGATGTTGCACCGAACCGACGTTCGCTTCGAGGTCGCCCACGAGGAGGCGACCCCCGCTCGACTGCAGGTCCGCGACAGCCTTGCGGCCATGCTGGATAAGGACGCCGACGAGGTCGTCATCCGCGAACTGGACACGAAATACGGCATGCGCAAGACCGTCGGCACCGCGAAGGTGTACGACGACGCCGACTTCGCCGTCGATGTCGAGCAGGACCACATGCTCGAACGCAACGAGATCACCGCCGGCGAGACCGAAGAGGCCTGACGCCGCGGTCGGATGCGGGTTCTCGGCATCGAAGGGACCGCGTGGTGTGCGAGCGCCGCCGTCTACGACACCGCGACCGACTCCGTTTTTATCGACTCCGACGCCTACGAGCCCGACAGCGGCGGCATTCACCCCCGCGAGGCCGCCGAGCACATGAGCGACGCCGTCCCCGAGGTCGTCGAGGCGGCGCTGGCCCGCGCCCGAGCGCTCGCCCCCGACGACGAGCCGGCGGTCGACGCCGTCGCCTTCTCCCAGGGGCCGGGGCTCGGCCCCTGTCTGCGCGTCGTCGCGACCGCGGCCCGGGCGCTGGCTCGGGAGCTCGACGCCGCGCTGGTGGGGGTGAACCACATGGTCGCTCACCTCGAAATCGGCCGCCACACCGCCGGCTTCGACGCGCCGGTGTGTCTGAACGCCTCCGGGGCGAACGCACACGTCCTCGGCTACCACGACGGCCGGTACCGCGTGCTCGGAGAGACGATGGACACCGGCGTCGGCAACGCGCTGGATAAGTTCACCCGTCACGTCGGCTGGAGCCACCCCGGCGGGCCGAAGATCGAGGTCCGCGCCGCCGACGGCGACTACGTCGACCTCCCGTACGTCGTCAAGGGGATGGACTTCTCGTTTTCGGGCATCATGTCCGCGGCGAAAGACGCCGCCGACGACGGCGTCCCCGTCGAGGACGTCTGTTTCTCGCTGCAGGAACACGTCTTCGCCATGCTGACCGAGGTGGCCGAGCGCGCGCTGTCGCTGACCGGCCGCGACGAGCTGGTTCTCGGCGGCGGCGTCGGGCAGAACGACCGCCTGCGGGAGATGCTCGCGACGATGTGCGAGACCCGCGGCGCCGAGTTCCACGCGCCGGAGCCGCGGTATCTCCGGGACAACGCGGGCATGATAGCCGTCCTCGGGGCGAAGATGGCCGCCGCCGGCGACACGCTCGCCGTCGCCGACTCCGCCATCGACGCCGACTTCCGACCGGACCAGGTGCCGGTCACCTGGCGCGAGCCCGACGCCCCCAGCGTCGCGGTCGACCCAGCGGCCGACGCCCGCGCGGACACTCGTCGCGGCGCCGAGGCGGTCGTCGACGTCTCCGGGGAGACGGTCGTCAAGCGTCGCCGGCCGAAGGCGTACCGCCATCCGGAGCTGGACGCGACGCTTCGGCGCGAGCGGACGACCCAGGAGGCGCGGCTGCTCCGGGCCGCCCGCCGTCAGGGGGTGCCGACGCCGCTGGTCCGCGACGTGGACACGGAGGCGGCGACGCTTCGCCTCCAGCACGTCGGCGCGGCCGACCTCGCGGCCGACCTCCGTCCGAGCCGCGCCCGGGTCGTCGGCGAGCAGCTCGCGGCCTGTCACGCCGCCGGGTTCGTCCACGGCGACCCGACGACGCGCAACGTCCGCGTCGGCGACCCCGCGGCCGACGACGAGGCGGTTCGCAGCGGCGCCGACCGGACGTTCCTCGTCGACTTCGGCCTCGGCTACCACACCGGCCACGTCGAGGACCACGCGATGGACCTTCACGTCTTCGAGCAGTCCGTCGCCGGCACGGCGGCCGACCCCGAACCGCTGCTGACGGCCGTCGAAGCCGGCTACCGCGAAGCGAGCGCCGACGCCGGCGACGACGCCGCCGCCGCTGCTGGCGTCGACTCCGAGGGCGGCGCAGACGCGGACGCGGACACGGACACGAACACGAACACGAACGCGGCGAGCACCGACGAGTGGACCACCGACGACGTGCTCGACCGACTCCGCGACATCGAGGCCCGCGGGCGGTACCAGTGACTGGTTTCGGCGACAGTGTTGGCGTGGCCGGCGCCGGCTCGACCGTTTCACGGCCGAAACGATTTATCACGCGGCGACGTACGAGTCGCACATGGACGATAAACCACAGTCCGGCGACCTCTTCGGTATCCCCTACAACTTCGAGCGTCCGAGCGTCCGTCGCCTGCTCGACGCCCACTGGCAGCCCGAGGAGGAGATGCTGGTCGAGAAGCCCTTCGGCATCGGCTACACGCTCAACCTCGCCAACTGGCGGTCGTGGGTCGTGCTCTCGGTCGTCGCCGTCCTGCTGTACCAGGAGCGCGGCGGCGGCGGGGACGAGGCAGCCGCGGCGGAGTCCGACAACGGACCGGTCGAGGTCGTCGTCGACGACTGACCGCAAGCGACGGCGCTTTCTCCCTGGCCCGTCCACCGTCGACTGAATGCTTCGGTACGTGACGACCAACCCCGGCAAGGTCAGAGAGGCCCGCGAGTACCTCGGGGACGCGTCGGTCGACCGGTTGGACTACGACTACACGGAAATCCAGGCGGCCGACATCGGCACCATCGCCGCCGCCGGCGCGCGAGAGGCCTATCGCGAGGCCGACGAGCCGGTGCTCGTCGACGACGCCGGCCTGTTCGTCGAGGCGCTCGACGGATTCCCCGGGCCGTACTCCTCGTACGTCGAGGACACGCTCGGCATCGAGGCTGTCTGGGAGTTGGCCGAGGCCGAGCCCTCCCGGAAGGCGTCGTTCCGGTGCGTGCTCGCGTACTGCGACGGCGAGGAGTTCGACGCCTCTCCGAATCCGGTCGACCGCGCCGACCGCGTCGCCGCCGCGGCCGCGGGCCCTGAGGCCGACGACGACGCCGAGGCTCTCCCGGTGAAGCTGTTCGAGGGGGTCGTCCGCGGCCGGCTCGTCGCCCCCCGCGGCGACGAGGGGTTCGGTTTCGACCCGATATTCGAACACGACGGGACGACGTTCGCCGAGATGTCCCCCGAGGAGAAAAACGCCATCTCCCACCGGGGCCGCGCGCTGGCGAAGTTCGCCGAGTGGTTCGCGACCCGCGACGTCTGACGCTCTGTTCTCCTCGACCGTTCCCGGCGGTCCGACCGCTTATATACGAGGCCGCGGCCATCGCCCCCGTGACCTGACGCTCGCCCGCGGGGGACCGAAGCGGTCGCGCGGCACCTCCTTCGCGGTTCGACGACGCAGCCGCCAGTTAGCCCCTCACTCTCGCGGGTCCCGGTCCGGGCCGGGGTACTCGCCGCCGACGACCGTCCGGTACAGCGAGCCCGGATCGAACAGCCGGGCGAAGGCGTCCGGCCGGCGGATGCTCGTCTCGACGTGCTGGCGGACGTTCGAGGCGCCCGTCGGACCGGTCAGTCGCTCGTCGAACGAAAGGACGTGCATCGCCCCGCCGCGAGCGGCCGAGGCCAGCGCCGGGTGGTCGCCGGCGGGGTGGTCGACCGGCTCGCGGAAGCGCTCGATACGCTCGCGCCAGTCGGCCGCCAGCGACGGCGTCGCGAGCTCGCCGACGACCGCTTCCGCGTCGGCCAGCAGCGGGTCGCTCGCGACCAGCGTCGTCCAGGAGTGGCGACGCAGGTGGTCCACGGCCGCTCGGGCAGGACCGTCGACGAACAGGTCCGCGACCAGCACGTCGGCGTCGGCGACGACCCGCGCCGGCGACGGCTCCGGGTCGGTGTCCGGTTCGGTCATCGGTGGGCGGCGTCGCTCGCGTCTCCGTCGGTTTCGGTGTCGGTTTCGGTGCTCGCGTCTACATCGTCCTCCCCGGCCTCGGCGCGTCGGCGAGCGACCGCGTCGACGGCGTCGGCCCGGTCGACGTCGTACTCGGCGGCTCGGTCGAACAGCGACTGCCACGGTGTCACGGTCGCACGGAAGGACGGGCGACACCTCTACCTTCCGGGTGCGACCCGCCGGACAGCGAGCACGACGGCGGTGCCGAGGAGGAACGCCGCCCCGACGTTCCACGCGAGTCCGACGACGCCGACCGCGACGGTCAGCCACGGCGCGTTCGTCTCCCGGGCGGCGTCGCCGAGCTCGAGCGCGACGAACCCCAGAAGAGCGCCGAGGACGGCCATCGGGAACCCGGCGACGGTGCCGGCGACCGCGGCGGCGCCGACGTACAGCCCGCCGAGGATGACGTTGGCGCCGGCGGTTCGGGCGCCGAAGGCGTGTTTTCCGGCGACGCCGCCGCTGCCGTGACACATCGGCACGCCGCCGAGAGGGACCGCCACGAGACAGGTGATTCCCATGCTGTCTGCCAGGCGGTCGGGCGAGACGTCGGCGTCGTAGAGGTCCGAACACAGCAGCGACGTCGCGACCGCGGCGTTGCCGACGGTCATCGCGAGCTGTGCTCCCGTCGCGCCGATGACGCCGGCCGTCAGCGTCGGTCCGCCGACGGGGAACAGCGACGGCGTCAGTGCCGGTGCCGACGCTACTGACGGAGCGGGGGCGGCGACCAGTCCACCGCCGACGAGGACCGCCAGCGCGGCTACTCCCCGAGACGCGAGCACGGCCAGCGCCACGCCGGCCGCCGCGGCAGCGAGCGCGACCGCCGGATCGCCCGCCGAGAGCGACAGTCCGGTACGAGCCAACACGAGGGCGACGGCGAGTTGCACCCCTCGGACGACGGACTCCGGCACGTGCTCGGCGAGCGCCGACAGCAGTCCGAGGCGGGCACCGACGAGAAGCACGACGCCGGCGAGCAGCCCGGCGGCGACGAGTTCGCCGTAGCCGAGCGTCCCGGCGATCGCGAGCCCGGCCAGCGCCTTCATCGGCTCGACGGAGATGGGGAAGCCGTAGGCCATCCCCCACAGTATCTGGAACGCGCCGAACGCCAGCAGCATGTGCGCCAGCGATGCCTCCGTCAGGGCGCCCAGTCCAACCACGATAGGTAACACGGTTACGGAGTCACCGAGCGCGCCCGTCAGCTCGCTGAACTCGAACGATATCTCGCGACCGGCCCAGTACGTCACTGCACGCCGCTTTCGCGACGACGACCCTGAAACTTTTCAGAAATCGATACCGATTGGCAGTCGATGGCAGTGTAACTCAAAGCAGTTACCCTCGACTGTAGCGTAAGCGGACAAAACCGTTAGTACCGCCGTGGCCACAGGGGAAGTCATGGACGGCGCTGCTGCTGTGCGACTGGAGGCCGAGGAGGTCGCGCTCGACGCCGCCGACGTGGCGCTGTTACGCGCCATCGGGGCGACCGGCTCCGTCAGCGGGGCGGCCGACCGACTGGGCCGGTCCCGTGCCCGCGCGCTGTCGCGACTCGACGAGCTCGCGGCCGCGTTCGGCCCGCTCGTCGACCGCAACCGTGGCGGCGCCGGCGGTGGCGGGAGCCGCCTGACTGAACGCGCTCGCGACCTCTTGAGCCGGTTCGCCCGCCTCCGGGCGGCCGTCTCCGACACCGCCGGAACGGCGGAGTGGGTCGTCGCCGGCGACGTCGCCGCCGCCGACGGCGAGTTGCTGACCGTCGCTACGCCGGTCGGCGAGCTGCGGGCAGTCGCGGCTCGGGCGTTGACCGACCGCGGGGCGGAGCCGGGTACCGCGGTTCAGGTCGCCGTTCGGGCCGACGCGGTGACGCTGCAGGCGACCGTCTCGGCTCCGGAGCCGGACGCGACGAGCGCTCGCAACCAACTCGCCGGGACGGTGTCGCGCATCGACCGCGGCGATGCCGTCGCCACCGCCGCGGTCACCGTCGAAAACGTTGAGGGCAACGACACCGCCGAGTCCGTTGCTCCGCTGGCCGCGCTCCTGACGCTCGACAGCGTCGCACGGCTCGGGCTCAACCCCGGACAGGCGGTCGTCGCCTCGTTCAAGGCGACGGCGACGCGGGCGGTCCCGGACGCGATCGTTGACTGACAAATACGCCGGACGGCAGCCGCCTGTCTGACGCGGATTTAAGTAACATCGGGTGGAGAACACTCGTGGGCGCGCACGACGGCCTCAGTTCCCATCCTCCCGCCGGCGCGCCCGGCACACCCGACACCCCACCCCACTTTCGGGACACCCCGAGACGCCACGGTCGTCGGCCCGACCGCTCGGTCGACCGACCGTCCGCGGCGTCACCGTCGTTCCCCCACGGCACACCCCTCGGTGAAACGCGGTCGCTGTTCTCGCCCGACTCGACGGGTCGAAAGTAGCGCTCCTGGCGGTCGTCGACCGCTCAGCTACCGAGCAGCGCCGTCTCTACGTCGCCGGCGTGGTCGCGCTCGACCAACAGCGCCAGGCGGTCGCCGCCCTCGATGTCGGCGCCCGGCAGTGGAATCTCCAGGGGTTCGCGAGTGCCGCCGTGGGCGTAGATGCGCGCGCCGTCGACGTCGATGTCGTTGACCCGCCGGCCGACGATGGGAGCGTCGTCGTCGACGGTCAGCGTGGTTATCTGGAGGCGCTCGGTTAGCTCGCCGATGGCGTTGAAGTTCCCGCCCAGGAGCGCCGTCTTCGCGCCCGCGGCACCGAGGCGCTCGGGGTACACCACGTCGTCGACCTGCCCGGCGTACTCCTCGTATATCTCCTCGCGGTAGTCCTCGCTGATCCGCATCACGGTTCGGCAGTCGTGCTCGTCGGCGAGCATGCACACCTCGAAGTTGACGTTCGGGTCGCCGGTGATGCCGCCGACGGCGTCTGCGGATTCGACCCCAGCGTCGCCGAGGACCGTCGCCCTGCTGCCGTCGCCCTCGACGACCTCGAAGCCCCGGTCGCGAGCGGCCTCGACCTTGCTGTGGTCGTCGTCGACGACGACGACCTCGTGGCCCTCCTCGGCGAGCACGCGTGCGGTGCGGGAGCCGACCCGACCGAAGCCGACGATGACGAATCGCATGCGTGTCGGTTGGGCGGGGTGTGGCAAAAATGTGCATGCCGAACCGAGTCGTCAGCGGTGTCCCTCGCGTCGTTCGCTTCCGGGTGGTCCGTTCGATGAGACGGGTCCGGAGCGAAGTGGGTTTAGCACGAACGGGATGTGCCTGCGAGCTGACTCGTGAGCCACCCGTCCCGACGTCCGGCGGCCTCTCAGACGAGCACGAACGTCTTGGTCCGTCCGTCGGGTTTCGTCTCGACTTCGGGTAACGCGGTGAGCCACTGCGAGACGGGACTGGCGCGACGAGAGGCGCTCGACTCGGAGAGCGTCGTTTCCGCAGCTATCCTTTCGGCGAGTCTATCGTACGGTAGTTCCCCTTCGGCCTCAAGTTCCGCCAGGATTCGCTCGACTACCTCGACCTGCCGAACGGCCTCGGCCAGCCGTCGGCGTGCCCGTTCGGTGTCTCCCTGCTGGCGAAGCCGGAGATACTCGACACCCCGTTTCGTCAGCCCCCACCGACGCACCTCTTGCTCCGTCGCCTCCGTCGGCGCGTCCTCGTGAACGAACCCGAGTAACCACCCTGCAGTCCCGTACAGATCGGCGTGTCTCGCCTCGAACTCCGCGACCTGGCCGTCAATTTCGCGCTTGGAGCCGTCGGTCTCCGCGATCGCCGTCAAAAACAACCGAAGCGTCTCGAAGCTGTTCGCGAGCGGCACCTCCCTCGACGGGATTACCTCGTCCCTCTCGGGTCGCTCGAAAGCGTCCCAGAACACCTCGCGTATCTCATAGTTACCCTGACTCTCCGTGGCCCCGATTTCGTTTCCGACCATCGTCGACGCGAGTCCCTCCCCGTCGACGAGGGTGATGTGTAGCTCCTCGGCGGCCTCTCTGGCGGGCCGGGTGAACGAACTGGACGTGATGTACGTCCCGGCCTGATACTTTGGCTGAGCGCGCCGCCGAAGCGCTGGACATCCCTGCTTCCGACCGTGTTCCCCTCGTCGTAGCGCTTGTCCTGTGCGCCGAACGCGACCCTGATCATCTCCTCGTCGACGACCCCCGCGACATCGATTCCGTCGTCACGCCGGAACGCGGTGACCTGAAGCGACTCCGTGCGAAGACGGCGGGCGAGGACCATCTTGCACAGCACCTCGAACAGCTCCGGCGGAACCTCGTACATCCGGTCGCGGAGATGCGCCTTCATCGAGGCCGCTTTCATGTTCTTGCACTTCGGCCATCGCGATATAACTGGTCTCCCCGGAGCGGGTCTACGGTGGGGGGCGAGCGCACCGAGTCTAGCCTTCCGTGGCGGAATCGGGGTGTTTCCTGTCCGTTTCGCTCCCGTCGATCAGGCGGGTCGGTCCCTCGTTACTCGAACGTGCGTTGTCTCGTAGGGTCGGTGATGGTGCTGTGCGTTAGCATATGAATACGTCACGACCGATGGAAGGAGCGTTTGGGGGGCTGTTTTCGCGAGAACAGCCTAGGCCGGGATTTGAACCCGGGGTCTCGTCCTTACCAAGGACGCGCTTTACCGCTAAGCTACCCAGGCGCGCAGAACCACGTACCGGCGTTGCCTTTTTACTCGTTTCGATTCCCCGCGGTCACCCGTCGGCGTCCGCGGGAACGCGACCGGTCGACAGCGAGGCGATGCGGTCGGCCGCGGAGTCCGGCAGCGCGGTCGCCGGCGGGAGTTCGCCGTCGTACGTCTGTTCGCGGGCGAGTCCTTGGGCGTACGACAGCAGCTCCTCGGGTGTGTCGCCGTCGACGGCGGTCGTCCCGGCGACGACCGCCAGTTCGAACACGTCGGCCTCGAGGTTGCGGTCGAGCGCCGCCGGCTCGCCGTCGTCGCTCGTTCGGCGCTCGGTCTGGTCGCGGCCGAACGCCCGCACCGTCTCGACGGCGCAGTCGGCGGCGTCGGTCCTGGCGAGCAGGTAGAACCCCCGGGAGACGAGCACGTCGGCGGCGAGAATCTCCACGTCGGCGGGGAGGTCCTCCTCGGGGTAGCCGTTCGACCCGACCGCGGCGTCGTACCACGGCTCGGACTGCGTGAGTGCCCGCGTCAGCCGGAGCCCCTCGTAGATGAGCTGGACGCCGGCGGCTCTGTCGGCGACGCCGTCGGGGTCGACCGTCGGCGCCACCGCCCGGGCGCTGACCAGCGCCAACGCACCGGGCGTCATCGAGGCGTCGGCCAGCCGGTCGTCGATGACCGTCCGGAGAGCCTCTGGCTCGACGTCAGATAGCGCCTCCCGGGCGGTTCGACGGGCCCGCACGGCGTCATCCATTGGAAAATCGTACGGCAGGGAAGGGCAAAGACCTTTGGAAACCACCGAAGAGGTGCGCACAGAGAATGATTCGCTCCCGACGCGCCGGCGACTATCGCGTCGTCGTTCTCGACCGGCCGGCCCGGCGAAACGCGCTCGCGCCGCGGGACCTCGACCGCCTGGCGGCGGCGGTGGCCGACGCCACCGAGCCGGTCGTCCTCGTCCGCGGCGCCGGCGAGGCGTTCTGTGCCGGCGCCGACCTCGACGCCGTCGATCGCCTCGCCGACCCCAAGGCGTTCGCCCGTCACGGGCAGGCGACGATGCGGGCCATCGCCGACGCGGACCCGGTCGTCGTCGCGGGCGTCGACGGGGCGGCCCGCGGCGGCGGCGTCGAACTCGCGCTGGCGTGTGACCTCCGGGTCGCCACGCCGCAGGCGACGTTCGCCGAACCCGGCGTCGCGCTCGGCCTCCTCGGCGCCTGGGGCGGCACCCGCCGGCTCCCTCGGATCGTCGGGGAGGGCGACGCGGTCGACCTCTCCGTTTCCGGCCGCGTGGTCGACGCCGCGGAGGCCCGTCGCATGGGGCTGGTCTCCCGAGTCGTCGACCCCGCCGACCTCGACGCCGTCGCACGAGACATCGCGGCCAACGACGCCGACGCCACCGCGGCGGTGCGGGACCTCGTCCGCGCGGCGTCGGACCGCGACCGCGAGGCTCAGGAGGCCGCCGAGGCGGCGGCGTTCGCGGCCTGTCACCAGCGGCGCGAGTCGCCCGCAGCGCCGGGCAGCGAGAACGACGAGCATTCGGAGTCGGATGCGGATATGGACACGGATGTGGATACGGAGGCAGCATCGACAACGGACACAGAGTCGGAGACGGACTCGGCAACGGACACGGAGGGGGCGGCGTCGGACGACCGACCCGGAAGACACGAGTAGCCGGGCCGCATTCGCGCCGACATGATCGAGTGCGATTACTGCGGGGAGACCGTCGGCGACGAGGACGCCTACCGCGACCACCTCGCCGGCGAACACGCCGACGAACTGAGCCCGGTCGACCGGCGTCGGGTCGAGGTCGGCGCCGACGATCCCGACGATCCCAACGACGGGCTCTCACGCCGCAGCCTCCTCGGCGGCGGGGCGGTCGTCGCCGGCCTCGCCGGCCTCGGCGTCGTCGCCGTGACCCGCGAGGGGAACCCCGTCGACGGGCTCGCGGCCGAGCCGCTGCCGGAGTCCGGCGACGACGCGTTACTGCAGGGTCTCGAAGCGCACCCGGCCGACTCCACCGGCCACGTCGACAGCGTCGGCCTCGAGACGTACGACGAGTCGCCGCCGGCGGCCGGCCCCCATCACGGCGGCACCGTCTCGGCCGGGTTTCACGCGGAGCTGTCCTCGCTGGGCGACCTCGTGCACACGCTCGAACACGGGGCCGTCGTCGACTACTACGACCCGGCGGCGCTGACCGACGACGCCGAGGAGAGCCTCCGCGACTGGGGACGGGCGTACACGGACGCGTTCATGAGCTTCGTCGCCGTCCCGACGCCGGTCGAGAACCCCGACCACCCACACGTCCTCGCCGCCTGGGAGCGTCTGCTCCGTCTCGACGGCTACGACCCCGCGGTCGTACAGGCGTTCTGCGCCGAGTTCATCGGCCGCGGTCCGGAACGCACGCGCCGCTGAGGGGTCGCTCGCGCTCGGTTCGCCCGAGACTCAGACGAGTCCGGCCAGCGCGTCGACGACGCCGAACTGCGCGGCGAGATAGCCGACGACGCCGCCGCCGAGGGCGTACCACGGCTCGCGGCTCAGCGCGGTGTCCTCGCCGAAGAAATCGGCGACGGCGCCGAGGACGAGCACCAGAAACGCGACCAGTTCCGCGACGCCGCCGACCGCCACCCCGAGGAACATCACGGAGAAGCCGAGCGCCAGGGCGTGCCACTCCGAAACCGACGAGAGAAACTGCTCCAGCCAGCTCGCCATGTTCGATTCACCCTCGACCGGTGGTAATAAACCGGTCGGTAACGGGCGACGCTCACGGCGACACTCGCCCGGTCGACGGCGACACCCGCTCCGTCCACGGCGACGCCATCGGTCGGGAACGGCCGCGCGGCGTTACAAGTCCGGCTCCTCGGGCGCGGGCGGCATGGCCCGTTTGTGGGCGCTGGCGGCGTACAGTTCGTCGACGCGGGCGACGTCGTCACGGGCGACGCCGTCGAGGGCCGCGACGGTCGCGGCCGCCGAGAGGTCGCCGGCGACGTGCAACGCGAGCACGGCGTCGAGGCGGTCGTACTCCAGCCCCATCTCCTCGGCGTCGGTTTGGCCCTCCCACATGCCCGCGGAGGGCTCTTTCATCACGAGGTCGTCGTCGACGCCGAGGAAGGCAGCGAGCTGGCGCACCTGCTGTTTGTACAGGTTGCCGATGGGGTTGCAGTCGACGGCCTGGTCGCCGTACTTGGTGTAGTAGCCCGACAGCGCCTCCGAGCGGTTGCCCGTGCCGAGGACGACCCGGTTCTCAGCGTTGGCGAGGAAGTAGTTGAGCACCGCCCGCGTCCGCACCCGGACGTTGCCGACGGCGGTCTGGTCGTCGGCCGCCCCGGGGAGCTTCCCGACGATGTCGTCGACGACGTCGCCGATCTCGACCACGTCGTACTCGATGCCGAGGTCGGTCGCGACCCGCTCGGCGTCGCTCATGTTCGTCTCGCGGTTCACCTCGCTGGGCATCACCAGGCCGTGGAGCCCGTCGGTGCCGAGGGCGTCGACGGCGAGGTTGGCGGTCAGCGTGCTGTCGATGCCGCCGGAGAGCCCGAGTACGGCGCCGTCGGCGCCGGCGGCGTCCACCGTCTCGGCGATGAAGTCGACGATGTCGTCGCGGACGGTCTCCAGTTCCGCGGCGTCGTACCGGAGGTCCAGCGGTGCGTCCTCGTGAAGCACCCACGGCGCGGGGCGGTCACTGTCACTCATTACCGACACCTATCGACGGAAGCGACTAATACCCACCCCCTCTCGAAGGGAACTGGACGAGCGGTCAGTTTCTCGGCCCCCCGGCGCGGTCCGGCGAAAGCGCTACGTTGAAGTGACGCGACCGTCCATCTCGGAGCGCGAACGACGCGAGCGCGCCAGTGGTCCAGTGGTAGGACAGTGGCTTCCCAAGCCACTAGCCCGGGTTCGATTCCCGGCTGGCGCAGTTCTCGGCGACTCGCACCTCCTCAGCCGTCTGCTTCGGTTTCGGTTTCGGCCCGCGTCGCGTTCCGAGCGTCGGTGTACCACGACGGTCGCTCGACGGTCGTCTCGCCAACGTTTCGAACCGCGACCCGCTCGGTGACGACGACCCGCCGGTCGTCGCGCTCGATTTCGTATCGGTAGGTGTACGACCGCACTGTCCCGTCGGGGCGGACGAATAGCCGAAGCGAGAGGTTCCGGACCGTCGGCAGCGACTCCCGTTCCAGCAGTTCGCGGTCGCCCGCGAACGCCAGCGCCCCGTCCACGACGCCGACGTAGCGAACGTCGACCGTGTCCAGCGCGAGCGCGACCGTCCCGCCGCCGGTGCGGTCGAACGACCGCAGCGCCGGCGGCGCTCGCCGGTCCCACACCTGATACCGCACCGTTCCGTCGGCGAGCACCTGCCGAGTCGCGCTGGCCGAGCGGTTGGTCCAGACGGCGAAGCTGGCGTTGCGGCTGTTCAGCGCCGACGGCACCGGCCCGGTGGTCCGGACGGTCGCCGCCCACCCCGTCCGGTTCTCGACGACGCGCGTCCGGGTTCGGGCCAGCCGCGTCCCGTTGGGGGCGCGGGCCGTCCGGGTGATGACCAGCGTCCAGGCGGTCCGGGAAAGGCGGTCCCGATGGCCGGACGCCAGGACCGAGGCGTCGATGCCAGTAGCGTTCGCCCCCGGAGGGAACGCCGAGCCTGGGTAGGTGTCGCGGTCCGGAGTCGTCGCCGACGGCGCGCCGGTGCTGGTGCCGTCGCCGCCGGCGTCGGTGAACTCCACCTCGGGGGCCGTCTCGGTCGGCTCGGCACCGCCGCCGAAGCCGCCGCAGCCGGCGAACACGACCAGCAGCGCGACGACGGCACGCCCGGACAGTCTCGACACGAGCAATCGTGTGTGACCGAGTGGCAAAAGGGTTCGTTCGGCCGCGGGCCTCGGCCGTCAGGGTTGGGCGTCGGCGACGGCGGCGAGCAGGTCGGCGGTCGCCTCGGCGTCGTACCGGAGCACGCGCCGCCACCACGGTCCCTTCCCGGAGTCGTTCGACAGTTCGGTGACCAGATCGTTCGCGTCGGCGCCGGACTCGGGCGTCGACAGCGGGACCGCCCGGTCGAGCAGTCCCGAGGCGTCGTCGTCGCCGCCGACGAGGACGGCCGGTTCGGGGGCGGCCCGCTTCAGATGGGCGTTGCCGGCGACGGCCTCGCGCTCGACGTCGGTTAGCGCCCCCGGCTCGGGGTCGGCGAACAGGCGGTCGACGACGAGGTCGCCGACCACGTAGACGCCCCACTCCGGCGGCAGGTCGGGGGCGGGCTCGCGGTCGAACGCCGACGGCTCGGGCGGGTCGGCGCCGACGGTCTCTGGGCCGGGATGCAGCGACAGCGTGGCGTAGAACAGCAGGTGGTCACCGGGGTCGAGCGACGAGATGGGGCCGGCCTTGACGCCGTGTTCGTCGCCGTAGGTGGTCGTCGGCGCGTCGTGGACGCCCGCGAAGGCGGGGTCGAGGTGAACGTCGCGGTCGGCGACCGCTGCCGGCACTGGAAACGAGAGGTCGAGGTCGGCGTACGTCGGCACCCGGTCGCGCTGGCCGCGCCACGGGCCGTCGGTCGCGCCGTCGGGGACCGGCTCGCGTTCCGGGATGGGGACGTACTCGAAGCTGCCGTCGGGGTACACCGGGCCGCGAAAGCCCGGCAGTGAGGTGTTGGCGGCGACGTTGATGGCGAGAGCTCGTGACACGGCGGGTGGTTCGGGTGCGGACACTTCCGTCTACCTGATCCGTTCGAGGCAGCGCCAGCAGTAGGTGTAGGCGGCGTCCCGGTCGTTCTCGGCGCCGCAGCGGGGACACTGCGTGACTCCCGCCGGCGCGTCGTCGCCGAGACCGACGCCGTCGTCGTCCGGGTCGGAGCCGGACGCGAGGTCACCGCCGCTCCTCAGGGGCACGCTCATCGACGGACGACCGCGGCTCTCGTCGCGGTCGCTGCGGTCGCCGCGGTCGCTGCCGCCGCTGCCGCTGACCCGCACCACCCGCGTGAACACGAACTGGAGCACCACCAGCACGAGCAGGTAGCCGACGACCCAGGTCCACGGCTCCATGTGTGTAAGTAGTTGCCACGACCACTTCGATGTTCCGGGCGTCGAGGTAAGGACCGTTCAGAGAAGAGTAACAGGAACCGGTTTGCGCGCCGGCGACGCCGAAGACCTCCGACAGCGCAGCCGTCGCGACTCGCCGCGCTATGGCCTCCGGAGCGGGTCCTGCGGTCCGCGGATCGCCGCGGCTGGCTGAGCGCCCGGCTCCTCCGGTCTCGCTCGACGTCGATTGATCGAGCCTGCACCTACGATGAGCGCCGCTCGCTCGGCGGCGGCAGACTCACGATCGCCAACCGGGCTGACTGATCGATCAGTCAGTTTTTCGGGCGCCGGCGATCGTCGAAAGATACCCGCCGCGCGTCACCGCGACGGGGCGGATTCCGGCGGCCGGTCGTTCGCCGCGTTCGCGCCGCCAGCGCCCGGAGCCGACGGTTGATGCACCTGGAGCACGTAGCCGTTCGCGATGAGCGCTGACGACGAGTCGACCGTCAGGTACCACGGTATCTGTCCGCTCTGCAACGAGGTGGTGAGCAAGGAGACGACGGCAGCCGCTCGACAGGTCGTGTACAACCACAACGAGATGCGACACGACGGGGAGGAAGTCGCCCGGGTCGTCAGCTCCCGACGAGCGGCGCTCAACGAGTTCCTCGACTACGTCGACGAGAACTTCTCTGCGGAGGTGTTCGAGCGCGTCGAGGCGACCGTCGTCGACACCGAGCCGTGGGGGGCGCTCGACCCCGACGAGGAGTGATTGACCGTCACGGTCGGCCGCCGTTGGCCGGCGAGCAGACGGTATTTTCCGGTTAATCGAACCGTACCTTCTTGCCACGTCGCGGTAATGACACAGTCGTGACCGGCCACACTCGGATACTGTGGGTCGGTGAGTCAGGGGTCGGAGAGCGGATAGCAACCGCTCTCGACGCCGGGCAGTCGGCGTTCGACCTCGAGGCGGTCGACGACGCCGACGCCGCGCTGTCGCGGCTCGCCGAGGCGTCGTTCGACTGCGTCGTCTCGGGGTACGACCTCCCCGGACGGGACGGCGTCGAACTGCTCGAAGCCGTCCGCGAGGAGGCGCCCGACCTGCCGTTCGTCCTGTTCGCCGCAGCGGGGTCGGAGGCCGTTGCCAGCGACGCGATTTCGGCCGGCGTCACCGACTACCTTCGGAGGGGTTCGACCGACGACCCCTACGAGACCCTCGCCGGCCGAATCGAGCGCGCGGCCGAGCAGCGACGAGCGGGCGGGGCATCGAGCGTGGACCATCGCCTGCGGGACGCGGAGGCGCGGCTGAACGCACTTTACGAGGAATCGCCGGACATGATCGACGTCCACGGCGTCGACGGCCGGCTAATCGACGCCAACGAGCGCTTCCGCTCGAAGCTGGGGTACGACGAGGAGGAGGTGTCGGAGCTGGACGTCTGGGACATCGACCGGACGCGGACGCCGGCGGAGATGAAGGCGGTGTGGCGGGAGATGGAGACGGGCGACCGCCTCCGGCTGGAAGGGCAGTTCGAGACGGCGACGGGAGAGACCTTTCCCGTCGAGGTCCACCTCAGGCGTCTCGACGTCGACGGCGACCCGCTGTTCGTCGTCATCAGTCGCGACATCACCGAGCGCGTCGAGCGCCGGGAGCGGTTACGGGATCGAAACGAGCGCTTAGAGGAGTTCGCCAGCGTCGTCAGCCACGACCTCCGGAGCCCGCTGCAGATCGCCACTGGCCGGCTCTCGCTGGCCCGGTCCGAGCGCGACAGCGAGCACCTCGAACGAGCGGAGGCCGCGCTCGAACGCATGGACGACCTCATCGACGACCTGCTGACGCTGGCCCGCCACGGCGAGCGCAGCCGGGAGCTCCAGACCGTCGGCCTCGAAGCCGTCGTGCGGCGGTGCTGGCACACTCTCGACGCCGAAGGGGCGACGCTGTCCGTCGACGTCGACGCCGAGATTCGGGCCGACGAGGCTCAGCTCCGCCAGCTACTGGAGAACCTCGTCACCAACGCGGTCGAACACGGCGGGCCGGCCGCGACCGTCATCGTGGGCCGGCTCGACGACGAGGACGACAACGGGTTCTACGTCGCCGACGACGGGCCAGGCGTCCCCGAGGACGAGCGCGAGGCGGTGTTCGAGGCGGGGTACTCGACGGGCGAGGACGGCACCGGGTTCGGGCTACGAATCGTCGGGCAGGTCGCCGACGCCCACGACTGGACAGTGACCGTGACCGACAGCGCCGACGGCGGCGCCCGGTTCGAGGTCGGCGGCGTCGAGTTCGTCAACTGACTGGTCGCCGCGTCGAGTTTGCCGACTGACCGGTTACCGTCGTCGAGTAATCCCACCGGCTCGTCCGGAACGGCCGAGCCGGCGGCGTCCGAACGGCGGGCCGTGGACGGCCGAACCGTGCCGGCGTTCGATGACTACGACGACGCCCGAAGACGCCACACTTTTCTGAAACGCTCGAATCGTACATGTTCCCGTGTCTCACACCCTCAATACGGCAGAAATCCGAAACGAACTTCACGGCTAACATCATAAACAATCGTGTAGGTTATGATCGGAACCAGACGCGGCTTTCTTCGGAGCGTCGGCGCCGGAGCGGCCGGCCTCGGCGTCCTGAACGGCGCGACCGGGACAGCTGCCGCCGAGCACGAGTACCACCGCGTCCCGACGGACACCGACCAGCCGCTGTTCGACGTGACCGACACCAGCGAGGGACCGTTCGCTGTCGGCGCCGAGGGGACGTTCATCAGGCGCGGCAAGGAGCGGTACCACACCGTCGGCAACGAGTACTACGACCACTTCTACGCGGTCGACGTGACCGCCGACGGACGGTACGTCTGGTTCGTCGGCGAGGGCGGCGTCGTCGGGGAGTACGACGCCGTCACCGCGGAGCTGACCTGTCACGAAGTCGTCGACGACGACCGGCCGTTCGTCGACGTCGGGGTCACGGGCGTCCCGGACGACGGGACCGTCTACGTCCTCGACGCGAAGGGGACGCTGTTCTACAGCTTCGACTACGGCGGGAGCTGGAACCGCGAGGAGTTCGGCCACGGCGCGCCGACGGTCGCGCTCGAACGCTTCGGCGAGCGCGGCGGCTACGTCCTCGACGCCGACGGCTGCCTCTTCCGGACCGTCGAGGGCAAGACGTGGAAGCGCTACCCCGTCGACGACTTGGAGTACTACACCTTCGACCTCGCCGGCGGCCCGAATCACGTCGGCGTCGTCGGCGAGAACGGACTGCTGTACTGCCGGGAGGGCGAGGACGTACACTACCACAAGCTCAGCGAACTCGACCTGTTCGGGGTCGACTACAGGACGACCGACAGCTTCGGCGTCGTCGTCGGCTTCGAGGGGACGCTGTTCGAGTTCGACGACGGCTGGCGCCGCGTCGGGACGCCGCTGGAGGTGCCCCTGTTCGACGTCTTCGTCGGCCGACACACGGTCGCCGTCGGCGAGGACGGCGTCGTGCTGGAGCGGTGGTGAGTCGGTCTCTCTCGGTCAGTACTTCCGCTGGGTCTCGGGGATGCCGAGCGCGTCGTTGAACGCCCTATCGAGCGCGTCGCGGCGGTCGCGCCACTCGAAGAACGCCTCGCGGGAGTCGGGGTAGTTCGCGTAGTGGTCGGCGATGCGGCCAGCGTGGCGACGAGCTCGGACGAAGTTGGCGAGCGTCCCCAGCACGTCCCGCGCGGAGGCGTCCAACTCGTCGAAGCGGTCCTCCGACAGCAGCGCGAGCCCGTTGCGGACCACGCCGCTGGCGAGGCCGAGGGCGTCGCTCAGCCCGAAGGAGTCGCCCTCCGAGGAGACCACGTCGGCGATTTCGGCCTCCGGCAACAGCGCGACCACCGCGCGGATGCGGTCCATCCCCTCGTTGGCGGCGGCGACGTTGTAGGGGTCCTTGGAGGCGATCTTGGTCCCGAGCCCGTGTTCGACGTACACGTAGTGGTTGTGCGCCCAGAGGTCGGCCTCGGAGATGAAGCCGTCCTCGTCGGTGAGCACCGCCTCGGCGCCGTGTTTGCCGGCGGAGTAGCCGGTGACGGCCGCCCCGCGGATGCCCTTCCCCGAGATGGGATGGGTGGTCCCCGCGTTGCAGCCGACCGTGACGTACCCCGGCGCGACCATCGAGTCCAGCGGCCGACGCAGCCCCAGCGCCGCGCCGAGCTTGTCCTTCTCGCCGTTGACCTCGGCGTGGGTCGCCTCGCTGAACTCCGGGCGCTCGGCGACGTCCTCGGCCAGCCGGTCGGAGAGCTTCACCGGCTCCTTGTTCATCTGGAACCCCAGGCCGACGTTTATCTCCCGGGCGGTCCGGGGGAAATACCAGACGTACCCCATCTCTTCGAGGGGTTTGCCGACCAGCGCGTTGTCGTACTCGACGGGCTCGTCGGTCTCGAACACCTCGCGGTGGGCCGAGCCGAACTGCTGGTAGTGGGGCTGTTCGAACGTCGTCTCCGGCTCGCCGGCCAGGTCGCCGAAGTCGACGTCGGCCATGACGCTCGACAAGGCGCCGGCGGCGTCGACGACGAGGTCGCCGCGGTAGGTGACGGGGTCGCCGTCGCGGACGGCCTCGACGCCCTCGACCTGATCGCCCTGCAACACGCCGTTGACGACGGTGTCGAAGTGCTGGTCGACGCCGAGGGCGGCGGTCTGGTCGAGCAGGTGCTGGCCGAAGGCGTAGCGGTCGATGACGTTGCTGGAGCCGTCGTACGGCAGCACCTTCTTCACGTCGATGGCCTCGTCCCACCACTCTATCTGGTCGATGTTGCCGTCGACGAGCACCTCGTCGTCGGCGGCGATGGCGTCCATGTCGATGGGACCGGGGTACAGCGTCGAGTCGGTCGGACTCTTGATGGCGTCGCCGCAGGCGATGTGGCCCGCGGCGTCGGCCGACTTGCGTTCAAGTTGGACGACGTCTGCCCCCGCGTCGGCCGCGGTCGCGGCCGCGAAACAGCCCCCGATGCCGCCGCCGACGACGACGATGTCGTACCGCTCCGTGGTCGGGGCGTCGCCCGACCCTCCCGAGACTCCGTCCATCAGTTACCCCCTCTTGGGGCGGCGGTATATTAAACGGCGGATGTTACGACGACGGTCAGCGCACTCCCGGCCCGTACGCGGCCACGACGACGACGGCCAGCACGGTCAGCCCGCCGAGAAAGAACACCACCCCGGGCGGGAGCCCGGCGCCGTCGGCCGCCGCGGCCGCGGTCGTCACGGCGTCCGCCGCCGCCGTCGGCTCCGGAGCCGGCGTCGGCGTCGCGGTCGCGGCCGTCGTGGCCGCCTCTCTCGCCGTCTCCGTCTCGGCACCGCCGACGCCCGCCCCGGCTTCGGTCGCCGTCGTGGCCGGCGTCTCCGTCGGTATCGGCGTCGACGTCGCCGTCTCCTGAGTCGCCGCCCCGCCCTCGCTCAGGTCGGCTCCCTCGGCCCCGCCGGCGCCGCCCGAGAACGGCACCAGCCCGCCCAGGCCGCCGCCGACCAACTGCTGGACGAGGAGGCTGCCGCCCGCGAGGGCGCCGACCGCGCCGAGCAGCCGTGACAGCGCCGTCCGGAGCGTCGACGTGGTCTCCTCGCCGCCGGCGACGACGACCAGCGGCTCGTCGGTGGGGACGTACACGTCCATCTCGCGGCCCTTCTCGGAGTAGGCCGTATCCGCGACCTCGACGACGCCGGCGTCGGCCAGCTTCTCCAGGTGGTACTGGGCGTTCTGCAGCGAGGTGTCGACGCGGTCGGCCAGCGTCGAAGGCGTCGCCGGCTTCTCGTGCAGCGCCGTGAGCAGGTCGCGGCTCGTCGCCGACGACAGCGCCGACACGAGGCGGTCGGCCTCGTCGCTGTCGACGCCGACGACGCGGGGCTCGGCGTCGTCCGTCTCGGGGTCCGGCGTGGAGGGCAGGAGGTTCATCAGTCCCCGTTTCCAGGGGCGTCGGTATCAACGTTCGGCACTCGTCGGTGCCGGCGAGGTCGACTGGCCGAGCGGCCGTCTCGTAGTACTATCAGAACTTGTAGGCCATCATGACCTCGTCGACGTGATCGCCGTCGATGCTGTAGTGTTCCTTGCGGATGGCCTCGGTCTCCCAGCCGTGGTCGCCGAGGAACTCGAGCGCCGCGCTGTTGATGACGGGGACGCTGTTGTACAGCTTCCGGAAGCCGTTCGCCTCGGCCCAGTCCATTCCGCGGGTGAGCAGCGCGCTTCCGATGCCCTCGCGCTGGTGGCTCTCGACGACGCCGACGGTCTGCTGGGCGGTCTCGCGCACCTGGGACACCTGCGGCAGGTCAAGGTGGGTCCAGCCGACGACCGTCTCGTCGACGACGGCGACGAAGAACACCCGCGAGCCGGCGGCGTTGTGCCGGGTGACGGTCTCCTCGTACAGCAGTTGCTCGGCGATGCTCTCGGCGACGACGTACGTCTCCTCGTCGGTGACGACCCGGATGGCGTCGACGAGCCCCTCGAAGTCGTCCTGACGGGCCGGGCGGATGGTCACCGTCTCGCCGCCGCCGGTCTCGTACTCCTCGATGGCGCCTACGTCGAGCGCGACGCTGAGCGTCCCGCCGTCGTCTTCGAGATAGCCGCGGGTCGTCAACCGTTCGAGCTCGCTCTCGAACTCCTCGGCCGGCGCCGAAACCACGTCCTGCAACATGTGCCGCTTGGCCGTCCCGTGGCGCTCGACGTACTCGTAGATGCGTTTGCTCGTCTCCGAGTCGAACGTCGGAGGGTCGGCGACCTCCATGGCCACCTTTTCGACCGGCACGAGTTTATCGTTTGTTGTGCGAACACGTATCACAGTTCGCAACCGGCCTAAAGTGGCCGGAGCTTTAGGCCCGAGCGCGCGACCGCGAGGCGTGCAGACCGACCCGACCCCCGTCGGCGACTCCCGACCGCGAACGCTCGGACTGGTCGTCGGGCTGTTCGTCCTCTCGACGTCGGCCGCGGCCTACGAGATCGCCCCCGCAAGCGTCGTCCCGCTGGTCCGGGCGGGCCTCGGCGTCGGGCCGACGGGAGCCAGCGCCCTCGTGAGCGCGATGTACGCCGCCTCGGTCGCGTTGAGCGTCCCGCTCGGGGTCGCGCTCGACCGCCTGGACCTGCGCCGGGCGGTCGTCGCGGCCGGCCTCGCGCTGCTGGTCGCGGGCGCCTGGAGCTGGGTCGCCGCCGTCGACGGCGCCTACTGGTCGCTGCTGGGAGCGCGGCTGCTGGCCGGCGCCTGCTACGTGACCGTCTGGAACGCCGGGACCAACGTCATCGGCGCGGCGGTCCCCGAGAGCCGGCGCGCGACCGCGGTGGGGCTGTTCACCGCCAGCGCCCCCGTCGGCTTCGCGCTCGGCCAGTTCGGCGGGCCCCGGGTCGCGGCCGCCGTCGGCTGGGCCGCGGTGTTGCCCGCCTTCGCCGCTCTCGCCGCCGTCGGCGTCGTCGTCTTCGCGGCGGCGACCCGGGGGCGGTCCGTCGGCGCCGACACCGACGCGCCGGACCGGGCCGCGCTGCGGTCGCTGTTCGGCGACCGCGCCGTCTGGACGCTGTCGACGCTATGTTTCCTGGCGTTCGCGCTGTATCTGTTCCTCAACAGCTGGCTGCCGTCGTTTTTCAACGCGGAGCTATCGGTGTCGCTTGCCGCCGGCGGGCTGTTGACCGCGCTGTTCCCGGCGACCGGCGTCGTCGCCCGAACTGGAGTCGGCTCGCTGTCGGAGATCGTCTTCGGCGGCCGCCGGCGGCCGGTGGTCGTGCTCGCGTTCGGGTTGGCGACGGCCGCGACGGGCGGCCTCGCCGTCGTCGGTTCGGTCCCGATCGCGGTCGGACTGCTCGTCGTCGGCGGACTGGGCGTCCAGTTCGCCATCGGCCTGCTGTTCGCCTACGTCGTCGAGGTGGTACCGGCCGAGGTCCGGACGACCGCCGTGTCGGTGCTGACGGCCGTCGGACTGTTCGGCGCCACCGTCGCGCCGGTCGCCGGCGGCGGAGTCGCCGCCGTCGCGGGCTACCGACCGGCGTTCCTCCTCGCGGCCGCTGTCGCCGTCGTCGGCGCCGTCCTGGCGCTAACCGCCCCCGAGCCCGCCACCAGCTAACCGCGGACCGCCGCCTCAGCCGTCCATCGTCTCGGCCGGCGTGAGCGTCACCCGAATCGCGTCCGCGACGCTCGGATAGTCGTGTCCGTCGTCGACCGCCGAGAGCCGGCGGACGACCCCGCCCTCGTCGGCCCCCTGGTCCGGGGCGTCCTGTGTGGGCGCCTGGTCGGGACCGTCGCCGGGCGCCGCGTTGGGCTCGGTCCCGGCGTCCCAGAGCGCGAGCCGGTCGGTCACGTCGCCGTCGACCGGTTCGTCGTCGGTCGGCCACAGCGCGATGCCCTCGGGACCCGGCGACACGAAGACGTCGTTTGAGGGGACGAACATGCTCGCGAACGAGAGCCGCTGGCCGGGCTCGGCGTCGACCGTGAACTCGAAGGCGCCGCCGGGGGCGATGGGCGGCGCCCCCGGCACCTCGCCCATCGTGTCGTTGGGGTCGGCGACGGTGTGCTCCGGGGTGAACGCGCCCGCGGAGACGACGCCCATCTCGCCGGTCATCGCTCCGAATTCGTCGACCAGCCCTGGCTCCTCCGGGAAGCCGGTCGGCGGACCGGCCTCGGCCAGCGCCTCCAGCCCGACGGAGGCCCCCTCACCGGTCGCGTAAATCGGGTTCGAGTCGGTGTGGACGGCGAACGCCCCAGGGGGAACCATACCCCGCCCCCGGTCGGGGAGTCCGAGCCGTAGAAGTCCATCGGCGCGACGTTCTCGACGCGGACCGTCACCGATACCGGGCCGCTCGTCATCGAGTCGGAGTCGGTCTCCTCGTCCATCGACTCGCCGGTCGTGGTGCTCTCGTCGGTCGCGTCGCCGTCGCCGGCGCCGCCGACGCCGCCGAGACAGCCGGCCAGTGAGAACGCGCTCGCGCTTGCTGTCGCTCCGAGCAGTCGTCGACGGGTCGTGTCGTCGCTCATGCGTTTCGACGGGGGCGACGGACCCGAAAATGAACTTTTCAACAACCGCCCGAACTCCGCACAAAATCCGTTCAAACTTCGGCCCTCAACAGCGGGCCAGAGACGGCCGGTGACGTCGGTCAGTACCGCGAGGGAAGGAACGCCATCGCGACCATCAGGCTGGCGACGACACCGCTGAGGATGCTGACGCCCCATAGCCCGTTCCGGTGGCGCTTGTACTCATCGATGTCCCGCTGTTCCTCGCGGAGTTCTCCGAAGTTCTGTGAGAGCACCACCGTCTCGTTGTTCGGGAAGTGCGCGAAGTACGTCTCGCCGCCCAGCGTGACGTTGGCGTGGTTCGTCACCGTGGTGCTGTGCTCCTTGGGGGCGGTCCAGGCGAGCGTCACCGTCTCGGCGTCGACGGCGTCGACGCTGACGCTCTGGTTCGGCGCCTCCTGGTAGTCGATGGCGTCGCCCTCGGCGAACTGTCGGCGCTCGGGCTCGGGGAAGTATTCCGCGGCCGGGACGAGGCTGGCGTTGTCGTCGTCGCTGTCGTCCTCGA
This sequence comes from Halolamina sp., assembly GCA_042216705.1. Classification (GTDB taxonomy): domain Archaea; phylum Halobacteriota; class Halobacteria; order Halobacteriales; family Haloferacaceae; genus JBDGTQ01. Next base: position 21,996 of record JBDGTQ010000015.1, on the reverse strand, counting down.
CGACGACGTACTCGGTGCCGTTGCGCGTGACGGTCTCGTTGTCCGCCTCGGAGTCGTTCTGGAGGATGGCCTGGCGGTCGATCTCCTCGCGTAGCGTGAACGTCGTCGGGTCCTCTGCGGCGTCGACGACCACCGTCCACTCCTCGCCGTCGTGGGTGACGACAGAGCCGTTGTCCCATGATGCCGTGTACCGGGCCGACTCCTCGGTCCACCCGATTTCGGCTGACCGTTCGAGCGTCTCGCCGCCACCGCCGCCGTGACCGCCGCCACCGCCGCTCATCTCCGCCTTGACGGCGTCGACCGTGTACGTCTGTCCGCCGGCCGAGAGGGTGTCACCGGCTGAGAGGCGCTGCCCGTCGTCGATTTCGACGTGGGGCTGCTCCGCAGTCGCGATGAGCCCGTAGGCGCCTGCGCCGACCAGCAGGAAGACGACGGTCGACACAGCCGCTGCGCGTCGTTGCATACCCTGAAGGAGGGAGACCCACGGTAAAACCGTTACTCAATCGCCTCGCGGCGGAGCGAGCGGCCCCGGAGACGGCCCTCTGCAAGCGGCCCTCGGGGAGCGGCGTCCGTCGCCGGCGACGGCGACCCCGCCAGCCGCTGGCTTGATGCGCGTCGCCGCCGACGCCTGTGGCATGGACGTCACCGCCATCGACCACGTGAACCTGACGCTGCCAGCCGACCGCGTCGACGAGGCCGTCGCCTTCTACGAGGGGACGCTCGGCTTCCCCGCCGAGACGCTCGAGGCGTACCGCGCCGGGGAGACGAGCCTCCTCACCTTCCGGCTCGCCGACGACGCCGTGATTCACACCCGCCCGAGCGAGAGCTTCACGCCGCCGGCCGAGGCCGACGCCGACCGCTTCGGCCATACCTGTCTGCGGGTCCCCCGCGAGCCGGACGACCTGCAGCGGGAACTGGAGGCCGCCGACGTCGCCGTCGACGCGGTCGGCGAACGCCGGGGCGCGACCGGCGTCGCGACCTCCGTGTACGTCGTCGACCCGTTCGGCTACCGCTGGGAGCTGAAAGCCGTCGGCGACTGACCGCTGTCGGTCACCCTCGGTCCCAGTCGAGGCCGGGGTAGTTGGCGATGACGCCGTCGACGCCGGCGTCGACGAGTCGCGCCGCCTCGTGCCAGGTGTCGGCCGTCCAGGCGTTGACCGCCCGCCCGGCCTCGTGAGCGGCGGCGACGAGCGCCGCGTCGTCGGCGAGCGCCACCTTCGTCGACGGGTGGACCGCCTCGGCGTCGTACCGGTCGGCGACCGTCAGCCCCGCCTCGGGAGCGGCGCCGACGATGACCGCGACGGGCGTCGCCGGCGTCACCGTCCGGGCCGCGGCGAGCGCTCCCTCGAAGAACGACGACAGCAACACCTCGTGGTCGTGGGGCGCGAGCACCGACGCGACCGTCTCGACGAACGGTCGCCAGACGGCCCGTCGCCGGTCGCGAACCGGCGGTGCCAGCGCCTCGGCCGGGCGCAGGTCGTCGGCGCCGGGCGATTTGAGCTCGACGTTGACGCCGGTGTCCGCCGGCAGGGCCGCCAGCAACTCGTCGAGCGTCGGTACGTGTTCGTCGGTCCCGAGCACCCGCGTCGACCGCAGGTCGGCGGTCGACGTCTCGCGGACGAGCCCTGCGGCGTCGGTGAGCCCCCGACCGTCGCCGCCGTCGCCGAGCCGGTCGTCGTGGAACACGACCGGGTCGCCGTCGGCCGACGGTCGGACGTCGACCTCGACGAGGTCGGCTTGCCCCGCGGCCGCGACCGCGGCGCCGACCGTGTTCTCCGGGGCGACGCCGGCGAAGCCGCGGTGGGCGATGGTTCGCGTCACGGGGTCGACTCGTATTCGGGGTCGGAATCCCCTCGGTGTGTCAGTCCCGGTCGGTCGGTGGCGTCGCGTCGACGACTGTTGCGGGTGGTCACACGACCTGCACCCCCGCCGGGTCGACGTCGAGCGACACCGTTTCGCCGACGGACAGCGCCCCCTCGTGGCGGCTCCGCTCGACCGTCGCCGAGGAGCCGTCCGCAAGCTCGACGACGTGTTGCACCTTCTCGCCGAGGTAGAAGCGGTCGGTGACGGTCGCCTCGATGGGTCCCTCGCCGACGACGAAGTCGTCCGGCCGGATGGCGACGGTCGCCGCGCCGGCGGCACCGAGGCCGGGGGCGTCGACCGACGCGATCCCGAGGTCGACGACGCCGTCGCCGACGTCGGCCTCGAAGAGGTTCGAGGTGCCGATGAAGTCGGCGACGAACGGCGTCGCCGGCGACTCGTACAGCTCCGTCGGCGGGCCGACCTGCTCGACGACGCCGTCGTTCAGCACCGCGATGCGGTCGCACATCGCCATCGCCTGCTCCTGATCGTGGGTGACGTACAGCGCGGTCACGTCGAGGTCGGCCAGCAGCGCGCGCATCTCGACGCGGAGTTCCCGTTTCAGCTTCGCGTCGAGGCCGGTCATCGGCTCGTCCAGCAGGAGCACCCGCGGCTCCGTCGCCAGCGCCCGGGCGAGGCCGACCCGTTGCTGCTGGCCGCCCGACAGCGTCGTCGGGTCGCGGTCGGCCAGCTCCTCGATGTCCAGCAGCTCCAGCAGCTCCCGAGCGCGGCGGTCGCGCTCCTCCGTCCCGACCCCGTGCATCTTCGGGCCAAACGTGACGTTCTCGAAGACGCTCATGTTGTCGAACAGCGCGTACGACTGGAACACCAGTCCGACGTTGCGGTTCTCCGGGGGGACGTGGGTGACGTCCTCGCCGTCGAACAGCACCGAGCCGGCGGTGGCGGTTTCGAACCCCGCGACGAGGCGCAGGGTCGTCGTCTTGCCACAGCCCGACGGTCCGACGACGCCGAGCGTTTCGCCGGGTTGTATCGAGAGCGATACGCCGTCGACCGCGGTCGTGTCGCCGAACGCCTTGGTGAGGTCGGCGAGAGTGACGCGTGACATTACGGGCGAACACCTCCGGAGGCGCGAGCGCCGGCGAGCTGTAACGACAGCGTGACGCCGGCGACCAGCAGGAAGAACACCGAAACCGCCGCCGCGGCGGTCAGGAACGAGCTGTTGGTGATGTTCTTGAACAGGAACAGCGACAGCGGCGGCGTCCCCTTCGAGAAGACGATGTACGAGAAGTTGAACTCCGCGGCCGCAAGCGTCCAGCAGATGATCGAGCCGGCGACGATGCCGGGTTTGGCCTGCGGGACGACGACCGTCAGGAGTGTTCGCGGCCACGACGCCCCCAGCGACCGAGCGCTCTCCTCGATGCGGCGCAGGTCCATGGATTCGAAGCTGCTCTGGACCGCCATCACCATGTACGGCGCCTTCAGCAGCGAGTAGCCGACCACTAGGGCCACGCCGCTGGTCGACAGCGTCGGGTACGCCCGGAGGAACGCCACCCCGAGGACGATGCCCGGCGCCAGCGGGAGGACGGCGAAGACGTTGACGAGGTCGCGACCGGCGAAGTCGTAGCGCGCGACGGCGTAGGCGATGGGGACGCCGACGACGAGGTTGATGCCGACGCCCGCAAGCGCCAGCGACAGGCTGTACGTCAGCGACGAGCCGATGGCCGTGTTCGCGCCGATGCCGTCGCCGACGAGGACGTCCTGCCAGTGGCTTACCGTGACGAACCCGGTCGGGAGCGCCCCCGTCCACGACGCGGCGAACGAGCTCACGAACGTCGCGACGACCGGCACCGCGAGAAACGCCACCGTCGCCAGCAGGACGGCCGTGACGACCGCCCGTCCGTACCGCGCCGACGGCGACGGGCCGGCGGCGACGACGCGAGCCTCGGGGTCGGTGGCGGTCTCGGTCTCGTCCCGGGCGTCACGCGCGTCGGGGGCGTCGGGAGCGTCGTGGACCTCGTGGACGTCGCTCATATGGACACCTCGGCGCTCGTATAGCGGAGCATCAGGAAGGTGAGCGCGAACAGGGCGACGAACCAGACGGTCGCCATCGCCGAGGCGAGCTGGATGTTGAAGCCGTTGGACAGCTCGCGGCTTATCTGTAGCGTCCACACCGGCGGGGTGATGGCCTTGAGCACCAACACGGTCCCGAAGATGGCGACCGCCGTCCGGAAGGCGAGGACGGACGCTCCGACGAGCCCCGGCCGTATCTGGGGCAGCGTCACGTAGCGGAACGTCTGCCACGGCGTCGCGCCGAGGGCCCGCGCCGCCTCCTCGGCGTCGGTGTTCACCTCGGCGTAGGTGCCCCGGAGCAACAGCAGCGACCGGGGGACCATCGAGTAGAGGTAGCCGAGGAACAGTCCGGCGACGCTGGTCGCGACCGCGAGCGTCGCCGGCGCCCGTCCGGTGAACGCGGCCGCGAGGTTCGTCGCCAGTCCGCTGTTGCCGAACAGGACGATCATCATGAACGCGACGACGATACCGGGGAGGCTGTTCGGGAACGAGATGACCGTCAGCAGCGCCCGCTCGCCCGGAAGGTCGTACTTTTCGAGGGCGTGGGCGACGGGGACGGCGACCAGCAGCGAGCCGACGGTGGTCGCGACCGCGAACCACAGCGTGTTGACCGCGACGGCGCGGTAGTAGTCGACCGACACCAGTCGCAGGTAGTGCTCCAGGGTGAACCCGCGGGTGGTGAACTCGGCCTCGGAGACGCTGAGTTTCGCCATCTCCCACAGCGGGACCGCCCCCGCGACGGTCGCCAACAGCAGGAACGGCACGCAGAGGACGATCACCCGCCGCCGGTTGCGCTGGCGCTCCGTCTTCGGAACGAGCAGCCCCCGAGCAGTCCTCACCCAGCCGCGGAGGCGCTCGGACAGCGCCGTCGTCGTGACGCCCATCGCCTACAGGTTGGCCTCGCGGTTTATCTGCTGGATGATGGACTCCTGTCGGTCGACGAGGGTCGCGTAATCGACCTGGAACTCCGTCTCGTCGTACGTCGACTGCGAGGGGAACTGGTCGGGCATCTCCAGCTCCGGCGCCCGGATGGGCCGGACGAACGCGTCGAGGAACTGCCGCTGGCCCTCCAGCGAGAGGACGTAGTCCATGAACAGCTTGCAGGCCTCGGGGTTGGGCGCCCCCTGGAGCATCCCGTAGCCGTACGGCTGGTTGAACGCACCCGGGTTCCCGTTTGCGCCCTTCAGCAGCGCGACGCCGACGTTCTCCTCGGCGAGTTCGTCGTTGTTGTATTTGAGGTTGAGCCCCGAGTAGTCGTAGCGGACGAACGTGGCGTACTCCCCCTTGGTGAACTGCGCGAGGAAGTTGTCGGTGAACTCCGCGCCGCCGTCTTTGATCTCCGTGTAGTAGTCGATGACGGGCTGGAGGTCCTCCAAGCTCCCGCCGCGGGCGTTGTTCACCGACAGCGCCGATGCCAGTCCGACCGCCGCCGTCGGCGTCTGGAGCGCGAGGTCCTTCGTAACGTCCGGATGCAACAGGTCGTCCCACGTCTCCGGCTCGGAGAGGCCGCGTTCCTCGTAGATGTCCTTGCGGTAGGTGACCGCCGTCGTCATCCGTCGGGTGGCGGTCATGTGGCCGTCGTCCGTCTTCAGCTTGCTCGGCACCTTGTCCCAGTTGGCCGGTTTGTACGCCTGGGTCAACCCGTCGTTCATCGCCAGGATGCCGTAGGTGTACCCGCCGTTGTACGCCGAGTGCGTCGGGTTCTGTGCGTGAGTGCGGGCGTCTTTCAGCGCCTCGCCCGACGAGCGGTCGTCGTCGTTGAGCGCGACGCCGTACTGCTGTTCGAACGACTCCATGATCGCCGGCCAGTTCGACCAGCCCGACTGAACTGCGTAGACATACAGCGTCTCCGGGAACGACGACGGGTCGACCGTCGTCTGGAAGTCGCCGTGACCGACCTCGTAGCTGTTCGACTCCGCGGCGTCCGCCCCGCCGCTGCCGGAGGTGCTCGCACAACCGGCGAGTGCCGTTCCGAGCGACGCACCGATTCCCGCGAGCGCTCGACGTCGAGAGGTATCCATAGTCGTGTAGGACACGCGGAATCCGTTCAAAAGTCGTTGCTATGAGCCGCATATCGCCGTCCCCACCGGTACAACATCTATATAGTCGGTCGAGAGCGCGCGACCGGCGAGACGACGGTCAGACGACCGACATCTCGGGGGAGTCGGCGTCGTGGAGGTACTCCTCCCCCCAGCGGACCATCTCCTCGATGACCGGTCGGAGCCCCTCGCCGTGTTCGGTCAGGCGGTACGCCACCTGTACCGGACGGTCGTCGCTAACCGAGCGCTCGACGAGCCCTTTCTCCTCTAAGTCCGCCAGACTCTCCGAGAGCACCTTGCCGGAGACGCTGTGCATCCGGCCTTCGAGTTCGCTGAACCGCAGCAGTTCGGCCTTGAGGAGGTGATAGACGATGCCCGGATGCCATTTCCGGCCGAGGACTGCCGCCGTCGACTCCATGAGGCACCACTCCGCCTCGGTGCACCAGGTCGGGAGCGAGTCGGGTGTGCTGACAGCACACGGTTGGGTTCGACTCGGAAACGAGTTGCGACCGACGGGTGAGACCGGTCGGTGATCGCCGGTCGCCGGGCGTCAGGGGATGTACGGCGAGCGTTCCTCCAGCGACCAGCGCAGCGGGTTGCCGTCCGGCAGTTCGACGGTCCGCTCGACGGTGATTTCGACGAGTCGCTCGGCCCCCTCGTAGGCGGCCACGCGCGAGTCGTCCCAGACGAGTTCGGCCCGACCGGTCAACTGGAGCGTTCGCCCGTCCCCGAAGTCGACGACGAGGAGCCCGACCCGGGAGTGGGCCTCGACGTTGCCGAGCGTACAGAACATGTTGTTGCCCGGGTAATCCGGGTAGACGACGGTGTCGCCGTCGACGTCGACGAACCCGGGGTTGCCGCCGCGGTGGGACGCGTCGGCGCCCGTCTCGGGGTAGTGGCTCCCGATGAAGAACGTGTCCGTCTCGCCGACGAACGCGCGGTGCTCGGGCGCGAGCCCGTCGTGCACCGACCGCTCGGCCGGCTCCGTCTCGGAGACGCGGTCGAACGACCGCCGCTGGATGTACTTCGGGCAGTTCGGGAACGCCTCCGCGACGGCCAGTTCGAACCCCGGTCCCCCCTCAAGCGGGGTCGCCGTGCCGTTGAGTCGGAGCCGGTTCCGGCTGCGCGGGTCGACGAGCAACGCTCCCGTCGGCATCCCCGGACGGAGGTGTTCGGCCAGCGGGTCGCCGGCCGCCGGGGCCGTCTCGAAGCGGACCGTCCGCTCGTCCGCGACGCGGACGAACCCGGGGTCGGCCGTCAGGAACGAGACCCACACGTCGCCGTCGCGGTCGACGGAGGTGACGACGGCGTGGGGCTGGCCCGCGATGAGTCCGCACACGTCCTCGCCGTCCGGGACGGTTCGTTCGACCATCCCCGACAGTCGCGCTGCCTGGTCGCGCACGCCGGCACGACGCTGAACCGCCAACTCCCCTTCGTGGTAGACGTCCGACGTGTCGTTCGCCATCGTGCGCTCCGTTCGGTCCCTGACGCACCTACAACGTTCACTCACGTGCGCCGCGGACGCACGCGACGGCGAGCTTACCCCGGCGTAACCGACTTACCTATACGATAACTGATATTTATCGGCGTTCGGCCCGTACGATCGGTTACATGTCTGCGACCGAGACATCGAACGTGGACAGACACGGGTCGACGATCGGAGGGTTCACCGACGGAACGCTGCTGAGGCTCTGGGGTGGTGCGGTCGCCGGCGGCTGGCTCGTCTCGCAGGCGGCCGCGATAGTCGGGGGAACGAGCGAGGCGGTCCAGCTCGGGGTGACGGCCTTCTGGCTGGTCGGCTCGCTCGTCCCCATCGCCGGCTCCGCCCTGTGGATGCGACGGCGGTCGGTCGCCGCGTTGTTCCCGGTCTGGACGCTGCTTGGGGTCGGCGGTCTGGTCGCGAGCTTCGCGGTCGCCGCCGAGGCGGTCGCCGTTTCTCCCGTGTCGGCGTTCGGCGGACTGTGGTTCGTCGGTCCGGCGGTCGGATTCGGGGTGACTGCGGTCTCGATGAACGACTGGAGCGGCCGGCTGTACGCCGGCGCCGCGGCGGCGAACCTCGCGGCGGGGGCGGCCGTCGTCGCCGTTCCCGGCTTCGAGAGCGTTTACTTCGCGGTCGCCGCCGTCGTCCAGGGGCTACCGATGCTGTATCACAGCACGAGGCTCGACCGATGACGCACACGGCAGAACTCGTCGACGTCTACCCGATGACGCCGCGAGTGACGGGGTTTCGCCTGCGGGTGCCCGGCCACGAGTTCGACTTCGAGCCGGGCCAACACACGACGGTCCGGTTCGAATCCGCCGGCGAGACGGTGGTACGCCCGTACACGCCGACGAACCTTCCGGGGACCGACGAGCTGACGCTAACGATCAAGCGCTACGACGACGGGCTGGCCTCGGCGTACATGCACACGCGTCGGCCGGGCGACGAGATCGAGATCGGCCCCATCGACGGGAGCCTCACGCTCGCCGACCCCGACCGGGACGGCGCGTTCCTCGCGACCGGGACTGGACTCACGCCCCTGCTGGCGATACTCCGACGGTATCTCGAAGCGGGCTCCGGACACGCACACGTCGTCCCCGACGAGACCGACGAGGCGTCGCTGCTCCATCGCGGCACGCTGAACGAACTCGCCGCCGAGCACGACGACCTCGACGTGACGTTCACCCTCTCCGACCCCGGCTGGAAGTGGACCGGCCGCATCGGGTACGTCCAGAGCCACCTCGACGACCTCTTCGAGGGGTTCGACCGGCGGGACTTCTACGTGTGTGGAGTCCCTCCGATGGTCGTGGAGACGACGGAGACGCTGAGAGAGCTCGGGGCACCGGCCGAACGAATTCACACCGAAGGATCGGAAGACGGCGTCGTTACCGACGACTGAGATGAAACTCATGCACGACCGACGACGACTGCTGCGGACGGCTGGCGTTGCACTGACCGCGGGACTGGCCGGCTGTGCCGGCGACACCGGGAACGACGGGGAGTCGAACGCCGGCGACGGCACGGCCGGAGGCGAGGCCGGAACCGCGACCGAGACAGAGACGGAAACCGAGGCGACGACCGAACCCACGACCGAGACGGAGGCGGCGACCCAGACCGCGACCGAGAGCGCACCGACCGCGCAGGCCCTCGTCGTCAACAACGTCGGCTTCCAGGCCTGGGAGGTCGTCGAGGACGACAGCGGCGCGGTCGCGCCGACCGGCGAGGAGAATCCGACGATGACCTTCGAGGTCGGGCGCCGGTACGTCGTCGAGAACCGCGGGTGGAGCAGTCATCCGTTCGCGCTGCGCGACGCCGACGACGCGGCGCTACTCTCACAGGGCGCCGAGGGGGAGTTCGAGGGCGACGCCGACGTGAATTGGGTCGACGACGGCGACTCCTTCGCCTTCACCGTCACCGAACCGCTGGCCGCCGATGTCGATTACTACATCTGTACGGTCCACTCCGCGATGCGAGGTGCGGTCGAGACGAGCGGCTGAGACGGCCGTTTCGGGGCGACGAGCAACGAGCAACGGGCGGGTGCTCAGCCGGTACAGAGGTAGACGGTCACGTGAGCCGACGGCTCCGCGAACACCTCCCCGTCGGGGAGTTCGTCCTGTGGACCGTGTCCCTCGTTGGCCGTCATCCGCACGTGGTTGACGAGGTCGTTCGTGATCTGACGGCGGGCGCGTTGGGTCCGCAGCAACCGCTCCCTGCGCTCGCCGCAGATCGGGCATCGATACCGGCACAGCTTCGGGGTACCCGGCTGCTGTCCGGTCACGTTTCGACTACGGGTTCCGGCGAGTTAGCTGGTTCGGTGAGTCCGACGGAACCGGGAGCCGGAACCGGGGCGGAGAGGGTCAATCGTCGGCCACCGTCTGACCCTCGTCGGCGTCGGTGTCGTCCGCCGGCCGGACCGAAACGGCGGTGCGCTTGAACTCGGGAATCTCGGCGACCGGGTCGAGCGCGTCGCCGGTCAGGACGTTTACCAGCGGCTCCGCGTAGTGGAACGTACAGAACACCGTCCCGGGGCGGACGTCCCCGGTCACCTCGGCGGCGACTCGGACCTGCCCGCGCTCGTTGCCGACGACGACGCGGTCGGCGTCCTCGATGCCGCGGGCGGCGGCGTCCTCGGGGTGTATCTGGAGGACGTCCTCGCCGCGCATCGCTGTCAGCGCCCGCGAGCGCCGCGAGAGCGCGCCGCTGTTGAACTGCTGGAGCACCCGCCCGGTGGTGAGGACGAGCTGGTCGCCCTCGCGGTCGTCGGCCGGCGGCGTCGGGTCGACGGCGACCATCGGCGCGGTTCGGTCGCCGCCGGCGAACGTCTCCCGGTGTAACACGTTGACGCCCGCCTCGGCGCCGGCGGGCGAGGGCCATCGCTGGGCGCCGTCGCCGATGCCCTCGTAGCTCATGCCGGCGTACAGCGGGTTGACCCGCGTGAGTTCGTCGAACACCGCCCCGGGGCCGTCGTAGTCGAACGCCGCCGGACGGTCGGTGAGCCGCCTGCCGAGGGCGGCCACCACCTCGCGGTCCCGACGGGCGTCGCCCGGGGGCTCGGGCCCGGGGCGCATCCGCATCACCCGCCGGTCTGTGTTGGTGACCGTACCGCCCTTCTCGGCCCAACTGCTGCCCGGCAACACCACGTCGGCGTGGTCGACCGTCGCCGTCTCGAAGAGGTCGACGACGACACAGCACTCCAGCCGGTCGAAGGCGTCGGCCACCGCGCCGGCGTCGGGCTCCGTGACGACCGGGTTCTCGCCGACGACGACGGCCGCCCGAACCGCCTCGCCGAAGCGGTGGGTGGCGGCGACCTCCGTGAGCCCGGGTTCGCTCGGCGGCGCGACGCCCCACTCCGCGGCGACGCGGGCACGGGCGTCCGCGTCGGTGACCGACTCGTATCCGGGGAGCACCCCCGGTAGCGCGCCCACGTCGCCGGCGCCCTGGACGTTGTTCTGTCCGCGCAACGGGTTGACGCCGGCGCCGGGTTTGCCGACGTTGCCCGTCAGCAGCGCCAGGTTCACCAGCGCGTGGACGTTGTCGGTGCCGTAGTGGTGCTGGCTCATCCCCATGCCGGTGACGGCGGCCGCGGCGTCGGCCTCGGCGTAGGCCCGGGCCGCCTCGCGCAGCGTCTCGGGGTCGACGCCGGCCGCCCGGGCGTTCTCGGCGACGTCGACCGCAGCGAGGTGTTCGGCTAGCGCGTCGGAGCCGGTCGTCCGCTCGGCCAGGAACGCCCCGTCGACGAGGTCCTCCGCGACGATCACCGCCGCCATCGCGTTCAACAGCTCGATGTCACGGCCCGGGCGGACCGGGAGGTGGACGTCGGCGGCGTCGGTGGTGGCCGTCGCCCGCGGGTCGACGTGAATCAGCGTCGCGCCGTCCCGGATGGCCGGCAGCATGTACGACCGGAACGCGACCGGGTGTTGCTCGGCCGGGTTCGCGCCCGTCACGAGCAGGCAGTCCGTCGTCGCGAGGTCGTCGAGGGTGTTCGTCATCGCGCCGGCGCCGAGGCGTTCGCGCATCGCCGCGACCGTCGAGGCGTGACAGAGCCGCGCGCAGTTGTCGACGTTGTTCGTCCCGAGCACCCGGGCGAGCTTCTGTATCAGGTAGTTCTCCTCGTTGGTACAGTTCGAGGACGCGAAGAACTGGACGGCGTCGGGTCCGTGCTCGTCGACGACCGCGCCGATGCGGTCGGCGACGCGGTCGAGCGCCGCGTCCCAGGAGGCGGTCACCAGGCTGCCCGACTCGCGGACCAGCGGCGTCGTGAGCCGGTCGTCGTGGTCGACAACGTCGCCGGCGGCCGCTCCCTTCGGGCAGATTTCGCCGCCCTCGTTCACCGGCCCGGGGACGCCGGCCGCCCGGCCGTCGGCGTACGAGAGCGTGCAGCCGACGCCGCAGTACGGACAGACGGTGCGTTCGATGTCGGAGTCGTTGGCTGTCATGGATCGAGGTCTCGCCGCCGGTCGGGCCGCGGTCGGCGGGCCGTCAGGTTGCCGCGTCCCGCGTCGGCCCGTGAACGGGAAACCGTACGGTCGCGTCGGCTTCAACAACCACCCCGGATGCTGCGGTCGTTCAAGTGACCGGTCGGCGGCGTCCGGCAGTCACTCGCCGTCGGAGATGCCCGAGCCGGTCCGAGCGTTGGCGGCGGCGAAGGCGACCAGGCGGCATCACAGCGTCCCGTCGAGGGCAGTATTAATGCGGGGAAAGATTATTAAGTATAATCAACGAACAGTCTTTTATTATTCCAGGTATTCGTACGTCTCAATCCATGCTAAGTGGAACACCGCTGGTACTGCTGTTAGCGGCCGCGGTCGCGTTCATCATCGTCGCGACCTCGAAGCTCAACCTGCACGCGTTCCTCGCGCTGCTCGTCGCGGCGTACGGGACGGCGCTGGCGGCCGGCGTCGACCCGAAGCGGGCGGCGACGCTGGTCACGGACGGGTTCGGCGGCGTGCTCGGTTACATCGGCATCGTCATCCTCGCCGGAACCATCATCGGCACCGCGCTGGAGAAGTCCGGGGCGGCGATCGTCATCGCCGAGAGCATCCTCAACCTCATCGGTGAGGAGTACACCACCGAGGTGATGGCCATCACCGGCAGCATCGTGAGCGTGCCCGTGTTCTGTGACTCCGGGTTCATCGTTCTCTCGGGGCTGAACCGGTCGCTGGCCGAGCGTTCGTCGCTGTCGCTGTCGACGCTGGGCGTCGCGCTCGCGAGCGGGCTGTACGTCACGCACGTGTTCGTGCCGCCGACGCCCGGTCCCATCGCGGCGGCCGGCATCCTCGGCGCCGACGTGGGGCTGGTGATGCTGGCCGGCGTCGTCGTGAGTCTCCCCGTCGTGTTCCTCGCGGCCAAGTGGGCCGACACGGTGGCCTCGCGGTACCAGATCGACCCCGCGCCGGAGACGACCGTCGAAGACATCAAGGCCGAATACGGGCAGTTGCCGTCGCCGACGGCGTCGTTCGCACCGATTCTACTGCCCATCGGACTCATCGCGCTGGGCAGCGTCGCCGCCTATCCGGAGGCCGGCGACCCCGCGTTCGTTACGGGGTCGCTCCAGCGGTGGCTGCTGTTCGTCGGCGACCCGGCGGTCGCGCTCATCGTCGGCGCGTTCGCCTCCTTCGCCGTCGTCCCCGACTTCGAGGAGAAGGTCATCGACGACTGGGTGACGGAGGGCATCCGGAAAGCCGCGGTCGTCATCGCCGTGACCGGCGCCGGCGGCGCCTTCGGCAGCGTCCTCGGGGCGCTCCCGCTGAAGGACTTCGTGAGCAACACCTTCGGCGGGCTGGGCGTCGGCCTCGTCGCCGCGTTCGTCGTCGCCGCCGCGCTGAAGACCGCGCTCGGCTCGTCGACGGTCGCCATCCTGACGACCGCCAGCCTCATCGCGCCGCTGCTGGAGCCGCTGGGACTGGCCTCGCAGTGGGGGACAGTCTTCGCCGTCCTCGCGATCGGCGCCGGGAGCATGACCGTCAGCCACGCCAACGACTCCTACTTCTGGATAATCACCGAGTTCACCGACATGGAGACCGCGACCGCCTATCAGGCGTGGACGCTGGCGACGCTGGCACTGGGCGTCGCGAGCATCGTCTGGATTCTGGTCCTCCGCAACGCGGTCGGCATGCTGGCCTGACCGCTCCGTTCCCCTCTCGCCGGGGTCGGTAATCACGCCCGAGCCGGTCGAACCCGCGCCGGACGGCGTGCGACCCGCTCTCGACCCGGCGAACGTCGGCGACGCCCCGATTCACCCCGACGGCTCGCCGACGACCACGACGCGGAGGTCGTTGACGTTCGTCCCCGTCGGGCCGGTGTCGAGGAGAGCCCCCTCGGCGGCCAACAGCGGATAGGCGTCGTTGTCCGCCAGCGCCGCGCGGGCGTCGGCGACCGCGGCCCGGGAGTCGACGGTCGAGCCGTCGACGACCGCGCCGGCGGCGTCGGTCGCGCCGTCGATGCCGTCGGTGTCGACCGCGGCGACGGTCGTCCGCTCGGCGTCGAGGTCGAGCGCAGCGCCGAGAGCGAACTCCTGGTTCGGGCCGCCCTCGCCCGCGCCGTCGACGGCGACGGTCGTCTCGCCGCCGGAGAGGACGACCGCCGGCGGGGCGACCGGGTTGCCGGTCGCCTCGATCTCCTCGGCGACCGCGGCGTGAGTCGTGGCGGCCTCCCGGGCGCTGCCGCGGACCCGCGAGGACAACACCAGCGTCTCGTAGCCGCGGTCGGCCGCCGCGGCGGCGGCGGCGTCGATGGCGACGAACCCGTCGGCGAGGAGATGGTTCTCGACGCGGTCGAACGCCGGGTGGTCGGCCCCCGGCGTCTCCGGGACCGCTCCGGCCGCCGTCCGTTCGAGGCGGTCGGTCACGCCGCTCGGCGCGTCGACGTCGTAGCGGTCGAGCACCGACCGAGCCGTCTCGGTGGTCGAGTCGTCCGGCGCGGTCGGGCCGCTGGCGACGACGCTGTGGTCGTTGCCGACGACGTCGCTCAGGACGAGTCCCGCGACGGTCGCCGGCGCGGCTTCCAGCGCGAGACGACCGCCTTTCAGCGCCGAGCAGCGTTTTCGCACCGCGTTTATTTCGTGAATCGTCGCGCCGCTCTCCAGCAGCGCGTCCGTCGTCGCCCGGAGCTCCGACAGCGTCACCTCGCCCGCGGGCGCCGGCAACAGCGCGCTCCCGCCGCCGGTGACGACGGCGAGGACGAGCGTCTCCTCGCCGGCCGCCCCGGCCGACTCCAGCACTGCCCGTGCGCCGGCGACGCCGCGCCTGCTCGGGACCGGGTGGTCGCCCTCCCGAACGTCGACGCGGTCGGTGTCGACCGGGTCGTCCGTGACGACGACGCCGCCGTCGAGACGCTCGCCGAGCACCGATTCGAGCGCCGCCGCGACGTGGCCCGCGGCGTTGCCGCCGCCGAGGACGACCACCTCGTCGTACGCGTCGAGGTCGTACGCGCGGTCACGGACGTGGAGGGTCTCGCCGTCGCTGTCGTCGCCGTCATCCCCGCCGCCGCCGTCTCCGTCGAGACGGACCACGTCGCGGACGACGGTCCGGGGGTGTGCCGCCTCGATGCCCGCCTCCAGACAGGCGAGGGCGGTTCGGGTCCGCTCGTCGGTGCGCGGTCGATCGGCGTCGTCGAACACGCGTCCGGTTCGACCACGGACCGACAAAGAGGTTGCGAGAGCGGGGAAGCACCCATGAGGGTGCCCGACGTACAACGGGTGATGGCGAGGTCACCGTTATCACAGACGTCGCGCGAACGGCTCGGCTTTCACTCGCTCGACCGAGAGACGTCGTCGACCCTTCCGGTCGACGGGGAGGTTCCGTCGTGGCTGTCGGGGTCGCTCGTCCGCAACGGTCCGGGGTCGTTCGCCGTCGGCGACGACAGCGTCGACCACTGGTTCGACGGGCTGGCGATGCTCCATCGGTTCACCTTCGACGACGGCGCGGTCCGCTACCGGAACCGCTTCCTCCGGACGGACGCCTACGAGGCCGCACGGGCCGGCGAGTTCGAGGGCGGCTTCGCGACCGGCGAGGCCTCCCTCGGCGCCCGGTTGTGGAACCTCCTCTTCGCCGAGCCGTACGACAACACGAACATCGTCGTCGAGCGCTTCGGCGACGACTACCTCGCGCTCACCGAATCGCCGCGGTGGGTCCGCGTCGACCCGACGACGCTGGAAACCGAGGGCGACGTCACCTACGACGGGCCGGCTCCGAGCGGCCAGCTGACGTGTGCCCACCTGCAGTACGACCCCGCACGGGACGTGTACGTCACCTTCGAGGTGGAGTTCGGCCGCACGAACTACTACCACGTGTACGCGATGCGGACGCCGGAGCGCCGGGCGCTGTTGGCCTCGATCGAGGTCGACCGCCCCAGCTACATGCACAGCTTCGCGCTGACGCCGAACTACGTCGTGTTGACGGCGTTCCCCTTCGACGTCGACCCGCTGTCCTTCTTCAAACCCGGACGGCAGGGGACGTTCGTCGATAACTTCGAGTGGCGTCCCGACGCGGGAACGACCGTCTACGTGGTCGACCGCGCCGGCGGCGGCGTCGTCGGCCGCGCGACGACGGAGGCGGTCTTCGGCTTCCACCACGTCAACGCCTTCGAGGACGACGGCGACGTCGTCTTCGACCTGGAGACGCTGCCGAACGCCGACGCGGTCGAGTCCCTGGACCTCGACGCGCTCCGAGCCGGCGAACTGGACGCCCTCGCGGGCCGCCTCGACCGCTACCGCGTCAGTAACCCCGACGGCATCACCCGCGTCGAGCGGACCGAACGCCTCTCCGACGGGACGGGGCTGCCGACCGTCTCCCCGGCCGTCAGACTGGACGACCACCGCTACGTGTACGCCCAAGGCGCCGACCAGCCGGTGACCGAGTGGCCCAGCGCCGTCCGGAAGGTCGACGTCGAAACCGGCACGGAGGTCGAGTTCAGCGACGGCAACCCCTGCAGCGAGCCGATCTTCGTCCCGCGACCGGACGGCGAGGCCGAGGACGACGGCGTCGTCCTGACGGTCGTGCTCGACCGCGGGGCCGAGCGGTCGGCGCTGGTCGTCCTCGACGGCGAGAGCCTCACCGAGGTCGCCCGAGCGACCGCTCCCCATCCGATCCCGTTCGACTTCCACGGACGGTTCTTCCCGGGGCTCCGGCCCGAGGCGTGAGGACCGGTCAGTCGGAGCCGGACCGCTCGGCGGTGACGTCCTCACACGTCGCTATCACGCCGGTAATCTCCCCCGTCTCCCCGCGTATCGGGGCCGTCGAGACGCGCAGGTCGAGCGGCTCTCCCTCCCTGGTCTGGCGCGTCACCTCGAGACCGGTGAACACCTCCCCGTCGAAGGCGCGTTCGAGTCGGTCGGCGAACACCGAGTTCTGGTCCATGCTCCGCAGGTTCAGCGCCAGTATCGGTTCGCCAATCACCTCCTCGGCGTCGTAGCCGAACACGTCTTCGGCGGCGCCGTTCCACAGTTGTACCTGCCGGGTGTCGTCCACCGCGATCATCGGATTCGGGGAGGACTCGACGACCGCCTCCAGCTGTCGGGTCGTCCGCCGGAGCTCCTGTCGACGGTCCCGTCGCTCGGCGATGCCTCGGATGACGACGAGGTGGTGTCCGGGCACGATGTCGGCTGTCGCGGCGTACTCCACCGGTCGCTCTTTCCCGTCACCGCCGACGACGACCGACGTGTTCCGGTCCCGGCCGGTCTCCTGAAGCGTCGTCCAAGCGGACTCGAAGTCGAAGTCGTCCGAAGAGACATCGCGTAGTGGCTGTCCGAGCAGCTCCTCTCGGGTCCGTCCGTAGACCGTGCCGGCCTCAGGATTCGCGTCCACGATCCGTGTCTCGTCGTCGACGATGAGCATCCCGTCGGTGGCCCCGTCGAACGCGGCCTGATACAGGTCCCGCGCCTTTCGGAGTTCGGTCACCTGTTCGTCTTCCGGCTCCGCCGACCGTGGGACGGTGATGGTCATCGTCGTCTCGCCGTCGTCGACCACCGTCTCGATGTCCCCGTCGTGACTGGTCACGAGCCAGTGGACCAGCCACAGTCCGAGCCCGCTGCCGTGGACGAGTGGCGTTTCCTCGCCCGTCCTGAGCACGTTCTGTTCCTGCTCGGAGAGCCCGGGGCCGTCGTCGGCGACGCGCACTGCGGCCGCGTTGGGCGCGTTCTCGACGGTGACGGTCACCGTCGGGGCCGCGCCGGCGTGTTTCGCGGCGTTCTCGACGACCTCCCGAACGGCTCGCTCGAAGCTCGGTGAGAGGTCCGCCATGACCTCGGCGTCGCCCTCGATAGTGAACGACGCCGCCGGAAACTCCCGCCGGACCGACTCGACGACGCGTTCGACGACGTCGAGGACGTCCGTCCGCTGGCGCTCGCGGTCCTGTCTCATGACGTCTTTAAGCTCTCGAGCCTTTCCGCACATCTCGAGAAGCTCGTCGATTTTACGGAACGCGGCCTCCGCGCTCCCGCGGTCGTCGACGTCGTCCGTGATTAGCTGCATCCGGCCGCGGATGACAGTCATGTCGTTGCGGATGTTGTGGCGAAGCACCCGGTTGAGCACGTTCACCAGGTTGTTCCGCCGCGTGAGGTCGGCCTCGAACCGCTCGGTTTCGAGCTCGCGTTCGAGCTGGTGGGTGATGAGCTCGGCGAACATCGTCTCGTCGTCGCCGAACGGCTCCGCCCGGGGGTCGTCTGCGACGAAGCAGACGGTACCGTACGGCTCGCCGTCGAGGGCGACCGTCGTGCCGTGATAACAGCTCAACTGGTGGGCCTCGACCGCGGGGTCGTCCTCCCAGCCCTGCTCTTCGGCGTCGTGGAGGCTCACCGGCGTCTCGGCTGCTATCGTCTTCCGACAGTAGGTCGTCTCCAGGTCGAGTTCCAGCCCCGGCGGAAACTGTCCCTCCGCTGAGTCGGTGGTTGCGATGATTTCCCAGTGATCGGTGTCGCCGTCGATGCGCGTGAGGTGAGCGTTGTCCGCGCCGAGATACCGCCTACCGAGTTCGAGCGCTTCGGTCGCCTTCCGTTCGAACGACGCGTCCTCGCGCATGAGCTCGTAGAGGCTGCGCCGGGCCTCTCTAGCAGAGATGTCGCTGTCGGCGTGTTCGTCGAGGATACGCCGGTCCGATGCGGGGTCCGACTGCAGCTTCGGATCCGCTTGATTGCTCTGCTCTTCTGAACCGACCATAGTCCGATTTTGTCTTCATATTTATAATATTTCGCCCTTGTAATCAAGAGAGTGCTGGAGCGTGCGACGTCGCGAGGTAGTCCGTGACTGCGTGGCCGTCGGCCTCTGTAGTGGGAGCCGTCTCGACCTGTCGACTGGCGAGCGGTTCGTCGCTCGTGCGTACAGGGCACTCTGTCGCTGCTCCGAGCCGCAAGCACGCCGTCGCCGTCTTTAGATGGGTCAAGACGATATTCCAGGTCGCGGATACGGCGAGTTCTTCGAGCGAGCGGGACGCGACGCATCTCCGCGCGGAAAGCGTCGAGTTGCTGGGGGCGATCCGCCGGCGCCTGATGGCCGGGGTCGGCGAGACAGATCCGGCCGACCCCGAAACCGGCTCTACCGAAGTCCTCAGTCGGCGTGGCTTTCTGCCGCTGATGCGCGCAGGGCGCGTATCCTTTATCGAACGATCTCGACACCGGTGATCTCAAACCGGGCGCCACCCGCCTCGCTGTCGGTCACGGTCACCACCCAGCCGTGTGCCTCGACGATCCGTTCAACGATTGCCAGTCCGAACCCGGTGCCCTCGTCGGCCGTCGAGTGGCCCGCATCGAACACGTCGTCGCGCTCCTCGGCCGGAATGCCGGGGCCGTCGTCCTCGACGTAGAAGCCCTCGTCCCCGCCCTCGGTATCGAGACACCCGACTCGTACGGCCACGTCTTCGCTCCCGTGTTCGACCGCGTTTCGGAACAGGTTCTCGAACAGGTTGTGCAGGCGCTCCGGATCGCCGCGAATCGTCGGCGCGTCCGCAATCGTGAGGTCTGCGCCAGCGGTCTCGACGTTCCGCCAAGAGGTTTCGAGAACGTCGGCAAGGGTAACCGTCTCGGGGTCGGCGACGATCTGGCCCTGTCTGGCGAGCGTAAGCGTCTCGTCGACGATCTCGCCCATTCGGTCGAGGGCGTCGGCAACGGCTGACAGATGTTCGCTGTCGTTTTCCGCTCGGGCGAGAGCGAGTCGCCCCTCGGCGACGTTCAGCGGGCTGCGCAGGTCGTGGCTGACGATCTGGGCGAACTCCTCCAGTCGCTCGTTTTGACGTTCGTACTCGGCTCGTTCCGTGACGTCTCGGAGGGCGAGCACGTGACCTACCGTCTCCCCGCGGTAGTCGGCTAGTGACGACCACTTCAGGTAATAGACGCGCTCTTGACCGTCGACGGTCGCCGTAACCGTCTGCGTGTCAACCGCTTGCAACGCCTCGTCTGTCGGTCCCGTTTCGTCGAGGTCGGCGATCGAACCGCGGAGGGAAGGCGATACGTCGAGCGTTCGCCGTGCAGTCGGGTTCGTCTCGACGATCTTGCCGTCCGCGTCGAGAATGATCACCCCGTCCCCCGTCTCTTCGAGCACCTGCTGCCGGGCAATGGGCGTCCGCTCCAGGAGGTCGAACCGAAACAGCGCAAATGTGAACAACGTACCGGTGATAACGAAGGCGAACGGTGTGGGGTCGAGGACCGGCAACGGTCCCCAGGATATTCGAAGCGTGTAGGAGACGTTGGCGGCGGAGGGAAGTAAGGCTCCCAGGATGAGTAACCCGGACTGCTTCCGATAGATCGACGTCGCTCGAACATACACGAGGAGCAGGAGTCCGAGGCCGGCACCGATGGCCAGATACGCATACGTGATGTGGAGATAGTAGCCGACGTTTAGCGAGAGCAACACGGCAGGCCCCATCATCGTCGATGTGAGAACAGCCCCGTCCCAGATCAGTCCGTGAACGGGGTTCGTGAGCGTCAGAAGCGCGAACAGCACCGGATCGACCGCGAGCAACGCCCGTCTGGGTCGCGTCAGCCAGTCGGCTTTGCCCGCATACCGCAGCGAAAACAGCAACCAGATGGTCGGAATGGTTCCGCCGGCGGCGAACCCTATCCGTTGCCAGGCCAGTTGTCCGGTTAGCGTCGTGAACCCGAGTTGTGCCGCGTAGACGAGTGACCACGCTCCCAGAGCGATCATCAGCCACATGAACGGCCGGGCAGCGCGTTCGTGCCGACGGTGCCAGACGTAGAGCGGAATGATAGCGGAAACCCCGGCAGCTACGAGAGCCATCATAACATATATATTTGATTTCCAAGCCATCATATGCAAGATGGGGGTTCGATACTTGGGTTCTTTGGGTCCCTCATCTGCGGGTATCGCCCCACTGAACTCAGGCGCCGCGTTCAGAGTCCACTTCGTGTCAACTTCCCGAGATAGCAACATTCGCACCCCTTTTCGAGCTAGCATCGCGGTTCACGCTGTGAAACGGCCAGCTGATGAGGTGTGACGAAGCGGGCGAGAACTACTTGCAAACGCTACTATATTGTCGGACGAACCGAAGGACTCCGACCCCGACGCGGTCGCCTCGGGTCGCGTGTCGAGACGAGTCGGCCGCCTCGTTACCCGCGTCCCTCCGAGCGTGCACGTAGCGGGCCAGCCGACGACGGCTTCACCGACCCGGTCGCGACCGCCGAACGGCGCCGGCGACGACGCTTCTTGTACGTCCACAGCCCGGTCGGATCTCGCTC
This sequence comes from Halolamina sp., assembly GCA_042216705.1. Taxonomy (GTDB): domain Archaea; phylum Halobacteriota; class Halobacteria; order Halobacteriales; family Haloferacaceae; genus JBDGTQ01. Next base: position 902 of record JBDGTQ010000015.1, on the reverse strand, counting down.
GCCTCGGCACACGCGAGGACCTGCGTGATGAGTAACTACACGATCCGACGGGCCGACGCGAGGGGACGGCGATACGAGCGGCTGAAAGCAGCGACCGACGGCAAGGACCCCTCACGGGCGCGTGACCCGCCGCGGACCGCTACCTCACGACGTGGGCGACGGCACGGTGGTTCCGACCGAGCGTCCCGAGGAACCGGTCGGGCGGGCCGGCGAGGAGCGTGGCCTCGATCAGAAGACGTTTCCGACGCGAGCGACCCCGACGGGTCGTTGTTGTCGTACTTCGAGGAGCGGGTCGTCGCCGAAGAGCACCACCTCCACCTCCAGTTTTGTCTATTTTGCGTCGAACGCGGTGCCGTGTAGTGCGGCAGTTTCGCCCGCGCATTCGGGTGTGGTGTATAAAAGACCGCGCCGCGTGGCGTCGTGGCGACCCGAAAATAGTCGGCTGTTCACCTATACTTGCACAATCCGTACCGGTGTGGTGGAGGCTGTCAGAGGCACTCCACCACGCGGCCGCCATTTTTGTGTGACCACTGTGTAGGACGGTGACGGCCCTGCGTAGTCGCCGCGCTGCCGGAACGTCTCGATCTTACCGTGGACTCGACCTCGCTCGGCGATTTCGACCACGGCGGCCGGGTCGCCGATAATCGCGGGTCGTGATCGCTGCTTCCTTGCGCCCCGAGGCGACTCTCAGGTTTCAGGAGGACAGCGGCCGCGCGAAGACGCCGATCCTTACCGCGACCGACGTCGCCAGCCAACCGCCGCGGCATTCACTCACCTATCGGCGTTCTCGGCTGGCCGATTCGGACCGCCGTCGTCGCTGTTACTCCTGCCGTGGACGGGAAGAAGACAGCCAAGGGCCGGATTTGAACCGGCGATGGGCGGCTCTGCAGGCCGCTGCGTTA
>JBDGTQ010000011.1:0-54441 GCA_042216705.1 Halolamina sp. | reverse complement strand
TACTGACCAGTCGTAACTCTCCGACTGGCCGAAGACTAGCCGATAGCGACCGCTCGGTCGTGGTCGGCGGTCAGACGACCCGGAAGTGGCGACGCTACGCGGTCAGTTCGGACAGCGCGGTTCGGACGGACGCAACCGGCACGTTCGCCCGAGCGGCGGCGCGGTCGAGCGACCAGTCTCGGGCGGCGACGGCGAGGGCGGCACCGCGGGCTCGGGGCGCGATGGGGAGCGGTTCGTGGGCGGCCACCGTCCCGGCGGCGAGGGCGACCAGCGGCGGCGACTCTTCAGGGACGGCGCCCGCGAACCCGAGGTATCTGTGGGCCGACTCCGGCGCCGTGGCGGCGCGTTCGATGGCCGCCGTCTGTAGCGGGGTCAGCGCCGGCGCCGGTGGCGATGTCGGCTCACTCATCCGTCGGCGCGGAGAGCTCGGCGTCGACGACGGTGCCGTCGGCCTGGAGCCGGACGGTCCCGAGGCCCACCGTCTCGCCGACGTCGGCGGTTTCGGCGACGGTCCGAAGCGTCGCCTCCCGGTCGAGGCGGTCCCAGACGACGTCGGCGACGAGCGACTGGAACGCCTCGGGGTCGGCCCAGTTCGCGTCGAGGTTTGAGGGGACGTGTACGACGAACTCCAGTTCCGCGTCGGTGACGTGAATGCCGACGCCGAACGTGTCGGCCGGGTCGTCGGTCATGCCCGCTCCTTGCGGGTCGGCGTGAATAGACCCGTCGGTCGGCCGGACGAGAGAGCTTGACACGCAGACGACCGCGTGATAGCGACGCTTTTTTGACTCGACGGGCGAGCGGTGGTAATGAGTTACCGCGTCGGTCTGGTCGGCAAGCCCTCGGTGGGCAAGTCGACGCTGTTCAACGGTGCGACGATGAACGACGTGCCGGAGGGGGCGTACCCGTTCACGACGATCGACCCCAGCGTCGGCGAGGCGTACGTCCGCGTCGACTGCGCCGCGCCGGAGTTCGGGGAAACCTGCACGCCAAGCGTCGGCTACTGCGACGACGGCACTCGGTTCGTCCCGGTGAAGCTCGTCGACGTGGCCGGGCTCATCCCCGGCGCGCACGACGGCGCCGGCCTGGGCAACCAGTTCCTTTCGGACCTGAACGAGACGGACGTTCTGGTTCACGTCGTCGATTTCGCCGGCGAGACCGACGTCGAGGGCGAGCCGACCGACGACCACGACCCCCGCGAGGACATCGACTTCCTCGAGGACGAACTGGACATGTGGTACCGCGACGTGCTGGAGAAGGGTCTCGACCGCTACCGCTCGGGGTACCACGGCGCCGACGGCGACGTGGAGGCGGACCTCGCCGAGCAGATGTCGGCGTTCGGAATCGGCCCCGAGAAGCTGAAACGGGTCGTCCTCGCGGAGGGGCTCGGCCTCGACCCGGCGGCGTGGTCCGACGCCGACAAGGACGCCCTCGCCCGCGAGATTCGCCTGCGGACGAAGCCGATGGTCGTCGCCGCGAACAAGATGGACGCCGACGGCGCTCGAGAGAACTGGGAGGCCATCACGACCGACCCCGACTACGACCATCTCACCTTCGTCCCCGTCAGCGCCCACGCCGAGAAGTCACTGAAAAGCGCCGCCGAGGCCGGCGTCGTCGACTACACCCCCGGCGACGCCGACTTCGCGGTCACGGGGGAGGTCAGCGACGAGCAGGCCGCCGGGCTGGACCGCATCGCCGGGTTCTGCGAGACCTACGGCGGGACCGGCGTCCAGCGCGCCCTGGAGACGGCGGTGTTCGACGTGTTGGGCTGCATCGCGGTCTTTCCCGGCAGCGCCGACCCCGAGGCCGACGACGAGGGCGTCTTCCGCGACTGCTTCCTGCTCCCCGAGCGCTCGACGACGGAGGACTTCGCGTACCACATCCACTCCGACATCGGCAGCGGACTGTTGTACGGCCTCGATTGCCGCGCCGAGCGACAGGTGGGCGTCGGCCACGAACTCGCCCACCGCGACGTGATCGAACTCGTCACGACGAACTGACCGCCGGCAGCGGGTGGTTGACCCCGAGCGACCGCCGGGACCGTTACTTTCTCTACGGCCGCCGTCGGAGTGTCGGCCGTGACAGTCGAGGTACGTCTGTTCGGGCCGTTTCGCGACGACGTCGGAGCGTCGGCGCTCGCTCGCGACGCCGCCGGCGAGACGGTGGGCGAACTCCTGCGGTCGCTCGAAGACGAGTACGACGCGCTGGCGGGTCGACTCGTCGACGGCGACGACATCGCCGGCTCGACGGTGGTGACGGTCGACGAGAGGGATGTGCGCCACCGCGAGGGGCTGGGGACCGAACTCGACGAGGGCGACACGGTACGGCTCACGCCGTCGGTGTACGGTGGCTGAGTGGCTCCTCGCGAGCGCACCGCGAGAGCGGACCGACGACTGCGCGGTCGATCGGCGGTCGGTCAGCGCTCAGTCGTCGGCCGGCGTCGGCGCGGTTGATGGCCCGAACTCGTCGTTCGACACGGTGCCGTCGTCGTTCCAGCCGCGGGCGTCGTAGTACTCCTGAACGGCTTCCTGGAGGTCGGGAATCTCGTAGGGGAGTTCGTCGGCGGCGGCGGCCATCCCCCGCTGGTTGTTGAAGTGACGCTCACGCTCGACGGCGCTGGCACCGACTTCGAGCAGCTCCTCGTAGTCGGCGTCGAACAGCTGTTCGAGGCGATCGTCGGTCATGTAGTCGCCGCCGAAGGCACAGATGATGCCGGTGTCGCGGAAGCCGTTGTGGTTCTCCTCCTCGACGAGGCGCTCGGCCTTGCCGAGAGTCCCCTCGGGGTCGAGCTCGCCGGAGTACTCCAGGCCGAGCATCCCGCCGTACATGTGGTCGGCACCGCGGTTGGCGACGGCGTAGGACAGCCCCTGGCCGTGGAGGACCCGACCGTCGTGAGCCGCGAACTCCATGCCTTTCACCGTGTAGTCGTCGACGCCGAGTTCGTCGTGTGCGCGGTGAACCCCCTCCGCGAGGAGGTCGCCGACGCCCTCGCGGTAGGCGATCCGCTCGGTGACCTCGTGGGCGAGCTCGGCGTTGCCGAACTCGTCTTCGCTCTTGAGGTAGGCGGCGACGGTGACGCCCGCCGAGATGGTGTCCATCCCGAGCTGGTCACAGAGCTCGTTGCCCTGCATCACGTCGACGATGTCGTCGACCCCCTGGCTGGAGCCGAAGGAGTACACCGTCTCGAACTCCGGGCCCTCGGTTTCGATGCCGCGGTCCTCGTCTCTGGTCGGGAGCTTGCAGGCGTAGGCACACTGCGAGCAGGCGCCTTTCTTGTACTTCTTCTCCTCGACGGCGTCGCCGCCGATCTGGTCGGCGGCCTCGAACTCGTACTCGTCGAAGTACCGCGTCGGCAGCGCGAAGTTGTCGTTGATAAACTCCGTGCCGCCGGTGGTCCCCTGCCGGCGCATGCGGTCGTCGCTGGTCGCCGCCTCGCGGTGGATGTCGCCCGTCGGCGGGTCCGGAATCTCGACCTCCGGAGCCGAGTCGCCCTCGAAGGTGACGACCTTGACGTTCTTGACGCCGAGCACCGCGCCGAGACCGCCGCGGCCAAACGCCCGGGAGTCGAACGTCATCACGGATGCGAAGCGGACCCCGTTCTCGCCGGCCGGCCCGATGGTGATGCAGTTCTCCGGGCCGAGATCGTGAGCCTGGGTGATGTACTCCGACGTCTCGGAGACGGTGGCCTCCTCCAGGTGGGGGACGGCCTCGAACTCGACGCCGTCGTCGGTGACGTGCACCGCCAGCAGCTCGTCGCTCTCGCCGACGAACTCGGCACAGGAGATGCCGGCGGCGACGAAGTTCCGCGAGAGGTAGCCCCCGGCGTTGGTCGAGACCAGCCCGTCGGTCAGCGGGGAGAGGCCGGTCATGTTCATCCGGCCGGTGAAGGAGGTGTTCGACATCTGCAAGGGGCCCGTCGAGAGGTACGCCCGGTTCTCCGGCCCGAATGGGTCGGCGTCGAAAGGGATGCGGTCGTGAGCTAGCGCCGTCGCCAGCGCCCGCCCGCCGACGAACTCCGCGAGCAGGTCGTCGATGTCGGTCCGCGTCGCGGTCCGGTCCCCCACGTCGATGGTCAGCAGAGGCCCCTCTGCGTGCAACATGAACTATCGTTTTGAACGGGAGGGCTTGAAACTACCCCACGGCGACCCAGTTGCCGGGACCGACTCGCGACGGCTACTGGATCCCGGCGTAAACGAACAGGAAGCCGAAGTAGAGCAACACCAGCGCTGCCAGTGCGCGGAGTCGAAACGACCTGAGGTCGTCGCGCTCCGTTCGGACGCCGTCGGCGTACCGCTCGCGCTCGGCCTCGTCGGCGGCGCCGGCGTGAGCGCGGCCGACGTGGAGGTCCCGAACTCGGTCGGTCGGGAACGGCGCCTTGCAGTATCCACACCGGGCGGGCGACTCGTCGGCGGGCACCGTCGTCTCAGCCGCGACGGCGAAATCCGGCACCGCAAGCGAGGGGTCGAGCGCGGTCGGTGCCGGGTCGCCGTCGCCGGTCTCGCTTTTATCCTTGCCGTCGGGCCGCTGGTCGACCTCGGCTTCGGTCCCCGTTTCCACGTCGGCGTCGGTTGTGTCGGACGACATCGTCAGATGAAGGGCGGGTCAGCGGGCGGTCTGGTGACTATCCAGAGGCTCACCATCGTGTACGCGACCATCACGAGCGTGATGGCGTACTGGCTGCGGATGGCCTGTAGTCGGCTCGGGAACCGCTCGAAGGCGACGCCGTGGGCGACCCAGACCGCGAGCAGGTGACCGAGCAGTACGCCGACGATGGGCACCGCGCCGACCCACCCCGGCAGCGAGAGCACGAGCTCGGAGCCGCCCGACAGCGGCGCCGAAAGCGCCGACGCCAGCGCCGGGGACAGCGCGAGGAAGTACCCCAGGTAGTGCGCGACGTGGTAGCCGGCCGCGATGGCCAGCAGCGACGGCGCGAACGCCCGGGCGAGCGCGTCGGCGCCGAGATACGTCGGCGCCAACGACCGCGCCTGCCGGCAGGCCCCGCGGTAGGCGACCAGGAAGGCGACGTAGCCGGCCGCAAGCGCAGCCGGGTAGAGGACGGCCGCCGGCACGCCGGCCCCGACGACCGCCCGCGCGAAGTCGACCCACGCCGGCGTCTGGACGAGGCCGTCGAAGGTGGTCCCCCACAGCAGCGCGACGACGAGGCCGACGGTTGCCCGGTCGGTGGCGAGTCGGTCGACCAGCCCGGCGCCGGGGAGCCGGACTGCGACCCCGCCCGCGCCCGCGTCGGGGGGCTCACCGCTGCCGCCGTCGGCACGGGCAGCCTCCCCGCGGTCGTCGACGTCGACCTCGGTCGTCGGCGTCTCCTCGACGGCGTCGACGTCGGGCACCGCCGTCACCGGCGCGACCCGGCCGTACATCTCGAACAGCGCCGACACCGGGTCGACCCGTTCGATCCAGACCCGCTGGCCGAACAGGCCGGCGACGACCGTTCCGAGGACGGCGTAGGCGACGACGACCCCGGCGAGAAGGCGCGGGTCGTCGGCGATGGGACTGACGACCTCGACCCAGACGAACAGCAGGAAGCCGACCGCGGCGGGCCACCGCCCCAGCCGCTCGGGGAAGGGGACGCGCTCGGCGGCGACCAGTCCGGTTAGCGCCCGGAACGGGTCGACGGCGGGCCAGACGTTGCCGACCAGATACGTCGCCATCACGAGGCCGGCCCACCAGCCGACCCACACGACGAGGACGGCTGCGTTCGCGAGCGCCGCCGGCGGGCCGAGTAGCCCGGCGACGATGACGACGGTGAGGCCGACCAGGCCGACGCCGCGGCCGACCAGCGCGAGCGCCCGCCCGGGGAGTGCGACCCCGCGGCGCCAGGCGTGGACGCGCGCGACGAACCCGCGGTCGGTGACGAAGCTCGCGAGCAGGAACGACGCCCCGATAACGCCCCCACCGGTGGTCAGAAACAGCCACGTCGGAATCGACAGCCCCTCCCTGCCGGCATTGGAGAGGCCGCCGCCGTGGGCCGCCGCGGTTCCGGCGAGGCCGAGCGCGGCGACGGCGACAGCGCCGCCGGCGACTGCCCGGAGTCGTCTCATCGGTCGCAGTTAGCGGCGGGGGGGTGTGAAGGTTGCGACTGCGGCGGGCCGTCCGGGGCTCACTCGACGACGTCGACCGCGTCACCGACGGCGAGCGTCGCCCCCGCCGGGGCCGGCACGCGAGCGATGAGCATCAGCGCGTAGAGGTGGTCGAAGGCGTCGCGGTCGGCGAACTCCGGGAATGTCTCCCGACGGCGGTCGACGAACCGCTCGCGGAACCCCGCGAGTGACTCACCCGTGTCGGGGTCGCGCGACGGGACGACACAGCGGGCACACGGCGTCGCCCCCTCGAACCGGACGCCGTCGACCGCGAACGCCGGGGCGTCGTCGCCGACGAAGCGGTCCTCCCAGAACGGCTCGACGCCGCCGACCTCGACGTTCGCCCGGAGTCGCCGGCGGACGCCTGCCGTCGTCAGCTCGTCGAACCAGTCGGCGATCGCTTCGAGGGTGGCCGTGCTCACCACGGAGGGACCGGCGCCGCCGCGGTCGACGAAGCCGGCGTCGGCGTCCCGGGCCAGCCGCGCGTCGCAGTCGAGGTTGAGCGCCGCCGCGAACCACTCGCCCGCCGCGTCGCGGTCGTCGTCGCGGGCGAGGTCGAACGCCGCCCGGTCGCCGTCGGGGCCGACGACCGTCAGCGTCGTCGTTTCCGGGTCGTAGTCGGCGTCGACTTCGTGGAACGTCGCCGCGTCCTTCGCGTTCAGAACGCGTCCGTCCGGGTCGACCAGCGCGAACTCCCGGTCGCCGGCGAGGGTGCCGCCCGCCCGGAGCGCACAGGTCTCGACCGTCACGCCGTCCAGCCCCTTCACCGGGTACCGTCTGAGAGCGCTGACCGTCGGCATGTGGCGTCGTTCGAGCGGGGGTAACATAGACCCGTCCATCGCGGCACCCGGCGGCCGCCGGATCGCACTCGACCGAGCGCGAGCACCTCCGAGCGACCGACTGAAAAGCCCGTATGAATCGCTTGGTCATCCATGCAGCGTCGACATGTGGGACGAGTCGATAGACGAATTGCAGTCTCGCAGTTCTCCCGTCTGTCGAGGCTGCAGCGTTCGGCGCGGCCCGTGCGTTCCGGCGACGGTCGCGGTCACTGGACGCTCCCCCCGGAGCGTTCATACGGATGACCGACGGCGAGTGAGACGTGGAAGGGCGAACGTCGACCACTGTCAGTAGTCAGCCACCCCGCTCAGTCGGAGCCGGACTTCAGCGTCGTCGCGATGAGCGTCCGCAACCCTCGGCGGAGGCGTTCGTTCACCGCCTGGTCGGAGACGCCGACGTCGGCCGCGATCTCGGCGAGCGTTATCTGCCGAGGGACCTCGAAGTACCCCGCGTCGTAGGCGTGTTCGATGATGTCTCGCTGGCCATCGGTCATGTTCTGCATGCCGGCGGTCATCGGCTCGATGGGGTTGTACAGTCCCTTGACGGTCAGGTCGATTCCTCGCTCGCCGCAGGTGGTGTGAAACGACGAGAGCTGGTGTGAGTCCCGAAACCGAATCTGGAACTCCCACGTCTGCCCGTCCCCGTCGGCTTCCTGGAGGGCGCCGTCGTGAGCGATCATCGTCTGGACGAACGAGTCCGTCGAGGCATCCCACTCCGCCCGGTAGAGCTTCCGGTCGTCGACTTCGTCGATCACCTCGAAGTCGGCGACTTCGGGCTCGCCTTCGAGGATGGCGTCGAAGCCCTCCGTCCGGTCGCCGGTAACCCAGAAGTACGGAATCGTCGCGTTCCCGGTCGGAATCATCTTCTCCAGTTTGAGGGTGAGGCCGGTGGTCCGATGTAGGGCCTTCCCGAGAATGAAATCCGTCGCGGGGAGAGAGAAATCAGCGATGACGCTCATCACGGGCCACCCCGAGATGAGTACCTATCAGTGTCCTGCTGACGCATCAGCAGGGTTCCAATACACGAGGAGTACCGGTAACAGTTATGTTGGGTACCCAAGCGTTTTTTCGTCGGAAAAACCTTTACCCGTCGTACTTGACTCGCGTTATCTGGACGTCCCAGTGGAAGTCCCCGTTGCCGTCGATACTGCACTTCCACGCCCCCTCAATGTCGATGCCGTCGTTGTAGGCGTTTTCGATGAGCGTCGAGAGCGCCTGGCTGAAATCAGAGTCGTCGATTGGGTTCGATGATTCGGACATGTAAGGTGTCTCGTAATGGTACGGAAGGCGAGTAGGTTGAAGGAACCAGCAGTCCACGACTGTGAACGGACGGTGGACCCGATGGGGAACTTCACTCCGTGGCGTCCCGTGTTTCGTTCGGTAGTCACACGGCTGAATAAAACTCTGCCGAATGATTTCAATGCTTTGGTATCAAAGTTCAATTCCGAGGAGGCGACCCCGAATCACACCGCCCGTCCGGCCCTCCTCGCGGAACGCCACGCCGAGAGCCGGCGAAAACTCTACGACGGCAGGCGCCACGGACGGACGGCTGCGGGTGTCTGCCGTCGGGGTCCCGCGGTCGACGCAGTCGCCGAACCCGGCGAACGGGGGTTAGAACGGTGCAACGCGACGGAGAACTGCTCCGGCAGGGATTCGAACCCTGGTCATCGCCTCGAGAGGGCAATATGATTGGCCGGACTACACCACCGGAGCGCGTCACCGACAACTGCGAGAGGAGCGCATAAAACCGTTCCGTTTCGCCGTCGCCGTGTGGCGGTTTCACGGGCTCTCGCCGGCCCTGGGCGGTCGACGCCGGGAGACGTTTCACCGCCGTCGGCGACGCCCCACCGTGGTCGGAACGGATCGGGCCGTGGGCAAGGCCCCGGCTCGCGAGCGAAACGATGCCGTCCGCGACGCCGACGAGACGGCGGTCGTGCTCGCCCGGGTCGACGTGAGCGACCTCCCTGAGGCGCACGAGGTCCGTTTCCAGCGGCTCGGCACCGTCTCGGCGGTCGCCGCGGCCGGCCAGCGCACGGTCGCCGACTGGCTCTGAACGGGGGCGATGTTTGGATACGCGATGGAGCTCCGACCGACGCTGGGTGGGACTGAAAGGGCCCGACGCTCGGACAGTTCGACGACGCACGGACCGCAGGACGGCGTCCGAGGATCGCAATGAAGCGAGTCCCGGCGGCTGCGCGCTCCGGGGGCTTTCCACGTCGCCGTCGCGGAATCGGGGAGAGCCGCTCCCTCGTTTGAACAGTGGCGCGACCGGCGACCAAACACTGTTGAGCCTCCGGCCGAACGGGGCGGTAATGCCGCCGCTGTCGACGTCGGAGTTCGCGGCCGTCTGTCGGGACGCCGCCCCGGAGACCGTCGCCGGCTTCGTGGCCGCGCTGTACGAGGCCCGCGGGTACGCCGTCGCTCACGAGGGCGACCTCGTCGTCGTCGTCAGCCGCGCCGGCGCCGAGGACGAGCGTCTCGCGGTCCCGGACGGCGACGGACCGCCGCCCGAGGTCGACCGGGTGGTCACCACCGGCCGGCCCCCCGGATCGGTGTCCGAGAGCCGCGAGACGCTCGACGCCGCCGACCTCAGGGCGGCGCTGCTGTACGGCGTCGACAGGGAACGCGCCGCCGACCTGCTCGCGGAGTGGTTCGACAGGCCGCTGTCGTCGTTCGAGGCCGAGCGCGACCCCATCACGCCGGACGCGGGCGGCTCCGACGGTCGGCCCGAAGGCCGCTCGGAGTCGTCCGCCGAGAACGGCGGCGACGGGGACGCCGCCGACGGTGGCCCCGAGTCGTCGAGGGTCGAGTCTGCCGCCGAAGACGACCGCTCCACGAGGGGACTCCGGACGGCCGCGGTCGCCGTCGTCACGGCGATGCTCGTCGCCGGGACCGTCAGCCTGGCGTTCGGGGTTCCGGCGGAGCTCCGACCGGGTACCGGGGACCGGCCGAACGAGATTTCGACCCCCCTCGCGAGGGAGACGCTGACGGCCGAGGAGCCGACGACCCCGACCGGCGACGCCGACTCGACCGACGGCGACGGGACGCCGGTCAACGGCGAGACTCTGGCCGGCGCCGGCCGGACGGCGTCGTACCCGCCGGGGGTCGACGAGAGCGGCATCGTTGACTACCGGGCGCTCGTCGACGCGAACCGGCGTGTGCTGACCAACCGATCGTACACCGTCACCGTCACCTACCGCGAACTGAGCAACGGAACCGAGACGGCGCTGTTCGCACAGACCGTCGCCGTCGGGAACGCGACCAGCTACCGCGTTCGGACGACGCGGTTCGGGGAGTTCGCGTCGTCGCCGCCGACGCTGACCGACGGGGTCGCCTCCGATGACGGTGGCACGGCGGCTCGGCGGGCCCGCTCGGACGCCGTCCGGTCCTCGGCCGACGGCCGTGACCGCGTGCTCGCCGCGCTGAGCCGGTATCTCGGCTACTACCTCTCGGTCAGCGAATCGACGGTCGCCGACGTGCGGGTTCGCGAGGGGACGACGACCGTCCGGCTCCGCAGCCGCGGCGACCCCTGGCCGGGCGTCGTCAACGCCACCGGGAGCGCCGTCGTCTCCGATGACGGCCTCGTGCGGCTGGTTCGCCGGGCGTACGACGACCCCAACTCGGAGGTCCGCGTCGTCGTCACGGTCCGAATCTCCGAGGTCGGACGGACGGCGGTGTCGACCCCGGCACGGACGGACGAGGCGAGCCGGACCGGTCAGTCCGCGTTCTCGCCGTCGCCAGCAGCGGTCGGGTCCTCGTAGAACTCGGCCGTCGCGGCGACGGCGGCCCCGGAGGAGACGTCGACGGCCGCGGCTGCGTCGGTCTCGCGGTCCTCAACGACGTGTTCAGGGTTGTCGGCGAAGCCGCGCAGTCGAACCAGCAGCGTCCCGCCGACCAGATCTGTGGCCGACTCCGCGGCCGTCGGCGTCGTCTCGGGTGACTCCGGCGTTGCTATGCTCGACGGAGCGTCGCGGGCGCCGGGGCGCTGGTCCCGCAAAGCGACGACTCTCTAGGACGGAGACGAGGAACCGGGCGGGTTCACTCCTCGGGGGCGAAGTCGGCGGGCGAGCGGTCCGTTCGGACGACCCGTTCGCTGATGAGGAGCTTCTCCGTGCGGTCGAGGCTGTCCCACTCCAGTTCCGTCGGCGGCGACTCCTCGAAGGACTCGTACTTCGCGAAGACGGCGTCGTTGATGAACCGGCCGAACGAGCCGCAGTTCGAACACGTCGTCGAGAGGTGAGAGACGTCGTAGCTCCGGGAGACCGTCTGCGACTCGCAGTTTAGACACCGATAGTCGCGCTCGGGATTCACGTCCGAGTCGACGGGTTCGACGCGCTAATACCTGTCTCCGGGCGAGGCGGTCACCCGCCGCCGACGCCGCGTCCGTGGCCGTCGCTCCCATCGCGGTCGAAGTCGTGGTCGGCGTCCCGGCCGAACTCGCCGTCGGGGTCGTGGCCGGCGCGGGCCAGGTCGTGAGCCCGACCGTTGCGCTCCCGAGAGACCGCCCGGTAGGTGACGGTCGGCACGTCGGCGAGGCGTTCGCGCACCGCCTCGACGCGCCGGCGGGCGACCCGCTCTGAGGGGGTCGACTCGTCGTCGGGGTCGACCGCGCGGATGACCGCGTCGGCGTCGCCGTGGACGTGCAGCGTCCCGACGCGGTCGAACCGCTCGTCGACCGCCCGGGCCGCGGCGGCGAGGGCGCGGTACTCCAGGGCGGTGTTGGAGACGAACGCCTCGACCGAGCGCGACCCCTCGACGTGGACCGTGGTGGCGTCCTCGACGACGTAGCCGATGGCGCCGGAGGTCGGCGTCGCGTTGTCCGCCGCGTAGAGGACGCTCGCGTCGAAGGAGACGAACAGCGACGGCGCCAGGCCCATACCGTCAACTGGGACCGGAGGAGCAAACATCTGTCTCCGTCGGCGGGGTCAGCGAGGTCGACGGCCTCGACTTTGGCCGACCGACGAGTGTAGTAATCAGCGTCAATCTCCGTACCCGAACTCCTCGCGGACCGCTTCGACCTTCGCCTCGTCGGCGTGGCCGTGGACCAGCCCGCGGAAGTAGAACTCCCGGGCGACCCGCCGGAGCGTCTCTCTGTCGTCCGGGTCGACATCGACGACCCCCTCGGCCGCGAGGGCTGCGAGGTCGGTTTCGATGTCCGCGTTCGTGTACCGCTCTTTTACCATGCCGTCGATGTCCACCATACCAAAGCACGGAGCGCCGGCGGGGTAACGGCGGTCCCGCACTGTGACGGGTGTTCTCACCGGCGACGGCGACGGCCGGCGGTCACGGTCACCCCTGTGCGACCGCGACGAAACACAGCCGAGAGTCGAACCGCGCGACAACCTCGGCGTCGGGGAACGTCTCGCGCACGAGTTCGACCACGTCGAACCCCTGCCAGTTCACGATCCACCGGTACAGCGCCTCGACCGGCGGGCCGAGCGGGCCGGTCGGGGCGTAGCCGTCGGCGACGACGAGGCGGCCGCCGTCCCGGAGCACGCGGGCGGCGGACTCGACGGCCGCCCGCGCCGCCGGCATGGTGCTGAGCGACAGCGACGCGAGCACGGCGTCGGCGGTTCCGGTCGCGAGCGGTAGCGCACCGGCGTCGGCCCGGACCACCTCGGCCTGCGGGAGCGACTCGGCGCGGCGGCTCGCACGGGCGGTCATCTCCGGGCTGAAGTCGACGCCGAGGGCCGCCCCGTCGAGCCCGACCTGCGCCGCGAGCGTCGGGAGGAGCCGACCCGGGCCGCAGCCAAGGTCGACGACGCGGTCGCCGGGGGTCAACGCCAGTTCGGCGAGCGCCCGCCGGTGCAGCGGTTCGTACAACGAGTCGACGACCGCGTACAGCCAGTCGTGTCGGCCCCAGCGGTCGTACACGCGACGGGCCCGCCTGACGGTCGGCGGCGCGGACATGCGTCCTCGTCGGCGGTCGAGCCGGTTGAATCTCGCGCCGTGGACCCCCGACTCCGCGGCCGCGGTCGGCGACGGCCGAAGCCCAGACCAAGGCCAAGGCTAAGCCGCCTGCGGCCCGAGAGGGGTCTACAGTGACCGAACCCACCGTCCAGCAGCTCTGGACCGCGCCGGCCGCCGGCGAGCCGATGTCGGGGCGGACGTCGGCCGAGGCCGTCGCCGGCGTCGGCCTGGCAGGCGACCGCTACGCCGAGGGTACCGGCCACTACTCGCCGTATGACGTGTGTCAGGTGACGTTCGTCGGCGCCGCCGCGCTGGACTGCGTGCGGGAAGCGTTCGACCTCGACCTCGACGACGGCCGGCACCGCCGGAACGTCGTCGTCGACGGCGACGTGCTCGACCTGCTCGAGACGCGCTTTCGCGTCGGTGGGGCCGTCTTCGAGGGCACCCGTCGACGCCCGCCCTGCGCCCATCTGCGGGACGTGACCGGCGAGGACGACATCGTGGCCGCGCTGGGCGAGGACCGCGGCGGGATTTGCGCCGACGTCGTCGAGGGCGGGACCGTCGCCGTCGACGACGCGGTGACGGTCGTTGAGCGCCTGGACGACCCGGACTCGCTGGCCGCGGCGCTCCGGGAGCGTCACGAGGAGTAGGTCAGATGCGGGTTCGTCGTCCGCAGTGGACAGCCTCATGTCAGTGGAGTCGATGATGAACGTATGACCTACGACGCTGTCGTCCTGGACATGGACGGCGTCATCGTCGAGCGCTCGCCTTCGTGGGTGTTCGACGACGCCGCGCAGACGGCGCTCGCGGAGGTCGGCATCCACGACCCGACCGACCGGGAGTTCGGCATGGTGCGCAGCCTCCGCGGAGAGCTGTCGGAGGCGACCGACCACTTCGAGCACGCCTACGGCGTCCGCTTCGGGCAGCTGTGGCGCCGGCGCAACGAGCTCATCACGGAGAACCAGGTGCGGGCCATGGACGACGGCGAGAAGGCGCTGTACGACGACGCCAACGCCATCGAGCGCCTGCCCGGTCCGCGGGGCATCGTCAGCAACAACCAGCAGGCCGCCGTCGAGAACATCCTCCGGCGGTTCGGGCTCGACTCGGCGTTCGACACCTACCACGGCCTCGGGCCGACGCTGTCGGACGTCGGCGAGGAGAAGCCGTCGACGACGTACATGGAGCGGGCGCTTTCGGACCTCGATGTCGACCACGCGGTGTACGTCGGCGACCGCGCCTCCGACGTGCAGGCCGCCCACAACGTCGGCATCGACGCGGCGTTCGTCCGCCGGGAGTTCAACGCCGACGACGACCCCGACCCCGAGCCGCGCTACGACGTGGACTCGCTACACGAGTTGGCGACGGAAATCGAGCGGTTGGACGGGTCGGCGAGGTAGCGGGCGGCGAGCAACGGGGTGGTGACCGCCGCCGCCCGGTCCGGGTTCCCAGTCGCGGCTGGTCGAGACGGGTCACACGAGCGACGCCGCGAGCGTCGCCGGCTACTCCAGGTTCGAAATCGCGTCGTCGATGTCGAACTCCTCGGTGGTCTCCGAGCCCTCCTCGTCTCGGTCGACTGGTTCCGCGTCGTCGTCGATTTCGACGTCCAGTGCTTCGTCTTCGGTGTATTCGGTGTTAACTCCCCAGGGCATGGTATCGTCTCGGTGTAGAGTGCGTTCGCGTGTTCGGCTGTACGCCGGCTCCGGGCCAGGAACGGGGTCGACCCGAGAGTTCTGTGGATACATCCGTACCGGGCGCAGCAGTATAGCGATTTGGATTGGGGAACTCGCCTCGCCGGCGGCCGGTCGAGTTAGTCCCCCGTCGAGGGCTCCTCGTCGCGGACGAACCGGTCGTACGCCGAGAGAAAGTCGGCGTCGGCCTCGGCGGTCTCGGCCCAGTTCTCCAGGCCGCGCTCGCGGTCGGTTCCTGGCACCGTGTTGTCCAGTAGGAACGCGACCAGCCCGCCGACGCTGATGCCGGTCGAGCCGATGACGAACACCGTGTTAGCGACGACGTCGGCGCCGAGCACCGGGCCGAGGACGGGGACGGCGGCGAGGTTTTGTGCGAAGAAGGCGGCGCCGTCGAGACCCTCCGGCGCGGCCGCGGCGACGTTGGCGAAGTACTCCGGCACCGCCAGCCCGGCGAACAATGCGACGCCGAGGACGAACAGGTTGCGTTGGGAGTCGAGGTCGACGTGTTTCAGGTTCGAGACGCCGACGCCGACGATCTGGCCGAACATGGCGACGTACAGCCCGCCGACGACCGGGTCGGGGATGGTGGCGATGAGCGCCCCGAACGGCCCGAAGAAGCCGACGACGAGCATCACCGCGGCGCCGACCTGAACGACGTAGCGGGAGGCGACGCCGGTGAGCCCGATGGCGCCGATGTTCTCCGAGTAGGAGGTCGACCCGCCGGCGCCCATCAGCCCCGCGAAGACGTTCATGAGCCCCTCCATGCCGATGCCGTGGGTGATGCGCTTCTCGGAGGGGGCGCCGACGCCGGAGAGCCGCGCGACGGCGTGGTAGTCGCCCAGCGACTCAACGATGGAGGCGGTGACGCCGGCGGCCATCCCGATGACGAAGCTCGGGGTCACCGCCGGAGTCCCCCACTGCAGCGGGTAGATGGCGACGACCGCGGGGGCTTCGACGACCGTCGTCAGCGAAACGTACCCCGGCGTGCCGGCGGCGTAGACGCCGGTTAGCGACAGCACGAGCGCGACGACGTAGGCGACGACTATCCCGAGCAACACCGGGAACAGCTGAAACGCCCGCGAGCGGTCGCCGAGGTACTGGCTGAACAGCGCGATCAGCCCGAGGGTGAACAACAGCAGCGGCCAGTTCTGGGTCGCGGTCGTGATCTGTGGCGCCTCGAACAGCGTCAGCCCGATGAGGGCGATGACCGGAGCGATTACGACCGGCGAGAAGTACCGTCGCAGCCGACCGACCAGCCCCAGGTAGCCGACGACGACCTCGAACAGCGCGGCGACGACGATGGCCCCCTGAAGCTGGAGCAGCGCGGCCCGCCAGGCAGCCGTCCCCGCGGGCGGGTCGGCGGCGGCGACACCGACGACCGCCAGCGCGGGCGCGAGCATCGAGAACGGCGCCCCCTGGACGATGGGGTAGCGGTTGCCGAACGTCGACTGCGCCAGCGTCGCGACGCCGGAGACGACGAAGAACGTCCCGACGAACCGCGGGACGAACTCGGCGGGCATCCCCAGCGCCCCCGCGAGGATGAGCGGCACCGCGATGTTGGCCCCGACCATCGTGAGGTAGTGTTGGACGCCCAGGAACAGCGATTCTATCAGCGGGGGTCTGTCGTCGATGCCGTACTCGACGAGCGCCCCCGAGGAGTCGTCGGACATCTATTCGAAGCGAACCGGCGGCCGCTACCTAACCGTATCGCTCTGTCGCGGGTCGTTCGGACGTCGGACGGCCGCGGTCGGCCGGACCGTCGGCTCGGTCGCGACTGGTCTGGTCAGGGACAACGTCGAGTAGGGGGTAACGGAGTGGGTCGTCGCCGATGGTGGTGAGGTTCCGCGGGACCCGGGCGAATGGCACACCCGGGCGGTCCGCCGGAGACCTCGACGACGAGTCAGGGGGCAACTGACGTCCGTCGGCGGCGGTGATGGTGAGCTATCGGACGACGACGACCGCACTCATCGCAACGACGGAGATTCTTTTAAGAGTGGGGGCCATAATCGAACCCGGTAACGGCGTCGGGTTCGACGCGACCGAGCCGAACCATCGTCGCCAACCCCGAGTCCGCTGGCGGTCGGGGAACTGACCTGGTGGGCGGTCAGGCCTCGCCCGCGGAGAGCCGCCCCTTCTCTATCCAGAGGACGACGCCGAGTCCGAGCAGGATGATAGTGTACGACACCGCGGCCAGCAGCGCGTCGCTGACGGTGGCGTAGTCGCCGGTGCGGAAGATGATGACCTTCCGGACCATGGCGATGATACCGGTGTAGATAATGAGGCTGACGATCCGGCGGGTGTCGCTCTCCTGGGTGTAGGCGATGACCGTCTGGTACACCTCGACGATGATGAGCAGGAGAAGGCCGGTGTCGATGATGCTGATGACCGTCTCCGGGTCGGTTATCGCCCCCGCGGTCGTCCGGTCGACGATCTCCAGGCCGAGGTCGACGACGCCGATGGCGAACAGCAGCGCGAAGATGGCGGCGGCGGCGAGTTCCACGTAGTGAATGAACGCGTCGGTGCTGTTCGCGATGCGATCGGTCACGTCTCCCTCGGCCCGCGCGCCGTCGCTTCCCGGGCTCTCGACGGTCTCGACGGTCTCAGCGGTCTCGACGGATTCGTCAGCCATACTGCGTCCCTCGTTGCACGGTCGACCTGTTCCGTCGCCGCGACAATAACAGTCCGGGCCATCCACCAGTGGTGCCGAGAGACGTGATAGAGACTCGACTAACCGGTGCAGCGTGGGACCGAAAGCGACCGGGCGCACAGCCAGCCCCGGCGACGTACGCACCTCGGAAGCCGCCCCGAGAACCCCATCGCAGCGAGTCGCGGCGGCTGCGCGACCGGGGGTTTTCGCAGTCGCCGATTCGGAACCGATCGGGCGTCTTTCTACTCCGAGCGACGTTTCTACCCTGACCCTGTTACATATCACTATCGAATCTGTATATCCCTCGTGATCCGACGACCCGTCAGGAGCGACTGTCGACGGCTGCTCGGCGCGGACGCGGCGGAGGTCGACGACGTGAGCGGCTTTACGTCCGAGGCGTTTCGCGTCCGCACGGACGGCGGCGACGCGGTCGTCATCAAGTATCCCTGCCACGCTCCCCGCGTCGAGCCGGCGGTGTTGGAACGCCTGTCGCTTCCGGAGGCGCCGACGGTGCTGGCGGTCGGCGACGGCCGAGAGACGTCGGCGCCGTGTTTCGCTATGCCCCGCTACGAGGGGACGACCCAGCCGGTCGCCGACTACCCGGCTGACGTACAGGAGACGCTGGCGCGGGCGGTGGGTCGATTCCTCCGGCGACTCCGGGAGACGGCGCCCGTCCCTGCGACTGCGACCGAAACGACGACCGAGACGCCGGTAGAAGCGGCGTTCGGCCGCTTCGAGTACGACGACGGGTTCCGCGTGACGGGTTGGACCGAGTCGACCCCGTTCGAGTCGTGGCCGGCGGCCGTCGAGGACATGGTCGCCCGCGACGTCTCAGTCGCTCGCGGGACGGAGCTGGAGTCGATCGCCCGCCGCGTCGCGGCGTTTTTGTCGGACCGCCGTGAGCAACTACCCGAGGCGCCGCCGGCGGCGGTTAGCTACTTCGACGCCATCGGGCCGAACCTCGTCGTGAACGACGGGCGTCTCTCGGCCGTCCTGGACTGGGAAGGGGTCGGCGTGGCCGACTCGCGGCTGTCCGTCGTCGCCGCGATGAATCGGTTCGCGAACGTCAGCGCCCGGCGCGAGGCGTCGAACCGCGAGCCGCTGCTGGCGGCCATCGAAGCGGGCTACGGCGAACCCGTCAGGACGGCCGAGTGGTTCGACGCCTATCGGCTGCTCGTCGTGCTCGACCTCGCGACGTACGGCTACCGGCTCGGGCGCCCGCCGGCCGAGGAGCTGGTGGCGTGGTATCGGGAGAGCCTCCGGCGCATCATGGACGGTCGCCGGGTACCGACCGCGCCGACGCCCGAGCCGAAGACGCGGTCGTAGGCGCCCGTGCTGGGAGCGCACCGTCCTCGGCAATCGCCGGCGTCGCGTCACAACCGGCGGGATCGACGGCCGCCGTGGCCCTTTTCCCGGCGACGGGCGTCGCTTCGGTATGCGCGCTGCAATTTACCGAGGGCCAGGCGACATCGCGGTCGAAGACGTTCCCAGGCCGGAAGTCGAGTCGCCGACCGACGCCGTCGTCCGCGTGACTCACACCGCTATCTGCGGGTCGGACCTGTGGTTCTACCGCGGTGAGAGCGACCGCGAGGCGGACACCCGCGTCGGCCACGAGCCGATGGGCGTCGTCGAGGCCGTCGGCGACGACGTGCGCTCCGTCGAGCCGGGCGACCGCGTGCTCGCGCCGTTCGCCATCAGCTGCGGCGAGTGCGAGTTCTGTCGGAAGGGGTTACACACCTCCTGCGTCCGCGACGAGTCCTGGGGCGGCGACAACGGCGGCGCGCAGGGCGAATACGTCCGGGCGCCTCACGCCGACGGGACGCTGGTACGGGTTCCCGACCGCTACGCCGACGACGAGGACGCGCTGCGGTCGCTGCTGCCGCTGACGGACGTGATGGGCACCGGCCACCACGCCGCCGTCAGCGCCGGCGTCGAGGAAGGCGAGACGGCTGTCGTCGTGGGCGACGGCGCCGTCGGGCTCTGTGGCGTGCTCGCGGCCAAGCGTCTCGGCGCGCGTCGCATCGTCGCCATGGGCCACCACGAGGACCGCCTCGAACTCGCCGAGGCGTTCGGCGCCACGGAGACGGTCTCGGCCCGCGGCGAGGTCGCCGTCGAGCGCGCCCGCGAACTGACGGACGGCGGCGCCGACCACGTGATGGAGTGCGTCGGCGCCGCCTCGGCGATGAACACCGCCATCGACGTGTGTCGACCCGGCGGCACCGTCGGCTACGTCGGCGTCCCTTACGGGGTCGAGGAGGAGGGCCTCGACGTGTTCACGCTGTTTTCGGACAACATCACGCTGAACGGCGGCGTCGCTCCGGTCCGGGCGTACGCCGAGGAACTGATGGCCGACGTGCTCCAGGGGACCATCGACCCCGCGCCCGTCTTCACCGAGACGGTGAGCCTCGAAGAGGTCCCAGAGGGCTACCGCGCGATGGACGAGCGCGAGGCCATCAAGGTCCTGGTCAAGCCCTGAGGCGGGCTTGCGTCGGGGAGGTGTCGGCTCCGAACCGCGCGGACGGTTCCCAGACAGCGAAAATCGGCGATAGAGCAATTCTTTATTACGGCGTACACCCATGTGCATGCAGGTGCAACGCCTCGCAGTCGAGCCCCTGACGACGGCGAGAGAGACGCCGCTCCCGGTGCTCGCAAGCACGATAGCGGACGAACGGCTCGGCGAGCTCCTCGTCACGGACCGCGGGAGGCCCGTCGGCATCGTCACCGACCGCGACGTCGCCGTCGCGGTCGCCCGAGAGGACGAACTTGATGAGTTCGCCGAGCTGACCGCTGAGGACGTCATGACCGAGGACCCGGCGACGATTCGGGCCGACGCAGCCGGCACCGAGCTGCCGGAACGGCTCGCCGAGACGGAGGTCCGGTGTCTCCCGGTGGTCGACGAGGCGGGAACGTTGACCGGCGTCGTCACACTCGACGACGTGGTCGCGGCCGTCGGCGAGGAACTCGCGGCGGTCGTGAGCGCCATCGAGGCGCAGTCCCCGGAGTACGCACCCTGACGGCGTCGTCG
Organism: Halolamina sp.; assembly: GCA_042216705.1. GTDB lineage: Archaea > Halobacteriota > Halobacteria > Halobacteriales > Haloferacaceae > JBDGTQ01. The sequence continues at coordinate 34,240 of JBDGTQ010000011.1, read as the reverse complement.
GGTGACTCTCGGCGACGGGCCGACGATGGCAGCCCCCGACGGGGGAACCAATCCTTATCTGGTCGTCGCCGGTACGGACGTGCGTGACTGCGCTCGAAGACATCGACCTCGATTTCGTCCCGCTGGGCGACGCCGGTCTCCGAACGAGTGAACTCCAGTTCGGCACCTGGCGGTTCGGTCGCGAGACCGAGGAGGGCAACCTCGAAATCGGCGAGAGCCGCGCTCACGAACTGCTCGACGCATACGAGGCCGCCGGCGGCCGCTACATCGACACCGCCGACGTCTACGGCGGCGGCGACAGCGAGCGCTGGATCGGCGACTGGCTGGCCGACCGCGACCGCGAGCGGTTCACCGTCGCCTCGAAGGTGTACTGGCAGATTCGCGACGGTGACCCCAACAGCCGCGGCACCAACCGCAAGACGGTCCGCCAGCGCGTCGACGCGCTGCTGGACCGCCTCGACACCGATTACGTCGACGTGCTATACATCCACCGCTGGGACGACGAGACGCCGGCCCGCGAGCTGATGAAGACGCTGAACGGCCTCGTCGAGGACGGGAAGGTGCACTACCTCGGCGCGTCGACGATGCGGCCCAACGCCTGGAAGGTCGCCCGCGCCAACGAGATCGCCCGCGAACGCGGCTGGGAGCCGTTCACCGTCGCCCAGCCTCGGTACAACCTCGTCGACCGCGAAATCGAGGGGGAGTACCTGGAGATGTGTCGGCACTACGGCATCGCCGTCTGCCCGTGGAGCCCGCTCGGCCAGGGGTTCCTGACCGGGAAGTACGACCGCGAGGAGGGGCTCACCGGCGAGTCCCGCGCCGCCGAGTCCAGCCGGTTCGCCGACGCCTACCTCACGGCGGAGAACTTCGACGCCCACAACATTCTCGACGCTGTCGCCGCGGAGGTCGATGCCACGCCCGCTCAGGTCGCCCTCGCCTGGCAGCGCCACCGCGACGGCATCACCGCGCCCATCGTCGGCGCCCGCACCGTCGACCAACTCGAGGAGAACCTCGCGGCCGCGACCGTCGACCTCTCCGACGAACAGGTGACGCGGCTGACCGAGGCCGTCGGCGGTCCCTACGCCGACCTCTGAGGCGACGACGGGCGCTGACGCTCATCTCGTTTCGTGTCGTCTCGCCACGTCGGAGCTACCACCCGCCTGTGGCACACAGTTTTACACCGCCGACGCCCCCAGCGGTGCCATGGCAGTGACACTCGTCGACGGGTGGCGCGAGCGCATCGACGGCTTCGTGACCGACTGGCTGAGCGAGGAGCGTGTCCCCGGCGCGGCGGTTGCGGTCGTCGACGGCGATGACGTTGCCCACACCGCGGGGTACGGCGCCCGCGACCTCGCCGCCGACGCTCCGGCGACGCCGGCGACGCTGTACGGCGTCGCCTCCGTCACCAAGTCGGTCACCGCGCTGGCGGTGCTCCAGCAGGTCGAACGCACCGACCTCGCGCTCGGGGACCCCGTCACCGACCACCTCGACTTCTACGACGACCTCGCCGACCCGCCGACGGTCCACGAGCTGCTCAGCCACTCCTCGGGGCTGCCGAGCGACGGCGCCAGCGTCGTACTCATCGCCCGCCTGACCGGCGAAGACCCCGTCGAGGTGCCGCTGTCGTCGCCGGCGGACCTCCGCCGCCACGTCGCCGGCGCGACTCGGGACCGCACCGAGGGAGAGTTCTTCTACTACAACACCGGGTACACCGTCCTCGGGAGGCTCGTCGAGGCGCTCGACGGGCGCCCATTCCCGGAGTACGTCGGCGACGAGATTCTCGCGCCGCTGGGGATGACGCGCTCCGTGGTCGCTCCGGACGATCTCGACGCCGTCGAGGACGCGATGACGCCGTACCGCACTGACGACGGCGACCGCGTCGAGGCCGACTTCCCGGTCAAGGGCGTCGGCGCGGCCGGCGGACTGGTCGCCTCCGTCGAGGAGTTGGCGTCGTATCTGGCCTTCCAGCTCGACCCGGACCCGGACGTCGTCGCCCCCGACCTCCTCGCGGAGGCCCACGCCGCCCACGCGACCCGGCAGACGTATCTCGACGGCGACGAACAGGGGTACGGGTACGGCTGGATGCGCCGGTCGCTGCTGGGCGACACCCTCGTCGAACACGGCGGGAGCCTCGGCGTCTCGACGGCGTACGTTGGCTACCTCGAGGACGCCGAAATCGGCGTCGCGCTCTCGTGCAACGACTCGCCGGAGGCCCACCCGCAGTTCGTTGGCCCGGCGCTGCTGGCGACGGCCGTCGGCGAGGAGCCGGCGGCGGCGACTCGCTTCTACGCGCTCCGAGCGCGGGCCGCCCGCGTCGCCGGGCACTACGAGTCTCACCGTGGCGTCCAGACCGCCGAGGTGACGCCGACCGCCGACGGCACCATCGAGGTCGAACTCGCGACGGCGCTGGGCGATCAGTCCTTCGAGGCCTTTCCCGAGTCGACCGCGGTCGACGACCGCACCTACTACACCGTCGAGGCCGGCGGCGCGCGGGTTCCGCTGCGGTTCGTCGACGCCGACGACGGCCTCGACCTGCTGTACCGGCGCTGGCGACTCCGCGGGGAGTCGCGGAACCCGTAGCCCCGTTCTCTCGCCGACCGCTCACAGCGGGCCGAACCCTGCCGGCGGCCGCCGGTGGTCGGTCGCCGCCTCGAAACCGGCCGCGAGTTCGAGCAGCCGCCCCTCCTCGAAGGCCGACCCGAGGAACTCCACGCCGACCGGGAGCCCGTCGTCGGTGAAGCCGGCCGGGACGACGACGGCCGGGAGGCCGGTGTGAGCGGACAGCTCGCAGCGCATCTCCGGAAACGGCTGGTTGTCGGGAATCTCGACCGGTGGGACCGTCGACGGCGGGTAGACGACGGCGTCGAGCGCGTCGTCGGCCAGCGTCGCCAGCACGCGCTCGCGGAGGCGCTCGCGCAGCGCCAGTCGGCGGTTGTACTCGGGGTCGTCGGCGACGGCGTCGGGGTCGACGGCGAGCGCGCCGCTGTCGCGGACCCGACGCTCGACCGACGGTGCCATCTCGCCGCTCTCGACGACCGCGGACAGCGAGTCGACCGCCGGGGCGTCGATCTCGTCGAGGTACGCCTCAAAGTCCCGACGGAACTCGTATCGGAGCACGCGCGCTTCCAGCAGCTTCGCCCTGTCGACGGCCTCGACCGGGTCGACGACGGTCGCGCCGGCCGCGTCCATCGCTTCGACGGCGTCGTCGACGACGGCGGTCACCTCCCGGGCCGCCGCCGCCCGGTCGTCGTCGCGGGGCGCGAACGCCTCCCGAACGACGCCGATGCGAGCCCCAGAGAGCCCCGCGGGGTCGACGTGGCCTGCGTATCCGGCGTCGGGAACGCGGCCGACGCCGCGGGCCGTGACCGGGTCCTCGGGGTCGAAGCCGACCATCGCGTCGAGTACGCGCGCCGCGTCGTCGACCGTGCGAGCGATCGGGCCGGGGACGTCCTGCGTGTCGCTCAGGGGGACGATGCCCGTCCGGCTGGCCAGCCCGCGGGTGGGGCGCACGCCGACGAGGCAGTTGAACGCCGGCGGCGAGCGCACCGACGAGCAGGTGTCGGTGCCGGTGCCGACCAGGCCGAGGTTGGCCGCGACTGCCGCCGCCGTGCCGCCGCTGGAGCCCGACGGCCGACGGTCGCGGTCGTACGGATTGCGCGTCGGCCCACCCAGCGAGCTGATCGTGTCGACGCCGAAGGACAGCTCCTGGAGGTTGGTCTTCCCGAGGACGACCGCACCGGCCGCCCGGAGGTTCGCCACGATCGTCGCGTCGCGGCCGGGCATGGAGTCGGCCATCGGGACCGAGCCGGCGGTCGTCGCCAGCCCCTCGACGTCGGTGTTGTCCTTGACGAGCACCGGCACGCCGTGCAGCGGGCCGACGAACCCTTCGGTTTCGAGGCGTTCGTCGAGAGAGCGAGCCCGGCCGCGGGCGTCGTCATTGACTGTCAACACGGCGTTCAGCTCGTCGTCGTAGGCGTCGACGCGGTCGAGGTAGCGGTCGAGAAGCCCCTCGGCGGTGAGGTCGCCGGCGTCCATCGCGGCGTGAACGTCGGCGACGGTCGATTCCAGCGGGTCGAACGACTCCGAATGTGAACTCATTGGACGCTGGTCGCTACCGACTCCGATGCCCGCCCACGACCTGAAGCTGTCGCCGCGACAGCGGTAACAACTATGTGCCTTGGCATCATACAACAAAAAGGACGATGCCCAGTCAAGACTGTAGAGTCTGCGGTGGAACGGCGACATTCGCCGACATGGTGCACGTCCTCGTCCACACGAGAACCGACGCTGGCGTCCTCGACAGCTACGTCTGTCAGGACTGCTACGAAACCGACATCGAACCGCTGCTGGCGTAGCCGCCGTCACGGTTCGTGACGACACGGAAACGCGGCGGACGAACGAGCGGTGAACTTGCGGTCGAATCGTGCGGTGCGGGTCGCCGACGGGTACGGCCCCGTCGCCGTCACGGCGGGAGCGACGATGCGCTCATCGCCGGCCGGGCGGGCTTCAGCTCTCGATTTCGATCTCCCTGCCGGGAGCGGCGACCCCGGCTTCGACCGGCAGCCGGACCTCGAGGATGCCGTTGGTGTACGACGCCGTCACAGCGTCGTCGTCGACCGCCTTCGGGAAGCGGAACCGACGGTGGTACGTCTTCCGCTGGCCACGCGCTTCCTCCTCGTGTTCGGCGGCGACGTTCAGCACACCGTCGTTCCACGTGACGGTGATCTCCTCGGGGTCGAACCCCGGCATCTCGACGGTGAGCACGAACTCACCGTCTTCCTCGTACAGTTCGTAGTCGCTGCTCGTCTGTCCGAACAGTCGGCTCGGGAAGTCGAGGCTCTGCATCCACGTATCGGCTGTGGTCGTTGGCAGTGCCATCGGCACTCACCTCGAATGCAGTTAATCATACGTCGGCGATTCTATATAAATCTTTCGCCGATGAATTTCAGACACCTTTCAAGTCGTCCGAGGAGAGCTTGCAAACTCTCGACGAAGACGTTTATACGTTAGTCGTCGACCGGCTCGGACTCCGCGCCCTCGCCGGCGACGGTCGGTCCAGTGGCGTCGCCGGTGACGTCAGCGTCGCGCCAGCCGCCCCGGCGGTACCAGGCGTAGCCGATGACGGCGCCGGCGACGTTGGAGACGGCGAAGGCGACCCAGATACCCCGATAGCCCAGCGTCCGGGCGCCGAGCCAGGCGACCGGGACGCGGATGACTCCGAGCATGGCGATGGACACCGCCGCCGCCGTCAGGGTGCGTCCGGCGCCCCGGAACCCGCCCTTGTAGGCGTGGAAGACGCCGGTGAAGCCGAACGTCGGGGCGACGTATCTGATGAACAGGCGGCCGACCTCGACGACTTGGGCGTCGTCGGAGAAGACGGCGACGATGTCGCCGGCGGCCAGCCAGGCGACGGCGCCGACGACCGCCAGCACGGCGAAGGTGGCCTTGGCGGCAAACGTCGAGGCCGTCGCCGCCCGGTCGGTCTCGCCGGCGCCGATGTTCTGGCCGGACATCGTCTCCACGCCGCGACCGACAGCGATGGCGGGGAGGAAGATGACCGAGAACACGCGGACGCCGACGCCGTAGGCCGCGACGACCACGGTGGGGAACGTGCCGACGATGACCAGCAGGAGGTTGACAGCGACGGCGTTGCCGGTGCCTTCGACGGAGGCCGGAATCCCGACCCGGAGCAGCCGCCGGAGGAAAGAGAGGTCCGGCCACATCTGCGAGAGGTGAATCTCGACGCCGCGGTTGCCTCGGAACATGATGCTCAGTCCGATGATCGTCGCCAGCGCCCGCGAGAGGACGGTCGCGTACGCCGCCCCTTCGACGCCCAGCGCCGGGAACGGACCGACCTCGAAGATGAGCAGCGGGTCGAGCAGGAGGTTGACCACGACGGTGACGAACATCACCAGCATCGGTGTGATGGTGTCGCCGTACCCCCGCATCAGCGACATGAACACGAAGAAGGCGAACATGAACGCCATCCCCAGCGAGATGATGCGGAGATACGCCGTCGCGCCAGCGAGCACCGCCCCGGAGGCGCCGAGCAGTCGGAGGATGTCGTCGACGGCGACGTAGCCGAACGCGCCCAGAAGCAGCGACGCCAACACGACGAACGTGACCGTCTGAGAGGCGGCAAACTCGGCCTCGGCCCGCTCTTCGGCGCCGGTGTGTTGGGCGACGATGATGCTCCCGCCGATAGACAGCCCCAGTCCCAGCGAGATGAGGAAGAACACGACCGGGAACGCGAAGCTGATGGCCGCCAGCGCGTCCGTGCTGAACCGGCCGAGCCACACCGTGTCGACGAGGTTGTACGCCGTCTGCAGCAGGTTGGTGACGACGATGGGCAAGGAGAGGTAGAACAGCGGCCGCGCGATGTCGCCCTCGGTGAGTTCGAACTCCTCGCGCGTCTTGAACACGCCGTCGAGACGGCTCCGAACCGCTGCAGCGAATCGGTCGAGGCGGCCGCCGCTCATCGGCGCGCACTCCGCCGACGGCCCGCGTCGTCGACCGCTCGCACGAGGATCGACTCGCCGCGACGGCCCGGACCCGACCCGACCGAGCGCGAGGAGTACCAGCGAGAAACCATCATGTTCGACGAAACGCCGGCGTCCCTTTTCAACGGCGCGGTTCCGGCGACCGGCGTCGGAGGCGCCGTCGGGTCCGAGTTGCGACCCTTTCGGAGTCGGTTACAGGCCAAACAATTAAGTCGGTCTCCGCCAGCATCAGAGACGATGCCGGAGTGTCAAAACTGTGGCTCGTTCGTGACCGAGAGCTACGTACGGGTGTTCGCACCCGAGGAACTGGACGGCCCGCGAGTGTGTCCCTCATGTGAGGACAAGGTGCGCGACGGCGCCGACGTCCGTGAGGCGCGCAGTCGCCGGCACTGACCGTCACGTCCGGGCGCTACACACCCACCGGGCCGCTGCCGGAGACGATTACGCTCCCGACGTTCGAACGCAAGAGGGCGCCGCCGTCACCGAACAACCACGGGCAAACGCTTTTGAGACCGCCACGTGTAAACTATCGTATGGATGGTGCTGACCGCTTCTTTCTGGTCGTCTCTGCGCTGTTGCTGGGACTCATCGCGATCGGTATCGCCATCAGCCTTCTCTGATAGTGATTACTGCGAACAGTTTCACAGTCTGTGTCGAGAGACGCTAGCTCAGTGGCCCTTATTACCGATACGGGCCACCACGGCGGTAAAGACTCGCAGTAATCACTGTGGAGCTTACGCGACGGCGTAGCGGTCGCCGGTCTGTCCGACGTGGCTCTCCTTGCGCAGCGTCTTGAGGATGCTGAACAGTGAAATCTTCTTCATACCGAGTCCGTCCTGCAGTTCGCCCACCGTGGACGCGCCGTTGGCCGAGAGGTAGAGATACACGAGCTTCGCTCGCGGTGAGTCCAACCCCTCGGGGACCGTCGCGGTCCGTTCCGCCTGCATCTGCGTCTGCATCATGTACCGAACACCAGCACTTCGACAATAATAAAAGCTCCCTACGACGGACGACGAAAGCGACGGCGTAAGGGGTTTCGGCGCTTCTCGTCGCCGTTCAGCAGTTGTTTCGGTATCGAGTAAAGTTTTGACCAGCGTGGTTCGGCGCTCGATTTCGACCGACGACGAACCGGACCGTGTGACGGCGTCCCGTGGATTCGGTCAGTACGAGCGCTCCTTGGGCTCGTAGCTCTTGTCCTCGCCGTCGAGGACGACCGGCTTGTACCACAGCTCGGGTTCGCCGTCGTTCCAGGTGAGCATCGTGTGTTTCAGCCACTCCTCGTCCTTACGCTTCTGGTGGGCCTTGCGCCAGTGTGCGCCGCGGAACTCGTCCCGAGCCAGCGCGCCGATGGTGATGGCCTCGGCGATGTCGAGGAGGTTCCGCGTCTCGATGGTGTGGATGAGGTCGGTGTTGAACGTCCGGGAGGGGTCCTCGACGGTGACGTTCTGGTAGCGCTCTCGGGCGTGTCGGATGTCCGACAGCGCCTCTTTCAGGTTGTCCGACTCCCGGAACACGTTGACGTTCTCGGTCATCGACTGCTGAACGTCCGCGCGGACCTCGGCGTGGTTGATGCCGTCGTCGCGGGTCAGCAGCGTCTCGATGCGGCCGCGCTCGGCCTCGACCGTGCGCTCGACGACGCCCGTCGGGTCGGCCGAGCCGCCCTCCGCGACGGCGCCACCGTCGGCGACGGCGTCGCCGGGAATCCCGGCCTCGCCCAGCTCGACCGGCGATTCGAGCTCGCCGAGCTCGACGTCGTCGGTCCTGCCCGTTTCAATCTCCGCCGGCGCCATCTCCTTGCCGGCGGCGTGGTGGCCGGCGCGCTTGCCGAAGACGATGAGCTCCGGCAGGGCGTTGCCGCCAAGGCGGTTCGCGCCGTGGACGGAGGCACAGGCGCACTCGCCGACGGCGTACAGGTTCCCGACGCACGTCTCGCCGTGTTCGTCGGTCTCGACGCCGCCCATGGCGTAGTGTTGGCCGGGCTTGACCGGCATCGGCTCGTCCAGCCCGTCGACGCCCTCGAAGTCCTCCGCGAGGTGGAGGATGTTCTCCAGGCGGTCGGTGATGCGCTCCTCGCCGAGGTGGCGCATGTCGAGGTGGACGTACTCGTCCTCGATGCCGCGGCCCTCGTTGACCTCGGTGAGTTCGGCCCGCGAGACCACGTCGCGGGAGGCGAGTTCGCCGTCGTTGTTGGCGTAGCCGCGTTCGAACATGAACCGCTCGCCGTCGGCGTTATAGAGGATGCCGCCCTCACCGCGGACGCCCTCGGAGATGAGCACCCCCGTCGACGGCAGCGTCGTCGGGTGGAACTGGATCATCTCCATGTCCTCGATGGGGACGCCGGCGCGGTAGGCCATCGCCACCCCGTCGCCGGTGTTGGCGACGGCGTTGGTGGTGTGGTCGTACACCTGTCCGAGGCCGCCGGTCGCGAGGATGACCCCGTCGCGGGCGCGGAACCCCTCGATGTCGCCGCGCTTGATGTCGTATGCGACGACGCCGTGGCACTCGCGCTCCTCGGGGTCGTCCTCGTCGGTGACCGCGAGGTCGGTGACGTACCACTCGTCGAACACCTCGATGCCGCGTTTGACCACCTGCTCGTACATCGTATGCAGCAGGTGGTGGCCGGTCTCGGCGCCGGCGTAGGTCGTCCGGGGGAACGAGAGCCCGCCGAACGGGCGCTGGGAGACCCGGCCGTCCTCGTCGCGGGAGAAGGCCATGCCCCAGTTTTCGAGCTGAATCGTCTCCTTCGGACTCTCCTTGGTTAGCGCCTCCACCGCGGGGGCGTCGGCCAGGTAGTCCGAACCCTTCATCGTGTCGTACGCGTGGTCGGACCAGTCGTCGGCCTCCCGGAGGGCGGCGTTGATACCGCCCTCGGCGGCCCCGGTGTGGCTTCGAACCGGATGGAGCTTCGTCACCATCGCCACGTCCGCGCCGGACTCCTCGGCGGCGATAGCCGCTCGGAGTCCCGCGCCGCCTGCGCCGACCACGACGACATCGTATTCGTGCATGATTAGTGGGGTGTTGTCGTAAACTCGGATACGGGCTGGAGGGACTTGAACCCTACCAGAACTTCAGGTTGCTCTTGACGGCTTCGCGCTTCAGCTCCTGGATGTGCTCGGTTAACGGGATGTCCTTCGGACACACCTCGGTACAGGAGAACTGGGTCTGACAGCGCCAGACGCCGTGTTCCTGTTCGAGGATACGCATCCGGTGTTCTTTCATCTCCTCGCCCTCCCGGTCGTCCATCGCGAACCGGTAGGCCTTGTTGATGGCCGCGGGGCCGAGGTACTCGTTGTCGCCGGCGGCGACGTTACACGAGGACATGCAGGCGCCACACCAGATACACCGCGTGGACATCTTGATCTCCTCGCGGTTCTCCCGCGTCTGGTGCTGTTCGGTTAGCTCCTCGTCGGGGAGGTCGTCGGTCTGGAAGTACGGCTCGACCGACTCCATCTGGTCGTAGAAGTGCTCCATGTCGACGACGAGGTCCTTGACGACGTCGGCGTGAGGCAGCGGCTCGACGCGCACCACGTCGCCGTCGACGTCGCCCACCTGCGTCTGACAGCCGAGTCGCTGAGAGCCGTTGATGAACAGCGCGTCCGACCCGCACACCGCCTGCCGACAGGAGTGGCGGAACGTGAGGCTGCTGTCGTAGTGGTCCCGGGCGTAAATGAGCGCGTCGAGGACCGTCATCCCCTTGGTGAACGGGACGTGGAAGTCGTCGAAGCGGGGCTCTTCTTTCTCGGGCACCTCGGGGTCGTACCGGAACACCTTGAGCCGGACCGTCTCGTCGGCGGCCTCCAGTTCCTCCTCGGCCTTCTGGCGGAGGTCGCCGCCGTACTCGCCGCCGTACGGTGACTCGTCGCCGGCGGCTCGGGCGGCGCCGCGTGCGCCCTGCTGGTCGGTCTCTACGTCCGTTTCGGTCTCCGTCTCGGGTAGTTGTGTGCTCATATCAGACGATGGAAATTCCGGCCCAGGCGTTCGCCGTTCGGACGCCCTGGACGATCAACAGCAGGCTGGCGGCGACCAGCGTCCACTTCACGGCCTGAAGCTTCCGGCCGGTCAGTCCCTGGTTGAGGAGGGCGTTGTACACGCCGTTGACGCCGTGGAACGTCGCCGTCACCAGGAACAGTATCATCAGCGAGTAGTAGCTGAGCTGCTCCATCCGGGCGCTGGACAGCGCCATCGTCACCTCGTCGGCGTGGTTGACGAAGTGCAGCAGGAAGAAGTGGAACGCGAGCACGACGACCAGAAACGCCGCCGTGATGCGCTGCCAGAGCCAGCGCCGCCCGCCGCGTTCGAAGCTGGAGTAGTGGTCGGCCATCTCAGAACACCCCCGCCATGAACGTCGGCACCGACGCCACGACGATGGCGCCGGTTAGCACGAGCGACGCGTAGAAGCTCTTGTCCTGTGCCCCGAGCCCGAACCCGAGGTCGACCAGCAGCAGCCGACAGCCGTTGAGGATGTGGAACACAGCCACGGCGAGCAGCCCGACCTCCAGCAGCCGAACCACGAGCAGGCTCTCGAGGGCCTGAATCGTCTGGGTGTAGGCGGCTCCACCCTGCAGCGCCGTCGACAGCACCGCGATGTGGGTGAACAGGTATCCCACGAGCACCCAGCCGGTGAACTTGTGGAACACCCAGGCCCACATCCCGGCGTCGAACTCCCGCCACCGGGCGAAGTCCTCGACGAGGCCTCGGTTGTAAGACTGACTCATGCTATAGGTCATTTCGGGACGGCGGCCGTTTAGAAGTTGCCTTCTCGTCGCCCTCGTCGCCGGAACGCGCTCCTTGCTACCGACCGCGCTCGGCCCGCGACGGACCGGCGAGCGTCGTTCGACGAATCACCGACGACGCCGCTCGGCGGCCGCGAACCTTCGGCCGACAACCTCGGCGGCGACGGGACCCGCCTACCCCTCGACGACCTCCTTGACGTCGCCGCCGGCGGCGTCTTCGGCCTTCCACAGATACAGCGTCGCGTACGACCGGAACGGTCGCCAGCGACGGGCGAACTCGCGCATCTCCCCGCGGGTCAACGCCTCGTCGTCGTCGCCGACGACCGCCCGCACCCCTTTCCGCACCCCGAGGTCGCCGACCGGAAAGACGTCCTCTCGACCGAGTGAAAACAGCAACTGCATATTCGCGGTCCACTCGCCGACGCCCGTGATGCTCGTCAGCTCCGCCCGCACCGCCTCGTCGCTCATGTCGGCGAAGGACGCGCGGTCGTACCCCTCCGACTCGAAGGCCGCGGCGATGTTGTCGACGTAACGGGTCTTCTGCCGGGAGAGGCCCGCCTCCCGGAGCGTCGCGTCGTCGGCGTCGAGAATCCCCGCCGGCGTCACGTCGACGGCCTCGAACAGCCGCTCGCGGGTCGCCTCGGCCGAGGCCATCGACACCTGCTGGCGCAGCACGGAGACGACGAACCGCTCGAACAGCGACGGCGCCGGCGCGATCTCGACGGGGCCGTTCGCGGCCACGACGGAGCCCAGATACGGATCCCCCCGGAGCGCCGCCACCGGGTCGGCCGGCGGCTCCTCGGGGTCCCACGTCGGCTCGGTCGGCGGCTCCGCCGGGTCGAACGAGAGCTGGTCGGTCATCGCGGCCGAGTTCGAGGCCGGCGCCCCTAAGTGGCCGGCTCGCGGCGGGGACCGCCGCCGCTCGCGACCCGCGATCCCGAACCCCGCTCGCCGGCGCCGGCCGCCCGCCGGCCACCGCTTCCACGACCGAAAAAGTAGCATTTATCCGTCGGCCCACCCGACCGACAGATGTCGCTCGGTTGGTGTAGTCCGGCCAATCATTTCGGCCTTTCGAGCCGATGACCGGGGTTCAAATCCCCGACCGAGCAGTTCTCGCGGGCCGTCGCTTCCCGGAGCGACGCGTTCGTCCGGAGTCGACAGCCCGTGCGTCGCCGACGGCCGCGATTCGCTCCTCACAGGTCCGAGCGACGCCGCGGCTCCACGGCCGCGCACTCGCCCGGGAATGCTGCGGCTCCGAGCCGAATCGGTCGCCGCAGAAGGCCCGCCGGCGTCGGACGCCGACGGGCAGGTGATTACGCAGAGTCCGTGGTTCAGGTTCTCGCGTTCCGAGTCGTCAGTTCTCGATGACGGTGCCGCTGGCGCCGACCGCGATGTCGACGACGCCGCGGGCGAAGGCCTCGAGGTTCGCGCCCGTCGGCGTGTCCGACTCCGACCAGACGCCGTCGACGAGCGAGAAGACCTTCCCGCCGCCGCCGACCGCGTACACCTCGCCGGCGACGGCCTCGATGTCGCGGAGGGTGGCGTCGCCGAGGTCGGTTCGCGTCCACTGCGAGCCGTCCCAGTCGTAGACGACGCCGTTGCCACCGGAGACGTACACCGCGTCGGCGCCGTCGCTGTCGACGCCGTGGAAGTTGACGTTGGCGTCCTCGACGCCTAACTTCTCGTAGGTCGACCCGTCGTCGGTCTGGAAGACCGTCTTGTTCCCGTCGACGGCGTGGCCCGCACGGGGACCGTACGTGTCGATGGCGTTGACCTCCGAGCCCGAACCGGGGGTAACCTGGTTCCACGTTCCGGTCTCGCCGTTCTCGAAGCTGTAGTAGATCTTCCCCGAGTCGCCGGCGACGTAGACGTTGGCGTCGCCGGCCGTCCCCTCGACGGAGACGGCGTTGAAGTTGTTCGTGACGTCGTTCGGCGCCGAGTGGTCGACGAGGCTGCTCGTCGTCACGTCGTACTCGCCGATGGCGCCGGAGTTCCCGACGAACCAGAGTCGCTCTCCGTCGTCGGTCACGGCCGCCCCGTTCAGCCCGTTGCTGTTCCCGGTCGGCCCGCCGTCGAGCACCTGGGTCCATCCCTCGCTCGTGCGAGCGATGACGTCGCCGTCGCCGCCGACGGCGTAGGCGCCCTCAGCGGTGACCGCGACGTCGTGGAGATTGGTTTCGACCGGAGTCTCGACCGACTCCCAGCCCGTCGCCGCAGCCGCGTTCGAGGCGGTGCCGACCACCGCGCCGGCGGCTGCCGCAGTTCCGATACCCCGCAGTACACTCCGTCGTGATCGTGACTGCTCTGACATGGTAGTTGCCCCCAAGTTTATATTCTGGTACGGGTACTTTACCTCATCCTGTGAGACTTTGTTCAGCCTCTGATGAGTCCGGTCATAACACAAAATCGGTATCAGGGGCTTCTCTGCGTGTCTTCCTCTTTCACGGGGCGTGGTACCACGCGGTCGTGTTCTCCCGATACGGAAAGCACTTGTATCCACACTCATACTAATTGGAAAATGGGTGGGCAACTGACCGGGTGGAGCCGTGCTCGTCACGTCGGGACCGCCGTGGCCTGCGTCAACCGCATCCCGGCCACCGTCGGCTACAACGTCGCCTACCTCGCGCTCGGCCTCGGCCTGGGGGCATCGACGGCCGGCGCCGGTGGGGTCGACGCCCGCGTCGCGGCCGCCTACGCGACGGCGGTGATGCTGACGAAGATGGCGGCGTCGGTCGCGGACGCGATCCACGACCGCGACGCCGACGCCATCAACCCCGAGAAGTCGGTCGTCGCGGAGGCCGTCGAGACGCTCGGTCCCGCTCGACTGTGGTCGCTGCTCGTGACGGAACTGGCCGTCGGGATGGCGCTGTTCGGCTCCGTCGCCGTTCGCGTCGACGCGGTCTGGCCGCTGGCCGCCGGCGCGGCGCTTTCGGTGCTCGGCTTCTGGTACTCGTTCCCGCCGCGACTGAAAGAACGCGGCCTGGTGAACCATCTGACGACGACCACCGTCGACGTGGCGCTGTTCGTCGTCCCCGTCGGCGTCGTCGCCGGCGACGGCGTCACGGCGTCGTTCCTCGTCGTCGGCGCGGTCGTGTTCTGTTACACCTTCGCGTACCACCTCGTTCACCAGGCCGCCGACGTTCACTACGACCGCCGGGCGGAGATGACCACGTTCGCCACCCGGGTCGGCGTCGACCGGACGGTCGCCGTCGCCGCGGTGACGACCGCCGCCGCCGGCGGCTTCGCCGTCGCGCTGGGCTACCCGCTGGGGGCGGTCGGCACGCTCGCGGTCACCGCGCTGTACGTCCGAATCTACGCCGCGGTCGTCGACGCGAGCGGCTCCGCCCGCTCCGACGCCGTCGCCCGCTCGTTCAACATCGCCTGGGTCGCCACCGGGCTCAACCTCCTCATGGCCGTGGCCGTCTGGCGGTACGCTGTCGGTGCCGCGCTGCCGTCGCTCCCGCTGCCGTCGGCGCTGGCGCTCCCGCTGCTGTCGCCGTGAACGGGCGTGTGACCGCCGAGCCTCCGCGGTGTCGTATCAAAAGGCGATTAGGGGTGGGTTCCGAACTTGTCGGACATGACTGACGACGAGGTCACGGGGGGCCGCGTTCGGGAGGTGGTCCGCAAACGGGGGGACGTGCTCCGGTCGCTCCGGCGAGCGCCGGCGCGCAAACCCGCGCTCGTCGACCGGCTCTCGGCGTCGCGCTCGACCGTCGACCGCGCGATTCGCGACCTGGAGGCGGCCGGCCTCGTTGACTCCTCCGACGGCGCGTACGCGGTGACCAACGCGGGCGAGTTGGCGCTCACCGCCCGCGGCGACTACGAGACGGTGACCGACAGCCTGGGCAGCGCGGTGCCGATGCTCGACGCCGTCGACCCCGAAACGCCGTTCGACACGGCGTTGCTCGACGGGGCCGACGTTCGCTTGGCCGACCCCCACGCCCCCGAGCACGCGCTGTCCGAGGCGCTAACCGCGCCGGACGACGTCGACTCGCTGCGGGGGTTCGCAACCGTCGTCAAGTCGAACTACGTCTCGCTACTGAACGACTACATCGTCGACGACGACCTGACGGTCGAAATCGTCGTCGAGTCCGCCGCCAGAGAGTCCATCGCCGCCGTCGCCGACGCCCGCCCCGCGGTCGCCGAGTTCCTCACTGCCGACGGCGTCACCGTCCTGGAATACGACGGGAATCTACCGTACGCGCTGTGGCTGCTGGACGCCGCCGCCGAGCGCCGGGCCGGCGTCACCGTCCACGAAGACGGCGGCGTCGTGGGCGTCCTCACCAACGACTCCCCCGCCGCGGTCGACTGGTGTGAGGACCGCTACGCGGCGACCCGCGAGGAGACGACTCCGGTCGACCCGAGCGCCCTGCACGCGAGCGAGTGAGCGGTCAGCTCGGTCGGTCCGGACGTCTGCCGGGTCGGTTCTGACGCCCGCCGAGCTACCCGCGCAGGTGGTCGTAGCTCGCGTCGAGGTCGACCATCGGCTCGGGGTAGTCGACGCCCAACTCGACGCCGTAGTGGAGCTGTTCGCCCTCGCTCATCGCCCACGGCTGGTGGGCGTACTCCGGCGGCAACGGGTCGAGCGCCGGCAGCCAGGTACCGACGTACTCGGCGTCGCCGTCGTACTTCTTGGCCTGCTTGACGACGTTGAAGTAGCGGTCCCGCGAGTCGTTGCCGACGCCGGCGACGTACGCCCAGTTGCCGTAGTTCGAACAGGGGTCGTAGTCGACGAGCCGACGCTCGAAGTACGCCGCCCCGCGGCGCCAGTCCACGCGGAGGTTGTTCGCCAGGAAGGAGGCGACGTTCTGGCGGCCCCGGTTGCTCATGTATCCCGTCCGGTTCAGCTCGCGCATGTTGGCGTCGACGAACGGGATTCCCGTCTCTCCCGCCGCCCAGCGTCGAAACTGCGCGTCATCGCCGAACCAGTCGATGTCCTCGCGTTCGCGGATGCCCGGGCGCCGGAAGTACCGCTCGCCGTGTTTGGCGACCTGGAACTGGAAGAAGTCCCGCCAGCGTAGCTCGAACAGCAGCCAGTACGTGGAGTCGTTGGCGACGCGGTCGTCCTCGTACCGTTTCACCACCTCGTGGACGCGCCGGGGCGACAGCGCCCCCTGATTCAGCCACGGCGACAGCTTCGAGGAGTACTCCGCCCCGAGCAGGCCGTTTCGCGTCTCGCGGTACGTCCGCAGGCGGTCGCGCTCCCAGACGTACGTCTCCAGGCGCTCCAGCGCGCGGGACTCCCCGCCCTCGAAGGGGAGCACCGCCCGGTCGTCGGACTCCGGAGGCCGCAGGTCGGCGCCGACGGCCTCGCCGGCCGTCTCCACGTCCGGAATCGGGTCGCGGGCGGGCGCCTCTGCGGGGACCGACGGCAGGCTGGGGACGTCGAACGGCTCCCGCACCGGCGCGTTCGCCTCGACGGCGTCCTTGAACGGGGTGAACGTGTCCTGAATCGACCGGTAGGAGGTCGGGAGGTCGGCGATGTGGTGGAGGGTGTGCGTCCAGTGGCGGTGGACCGAGCAGCCGGCCTCGCGGGCGGTCTCGACCACGTCGGTCGCGGCGGTCCGCTCCTCGGGACCGGGCAGCTTCTGGAAGTGCAGCCTGTCTGCGTCGACCGCCTCCGCCAGCCGGGCGAGCGCCTCCTCCGGTCGGCCGGCGGCGACGAGCAGGTCGCTGCCGTGGTCGCGCAGTCGCTCCCGGAGGTCCGCGAGCGCGTCCAGCCGGAAGCGCAGGCGGCGGCCGTCGGCCTTCCGGTAGGTGAAGGAGTCGGGGCCGCCGTACGGCTGCTCGCCGTACTCCCGCGGGTCGAGGACGAACACCGGAAGCAGCTCGTCGGCGTCGGCCGCCCGGACGAGCGTCTCGTTGTCGTGGAGTCGCAGGTCCCGTCGGAACCAGACGACGGCGGTGGTTGCCATCGACCGAGCCAGGGGCGCCAGCGGCTTAATCCTGGCTGGTGGCGACCGCCGCGGTCGCCCTCAGGCCAGCCAGTCGTCGGGCTTGGTGTCGTAGTCCACGTCGTCGGCGGCGATGCGCTCGCGGACGTCGTCGGCGAGTTCGTGGGTCTCGAAGCCGTCGCCGTCGTAGCGGATGCGCCTGCCGACCTCCTCGCCTTCCGGCTCGGCACCCTGCCGACGGGCGACCTCCAGCTCGTGGTCGTCGTACTCGACGACGATGGTGGCGAGGTTCACCGGCCGGCCCCACAGCTCGAAGACGCGCTCCAGCGTCGCCTTCGCCCGTTCGAGGTCGAGCGCGACGCCGTTGTACCGGTGGCCCAACAGCAGCTCCCCGCGGTTGGCGAAGTTGCCGTCCTCGACGACGATGGTGGGCTTGCCGAAGTTGGTGAACTGCAACAGCAGCTTCGTCTTCACCTGCTCGACGTCGTCGCCGGTCGCCCGGTAGTCGCCGGTGGCGTGGGAGTACTCGTAGGCGAAGTAGTCCCCTTCGGTGACGAACTCCTGGGTGAGGAACTCGTCGATGAACGTCACGTCGTTATGGCTCTCGCGGACCTCCCGCATGCGCTCCCAGCCGGCGGCGTACTCGACGTCTTCGAGCGCCGCCTCGACGCTGTGGTAGCGGTCGGTGTCGAACATGTACCGCGCCAGCCGCTCCAGCTCCGAGCCGGCGATGCGTTCGAGGAACCCCCGGTTCTGACGCTTTGCCAGCGAGTAGTGACGCTCGGCCAGCCCCTCGTAGGTTAGCACCTTCCAGGGGTAGCGGTCGACGTCGACCTCGCCCTCGCGGGCGGCGGCCAACCCCTCGGCGTCGACCCGCGGGTCTTCGGAGTCGAGGGCCCCCAGCGACTCCGAGTCGATTGCGGCGATGGCCTCGTCCGGAGCCAGCGTCTCGCGCACCGCCTCGAAGTCGACGGCGTCGTGGAAGTTCCGCCAGGTGATGTCCTCGACCCGGAGCAGCTTGTCGACGACCTCCCGGCGGTTGGTGCGGTTCTCGACGTACTGCCACAGTTCGAGCCCCAGGGCGTAGGGGTTGAGCCCCTGGGAGCCGAGCACCCGCGACATGTGGTCGGCGTAGGTGAGGAACTCGTCGTCGGCGGCGAAGTTCTCGCCGGTCATCATGGCGGATTCCCAGTAGCTCGCCCACCCCTCGTTCATCACCTTCGTCATCTTCTGGGGGGCGAAGTAGTACGCCTCCGTGCGCAGCATCTCCAGCACGTCGGTCTGCCAGTCCTCGCGCTCTTCGGCCTTGCCTGTCTCCTCGTCGTAGGTCAATCCGTGTTCGAGGAGGTAGCCGAGCACGTCGGTCCGGGCCTCGGCGTCGTCGCCGTCGCCGTTCTGGTCCTCGGCCGTGGCGTCGTCGAACACCTGTTCGCGGACCTCCTCGGAGACGTTCATCTCCTCGAGCTGTTCGCGGACGTCCACCGCGGCCTCGGGCGGCTCCTCGCCGTCGGGGCCGGCCTCGGCGAAGGCGCTGTGCTGGTCGATGGTGTCCGACAGGCAGGTGACGGCGTCGATGTACCGCTCGACGGCCTCGCGGCTGATGTCGGGGTCGTCGATGTAGTCGCCGATGGCGTCGGCGTGGCGTTCGAGCAGCGCCGCCGCGGCCGGGCTGCCGTCCTCGCCGAGGAACAGCCGGAACCACTCGTTGTTCCGGAAGAAGTCGGCGTGGGCCTCGACGTGAGTGATGACGGCCTTCTGGTCGGCGAGGCTGTTGGACTCCTGGAGGAAGGCGTTGCTCGGGTCGTCGTTGTTGACGATTTCGAATGCCTTGCCCATGCCGAACTGGTCCTGTTTCTGCTGGCGGTCATACTTCATCCCCCACCGCCAGTGGGGGTACCGCCGCTGGAACCCGTCGTAGGCGATGAGTTCGTTCATCTCGGCGTGGTCGACGACCCAGTAGTTGACCGGGTACGGCGCCAGGCCGAGCTTCTCGGCCAACTCGTTGGCCTCGGTGACGGGCTCGCTCAGTCGGTCGGATTCGCGCTGTTTGGCGAAGTCGTCTGGCGTTTTGGACATCGTATCAGTCCTCGCTCTCGGTCGTCAGGATGGTTCGGATGGCCTCTGGCACGTCCTCGGGGCTGCCGACGCGGGCGACGGCGACGTCGTCGGTTTCGCCGAAGGACGCCTCGACCTCGTCGGCGTGGGTGGCGTTGATGGCGCCGCCGCCGGGTTGAGTTTCCACGTAGGCGTGGAGGTTCGCGTCCAGCTCCTCCATCAGCGGCACGACGTTCTCGGTCGTGTCGTTGCTGGAGTTCTCGGAGTCGCCGGCGGCGAGCACGTAGCGGTTCCACTCGCTGAAGGGGTACTCCTCCAGTAGCTCCGCGGCCAGCTCGTAGGCGCTGGAGATCTTCGTCCCGCCGCCGGACTGGATGCCGAAGAACTGCTGGCGGTCGACCTCCCAGGCCTCGGCGTCGTGGGCGACGTACCGGAACTCCGCGCGGTCGTACTTCCCCGTCAGATACCAGTCCAGCGGGGTGAACGTCCGCTCGACGAGCTCGCGTTTCTCCTGGCGCATTGACCCCGACACGTCGCGGATGTTCACGACCACGACGTTCTTTTCGCGCTTCTCGATTGTCTCGGGGTGGCGATAGCGTTCGTCCTCTCGCCGGAAGGGGATCTGGTCGAGGCCCTTCCGACGGATGCGCTCGACGGCCGGCTCGGGCTCGTTTTCGGCGGCGAAGGCCTCGAAGTCGGCGTAGCGCCCGCGCTCGTCGGCCACGTCCTCGTGGTGTTCCTCGACGGTCGCCATCGAGACGACGAGGTTGGCCTCCTCGCGGAGGAACTCGAACGTCTCGCGGGCCGTCGCGTCCGCGACCGTACAGGCCTCCCTGACGTACTCGTCGTCGACGTCGGTGGCGAGCTTGCGTTTCAGCCCCGACTTGAACAGCCGCTCGAAGTCCAGCGTGGAGTTCGGACCGGCCTGCGTCAGTTCGGTGAAGTCGCCCTCGACCTCCTCGACGACCTGCTTGCCTTTCGGCTCTAAGTCGAGCCCGAGTTCCTCGTCGAGCTCCTGGGCGAACTCCTCGGGGTCCATCTCGTAGTACTCGTGTTCGCCGGCCTCCTCGCCGGGGTCGCCCTCCTCCCCGTCGCCGTCGGCGTCCTCGGGCTGGCCGACCGGGTCGCCCTCTTCGGGCGTGTCGCCGTCGCCCTGGCCGACGCCGCCCATCTCCCGCTGGTCGTACTCGAACTCGGGGAGGTCGACGATTTTGACCGGGACGCGGATGTCTTCGCCGGCACGGAGGTCGCCGGTGCGGATGAACTCCGAGAGGTCCTGCCGTCGCTGGTCGCCGATCTCGCGGAATCGTTCGAGGTCGTCTCTCAGTCCCATCTGTGGCTCACCTCGCGCAGCACCTTCCGGCTGGTCAGTTCGGCCGACGCCGGGCTGTACCCCTGCTCGCACAGCTCCTCGATGGTTTGTTCTTTCACGCGTTCTGTCTCCGTGTTCGCCGGCGGATCCGACCACTGGTCGGGCTCGAAGTCCTCGAACAGCCGGCGCACGTCCGACCAGGAGTGGGTGTCGAGCACCGACCGGATCACCGGAATCTCCGAGAGGTCCACGTCGTCGATCTCGAACCCCTCGTCGCGGTTCTGCCAGGCGTAGCGGTTCAGCGCCGTGATGACCTGCTCGGTGCGGAACTCGACCACCTGACTCCGGGGCTCGTTACCCCGGTAGTCGGCGTCGCCGAAGCGCCCGAGGTGTTCGGTCTCGAACACCTTCATCAGCAGCGGGTCGGGGTCGACCGGCCCGCGTTCGGTGTCGACGGTCTCGTCTTCGCTCCAGGCGAAGACGTGTTCGACGTACTCGGCGACGGTCTCCTCCTCGACGGTTTTCTCGGCGAGGATGGCGTCTAGCACGTCCTCCTCCTGACGGGCGAACACCTCCTCTTTGACGCCGGCGACGCGGTTCTCGTACTCCGCGGCCTCCGACCGGGAGAAGACGGGCGCCGCCGTCAGCCCGTTGGCCATCGCGTCCAGCACGTCGTCGGGCATGACGACTGACTCGACGGCCAGTTCGGGGTGAACGCGGTCGGGCGTCTCGTGCAACAGGTCGGCGATAGCGTCGCGGGTGTACGTGACCGGGATTCCCCGGGCGCCGTCGTCCTCGCCGTCGAGGTCGAACGCGTCGGCCTCGCGGCGCTCGTCGCCGTCGCGGATGAACCCCCGGTCGTACAGCTGGGCCTTCTCGACCAGCGATAGTTCCGGGGGCAGACCGTCGCCGTCGAGCCGCGTGACGACGCTGTACAGCGCGGCCGCGGCGACGGTGTGAGGAGCGAGTTCGCGCTCGCCCACGTCGCCGCGGTCGTCCCGGACAGACATCGACAGCGACTCCCGGACCCGCGCTTCGATGTCGTCGGCGTCGCCGGTCCACACCGGCGTCTCGTCTGTGAGTTCGCGCCTGACGAGCTGGGCCTCCAGGGACACCTCCGTCAGATAGCGGAACCGGTGTTTGTCCAGCCGCCGTTTCAGCGCCTTCAGCGGGTCGGCGGCGTCGCGGTCGGCGAACTGGTCCAGCTCCGCGTCGAGGTCGGGGTTGGAGATGACGACCAGCAGCGTGTCGACGTCCATCCCGATTCCCTTATCGAGTTTCACGCGGCCCTCGTCGGGGACGTTCAGCAGCTTCCGGAGCAGGTCGGCGTGCTGGGCGGCGTCCTCGACGACGGTGAGCAACCCGTTGCCCTGCGAGAGCACGCCGTCGTAGCTGAACGCCTGTGGGTTCTTGCGACCCCGCGAGTCGAGCTCCTGGAGCATACCGGGCATCCACGACCCCACCAGCCGCTCCTTGGGGCTGCCGTCGTCCTCGGCGTGGAGGACGCCGATGCCCCTGCCGATGTCGACGACGTAGTTCGTCACCCGGAGGTGGGAGGAGTCGGTCGCGGCGCTGAACGGGTCCGGCCGCCCCTCCCGGCGGTACGCCGACATGAGGTAGTCGTACGCCTCCCGAGAGAACGGGTCGAGGTCGGCGTCGAGGGTTATCGGGACGTGGTCGTCGCTCGCTCCGTTCAGCTCCGTGAGCAGGCGCTCGCGGACCTCCTCGGGGAACACCGACAGCGGGTGGGTCTGGACCGGGCTCTCGTACCAGTCGTCCTCGTCCTCGTAGCTGTCGCCGTAGGACAGCGAGCGGTCGTCCTCGTCGACGCCCTCGACGTTCCACTCCAGGGTGTAGCGCCGGCCGGCCGGCGTCTTGGAGTACTCCCGGAGCCCGTTGACGAGACAGCGTTTCAGCTCCGATTTCCCCGTCGCGGTCGGGCCGTCGAACCAGAACATCTTCTCGGCCTTCCCGCGGCCGGCCGCGACCGTCCGGAGGTCGTCGACGAAGGCGTTGAGCACTGCCGTGTTCCCGAGGATGGCGTGCTCGCCGTCGTTGTGCGGGTCGTCGAAGAAGCGGTACCGCTCGCGCTCCTCGCCTTCTTCGACGACCGTGCGGGTCCCCTGTGCCTCGATGGCGTCGAGGAGGTACTTCGCGGCGTGGGCCGCCACGGTCGGCCGTTCGAGCGCGCGGTCGACGTACTCCGACAGCGACATCGGCTCCTCGTAGGCGCCGGCGAGGGCCTCGTCGGCGCGGCTGCGGAAGTCGGTCATTCTTCCAGTTCGGATTTGGCCACCTCCGCGCCGGCGAACTCGAGCACCTCGCGGGCGCCCTCGCTGGAGTACCCCTGCTCTTCGAGCGCCTCGATCCAGGCCGAGCGCTCGTCGTCGTCGATCTCGTTGGCCGAGACCAGCGCACTGAAGTTGATGTTGTGCTTCTTGTCCTCCCAGAGCTTGCGCTCGAGGGCGCGACGCAGCCGGTCGTTGTCCTGTGGGTCGAAGCTGTCACCCTCCCGCGCACGGCGGGACACCCAGTTTGCGACCTCCTGGCGGAAGTCGTCCTTGCGGTCGCTGGGGACGTCCAGCTTCTCCTCGACCGAACGGAGGAACTTCTCGTCGGGCTCCTGTTCGCGGCCGGTGAGTTCGTCCTCGACGGTCTTGTCGTCGATGTACGCCATGACGTGGTCCATGTACTTCTCGCCCTGGCGCTGAATCTCGTCGACGTCGTACGCCAGCGCGTGGCGAACGTCCTCGATGGCCCGCTCCTTGTACTCCTCGCGGACGGTTTCGAGGAGTCGCTGATAGCGGCTCAGGTTCTCGGCTGAGATCGACCCGTGGTTCTCCAGGTTCGCCTCGAAGTGGCTGAACACCGACAGCGGCGAGAGATACGACCGGTCCCGGTGGGTCGAGTCCATGATTGCCTCGGCGATTTCGTCGCCGATGAACCGGGCGGAGACGCCGTCCATCCCCTCGGAGACGTCGGCCCGCTGTTCGCCGTCCTCTCGGAGCTTCTTGACGTCGACGTCGTCGGTCTCGTCCAGCTCGCCGTTGTACGCCTTTGCCTTCTGGAGCAGGCTCACCTTCTCGTCGGACGGCTCCTCGACGCGGGTGAGCACGCCGAACAGCCCCGCCATCTCCAGGGTGTGGGGCTCGACGCTGATGTTGGGCACGTCGGCGTTACCCAGCATCTTCCGGTAGATGTTGGCCTCCTGTTCGTACTCCAGGACGTAGGGGTAGTCGATGCGCTTGGTCCGGTCGTTGAACGCCTCCATCTTTTCATCGCCGCGCTTGTCCCGGTACTCGGGCATGTTCGTGCGGCCGACGATGACCTGGTCGATGTCGATGCGCGGGTTGTTCTTCGGCTTGATCGTCTGCTCCTGGGAGGCGTGCAGGAAGTCATAGAGGAACTCCCGCTGGAGCTTCAACAGCTCCTCGCCGGAGAAGATGCCGCGGTTGGCGTTACAGAACGCCCCCGAGTAATCGAACGCCCGCGGGTCGGACTCGCCGTACACCGCGATTTTCGAGTAGTTGACGTCGCCCGTGAGCTCGGTCTCGTCCTGGTTTTTCTTGTCCTTGGGCTCGAACGTCTCGATGCACTGGCGCTTGTTCTCGGAGGCGACCAGACGGATGATCTCGACGTGTTCCTCCAGCACGGTCTGGAGGTCGTCGTCGTAGTGGGCCAACAGCTCGTCGAGGTAGAACTCGCTGGCCGGGTCGGGGCTCTGTTCGTTCTCGACGGTGTATGGGGCGTCGAGGTTCTCGTTGAGGTCCTCGACGACGCCTTCGCGCTGCTCCCGGGGGAGCAACACCAGCGGGTCCTGATGCATCGGCGAGACGACCGTGTCGTCGGCGGGGTCCTGGTCGTGGATGACCTCGGTGAGGTTCGTCCATCGGAAGGTGTACATCCGGCCGGCCTCGGAGGCGGTGTAGTCCTCGAAGTACCGCCGAACCATCGAGTCGAAGTGGCTCTTGCCCGACCCGACCGGACCGAGCAGCAGCTTGATGCGTTTCTCCGGGCCGAGTCCGCGAGCGCCGGATTTCACCTTGTTGACGAACTCGTGGATGGACTCGTGGACCTCGCGGCCGTAGAACACGTTCTCGCCGTCGTGCAGCGGGTCCTCGCTGGCCATCTCGTACTCGACCACGCCGGTCTCCTCGTCGTAGCGGGTCCCGTAGTGGTCGAACATGTCGGCGACGCGCTGGTGGGCGTTGCGAGCGATGCGTGGGTCGTCGTACACCTCGTCCAGATACCAGTCGAAGCTCTTGGCCTGCCGGAGGTCCTCCGGCACGGCCGACTGGTACTCTTGGCTGAGGTCTTCGAGGGTCTTGGTTTCCTGGGACATTGTTCGTTCGGGCGTACCGCCGACGCCGACCGAGCGACGGTCGGCGCCCCGGCGGGATCCGCACTCCTCGTCCGCTCTGCACCATCGTCGGACGTCGCGCCGTCGCGGGGTCGTGGACGAGTACCAGCCGCGCACCGGGCTCCGGCGGCGGTGTCCGTCGGCCGGAACGCCCGGTCGACGACGGGACCCCCTCGGCGGCCCGATGCGCCGCGGCGTGTGCGCTCGGCTGATACCGAGACGTATTTAATAGGAGTGTTCCGCAAAAACATAAACCCATCGGCGATGCGCAGGCTGCATACGACCGGGAACGCAGGACGTGAAGGGTTTACTCCTCGTGAAAAGTTCGCACATCTTCACCCCCGTTTATATATTCGTCTGAAAATCGACGTTGTACCCCCGGCTCGGAACGGGAAGGATTTGGCCCTCGCCCGCCAAGTGACGGCCATGTTCACCGACGCGACGCCACTGTCGGAGCTCCCGAGCGACTGGCGGGTGTGGAACCGGGACCCGGACGGGCGAGTCGTGCTCGCGTTCCGGCCCGACGTGTTCGACTCCCAGGCGTTTCCTGCGCCGTGTCTGCCGACGCTGTACGTCACCAACGGCTCGCGGCGCCGTCGGCCCGGCGCCGGGCAGGTCGAGACCGACAAGTGGCACGTCACGCTGTTTCTGGAGCCGGAAATCGAGGCCGAGAGCGCGACCTACGACGAGCGGGCGGCGGCGCTGTCGGGCGCGGTCGACGCCGCCGAGCGGTTCCTCGCCGGCGAGGTCGATTACCGCGGCGCCTACCAGGTCCCTCGGGAGGCGTACTTCGAGAAACTCGACGAACTGACCGGGCCCTGAGCGGGGGCGACCGCGGGGAGAGCCCCGCCGGGACGCTTAATATCGAACGGACCAACCAGAAAACGAATACATGCCGACGGTCACACTTGTCGGGACGCGACTCGCCGAGCCGGGTCGGGCGTTCGTCTACCGCGGCGAGAGCGACGCCTGCGAGGGCTGTCCGTACCGCGAGCAGTGTCTCAACCTCTCCGTCGGCACGCGCTACGAGGTGACCAGCGTCCGCGACGACACGCAGGTCCTCGACTGCGCGGTCCACGACACGGGGGTCCGCGCCGTCGAGGTCGAGCCGGTGTCGGTGCGGGCCAACGTCGCCTCACAGGGCGCCTACGCAGGGAGCACGGCCAGTCTCGAAGGGCCCTGCCCGCACACGGATTGCCCGAGCCACGAGTTCTGTGAGCCGACGGGCGTCGACTTCGAGACCGAGCGCCGCATCACCGAGGTCGTCGGCGACCCGCCGCACGACCACTGCGCGCTGAACCGGGCGCTCACGCTCGTCGAACTCGCGCCGGAGACGGAGTGACCCCAGAGGCCGGCCACGTCCGAGCCGAAGGCTTGTCCCGTCCGCGGCCCGAATCAACGGTATGGCTGATGACGCCCCGCCCGCCGAGGGCGCTCGGTCGAACGAGTCGCCGCTGCGGTCGCGCTGGCTCGCGGTCCTCGCGGCGCTGGTCGTCGGTGGCGGCGTGGTCGGCGCCGCGGGAGTCGTCGCGACGCGGACGCTCCCCGGAGCCGGCGGCGTCGTCGCCGGGGTCACCCTCGCGCTGGTCGTCGCCCTCGTCGGCGCCGGCGTCGCGGTCGGGCGCCGGGCCGTCCCGGACGGGACCGAGTACTGGTGAGCCGTCCGAGAGGGAGCGTCAGCGCGACCGTCGACCCTTGGTCTGGCGGTAGTCGCGGCCGAAGACGTTCTCCAGCATGTGGTCGACGAAGGCGTCGAGTTCGTCGTCGGTCGCCGCCTCCGGGTGGCGCATCGGCACGAGTTCGAACCCCCGCCCGCGGACGGTCGTCGCGTGCTCGGCCCTGACGTCGAAGCTGTCGGCCGTCCGGGTGGTGTACTCGAAGGCCAACGCCTCCAGGGGCCGCTGCCCGACGGGGACGATTATCTGTGGGTTTATCATCCGCAGCTCCGCGGTCAGGTAGGCGTCGCACTCCCGGACCTCCTCGTCGGTCGGCGCCCGCCCGGGGTGGTGACACCGCGTGAGGTTGGTGAGGAAGACGTTCTGGAGGTCGGGCTCGGCGGCCTCCGGCGGCGACCGCGACAGTCCGAGCTCGCCGAGCACCGCCTGCAGCCGGCGGCCCGCCTCGTCCCCGGTGAAGGGGACGCCCGTCTCGTTGGCCCCCCGGCTCGGCGCCTCGCCGACGACGACGAACTCGCCGCCGACGTCGCCGTAGCCGTGGACCACCTGCTCGCGACACTCCGTCAGCGCCGGACAGTTGCGGCAGTCCTCGTCCATGCTGAACGGGTTGTCGAGGCGATCCTGTCTGGCGTCCACACCCGTCGCTGAGGCTGGCCGAGAGAAAACGGTGTCGTTCCCGCCGGTGGCTTTTCGACCCCGGAGCGGCGAGGGGCGGGCGTGACGGAGCTCCGCGACCGCGTCGACGGCATCGTCCACGAACCGACACAGGTCCACGGTGGCGGCGTCGACCTGACCCTCGCCGACGTGGCCCTCGTCGTCGAGCCGGGTCGGCTGGACTTCGGCGGCGGCGAGTTCGAGCCGGCGGCGTTCGACCCCGTCAAGCCGACGCTGCGCGACCCGGACGACGACTACGGCTGGTACGACCTCAACGGATCCGCCTACCGCGTCGCGTTCAACGAGTCGCTGACCGGCGACACGCCGGTCCGGCTCCGCCCCCGCGAGGACCTGTTGGCCTGCGGCGCGACGGTACCGACCCGCCGGACGACCGCGCTGGACCCGGTCCCGATGACGGTCGTGGCTCGTGCCGGTGACCCGGTGAGTGACGACTCGGCGACGATTCGTCTGAAGGAAAACGCCCGCATCGCCCGCATCGAGCCGATCTGAGCCAGGACCGTCGTGACTGTTCCCGCGCGGACACCGTCGCTGTCAGAGCGTTCGGACGGAACGAGAGCCGTCGCGAACGGGACACGACGGCGGGTTCAAAAACGAGAGCGCGTCGGTTAGGCTACTCGTAGAGCCACTGCTCGTCGATGCGCTCGTAGTCGACGAGCTCGTCGTCGTCGAAGAACAGCTCGATTTCGCGCTCGTTGGCGCCGGGGTCCTCGTTGTCCGAGCCGTGGATGACGTTGCGGCCGAGGTCGAGTCCGAAGTCGCCGCGGATGGTGCCGGGCGCGGACTCGGCGGGGTCGGTCTCGCCCATCATTCGTCGAACCTGCCGGGTCGCGTCCTGGCCCTCCCACACCATCGCGAACACGGGGCCGGCGGTGATGAAGTCGACGAGGTCGTCGAAGAACGGTTTGCCCTCGTGCTCGCCGTAGTGTTCGTGGGCGAGCTCGTCGTCGATCTGCATGAACTTGCCGGCGACGAGCTTCAGGCCGCGGTCCTCGAATCGGGAGACGATCTCCCCGATGAGGCCGCGCTGAACACCGTCGGGCTTGACCATCACGAAGGTGCGTTCGGCGTCGCTCATTCGTTGTCCGTCCACTCGAGGTCGCGGGCCTCGCGGCCGAGGTCCGCGTTCTTCTCGCACTTCGAGGAGCAGTAGTGCGTCACGGTGCCGTCGGTCGCGACGAACATCGTCCCCGTTCCGGGTTCGATGTCCGTCCCGCAGAAGTCACACGTTCGGTTCGTGGGCATTATTGGCCTCCGATGGAGTCGGCGTCGCGCTGGGTTTCGCGGAGCTGGAGGACGTCGCCTTCCCGGACCGGGCCCAGCACGTTCCGCGTGATGATACGGCCCTGATTCGAGCCTTCCTGGATGCGGCACTTGACCTGCATGGCCTCGCCGTGCATCCCGGTCTTGCCGACGACCTCGATCACCTCGGCCGGTGTCGAGTCGTCGCCGTTCTCCTCGGCACTCATTGGTTACGCGAGTTCCTCGACCTTCTCGGCGATGTCCTCGACATCGTCGTCGGCGTCGCCGGCCTCGACGATGGCCGCGGCGGCGGAGCCGACCTCCAGACCGGCGGCGCGGCCCACGTCGTCCTGACTCTCGATGAAGACGACCGGGATGCCCTTCTCGTCGGCGAGCTCGGGCAGGTGCATCACGACCTCCTCGGGCTCGACGTCCTCGGCGACGTAGACGAGGTCGGCGTTGCCGCGCTCGACTGACTTCGTCGTCTCGTTCGTTCCTTTCTTTACGGTACCTGTGTCTCGGGCGACCTCGAGGGCGTCGACGCTTCGCTCCGCGAGGTCGGCTGGGATGTCGTAATCGACGTAGACTGACATGTGGATCACCTGGTTCCTGCTCGCGGGCTCGACTGCCCCGCCGGACGGCACGACGTCAACTGGTCCCTGTCGGCGAGGAGTATCATCAACCCCGGGCAGGCTCTGCTCACTGGTTGCGTGGGGGTGCATAAAAGCGCTTTCAAACGGCCGTCGGCGTGTGTGCGGTCGACACGGCCGGAGGCGGACCATTTCTTCGCGTCCGCTCCTCGGCGCGGCCCGGGAGCGAAACCCCGAAAGCGCTACCCGACGAACCACGCGTCGATGACGGTCGCCGCCCTTGCAGCCAACCTCGCCGCCGAGGCTCGCCGCGCCGACGAGCGCCGGGTGCTCGTCCTTGCCGGCGACCGCGACGCCGGTCTCGACGCGGCGATGACCGCCCTCGACGCCGCCGACGTCCCCGAGGCCGAAACCACCGTCGTCACGGCCCGCGAGGAGTTCGCCGCCGAGACGCTCCGGCCGCGGGACTCCGACGCCCTCCTGGGGCGCACCCGGGCGGCCGTCGTCTGCGACTGCCACGACTACGCCGCGCCGAACGCGCTGGGCCGGGTCGTCGGCGCGGTCGACGGGGGCGGCCTGCTCGTCCTGCTGACCCCGTCGCTCGACGCCTGGCCAGGCCGCCGCGACGAGTTCGACGCTTCGATGGCCGTTCCGCCGTTCGAGCGCGACGCCGTGACCGGTCTGTTCCGACGTCGCCTGGCCGAGACGATGCGAACCCATCCCGGCGTCGCCGTCGTGGACGTCTCGACCGACGCCGTCGTCGCCGACGGTCGCACCGGCGTCGACGACGCGGGCGCCGACCGCGACGCCGACCGCCTGCGGGCGCCCCCCGACGGCGACTTCCCGGCGGCGACGTACGCGGCCTGTCGCACCGACGACCAGGTGCGGGCGGTTCGGGCGCTGGAGGCGCTTCGCCGCTCCGGGGAGGCGGTCGTCGTCGAGGCCGACCGCGGCCGCGGGAAGTCCAGCGCCGCCGGTCTCGCCGCGGCCGCGCTGGCCGCCGACGGCCGGGACGTGCTCGTCACCGCACCGGAGTATCCCAACGCCTCCGAGGTCTTCGCCCGGGCGCGGGAACTGCTGACCGAGTTGGACGCGCTCGCCGACGACGGCGATCGTCCGGGCGACGCCGCCAGGCCGGCCGCCGACTCGCCGCGGACGATCGTCGCCGACGACGGCGGACGGGTGCGGTTCCGCTCGGCGTCGGCGGCGACCGACCTCCCGGGCGACCCGGACGCGGTCGTCGTCGACGAGGCCGCCGCCCTCCCGGTGCGGACGCTGACGGCACTGTCGACGGCGCCGGCGGTCGCGTTCTGTACGACCGTCCGCGGCTACGAGGGCGCCGGCCGGAGCTTCGACGTGCGGTTCAGGAAGCGGCTGACGGAGTCGCCGCTGTCGGTGACCGACGTGACGCTGGCGACGCCGATCCGGTACGCCCGCGAGGACCCCGTCGAGTCGTGGGCCTTCCGGGCGCTGCTGCTCGACGCCAGCCCCGCGGTCGCCCCCGCGGTCGCCGACGCGACGCCCGAGACGGCCGAGTACGTCGCCCTCTCCGCCGAGGAGCTGCTCGCCGACGAGACGCGCCTCCGGGAGGCGTTCGGGCTGCTCGTGCTCGCACACTACCGGACCGAGCCGAACGACCTCGCGCGGCTGCTCGACGCCCCGAACCTGACTCTCCGGGCGCTGGTCCACGACGGCCACGTCGTCAGCGTCGCGCTGCTGGCCCGGGAGGGCGGGCTCGACGCCGACACCCGGGGGCGGATGTACGCCGGCGAGCGGGTCCGGGGCAACATGTTCCCGGACGTGCTAACCAGCCAGCTTCGGGACGATGCCGCCGCCGCCCCGGTCGGCTACCGGGTCGTCCGCATCGCCACCCACCACGCCGTGCGCTCGGCCGGCCTCGGCTCGCGGCTGCTGTCGGAGGTGGCCGCCGAGTGCGAGGCCGCCGACCCGCTGGCGGGGGACGACTGGGAGAGCGCCGACCGCCCGGTCGGCGTCGACTACCTCAGCGTCGGCTACGGCGCGACGCCCGACCTGCTCCGGTTCTGGGCCGACAACGGCTACCGGACGGTCCACCTCTCGACCACCCGAAACGCCGAGAGCGGGGAACACTCCGCGCTGATGGGCCGGCCGTTGACCGACGCCGGCGAGGCGCTGCTGTCCCGCCACGCGCGGTGGTTCCGTCGGCGGCTCCCGGGGCTGGCTCCCGACGACCTGGCGGACTGTGACCCTGACGTGATGCAGGCGGCGCTGGCGGCCGCCGTCGGCCCCGCGGAGTCGCCGTTGCCGCCGTCGCTCGACGACCACGCCTGGCGGGTGCTCGCCGGGTCGGCGTGGGGTGGCGTGTCGTACACGGCCGCGCCGGGAGCGGCCCGAGACTTAGTGGTCGCCGGCCTCGCGTCGCCGGCGGTCGACCTTGACGACCGGGTCGCCCGGCTGCTCGTCCGGAAGCTCCTCCAGGGCCAGTCCTGGGAGCGAATCGTCGCCGAGGAGGGGTTCGTCTCCGCCCGACGGGCGATGCAGACCCTCGGCGACGGGCTCGTGCCGCTGGTCGAGCGATGGGGCTCAGAGGCCGCAGCGCGCGAGAAACAGCGTCACGTCGACGGCGACTGAGGCCGGCGCCGGCTGAGAGCTCGGGTGTCCCGTCGTCCAGTCGGCTTAGATGCGGTTCTCGCGGCCGGGGTCGACGTCGATGGCGTCGACCGGACAGATGTCGACACAGAGCATGCAGTCGATGCAGGCGGCCTCGTCGGTCGGCTCGACCTTGCGGTCTGACTCGGGGTGGTCGGGCGTGTCGACCCAGGTAAACACGTCGACCGGGCAGTCCTCCAGGCAGGCGCCGTCGGCGATGCAGATGTCGTAGTCGACGGCGACGTGCGTGCCGTGGATGCCGAGCTTCTCCGGCGGCTCGACCGGCCCCCAGACGTCGACCCCGTTCTCCTCGCCGACGTGCTCGCGGGTCTCCTCGAAGTTCGGCTCGATGGGCATCTACCGATACTGGGGGCTGGCAGCCACTTCAACCCCCCGAGTCGTCGGTCCACGTTCGACCCGGTCGTTGCATCGGTCCGCGGGGCGAAATCGATGTCAACGTATTTATTACACCCAGCCGAAATGTGTTCCGTGTCAACGAAGACGGTTCGCGGAACGGTCGGCGGGATGGCGAACAGGGCGAATCCGGCGTTCGCGGCCGGGTCGGTCGGGGTGGCGCTGGCGGCGACGGCGTACGCGCTGACGGGGGCGCCACTGACTCACCACACGTACATCCACGTGATGGCCGGGGTCCTGTGGACCGGCATCGACCTCTTCATGGGACTCGTGCTCGGCCCGGTCATCGGCGGCCTCGACGAGGAGCAGCGGGCCGATCTGTTCGGGCGCCTGACGCCGAAGATGGGGTTCCTCCTTCCGGCGCTGGCGACGACGACCATCGCGACCGGCATCGGCCTCGCCCAGCGCGTCGGCTGGTTCGTCGACGCCGAGCCGTGGCTGGCGCTGTTCACGCTGGGCAACGTGGTTCCCATCCTGCTGCTGCTGGGGTGGCAGTTCGACGCCTGGACCGACCCCCGGTGGGCGGCGCCGTTCGCGGTCGGGACCGCCGGCTCGCTGGCGTGGGCCGGCCTGACCGTCGACTCGCTCGGCCCCGTCTCGCCGTACGTCCTGGTCGCGCTGGGCATCGTCACGGTGCTGTCGGTTCAGGGGTTCGGCGTCCTCCTCCCCGGCGAGGTGCGCATCTATCGGCAGGTTCGCTCAGCGACGCCCGACACCGGCGTGATGGCCACCGTGGGCCAGCGCAACGCCACGCTCGCCGGCGTGCAGGGGCTGTTCCAGCTCGGCATCGTCGCCGTGATGGTCGGGCTGCGCTACGGCGGGCTCTGAACGCGTCGCGGGCTCGCCACTGACCTTTTGAGTCGACCCGCGCAACGGACCTCCGTGCTCGCCACTCCGGAACTCGCCCTCCTCGCGGCTCTCGCCGTCGGCGTCGTCGGCAGCGTCGTCCCCGGCGTCCCCGGCGGCGCGGTCTCGGTCGCCGGCGTCGCCGGCTACTACCTCCTCGCGCCCTCGCCGGCGTTCGGCGTCGTCGCCTTCGCCGGCCTGCTCGCGCTGGCAATCGTCGCCGCCCTCGTCGGCCTGTTCGGCGGGGCCGTCGCGGCCGCCGGGCGGGACGTCGCACCGGTGACCGTCGCCGCCGCCGGCCTCGCCGGGGTCGCCCTGCTGTTCGTCGTCGGGCCGCTTGGCGTGCTCGTCGGCGTCTTCGGCGTCGTCTTCGCCGCCGAGGTCGTGACCGGCGCCGACGGCGACGACGCCGTCGTCGACGCGCTGTGGGCCACCGTCGGCGTGCTCGCCGGGACGGTCGGAGAGGCCCTGTTTGCGCTGGCGGCGCTCGTCGCCGGGGTCGTCGTGGTCGTGCTGTGAGAGCAATCGAACGCCCGGCCGGCCTCGGCGACCGCCCGCTCAGGGGTGTGCGAAGAAAGTCACCGTCTCCGCGTCGTCGTGACGGTCGATGCGGGCGAAGCCGACGCGCTCGAACTGCACCACGGCGTCGGGCTCGTCGTCAGCGACGGTCGGCTCGGCACGACCCGTCTCCTCGCCCGCGGGCGTCCGAAGGCGGACCGGCACCGACTCCTCGGCACAGACCCAGTGGACGACGCTCACGTCGCCCTCGCGGACGACGTCGATGTCGTCGCTGGTGGCGACGAAGGCGTCGTCCTCGCGACGGACCGCGCCGTACCCTTTCAGCCAGACGCGCTCGCCGTTGCCCGGTACGTCGTCCGGTTCGACCATCACGACGTCGCCGGCGGGCACCTCGCGGTCGCCGCGCTCGGGGTGGTCCGGATGGACCGGCGGGTGGCCGGCCGCCGGGCGGTCAGCCCCCGTCAGCGCGAACTCGACGCCGTCGCGGACGAGGAACCGCCGTGGCGCCTCGTCGTCGACGAGCTCGCGGTTGGCGGCGTACACCGACGACATCGCCAAGTCCACGTTCGAGTTCGAGACGCCGAGTTCGGCCATCGCCTCGACGATCGCCTCCCCGCGGATGCCCCGGCGGCGCATCGCTCGCAGCGTCGGCGCCCGGGGGTCGTCCCACCCGGTGAGGTCGTCCTCGGCGATGTGCTCCT
Source organism: Halolamina sp. (assembly GCA_042216705.1). Taxonomy (GTDB): domain Archaea; phylum Halobacteriota; class Halobacteria; order Halobacteriales; family Haloferacaceae; genus JBDGTQ01. Next base: position 98 of record JBDGTQ010000011.1, on the reverse strand, counting down.
TGATTGACGAGGTCGACATCGGCACGTCGAAGGCGTCGACCTCGACGTGGCCCCAGTGGACCACCTCGGGGTACTCCCAGTCGAAGTAGTCGTAGACG
>JBDGTQ010000006.1:0-58201 GCA_042216705.1 Halolamina sp. | reverse complement strand
ATCGACGGAGCGGACGTCACCGATCGCCACCCCAGTGAACGCTCCATCGCGATGGTCTTCCAGGATTACGGTCTCTACACGACGATGTCGGTGGCTGAGAACATGGCGTACGGGCTGAAACACTCGACGTCGATGACGGCCGCCGAACGCAGGACTAAGGTGGAGGAGATGGCCGAGATGTTCGGCATCGAAGAGCTGCTGGACCGAGACGTCGGTGACCTCTCCGGCGGTCAAAAGCAGCGGGTGTCGCTCGGTCGTGCGATGGTGCGTGAACCTGACGTGTTCTTGCTCGACGAACCGCTGGCGAGTCTGGACGCCAAGCTCCGCTCGGAGATGCGCACCGACCTGCAGCAGCTGCAGGCGGAGATGGACATCACGACGGTCTACGTGACGCACAACCAGAAGGAGGCGATGACGATGGCCGATCGCATCGCTGTCCTGGACGATGGAGTGTTGCAACAGGCCGACGCGCCAGAAACGGTCTATTCGAATCCGACTAATCGGTTCGTGGCTGACTTCCTGGGGAATCCCCCGATGAACCAACTCGATGCTGTCGTTGAGCGCGGAGCAAAGAGCGGTACCTATGCGATCCGGTGTTTCGACGAGGACGCCGCGATAACGGTCGCCCGCGTTTCGGAGCCCCCGGCCGGTCTGTCACCGGGGGACGAGGTGGTCTTCGGTGTTCGTCCGGAAGCGCTGTCCGTCGAATCAGACGCGACAGACGCGACAGATGCGACAGACGCGAGAGGCTTCGATGGGACCGTCGCTGTCACCGAATACCAGGGCAACGATAATTTCATCCACTGCCGCGTCGCCGAGACGGAACTCACCGCGGTTGTGCCACCGACCGTCCAACCGGCAGCGGGTGAGACTGTCGGGCTATCGGTCGCCCCCGGGGACGTGTATCTCTTCGATCCGTCGACCGGGGCTGCACTCCTCACGGCGGGCGAGACGCCCTCGGAAACACCCCCACGTCCCTGAGACAGTATCGAGGAGGCGTCGGCCCACTCGGAACCGTAGTCACGCCCGTTCGAGTTTGATGCTGGTTGCGGCGATGTCTTCGATCGTGGCTCGCCACCCGCCGACCGTCGCCGTCTCGGTACCCGTGTCCAAGGTGATCGATGCAATCGTCGGCGGAGCTACGTGATAATCCGCCTCCACGGGGCCGCTTAGCTCGTAATCGACGATCTTGCCGGTCCAGACTCCCTCGGCTCTGGTCTCGGTTTCATGACCTCGTACCGTCGCGACGAACGAGTCCCCTGCCGTGAGTGCATCCCGGCAGCTGACGATGAGCCGCCACGGATCCAGGAAACGGCGTGGAAACGACCCGCCGTCCTGAATCGGGGCCGAGGCCTCCCAGATGGCCTCCGTGTAGTCCTGCAGCAACAGCACCAGCGTCGCTTCCTGCGTGATGAGATACGGCTGTTGCTCTTTCTGCGGGTGTTTGCTCGCGTAGATTCCGTACGTTCGGTCGGCGGCAACGAACGTGTCCACAGCACTTCGGAACCGGACAGGTAGCGCAGAGGGGAAAGAAAGGTTCGGCGGGTCATCCGAGCCACTAATTAACAGCCTGACGGTTACACCGTCGGACAACGCCTGAGTGACCTCTGATTCGATTCGCCGGTAGATATCGGCCGGCACGGAGACGACCAGCCAACACTCTGCCGCCTCGATCGCCCGCCGGATGTGCCGAAGAGCAGTCTCTTCGCGACGTACCATCGTGACATAGCCCTCGCCCTGTGCATCCGTCTCGTCGTACAGTCCTTCCAGGTCCGCACTCACCTGATCGATTCGCCGACTGACGTCGTTGATGCGTCGACGTTTCAAATCCTCCAGTACCGCTCCCGGAGGAGGTGCGGTGACGACTTTCCCCTGGCCCTTGGACCGTACCTCGATAACTCCCATCTCAGCCAGGTCATCGATGACGTCGTAAATCCGCCCTTGAGGAACGCCCGACATGTCGACGAGGTCGTTGGGTCGCGCCTGACCGGCTCTGACGGCCGCGATATACGCCTGGGACTGGTATTTGGTCAGTCCGAGTTCTTGCAACTGGTTCGTGAGTTGTGGATCGGTCATGTGTTCCCCACTAGAGCAGTGAGATGCGTGCACATCACGCGCGAAACCACATCATTACACCGCCGGTTACCCTGAGTGGCCGCACCGTCCCGTGGTTATTTAAAACCACAAATCGTGGTTGCGATTGTGACACACTTCGCTCGGCCTCCAGATATCGATTTCGCTGACGGGGAGACACTGTTGTCTCCATCCGGAAGTGGAGAGGGTCACTGGGTCGGGGCCCCGTGCGTCCACTCCCACGACGGTCACACGTACCTCGGTGTACGGTGGCGAACGCCAGAAGATCGCGGCCATCGGGTGGCCGTCTACGAGTACGGAGCCGGAGGCGAACTCGACGAACTCAACTCGATCACGGCAGCCGATCTCGGCGTCGTCAGCATCGAGCGCATGGCCCTGTGTACGAACCCGAGCACCGGGAAACTCCAGTGCTATCTCCCCGTAGACCGAGGCGGGAACGACTGGGTCATCCAGAAACTCGCCGACGCCCGCTCTCCGGAGGCGCTCGATCCGGAGACAGCCCGGACCGTCCTCACCTCAGATCCTGGGACGTCAGATGCAGGCACCGTCAAGGACCCGGTCATCGTAACGGTCGGCGGACGGTATTTCATGTTCTATGCCGGGTTCGACGGGCTCTCCGAACAGGCCCATCTGGCGACCAGTCGGAACGGCGAAACTTGGACGAAACACGAAGCGAACCCGATCATCCCGCGCGGAGCGTGGCACGATTATCACGTGCGGGTTTCGGCCGTGGTCCCCGCCCCGGACGCCCCTGTTTGGCTGGTCTTCTACGACGGAAGTGGCGTGTCCGATCACGGACGAACCTGGAATCTACGAACCGGTGTCGCCGTCTCGCCGGATCTGGAGCGGATCACAGATACCTCTCACGACGGCCCACAGTATTCGGGTCCAACCGCCGACCGTCCGACCGGGGTAAACGAGTTCGCAGCCTGCCGCTATCTCGACGTTCGACGAACCGGAGAGACGTGGGAACTGCTCGCCGAAGTGGCCCAGGCTGATGAGTCGTTCGAGCTGCGTCGCGTCACCGTCCCCGTTTCGGAGTTCGCCTGATTTGGGGACAGTTCCGGGCCGGGTTACCTCCCCGGTCGGTTCTTTGGCCCCGCGGTCAGAGTGAGCCCGAAAAATTCGTCAGCACCGAGGCGACTTTCGCCCCCGTACTTCTACAGACCTTCGGGCAGACGGAGCCTCCCGGCCGCTCAGTCAGCACGCGGTGGCTCCTCGCCGGACTGCCCACGGCGCTGGTTTTCGCCGACGCCACCGAGGTAACCGAGACGGAGCCGACGGAGGCGGCCAATCTCGACGCGTCCGCTCGCGATGACGAGAAAGCCGGCGGCGACGACACCGAAGCCGGCCAGCGTCGACTGTCCGACAGACTCCCCGAGCAGCGCCCACCCGCCGATCGTCGACACCAGCGGGATGACGTAGAAGACGAGGTTGGCGCTCCGAGGGCCGACGCTGTCGACGAGCCTGAAGTACGCGAGGTACGCGACCGCACCGGAGCCGACGCCGACGTACGCGAGCGCCGCCAGCGCCGTCGGCGCCAGCGTGACCGCGGCCATCGACTCCCCGGCCGCCAGACTCAGTCCGTGAGAGAGCACCGCCGCCAGCGGCACGCCCCACACCGTCCGGGCGGTGCTCGACAGCGTCGGCTCTGCCCACCGGATGAGGACCGTCCCGATCGCGATGCTGACGGCGCCGCCGAGCAGCAGCGCTACGCCGGCGAACTCGCCGTACAGCAGCGACTCCGGGCCGGCGACGAGCACGACGCCCGCCAGGCCCAGCACCGTCCCGACCAGTCCGCGACGGGTCGGTCGCTCGCTCGGCAGGAGAGACGTGGCGACTGCCACGGTCAGGATGGGATTGAGACTGAACACGATAGCCGCGACGCCGCTTGTCGTCGTCTGCTGGCCGAGGAACAGCAGCGCGTTCGTCAGTCCGACGACGAGGCCGCCGGTGGCGACGATACCGACGACGTCGCCGGCGGTCCGCGGCCGAAGGTCCGTCCACGACAGCCGGACGACGGCGTAGCCCGCCAGCACCGCCGCCCCGATGTCGAACCGGGCCGCGAGGAAGAGCAGCGGCGGGAGGTAGGCCAGCCCGGCTTTCACCGCGACGAACGTGCCGCCGAACAGGAGTGCGGTGAGAGCGAACGCCCCGGCGTCGCGTCGGAGGGACACGCTACCGACTCACCCGCATCGCTGCCTCGGTCCACACGTAGCCCGTCGGTCCCACCAGTACGTCCATTATAACACATCGAACGGGCCGAACGCCCTTGAGCCGGTTCGTGAACTCTTTCGCCGCACCGAGATGCGACACGGCGCGCATGACTTGCACGGCGTGCAAACCGGGTCACCGGTCCCCTGGACGGCGCCGTCGCCTGCGAAGGGCGTTTTACTCCGGCGTCCCAGCACGTGGTATGGACCCCTTGGAGGAAGTCGAGTTCCTCGCCCGGTCGGACAACCGGGTCGAGCTGTTGAGGCTGCTGGCCGCCGGGCGACACGACCGGGCGGAACTGGCCGACAGGACCGACGTCTCGCAGGCGACGCTCGGGCGCATCCTGGAAGACTTCCGAGAGCGGTCGTGGGTGCGCCACGAGGGCGACGGCTACGTCGCCACCGCGACCGGCCGCCTCGTCGCCGAGGGTATCGGTGAGCTCCTGGAGACGCTGTCCGCAGAGCAGACGCTGCGGGAGGTCGTGCGGTACCTCCCGACTCACGCGATGGAGTTCGACCTCCGACGGCTCGCCGACGCCGAGGTGACGGAGCCGACGCGGACTCGCCCCAGTGCGCCGCTACAGTCGGTGCTGGAGCTGATGGGGTCGGCAGAGGAGCTGCGAGCCTTCTCACACACGTTCAACGAGCAGAGCCTGGCGACCGTCCACGAGCAGGTGACCGACGGCCAGCAGACGTTCTCGGGGGTGTTCTCCCGGCAGGCGTACGCCTCACTGGCCGACGACGAGGCCTCCTGGGAGCGGATACTGGACCTCGTCGAGTCGCCGGACGCGGAGCTGTGCGTCCGCGAGGAGGGCGTCCCGCTGGCGGTGACGCTGTCGGACTCTCGGGTCAACATCCTCGTCCGCGACGAGGAAGGGCTGTTGCAGGCCGCTCTGGACACGACCGACGAGGCCGTCCTGTCGTGGGCCCAGAAGAACTTCGACCACTACTGGCGGACGGCGGCGACCGTCGACGCCGAAACCGCCGCGGAGCTGAGCGCCGCGGAGTCGTAGCCCTCGGCGACGTCGGAACAGCCCGTTCCGTGCGTGGGCGCACCGGGAGCGGCTCTCCGTTCAGGTCTCCGACGGCGACCGTCGAGCGAGCGTCACCGACTCGGCCTGGTGGTCCTCGATGAACGAGCCGGGACCGCCGACGCTGACGAGACCGCTGTCGGTTTCGACGACGAAGCTGGTCTCCAGCGTGAAGTCGTTGGTCGCCGGTTCGACGAACGCCTGCCGAATCTCGGCGACCGGACCCGTGACGAACGTGCCGTCGTCGGTTTCGATGGCGACCGAGAGGTCGACTCCGGCCCGCCGGTGGAGAACCCCCTGCAGCGTCGCCTGCCGGAACCAGTCGTACGTCGCCGGCAGCGGATCCGGCTCCGTGACGTATAGCTCCGTCGCCGCCGGCCAGTAGGCACTGAAGTACATCCCGAGGATCGAGCCGGAGAGATCCGACTGCGAGACGGTGACCGCCATCTCGTCTGCGTGTGTGCCCGTGAGCAGTTCCGAGTCACCTATCATCGCCGACTGGTCGTCGGTCGTGTAAACGAGCGGGAGGCTCTCGTCCCAGTACCGGACGACGTCGGCGACGCCGGCGTAGTCGCCGCCGTCACCGTCGATCTCGTCGACCGACCCGAGCAGGAGGAAGACGACCGCGTCGCGGTCGACGGCGGCGCGCAGCTCCGCCTCGATCTCGGGATAGACGTCTTCGGGAACCGCGACGAGCAACTCCTCGGTCGCCCCGGATATCGCCGTCCGAAGGCGCTTCAGCGCCGTTTCGCCGGATTTGACGATCTGAATCTCCGGCGTCTGTGGCGTCGTCTCGTTGAACCTGGCCTCCAGCGACGGCTTAATGGACTCCAGGCGGTCGGCGAGGTTCTCGATGGCTCGGTCGGGTGCCAGCGCGCGAATCGTCGTCGGTGAAGCGTGGTCGTTGACGCGGATCAGCCCGCGCGCTTCGAGCCGCTCGGCGATGTTGTACACGGCCCGCTGGGTCACGTCCGCCGTCTCGGAGATGGTGCTGGCCGAGGCCTCGCCACACTCCAACAGCGCCAGATACGTGTCTATCTCCGTGTCCGAGAGCCCGAAGGTGCTCAGCTCGTCTCTGAGCGCGTCGTCGTCGTGGGTGTCTGTCGATGCCATTCTCCTACTCAGCGAGGGGTGTCGGTGGGTGAACGTTCATTCCGTGACTGTGTCTGCGCGAACCGTTCGCTCGTGGCTGTGTCTGCGCGAACCGTGCCGTGGCTCGTTCCGACACGCTCGTCGTGCGTCCGTGGTAACCCGAGGCCGAAGGCTGGAGGTCGGGGGAGAGCAGCGCGCATCTCGGTATCGTCGTCGTATCGCTGTCGCCGACCCAGTATAGACGTGACGCATCCGACGGCGGCTCTCGTGCCGGGACGTCTCCGAGTCGCACCCTCCAGGGCGTGACGGTCGTCGGCCCCGTCCCGGGCGCGAACCGGGGACGTGCACCCCAGCGCGGAGACCGGCCGCTCGTCGAGGTCCGTCTTCGCAGGGGCACGTCAGTCGAACACCTCCTCGAAGGGGTCCCAGCCGACGTAGATGCACGCCGCCGACCCGAGGAACGTGACCAGCAACATCCCGGCACTCAGCACCGAGATGACGAACGTCCCCGTCCCCGGTTCGACCGTCGGAACCGACAGCCCAAGCAGCGCCAGCATGACAGCGCTGGCCGCCAGAAGCCCCCGGAGGACGACCGTTACCATGCGCTCCTCCGGGGAGTCGGTCGACTCGCCGCGACTCCGACTGGGGGAAGCCGGTCGAGCGAGCGTCGACCGTCGACGGTCGCGAGCCCGTCCGTGGCGGCGACGGGTCGGCCGTCGACGGCCGGTGGTGTTCGCGGCATGTCGAAGCTGGTCAGAGACATGCGTTACTCGTCGAAGGCGGGCGTCTCGGCCGTCTCGACCCCGTCGAGCGGCTCGCTGTTCCAGTACTCGTGCGTGGAGTCGGTGCGGTGACAGGCCGCGTATCGGCCGCTACCGGGCTCGGCTGCCTCGTCGTCGAGCGTCGGCCTGTCGGTCGTACACGCCTCCCGCGCCTCCGGGCACCGGGTGTGGAACCGACAACCAGCTGGCGGGTCGACAGGGTCCGGGATGTCTATCGACCGGACCGGCGGGTCGGTCATCTGCTGAGCCGTTGGGTCGAGGTCGGCGGTCGCCCAGCGCAACACCTTCGAGTAGGGGTGTTGGGGGTCGTTGAGGACCTCGTCTGGCGGTCCGATCTCGACGATTTCGCCGAGATACATGATGCCGATCCGGCCGCCGGCCTCCCTGGCGAGATACCGGGCGTTCGAGAGGTTGTGCGAGATGAACACGAAGGAGGTGTCGAACTGCTCCTGCAGCTCCAGCAGGAGGTCCATCGTCTCCACCCGCAGCGACACGTCCAGCGCCGAGACGGCCTCGTCGGCCAGAATCACGTCCGGGTTCATCAACAGCGCACGAACGAGCGCGACCCGCTGCTGTTCGCCGCCGGACAGCTGGTGCGGGAAGCGGTGGGCGTAGTCCTCGGGTGGTTCCATCCCGACCCGGTCAAGCAAGGCGAAGATGCGAGCCCGACGGTCCTCGGTCGACATGTCGGGGTCCCACTTCTTCAGGGGCGCCTCCAGCGTGGTCAACACCTTCCGGTTCGGGTTCAGCGCCGAGCCGGGGTCCTGATGAATCATCTGCAGCGCCCGCCGGATGTCCCCATGCTCGATGTCGGGGTCGCCGGCCCCGTCCTTGGCGTCCCAGACGTCCTGTCCGCGGTAGGAGACGGTCCCCTCGGTTGGCCGCTGGACGCCGATGATGGTCTTGCCCAGCGTGGTCTTCCCGCAGCCGGACTCGCCGACGAGTGCGAGGACGTCGTTCTCCGGGACGTCCAGCGAGACATCGTCGACGGCCTGGACCCGCTGGGGGTCGCCGAACAACGAGTCGACGACGCCCTGCTCGTTCTCGAAGTGGACCGAGACGTCCTCCAGGGACACGACGACGTCCTCACCGTCAGCGCCGTCGTCGCCGCGGACGGTCGGCTCGCCGTCGATGTCGCCGACTGCGTCGCGGTCGCTCACGTCTCGGACACCTCCGAGAGGTCGAAGGGGACGGCGTCGGCAGCCTCGTCGTGGTGGAAACAGGCGGTCCGATGGTCGTCGTTGACCGCCGTCCACGGCGGCGTCCGCTCGTGACACTCGTCGGTCGCCAGCGGACACCGCGGCGCGTAGTGACACCCCTTCGGGACGTGAGCCGGGTTCGGCGCGGTCCCGTCGATGGGGCGCATCGTCTCCGTCGGTGCTTCGAGGTTCGGTACCGCCTGGAGGAGTGCCCGCGTGTAGGGGTGTTTCGAATCGTGCGCTATCTGCTCGCTCGTCCCGACCTCCGCGAGTTCGAAGGCGTAGAGGATGGCCAGCCGGTCGGCCAGCCCCGCCACCAGCGGCAGGTCGTGAGTGATGAACAGGATCGTCAGGTCGTACTTCTCCTTGATGTCGGCGAGCAGCGACAGGATGGACCGCTGCATCAGGAGATCGAGCGCGGCCGTCGGCTCGTCCATCAACAGCACCTGCGGTTCGAGGATGAGGCTGAGCGCGATGAGCGCGCGCTGGCTCATCCCGCCGCTCAGCTCGTGGGCGTACGAATCCAGCACGCGGTCGGGGTCGAGATACAGGTCCGAGAGGAGCTGTCTGGCTCGTTCCATCCCCGCCTCGACGTCGTAGTCGTGGGCCTTGAGCGTCTCCTCGAAGTGGCCGCGGATGGACATCGTCGGGTTGAACGACGACAGCGCCCCCTGGAACACCATCGACACCTCCTCCCAGCGGAACTCGTTGAGCGCCTCCTGTGAGAGGTCGAGAACGTCGACCGGATCGCGGCCGTCTCCGGGGTGGTACCGCACCTCGCCGGTGGTGAGTCCGGGCTCCTCGACGGCGTCCATCGTGGCGTTGGCCAGCATGGACTTGCCGCTGCCGGATTCGCCGACGACGCCGAGTATCTCGCCACGGCGTAGGTCGAGCGAGACGTCGTCCAGTACCATCGCGTCGCGGTGCTCCAGGTCGTAGGTGACGCTGACGTCGCGGATTTCGATGACCGGGTCCGCGCTGTCAGGGTCCGTCCGGTTGGGTGAGCGTCGCATTCAGATTCCTCCGTCGGTCGACTCGGTCGTCTCCGCGTCCTCTCCCGCCACTGACTCGGCGTGACGGGCGCGGACGCGGGGGTTGAAGATTCGGTCGGCGCCCTGTGCCAGCAGCGTCAGCCCGAGCGCGAAGACGATGATGGTCAACATCGGCACGAGCAGCCAGTGGAACGCGGCGGGCGAGGAGGTCGCCCCGGCCCGGTTGACCGCGGCGTTCATCATCACGCCCCAGTTGACGCTGTTGTACGGCAACACGCCCAGGAAGTACAGGCCCACGGAGCCGAAGATGACCGCACGGGCCTGCTGGACGAAGTTCATCGTGATGTACGGCATCAGGTTCGGCACGATGTCGCCGGAGATGATGGTCGAGGTCTCCATCCCCATGATGCGCGAGGCCTCGACGTACTCCGCGTCGCGCAGGGTCAACACCTGCGCCCGGATGGCGCGGGCCAACCCGGCCCAGGCGTTGACGGTGATGAGCACGCCGATGACGACCGGGCTCCCCTCGATGTTCAACACCGCCGCGAGCACGATGGTCAGCGGCAGTCCGGGAATGGTCATCATGACGTCGGTGAACGTCATCAGCACGCTGTCGAGGCGACCACCCTTGTAGCCGGCGACGGTTCCGATGACCGTCCCGAGGCAGATGGTGAACACCGCTCCGGAGGCGACCATGACGAGCATCGACGGGGTCGCGTGCACGACCTGCGAGAAGAGACTCACGCCCGAGGCGGTCGTCCCCAGCGGGTGTTCCAGCGTCCGGAACGCGCCGACGAGGTACTCGCCCTGGTTGGGCGCGGGTGCGGTGACCAGGAGCGTGCCGACGGTCCCCATCAGCAGATAGAGGGCGACGATCAACGCACCCGTCCGTGCCCGCCAGTCGCTCCAGACGATGCGTGCCGGCGCGAGCAGCTTCTCGTCGGCCCACTGCCGGCGGCGCTCGGCGTCGGTCATCGACACCTCCGCCATCTGCTGGAACTCGGAGACCGAAGAGCCGCCGTCGGTCGCCACGCGACCGTTCCGCGCGTGACCCGAGATGGCGCTTCGCTCGGGGCGGTCGTCATCGGCGTCGTCGCTGTCGTCGCCGACGAACCGCTCTCGGTCGGCGCCGAGGGCGGCCGTCACCGGGTCGGTCTCGCCGTCGTCGCGTCCCGACGTAGGGTCGTCGACGTCGTCGTCAGTAGGACTCACGCGATCCACCCCCTCCGGCCCGCGGGTCGAGCCACCCGTACGTCAGGTCCGCGACGGTGATGCCGGCCACCATGGCGACCGTGATGATGATGAACCCGCCCATCATCAGCGGGTAGTCGCGGGCGCTGATGGCCTGAATCAGGTAGAAGCCGACGCCCGGATAGGCGAAGATGTTCTCGATGATGACCGCGCCGCCGAAGACGGTGCCGATGGCTATCATCAGACCGGTGTACATCGGCAGGATTGCGTTGCGGGCGACGTACCGCAGCGCGATGCGCCGCGTCGAGAGCCCGCGGAGGCGTGCCACGCGGAGGTAATCCTCCCCGAGGACGCGGATGCTGTTGCCCCGCATCGAGAGCGCCCAGCCGCCGAAGCCGACCAGCGCCATCGAGGCGATGGGCAGCGTCCCGTGATAGAGGACGCTCGCGAGGAACGAGAGGTTGAATCCCTGGGTCAGCGACGACGCGTAGCGGCCGCCGGTGGGGAACAGCCCCGTCCGGTAGCCAAGGTATGAGACGGCCAGCAGCGCGACGACGTACCCCGGCGTCGAGTTCAGCACGAGCCCGACGCCCGTGCTGGCGACGTCGAACGTCGACCCTTCCCCGTAGGCCATGAACGCCCCGAGGGAGACGCCGACGGTGAACGCGAGGAACAGCGCCGACGCAGTCAGGAACACGGTCCAGGGGATGGCCGGGCCGATGATGGACATGACCGGCTCCCCGTACCAGACCGACTGCCCGAAGTCGCCCCGTAGCATCGCGGCCATGTACTCGACGTACTGGACGTAAATCGGCTCGTTCACGGCGATGTTGGTCTGGGCGGCGATTCGGGCGTTGACCTCGGCCGTCGAGAGGCTGTTTCCGCCCTGTCGAATCGCCTGTGCGCGCAGGTAGTCCAGCGGGCCACCGGGGAGCAGTCGGACGAGGCCGAAACTCGCCGAAACGACGACAACGACGGTGAACACCGACTGTCCGATTCGTCTCAGGACGTAGTTCATCGCCTTGACACCTACTGACTCGTCGTCGACAGTTCGGACACGAGCCGCGAGGGCGTGACCATCTCGCCGTCGCGCTCTTCCTCGTACAGCATCGGCGCCTCGAACTCCTCGGGGATGTGCCAGGCGTTGGCGGCGTCCCAGCTGTTGAACAGCCAGTCGAAGTGGAAGTACGGATACGACTGGTCGTAGCTCGCCCACCCCTGCAGGCCGACGACGAAGTTGCCGTTGGAGTAGTCCCGTCCCCAGTACGTCGAGGTGTCCTGCATGACGGACTCGGCGTCGATGCCGAAGTCCTTGAGCTGGGCGACGACGGTGTTGGCGCCGGCGACCCAGTCGGAGAAGCCCGACGGTCCCTTGATCGGAATCGTCAGCGGCTCACCGTCTTTCGTCCAGGTGCCGTCTTCTTTCGTGTACCCGGCGTCTCGAAGCAGCTCGGCGGCCTGCTCGGTCTGGGAGCTGGCGCGGCCGTAGGTGTCGAACTCGTCGACGACGCCGTCGAGCCACGCGCCCTGGACCTGGTCGTTGAACTCGCCGGTGAGCCCGCTCGGGTAGCTGACTGCCACCTTGGAGTCGGTGCCGGCCCCGGAGTTGGCGGCGACGTTCTCGCGGTTGACGACGTGAGCGATGGCCTTGCGGACGCGCCGGTCGTCGACGGGCTCTTTCTCGAAGTTGAACACGAGGCCGAGCCCCCAGTGACGCGGGATGAGACTGACCTGCACGGAGTCCGGCAGCTGGTCGAGCCGGTTTTTGGGCATGAACAGCGTCGCCGAGCCGTCGGTCTCCTCGTTGATGAGGGAGTTCCAGCGGCCCTGGTTCTGGGGCTTGTAGAGGTACTCAGCTTCGGGAAAGTTGACGTTGTCCGCGTCCGGGTGGCTCTCGAACTTCCGCAGCAGCGTCCGCTGGCTGTCGGCGTCCTCGAACTGGAACGGTCCGGACCCGACAGGCTCGGGCTTGGTGTAGCTGGTCAGGTCACTGAGCGCCTGCGATCGCTCGTCCTCGGTGGACGCCTCGTCGAGCGCCGCGACGAACTCCCCGTACGTGCCGTCGTGGGCGACGAGGAACTTCGGCTGCAGGTACGACAGCAACACCGTCTCGTTGGCCGACCTGGCCAGCGTGAGTTCGACGGTGGCGTCGTCGACCGCGACGACGCGGTCGGAGACGGCACCCATGTCCTCCGGCGCGACGAAATCGCCGAGGCTGCCGCCGTTGTAGATGTCGAGTTTGATCTGGTTGGCGACGTCGGTCGCGGTGACGTCGTCGCCGTTGTGCCAGGTCATCCCCTCGCGGAGGGTCAGCGTCACCGTCTCGCCGTCGACGGACCACTCCTGAATCGCGTACCCCGAGTACTCCTGGGTCGCGAGGTTGTACTTCATGAAGCGATCGAACAGCAACCGGTGGGCCTCCCCGAAGTTCTGGCCGTTCCAGGTGTTGTACTGCGAGTCCGCCGGCACGGCCCACTGCGCGAGCGTCAGTCGGTCGTCGTCGGACCCCTCGGCGGCGGTCCAGTCTCCCGACCGGGGCAGCCACTCGGTCGGCCAGTACACCTGGGTCGCGTCGCTGTTGGCGTCGGGGACGTTCCAGTCGTCGGTCGTCTGGAACGACTGCGCCAGCTTCTCCTGCAGCGGCAACACCGGCAGAGTTTGGTTGGTAACGTAGGCGAGCTCCTGAATCTTCCGCTGGGTGTCGCTGCTGACGTCGACCTCCGTCGCGGTGGCCGTCGGCGTGCCGGTTTCGTCGGCTTCGCTCGTGCTCTCTCCTGACGTGGCCTGCTGGCCGCCACAACCTGCGAGTCCGGCGATTCCGGCTGCACCGAGGGCACTCACGTAACGACGCCGTGACAGCGGCGAACGACCGTCTGAACCAGTATTATTATTCGGCATGTTCGTCTACTGTGTTGAACACCCGCATAATAAAAATTCGGGTAGAAGCGCTTCTTCAGGATTTTCGCGTTTTTAAAGTAGGGGACGGCCGTCGTCCTTCGCGGACGAGGGCAGCCGGTCAGTGCCTGCACGCCGCCGCCGACGGAGCCAACAATGACACAGCACCGAACACCCCAGCCACAGACGACCACGCGACCGACCAGACGCGAGGCGAAATGCGAGAGGAGACCGATAAACCGACCACGGGCGACGACCGGCGGACGCAACCGACGCGGCGGTGGCCGCCGATGAGTCACGCGGCCGTCGCTGGCGCGGAGCGACAGTGGTGGAAGGAAGCGGTCGTGTACCAGATATATCCGCGGAGCTTCGCCGACAGCGACGGCGACGGCGTCGGCGACATCCAGGGCGTCATCGACCGGGTCGACTACGTCGACTCGCTGGGCGTCGACCTCGTCTGGCTCTGTCCGGTGTACGACTCGCCCAACGAGGACAACGGCTACGACATCCGCGATTACCGCGCCATCATGGACGAGTTCGGGGACATGGACGACTGGGAGCGGCTGCTCGCCGAGCTTCACGACCGCGACATCCGCCTCATCATGGACCTCGTGCTCAACCACACCTCCAGCGAGCACGAGTGGTTCCAGCGGTCCCGGCGCGAGGAGGGGGCGTACGCAAACTACTACTACTGGCGCGAGGGCTGCCCGGCCGCCGACGCGGACTACGAGACGGCCGACGGTCCCACCGACGAGGTCGCCCCCAACAACTGGGAGTCCATCTTCGGTGGCCCGGCCTGGAGCTACGACGACGCCCGCGGGCAGTGGTACCTCCACCTCTTCGACGAGCACCAGCCCGACCTCAACTGGCGGAACCCGGCCGTCCGCCGAGAGATGAAAGCGGTCGTCGCGTGGTGGCTGGACCGCGGCATCGACGGCTTCCGGATGGACGCGGTCTCGCACATGTCCAAGCCAGACGGGCTTCCCGACGGCGACCCGGACGCCGCGACCACGGGGCTCGACCACTACAGCCACGGTCCGCGGCTCTCGGAGTACCTCGCGGAGCTGTCCGCGGACGTGCTCTCGAACCACGACATCACCACGGTCGCCGAGATGGGCAACACCACCACCGACCAGGCGACGGACTACCTGTCGGACGACGACGTCGCTCTGGACATGATCTTCCAGTTCGACCACCTGTCGGTCGACGGCGGCTGGGACCCGGAGTCGGTCGGCGAGTGGGAGCTAACCGACCTCAAGGAGGCCGTGACCGAGCGACAGGCGGCGCTCGAGGGCTGTGGCTGGGACGCGCTGTTCCTCGGCAACCACGACCAGCCGCGGCTGGTGTCTCGCTTCGGCGACGAGGCGCACCACCGCCGGTCGGCGTCGCTCATCGGTGCCTTCCTGCTGACGATGCGCGGGACGCCGTACGTCTACCAGGGGGCGGAAATCGGAATGACGAACGCCGACTTCGAGAGCCTCGACGAACTCGACGACCCACAGACCGTCGGGCGCGTCGAGCAGTCGCTCGCGGAGGGGACCGTCGACTCCTACGATGACGTCCGCGACCTCGTCAACCACCACAGCCGGGACCACGCCCGGACGCCGATGCAGTGGGACGCCGACGACGGCGCCGGCTTCACCGACGGCGAACCGTGGCTGAAGCTCAACCGCGAGTACACCGAGGTCAACGTCGCCGCCCAGGAGGCCGACCCCGCCTCGGTGCTGAACCAGTACCGGCGGCTCGTCGAACTCCGCCAGCGACACGACGTGTTCGTGTACGGGAGCTACGACCTGCTGTGTCCCGACGACGAGCAGATTTACGCCTACACGCGGACGCTGGGCGAGGTGACCGCACTCGTCGTGCTCAACTGGTCCGCCGAGGCGGCGGCGTTCGACGCCGAGGGCGTCGACGTCGCCGACCCCGCGGTGCTGTACGCCAACACCGACGACCCGCCACGGAATCCCGCGGGCCGAGAGCTGCGGCCGTACGAGGCGGTCGTCTACCGGCTCTGAGGCCGAGAGGCGGACGACGAACCTATCGGCAGGGAGTCTCCCGTCGACCGCATCCGCGGAATTGATCACTTAGTACTACAACCTCGTTATATGCGAATCCTCGTCACCGGCGCGAGCAGAGGCGTCGGCCGCTCCATCGCACTCTCACTCGGCGGCGACCACGACGTCGCCGTCAACTATCGAACGTCCGAGGCCGCGGCCGCCGACGTCGCCGAGGCGGTCAGGGAACGGGGCGGCGACGCGGTCGCCGTCGGCGCTGACGTCAGCGACTCGGCGGCCGTCGGGGAGATGGTGTCGACGGTGGTCGAGGAGCTCGGCGGTCTCGACGCGGTCGTCAACAACGCCGGCGTCGTCGACCCGAACCTCGCGACCGACATCGACGACGAGCAGTGGGACCGCGTGCTCGGGACCAACCTCACCGGCGCGTTCTACGTCACCCGGGCGGCGCTGCCCCACCTCGAACCCGGCGGCGACGTGGTGTTCGTCTCCAGCATCGGCGGCACCGCCGGGACGGTCGACGCCGGCTACGCGGCGAGCAAGGCCGGACTCCACGGGTTGGCGCGGGCGCTGGCCCGCGAGTACGGCGGCGAGGGCGTCCAGGTCAACGCCGTCGCCCCCGGCCCGGCGGAGACGGAGATGAACGACGAGATTCTCGCCCACCTCGAAGCGACCGAGTTCCGCGGCCACGAGAACGTCGACACCCACTTGCCGCAGTACGCCTGCGACCCCGAGGCGGTCGCGCATACGGTGGCGTACCTCCTCGAAAACGACTACGTGCAGGGCGAGGTCGTCAACGTCAACGGCGGGATGCAGTTTCGGTGACGTTGGCGGCGGAGTGGCGGGCAACGTCGCTGGGGTGCGGGCCGAAACGACCGCGGCCGAACGAGTTCGATCTCTGATATCACACCGGCAGGAACCGACGGGTCCCCGCGGCTCAGCGGCCTGTCGGAAGGGGCCCGCACAGTTACGGTTTATAAAGGACCAATCTGAGTTGGGGGAACCCTTATGCGTCACGTTCGACGTTACCGGATGTGAAACCATGACACATGAGGAAAACGCAGACGACGG
This sequence comes from Halolamina sp., assembly GCA_042216705.1. Taxonomy (GTDB): domain Archaea; phylum Halobacteriota; class Halobacteria; order Halobacteriales; family Haloferacaceae; genus JBDGTQ01. The sequence goes on along the minus strand of JBDGTQ010000006.1, from coordinate 41,629 downwards.
ATACGGCGCGTCACGACGGGGATTCATCGCGGGGACGGCGTCACTTGGCGGTGCAGGGCTGGTCGCAGGCTGTCTCGGCGGGTCCGGCGGCTCGGAGTCCGGCGACGGAACGGCGGCTCAGACGGCCGAAAACGACGGGCCGTTCACTGCGGAGGCGACAGTAACCCACTAGCCGCTGTTGCTGTACGCACCCCCGTACGCGGTGGCCAGTGAGCAGGGTTTCTTCGAGGAGGAGGGCATCGACATCGAGAAGTTCGTCGGCAGCAGCGGCGGCGGCACCACCGTTCGAAACGTCGTCACCGGTGGACTCCCCTTCGGCGAGGTGTCGACGACGGCAGCGGTGAAAGGGTACTACGCCGGGGCGCCGCTGAGCATCATCGCCGGCTCTACGAACTCCCCCGGGACGATAAACTGGGTGACGAGGTCCGACTCCGACATCTCTTCAATCACCGATCTCGCGGGGAAGACCGTCGGCTACACCAGCGCCGGGTCGGTAACCCAGAACACCTCGGCGTTCTCGGTCCGCAACGCCGACGGCATCAGCGTCGACGACGTCGAGTTCCGCGCGATGGGCGGGCTCAGTGAGGGATTCACCGCGCTGGAGGAAGGCGACATCGCCGCCGCGGCCAACCTCGACCCGGTGTACTCGAAACAGCAGTCCGGCTCGGAGAAGTGGGACACCGTCTTCTGGGCAAAGGACCACATGGACACGTTCCAACAGACGGTGGTCATCGCCGGGCCGGACATCCTCGAGAACCAGCCCGACGTCGTCCGCAGCTACCTGCGGGCTCGTCGTCGCGGCGTGGAGTTCGTCCGGGAGAACCCGGCCGAAGCCGCCGAAATATACGCGTCGTTCAACGACGGCTACAGCGCCGACGTGATGCAACGAGCCATCAAGAACGTCGAGCCCGAGCGGTACTACACGACCAACGAGTTCAGCCCAGAGGGCCTCGCCAAACTCGAGGAGGGGATGAAGAACATCGACCTCATCGACCGCGAGATAGAGTGGGAGAAAATCGTCGATCAGTCGTTCCTCCCCGAATCGAAGCGGATCGATATCGACTCAGTCTGATGGCGATGCTCGACATCTCCGACGTCGACAAGGTGTACGGCCTCGGAAACGAGAGCAAAAGTACCATCACCGCCCTGGAGGGCATCGATCTCAGCGTCGAGGAAGGGGAGTTCGTCTCCATCATCGGGCCGACGGGGTGTGGCAAGAGCACCCTCTTCGAACTCATCGGCGGTCTCGTCGAGCCGACCGGCGGCGAGATACACCTCGACGGCGAGGCGATCACGGAGCCGCACCCGCGCATCGGGATGGTGTTTCAAGACCACAGCACGTTCCCCTGGATGTCCGTCATCGAGAACGTCGCCTTCGGATTGCGGATGAACGGCGTGGGGCAAGCCGAGCGTGAAGAGCGCGCCAAGGAGATGATCGACCTCGTCGGACTGTCCGGCTTCGAAGACGCCAACCCGACGGAGCTGTCCGGCGGGATGAACCAGCGAGTCGCCATCGCACGGACGCTGGTGATGGACCCGGATGTCATCCTCATGGACGAGCCCTTCGGGAAGCTCGACGAGCAAACCCGGCTCATCCTCGGCGAAGAGCTGCTGCGCATCTGGCGGGAGACGGGGGCAACGATCCTGTTCGTTACTCACAACATCACCGAGGCAGTCCAGCTCTCGGACCGTATCGCCGTGATGAGCAGCCGCCCCGGACGGTTCACCACGACCGTCGACAACGAGATTCCACGCCCGCGCGACGACAGCACGATGTCGACCGGCGAGTTCAACGACCTCGTTCAGCGCCTCTGGACGGTTCTGAAAGACGAGAGTCTGGCGGGTATGAACCAAAACCAGAACCAGAGCGAAGCCCGAAGCACGAGCGAGAGCGAGGACCAAACCGGCCCTCAGCGGGACCGTCGCCCCGAAACCGACGAGAACGGGGAAGCGACGCCACAGCAGTCATCACAGGAATCATGAGCCAGGCAACCGGCCCGTTCGGTCGGCTCACTCGCCAGCAGAAGGTCCGCATCGGTCAAGGGGTCATCGTCGGAGGTATCCTCGGAGTCGTCGAGTTCGCGCCGAAGCTTGGTCTCGTCGGCTCGACCACGCTGTTGCCGCTGTCGGTGATGGTTTCGAAGCTGCTGTCGATGTTTGCCGCCGGCTCGTTGGGCTCGCACGTCGTCCAGACGTTCTCGGCGGTCTTCGGCGCGTTCTTCCTCGCGGTCGCGACGGGAGCGCCGGCGGGGGTGTTCATCTGGCGCTACGAGCTGTTCAAGCGCGTACTCGACCCGTACCTGCTCATCTACTACGCGGTTCCGTTCTTCGCGTTCTACCCGTTGCTCATCTCGCTGGTCGGGCTCGGCATCCTGCCGATACTGCTCATCGCGTTCGGCTTCAGCGTGGTCATCGTTGTCACCAACACCGCCTCCGGCCTCGAGGAGGTCCCGGAGGTGTACGTTCAGGCGGGGCGGGACATGAACCTCTCACAGCGTCAGCTCATACAGCACGTCTACCTGCCGGCCGCGGCGCCGTACGTGTTCACCGGGCTCAAGCTAGGGTTCATCTACGCGCTCATCGGCACAATCGCCAGCGAGTTCATCCTCGCCGAGAACGGCCTGGGGTGGCTCATCTCCTACAGCTACAACAACTTCGACGTCCAGACGATGTACGCCGCGATGCTGCTGGTCATCCTGCTCGCCCTCGGCGTGAACGCGCTGTTGAGCACAGTGGAGTCGCGGCTCTATCGGAGGGTCCGCTCATGAGCACGGAATCGGTGCTCAAGACCCGACTGAACGGAGATATCGACGTCGTCACCCTCGGCCGACTGCTCGTCCCGGTCGCTCTCGTCGTCGGCTGGCACGCGCTTGCGGTCGCCGTCGGCGAGTTCGCGCTGGCGACGCCAGCCGAGACGGCCGCTGAGCTCGTCGGCGGCGTCCAGCAGGGATGGTTGGTGCCGAATCTCGCCCGGACGATGACGGAACTGGCTGTCGCCTACGGTCTTGTCGTCGTTGCTGGGGTGTGGATCGGAGTCGCCCTGGGGAGTAACGAGTTCTGGAACGATGTCTTCGAGCCGGTGTTGCTCGGGGTGTACTCCATCCCCAAGGTGACGCTGTTTCCGCTGTTCTTGTTCGTCTTCCAGCTGGGGATGGACTCGAAAATCGCCTTCGGCTGGTTCCACGGGGTCTTCCCGGTCGCAATACTGACGATGAGCGCGATGGAGTCAATCCGTGAAGAACACCTGCAGGTCGCCCGGTCGCTGCGGCTAACACGCCTGCAGACGTTCCGCGAAATCGTCGTCCCCTCCATCCTTCCGGGGTTGGTCATCGGGCTCCGGCTGGGGTTCAATCTCACCTTCCTGGGGGTCGTCCTCGGAGAGATGTTCGCGGCCCGGTCCGGACTCGGCTACACGCTCGTCGAGTTCATGGTCGGCTCGCAGGTCGCCCGCATGCTGGCGGTCATCGTCGTCCTCGTCGGGGTCGCGACGGCTGTGAACCTGGTCTCTTTCGCGGTCGAACGTTACGTCGGCGCCGACGATGCCGACGGCGCCGAGATGCGGATGTGAGAGCCACGGAGACGGCGTCATCCGAATCGACGTCGCTTTCCTGTCTCTCTCGCTTCTGTCTCCGGAACCGTCCCCGTCAGCCAACTACGCTGTCTTCTGCCCTCGCTTTCGGTATCGACGGTGACCACAGCGCCGACGTCCAGACCCGCTCTCACTGCTGTTCGTTCGGTTTCGACGACGGGTCGTCGTGGGCGGTGAGCTGCCGCGCGAGCAGCAGCGTCGTCACGAGCGTGGGGAGGTTCTCGTGGTAGGCTCGGACCGTCGCTGCGACCGCGTCAACGTCTTCGCGGCCGTACCCCTCGGCCCGGAGGGCAGCTCTGTGGTTTGCCGGAGCGTCGTTGGCGGCCAACACCGTCGCGTACCACCCGCGCAGTCGTCGCTCGAACGCCGCTCGCGACTCGACGGCGTCGTACAGCGCGACCTGTGCGTCGACGACGGTCGACAGCGTCGCCGGCGACGCCGCAAGCGCACGAAAGATGTTGTTCACGTTCGGCGTCTTGAGCTCGGTTAAAACGCGATCGTACGCCGCGGTGACGACGTCGTCTGCCTCGGACGGGTGTACGAGTGAGACGGCGAAGTCGAGCGACGGCGTCGATTCGACGCCGCGCTCGATGCGAGCCCCCAGAGTCGATTCTGTCTCCGGGAGCGCACGGCGGTGAGCGCGGAGCGTCTCCGGGCCATCGAGGGCGTATCGACAGGCGGTGATGCCTAGCCCGAGCCGGAACACCACGAACGAAAAGAACCTGACCGTCGAGTCGAGCGCCGCCTCGTCTGCGCTCACGCGCGAGACGTCGGGGAGTCGCTCGTCCGGAACGGCCGCGTCGACGGACGACTGTGCCGCCCTCGCCAGCTCGGCGGCCGCGTCGCCGGCCCACGGGGCCGTGACGACCCGCTGCGTCTCACGCCACAGCAGCGACCGGTAAGCGGGATACTCAGAGACGGCGGCGATGTACGAGGGATAGAACCCGAGGCTCTCCTCGACCGTCGCGGCGAAGTCCTCCTCAAACATCGTCGCCCCCGCGGCGCTGTGAGGGTTCGAAACTTCGACGACGACGCCGTTGTCGGAGCGAGTCCATCGCCGTCGGATCGCGCTCTCGGCCACTCAGTCGGCGACGGAGGTCGACGTCCGCTCGTCGAGCGCTCCCGACACCAGCTTGGCCTCTGCCTTTCTGAGGTGTTCGAGGAACGTCGCCCGCGTGATGCCGAGAGTCTCGGCCATCTCCTCGCAGTTGCTCTCCCGAGGCCAGTCGAAGTACCCCTGTTCGCGGGCGTGCTGTAGTATCTCCCGCTGGCGTGAGGTGAGTTCCTCGATGCCCGTCGCCTCCGAGATGGAGCCAACCGACGTCGAGCGGTCGACCTCCTTGAGCTGACCGAGCGTGACCGTCCCGTGGTCTCTGAAATCCGAGATGATGTCCTTGAGGCTGTCGCGGTGGAAGACGAGCACGTTGTACACCCGCTGGGTGTTCGAGACGTGGTTGCGCCGCCAGAGGATGCCGTCGTTGCGGTAGATGGCGGCGTAGGCCCCGCAGGAGGGTTTCGAAATGAGGAAACTTTCGCCGTCGAGGCGCTCGACGCTGCGAATCCTCTCGCCGTCGCGGAGCATCCGATGACACCGGTCGATGTCGTCGGCGTCGCTCGCGTCCAGCGTGAGCGTCACCTCGTTGTCGTGCATCTCCTCGACCTCGATATCGACGCAGCCACCGAGTTCCTCGGCGATGCGCGTGAGGATGCATTCGTGATCGTACTGGATGTGAAGCTTGGCCTGTAACACGGTCACACTCCTCAGATTCGACTCTATATGTCACAGTCGAGCATGAATGTGGGCGGGTCTCGGCAAATATCGCACCGCCGCCGGCCGGCGAGTTCGCTCCGGCCACAATCGCCCGACACGAACGTGACGTCATCCCCCGGAAAACGTCCGCCGCGCCAGCGCGACCGCGTCCTCGGTTTCGACCGGGCCCTCCTCTGTGAGAGCGTCGAGCAACGTCGTCACCCGCTCGTCGGTCGGCTCGACATCGGCCCGTGCCAACAGCTTCCGCGCTCCGCCGCGACCGGTGCCCTCGCCGAACAGCAGTCGACGCCGGCCGCCGAACGCTGCGGGGTCGAACGGCTCGAACACGCCGGGGTCGTCCAGCATCGCCGCGGTGTGGATGCCCGACTCGTGGGTGGTCACCGCGTCGCCGAGGACCGGCCGCCGGGGGTCGATCGTCTCATCTAGTTCCGACAGCACCTCCCGACAGACTGGCATGAGCTCGTCGGTGGCGACCGATAGCGCTCCGTCGCCGTCGGTCGCGTCGGCGACGACTAAGGCTTCGAGGGCGGTGTTGCCGGCCCGCTCGCCGAGGGAGCAGACGCTCACGTCGACCGAGGACACGCCGACGTCCATCGCGGCGAGGGCGTTGGCTGTTGCGACGCCAAGGTCGTCGTGGAAGTGGACCCCCGCCCGTGAGAGGTCGACCGTCGCGCCGATGTCGGTTAGAAGCGACCGCACCGACGACGGGACCCGCGCTCCGACCGTGTCAGCGAGCGTGACGGCCGGCACGTCCGGACATCGCTCGAATACGCCGACGAGACGGCGTTCGTCGGTTCGGAAGGCGTCAACAACGCTCACGTGCGGGGTGAGACCGCAGTCTCTAGCGAGGACGACCGCGTCGGTGAGGCGGTCGAACATCTCCTCGGCCGACATGCCGACGACGTGTTCGAGGTGGTCGTCGGACAGCGAGGCGATAATTTCGACCACGTCGGCCTCGGCGTCGACGGCGGCTTCGATGTCTCCCTTGACGGCCCTGGCGAGGCCGACCACTTCGGCATCGGTCGTTGCTGCCAACTCCGTGATGGCCTCCCGGTCGGTGGTGCCGGTGACGGGAAAGCCCGCCTGAATGTACTCGACGCCGAGGCGGTCCAGAGCCTGCCCCGCCGCTACCTTCTGCTCGACGGAGAACGACCGCCCCGGGAGCTGGTCGCCCTCCCTGAGCGTCACGTCTTTCAGACGCATCAAATGACACCCTCTTCGCGGAGGCGCTCATACTCCGCCGCGTCGAGGCCGAGCTCTTCGAGATAGACAGTCTCGTTGTGTTTGCCCTTCGCGGGGCCGGCGTGGTCGACCGTCCCGGGCGTCCGCGAGAAGGTGGGCACTGGTCCTTGAGTTTCGACCGACCCCAACTCCTCGTCGTCCATCTCGACGATTGCCTCCCGGGCCCGGTAGTGGTCGTCGTCGCGGATGTCCGCCATGTCGTACACCGGGCCGACGATGGCGTCGGCCGCTTTCATTTCGGTGATGACGGTGTCGGTGCTCCGCTCGCAGGTCCAGGCCTCGATCATCGCGTCGAGCTCCGCGGCGTGTTCGACGCGCTTCTCGTTGGTCTCGAAGCGCGGCTCGTCGGCCAGCTCCGGTCTGCCGATTGCGTCGAGAACGTTCTCGAAGATGGACTGTGAGGACGCAGACAGCGTGACGTGACCGTCGGCGGTCTCGTAGACGTTTCGTGGAGCCGCGTTCGGGTGCCGGTTGCCGGTTCGTTCGGGCACCTTCCCCAGTCGGTCGTGCGCCTCGACATCGCCGACGAACAGCCGGAACAGTGGCTCGAAGAGGCTCACGTCGACGACCTGGCCCTCGCCGCTGCCGCCGTTGCTCAGCTCGCGTTCGTACAGCGCGAACATCGCGCCGTGGACGGCAAACTGCGCCGCCGTCAGGTCCGCCAGGCTGATCGGAGGGAGCAGCGGTTCGCTGTCTGGGAAGCCGTTGACCTGTGCCCAACCCGACAGCCCTTCGGCGACGGTTCCGAAGCCGGGTTCGTCCGACCGTGGGCCGGTCTGTCCGTACCCGGAGAGTCTGACGACCACCACCTCGGGGTTGGCGGTCATCAGCGTCTCCGGGCCGAGGTCCCACCGTTCGAGGGTTCCCGGCCGGAAGTTCTCTAACACGACGTCGGCGCCCCCCACGAGGTCCAGCGCGAGGTGGCGGCCGTCCTCGTCGTTGAGGTCGAGCGTGACACAACGGGCGTTGCGCCCCAGCGACTTCCACCACAGCGACACGCCGTCTTCGTACGGCGGCCACTCCCGGATGGGGTCGTCGTGGTCGGGGTGTTCGACCTTGACGACATCGGCGCCGAAGTCGGCGAGCTGTGCGGCCGCGAAGCCGCCGCTTATCATCCCCGCAAACGAGACGACGCGGAGGCCGTCGAGGGGTCCCGCTCCGTCACTGTCACGAGTGGAATCATCTGAAACCATCGGTCGCGTTCACACTTCACGCCTCACGGTCGTCCGGCAGAAGGCTGCCGCCTACATGGGTTGGACGTTTAAGCCACCCCGGTCGGCGACGTCAGTCGCAGACGTGTCTATCTGCCGACCAGTTGGGTCATCTCTTTTAGGACCCGCTCTCTACTCAGGGTATGGTGTGTCCCAGGTGTCACGCAGAGTTGACCGTGTACCGGCTGGGCGACGCGGTGTCACGCTCGTGCACGGACTGCGAGTACGTCGGCGTGGCGGTCGACCACCACTCCGAGCCCGACGGCGTCGAGTCCTGGGACGCCGCGCTCTCGCGGTTTCGCGACCGGTCGGCCTCGAGCCCGGCCGGCGACGGGGGCGAACCTCCGGACGTCGAGGATTCCGAGGCGGCGAGCGACGACCGCCGCGATGGTGACGACACCGACGGCGCTGATGACGCTGCTGACGCCGACGATGCCGACCCCTCGGGCGACGACGCCGCGGACGGCGAAGACGAGGATGGCCAACCGGGAGCGGACGAAGCCGACGGGGAGGCCACGCCGAGCGACGAGGCCGATGAGGCCGACCCGTCGAGCGATGACGAACCCGGGGAGTCCGATCAGGCGGACGACGAGCACCCCGACGCGGGGAGGACCGACGACGGCGACGACACCGGTGACTCCGAACGGGACGCCCGCGAGGGGAACCCGGCCGAGCAGTAGGTCGACCGGGAGCGTTTCACCTCGCGAGGGCGCAGCCGGGGAGAGCTGCGCGCTCGTCTGAACGGGAGCCGAAACCGTGGTCGGAGTTTTGTACGTCGGGGGTGTACGACGTCCCATGCCAGACATCAGCGTCACCGACGAGCAACACGAGCGGTTCGCGGAACTCCGAGCGGAACTGGCCGCGACCCAGGCCGGACCGTACGCCTCCGTCAGCCCGACCGACGCGATGGAGTACCTGCTCGACCTCTCGGAAGCCGCTGACGACGCGGTGCTCCTCGACGACGACGTCGACACCGGGGGCGAAGAACCCGCCTCGTCGGCCGGCGACGACGAAGGCGACGACGGTGATACAGAGGAGGAAGTCGCCGACGACGGGGACGACGAGGACGACGGCGGCGTGTTCGACCTGCTCGAAACCCACGACGACAAGTGGCGCGAGGGCGACGGCGAGGAGCCGTACGAGGTCGACCTGCCCGACGGGGGCGTCGAGTCCGCCCGGACGCGTGACGACATCAAAGCTATCCTCTTCAGGAACTACCGATGAGCCTGCTCGATACGCTCCGCGACTGGCTGTTCGGCGGCGACGACGAGTCCACCGAAGGCGGCGAAACGAAAGCGTCGTCGGCCTCAGAGACGGACGCGACCGAGGCCGACGACGACCAGCGTCTGGACCCGGGCAACGTCAAGAAGGTGCGCACGAGCGCCGACGACGACCCCGTCGAACAGCTCCGCGAGCTGGACCAGGAGCGAGCCGACGACGACCGCGCAGGCGCCAGCGACGGCGAGAGCGAGAGCGAACCCGCACCCGGGACCGAAGAAGAGAGCGGAGCCGGAGGCTGAATCGCCCGTCGTAGGTGGCTCCTCACCGCGCTCACGGCCGGGTGGCACAAACGCCCTCGCCGCGGCGGTGGGGCGGCCAAACTATGATAGTGGCCGGGGGAGTACGTGGCGTCAATGGCTGAGACAGACACCAACCGCCCCGACGACCCGTTGTTCGGGCTGTACGAGCGTTACATCGGCGAGCCGGAGACCCAGACCGAGGTGTACGTCGGCTTCGGCGTGTTCTTCGGCGGGCTCGCCTGCGCCGTGCTCGGACTCGCGCTGTTTCTCTTCAGCGCGGTTCAGTACGGCATCCGGACGCCGGGGTACTTCGCGCTCGCCCAGCCCGGCTACCTCCTCGGGATGCTGTCGGTGCCGCTGGCGCTGCTCGGTATCGTGGTGTTGCTCCCGACCGAGCGGCGGATGACGGCCGCGGCGGGCGTCGGCGTCGCCGTGACCGCCGCGGCGGCCGTCGCGTTCGTGCTGTCGTACCCCGACCGGTGGTTCGAGTTCGGCACCCGCAACACGCTCGCCGTCGTCGGCGCGTACGCGGCCGGACTGACGGTCGTGACCGCGGTCACCGGGAGCGCCCTCGTTGCCCACCGGGTCGAACGGGCACAGACGACCGTCCCTCCGGGGGCCGTTCCGGAGTCGGCCGAGGAGAGCGTGGGCGGCGAGACCGTGACCGACGAACAGGTCGAGGCCGACATCGACGAGGCGATGTCCGACGTGGAACTGACGTGGGGCGGCGTCGAGCGCGAGGAACACCGCGACCTCGAGTTCACGCAGGACTACGCCGACGAGTCGAGCGGAGAAATCGACATCGAGGCCGAGCGAACGGTCGACCCCGGCGGCGTCGACGACGAGGTCCGGGGGCTCAGACAGCTCAAGGGCGGCGACAGCGAGGTCGAAACGTCCGAGTCGGGCGTCGACGACCAGACGGCGGCACTCAACGCGCTCAAAGAGCAGAAACGCGAAGGCGAGGTCGAGGACGTCGCCGACGACGACGGCCCGCTCGACCGGCTCCTCGGGCGACTGTTCGACTGAGACGGGTTCAGCTGAGACGGCGACGACCGCCTGTCCGAGCACGCACCGCGGCGCAGTATCTGTTGGACGCTCCAAGTTCTACATTTGAGAAGTGGGAGGTAGGTTTATTTGGTATGCAGTCGCTGGGTTGGGTATGGCCACTGGCTTAGACGTCGGCACGATGAACATCCTGTCCTCCGAACAAGACGGCGGCGAGACGGTGTTCGTCCAACAGCGCAACTCCTTCGTCGAAATCGAGTACTCCGACATGGCCGAGCAGATGCTCAATCGGAGCGACGTCCTGCACATCCGCAAGGACGACAAGGTGTACGTCGTCGGCGACGACGCGCTGAACTTCGCGAACATCTTCAACAAGGAGACGCGCCGTCCGATGCAGCGGGGCATCCTCTCCAGCGACGAGCAGTCGGCCATCCCGATGATGAAGCTCATCATCGAGCAGGTCGTCGGCGAGCCCGACCACCCCAACGAGCGGCTGTACTTTTCCTCGCCCGCCGACCCCATCGACAGCGACCTCTCGACGCTGTACCATCAGAAGACCCTGGAGTCGTTCCTCGCGGACATGGGGTACGACGCCGAACCGATCAACGAGGGGATGGCGGTCATCTACTCCGAACTCGCCGACAACTCCTTCACCGGGCTCGGCATCTCCTTCGGCGCCGGGATGACGAACGTCTGCCTGTCGTACTACGCGGTGCCGGTGATGAAATTCTCCGTCGCCCGCGGCGGCGACTGGGTCGACGAACAGGCCGCACAGGCGACGGGCACGCCCGTCGACAAGGTCACATCTATCAAGGAGGAGGACTTCGAACTCGACTTCCAGACCGACGTCGGCGGCGTCGAGGGCGCGCTGTCCATTTACTACGAGAACCTCCTCGACTACGTCATCGAGAGGCTCGTCCAGGAGGTCGACGAAGAGGACGTCGAAGAGGGTCTCGACGTGCCGGTCGTCGTCACCGGCGGAACGGCCAGCCCCGACGGGTTCAAGGAGCTGTTCAGCGACCACATCGAGGACGCGAACATCCCCTTCAGCATCAGCGGCGTGACCCACGCGAGTGAGCCGCTGTACAGCGTCACCCGCGGGGCGCTCGTCGCCGCCCGCTCCGACGAGGAGGAAGAGCGCGACGCCGGTGCCGCCGAAGCCGAGGCTGTCGAGGACTGAGCCGCCCCACGCCGTACGGTCCCCGCTTTCCGCCGTCGTTGCCCGGTCGACCTCGTCCCAGCAGCGCCTGCTACTCGTCGCCTGCGCCCGCGTCGGTCCCGTCGTCGGTGTCCGCGTCCGTTCCGTCGCTGTCGTCGGCGTCGTGGTCATCGTCGTCGTCGACGATCCGAATCGACTCGGCGACGGTCTCGGCCTGGGTCCGCGCCGCCGCCACGTCGTCGCCGGTCGCCACGACGACGCCCATCCGCCGACCGGCGTACGCCTCGGGTTTGCCGAACAGTCGGAGCCGGCCGGCCGACTCCGCGAGCGCGTCGTCGAGGCCGGTGAACGCCGGCTGAGCGACCGGCTCCTCGGCGACGAGCGCGACGCTGGCACCCGGTCGGTCCACCGTCACCTCGGGCACCGGGAACCCCAGAATCGCGCGCAGATGGAGTTCGAACTGGCTCGCGGCCTGGGTGCCGAGCGTCACCAGCCCGGTGTCGTGGGGCCGCGGTGATAGCTCGCTGAACAGCACCTCCCCGTCGCTGACGAAGAACTCGACACCGAAGATGCCGTAGCCGCCGAGACCGTCAGTGACGGCGTCGGCCATCTCCTCGGCGGCCTCGCGCTCGTCGTCGCTCATCGGGTGGGGTTGCCAGCTCGCGCGATAGTCGCCACCGGCCTGTTCGTGGCCGACCGGCGGGCAGAAGGTCGTCCCGTCGCGGTGGCGCACCGTCAGCAGCGTGATCTCGTAGTCGAGGTCGACCAGCTCCTCGACGATGACCCGGCCGGTGTCCGAGCGCGTCCCCTCGCGGGCCGCCTCCCAGGCGTCGTCGACGTCCTCGGCCTCGCGGACGACGGTCTGTCCCTTGCCCGAGGAGGACATCGTCGGCTTGACGACGACCGGTCGTCCAACCTCGTCGACGGCGTCGCAGTAGGCTTCGTAGCTGTCGGCGAACTCGTAGTCGCTCGTCGGGACGCCCACCTCCTCGGCCGCGAACTCGCGTATCCACTCCCGGTCCATCGTCAGTCGGGTCGCCTCGGCGGTCGGCACCACGTCGTACCCCTCCTGAGCCAGTCGGCGGAGTTCCTCGGTCGCGATGGCCTCGATTTCCGGGACGATGAGGTCCGGGGTCTCCGTGGTGACCGCGTCGCGGACCTCCTTGCGGTCGGTCATGTCGATGACGTGGGACCGATGAGCCACCTGCATCGCCGGCGCGCCGGGGTAACGGTCGACGGCGACGGTTTCGACGCCGAGGCGCTGGGCTTCGATGAGTAGCTCCTTGCCGAGTTCGCCGCTGCCGAGCAACAGCAGCGTCGTCGCGTTCGACGCCCCGGGAGTGCCGAGGCGAGTCGCGCCCGTGTCGCACATACTGGTTTCTACGGCGACCCGGATAAAAACGGTAAGGGCCGACGCGGATGGACCGTTCGGATGAGAGAGCGGTTCTCCCCGATTCCGCATCGGCAACGCAGAAAGCCCCCGCTCCCGGGGACGGCGGGGCCGGTCCAGCGTATCGGCCCGCAGCGAGCGAGGCGGCGAGCGACGCAGTCGAAGTAAAGATATAATTCGGTCCGCCAGCATGGGACCGTGTGACACTCCAAGCCAAGCCGGGTCGCTCGACGGCCGGCACCGGCCTGCAACGGCGACCACCGCCGAGTGCTGGCAGCGGTCGCAGTCGTTCCTGGAACGGGACCGACGGCGGCCGGCGGGCCGAGCGCCCGGTGAGTCGGTCGTGACGGGGACCGAGCGGCCGCTAATTCGGACGCTGTTCGACGTCTCCGAGGACGTCGACCTCGCGTTAGAGCTCGCCGACGGCGACCGCGTCGTCGGGCGCCCGTCGCGAATCGACCGCGACCAGGCGGGCATCCGCATCGAGGTGTGTCCGTTCAGCGGGGAAGCGCCGCAGTATCGCGTCCGGGCGAACAGGACGCCGACGGGGTGGCAGACGCCGGTCGTCGAACGCCGCCCGCTCGGCGGCGACTGGACCCGTCAGGGCGCTCTCGCTGGGGTGAAGACGTTGCTTCCGCCGCCGTCGTAGTAGGTGTCATGTTAGAGACCCCCACAGCTGTCCGCCGGAGTTTTCGACGGGCTCGGCCAACCCAGTAACACCGATGTCAGTACCGGACACGAGGGTTAGCAAATCGCCTTTAGGCTCCGCCACGTACCGTCTCGTCAGATGAGTTCCGAACCAGACATCGAGGTCGACATCGAGGGGGAGTACGCCGAGGCCATCGAGGCGCTTCGGACGCGTCGTTCGGGGCACAACTTCGACCCCGAGGCAGAGTTGAGTGAGGAGACGCTGACGGCGCTCGTCGAGGACGCCACCCTCGCGCCGTCGTCGTACAACCTCCAGCCCTGGGAGTTCGTCGCCGTGCAGGACGACGACCGCATCGACGAGCTGGTCGACCTGGCGTACGGCCAGGAGCACATCCGTGAGGCCGGGACGGCGATCCTCGTCGTCGGCCACAGCGAGCCCGAGACCGCCGACCGCGTCTTCGAGCAGTGGGTCGAAGCCGGCCGCGTCGACGAGGAGGCCGCCGATCAGATGAAGGGCCAGACCCTCGACATGTACGCCAGCGAGCGGATGGGTCGGGACTTCGCCGTCCGGAACCCGAGCCTGGCGGCTCAGAACCTGCTGCTGTCGGCGCACGCCCGCGGACTGACCGCCACGCCGATGATCGGCTTCGACCACGAGGGCGTCGCCGATCTTCTCGGGGTGCCCGAGGACAAGGTACCGGTGATGCTCGTCGCCGTCGGCCACAGCGGCGGCGACGAACCGGAGCGCCTGCCTCGTCGGGACGTCGAGGAGGTACTTCACCGCGAGGAGTACTGACCCGGCGTCTCGTCGTCAGCGGAGCGACACGCGGCCGAACGAATTTTTGGAGTTGCTTGGGGCGAGCAGTCGGAAAACGGTTGCTGCCGACGAGGTCTGACCCTTGTGGACCGCGTCGCTCGTGTCCGCCCCGACGGATTCAGGCGGCATCAGTGACGTCGATGACGATCCCGTCGTCGGCCTCGACGAAGACCTGTTTCGTCGTCCCCTCGGGCGTCTCCACGACGACCTCGTAGACGGTCACGCCGTGTTCGCGGTCGAGTTCGACGAACTGAACCGTGCCGTCGACGGCGTCGGTCGCGACCGCCTCGGCCTCGCCGGCGCTGAGCGAGACGTCCGCCTCGGAGCGACCGTCGTGGTGGCCGTCCCAAGTCGACTCACGGGCGCCCCCGCGGCCCCGGCGGTCTCCGGACCCGTGGTGGCGGCCCCGATGCCGGCCGCAGTCACAGTCGTCGGCCGAGCGACTGCGGTCGGCGGTCTGGCCGTTCCTGCCGGCGACGACGCCGACGGCGCCGCCGCCGGAGGCGATTCCGAGCGCGCCGAGAAGCCCGCGTCTGGTGAGTTCCATGGTCGGGTTTCTCTACCCTAACGTACGGACCGCGCAGTGAAATGCGTCGCGGCCGCTGGACGGAGCGGAGACGAGCAGAGCCGCGGTCCCGCGGCCGACGCGGACCCGAACGGCCGAGAACGAGCCGGGCGTCACGGCTTGGACCCGGACGGGAGACGTTTTCCGCACGCCGTACGGCTCTTCCGACGTCACCCAGCATTAGCCGGTGAGCCCGGCGTTGCCCTTTCGGGCTTTAGCTGGATTTTCACCAGCGTTTGCCGGCAGTCGGATTCCCGAACACCGCTTACGCGGCGTCCGGTAGTTGGCCTTCCACCGGTCCAGCCGGCTGGATCGGTCCTGGCGTGCTTCGGTCCTCCTTCAAGGCGTTCACCTCGTGCCCCCTCTTACGGGGACTTTGGTTTTGCCTCCAACCTGAGCGAGCCCGTCCTGTGGGAGCGAACCCGCTCGGGTCGTCCGGTGCGTCCCCATGACGTCCGACTGCATCCTAATGTATGCGACGAAAGATAATGAATTTTACGGTGGGGGCGGTTCGCTCTCGCCCCCGCGATACGCCGCGCTAATATCATTATCTATTATTGTGTTCGTTTACTACCGCCGCGTAGTGCCACGACAGTTCACGCGACGGTCGGCACTCGCAGGCATCGCAACGACGCTCGGAGGGCTGGCCGCCGGGCCGCAGGTCGTCGCCGCCGAGCGCGACGGCGACCGATACCTGGTCGACACGAGGTCGCTGTCGGCGTCCGAGCTGTCGGCCCATCGGGTCGTCCACGACCTCGGCGCTATCGACGCCGCGGTCGTCGAGACGGACGCTCCCGAGGGCATCGACGCCCGCCACGCGCCGGACGTGTCCCTGACGCTCGACCTTCCCGTGTCGGCCCGGCGGCTGACTGCCCCCGCCAGCACCGTCGACGCCCTCTCGGACCTGCAGTGGGACAAGCGCTACCAGCGGGTGGAGACGGCCCACGACCACGCACGGGGAGAGGGTACCCGGGTCGCGGTCATCGACACCGGCGTCACCCCGAGCCATCCGGACCTCCGGCACGCGGTCAACGAAGAGCTCTCCCGGAACCTCACCGACGACGGCGGCGACTTCACCGACGTGGGGTTGCACGGGACCCACGTCAGCGGCATCGTCGCCGCCGGGAACCGAAGCGGTCGCGGCGTCGTCGGGACGGCTCCGGCGACCGAACTCGTCGCCTGCCGGGTGTTCCCCGAGTTCGGCGGCGCCAGCTTCGGCACGGTGCTGGCCGGCATGGTGTACGCGGCCGACGTCGAGGCCGACGTCGCGAACATGAGCCTCGGCGCCTATCCGTTGCCGCTGGCCGACAGCGAGGTCCAGCTCCTGCTCGACCTCCTCCAGCGGGCCGCGGCGTACGGAAATCGACAGGGAACCGTCTTCGTCGCCGCCGCGGGCAACGACGGGGCGAACCTTGACGCCGACGGGCTGGTCATCAGCCTCCCGAACGAGGCCGACAACGTGCTCAGCGTCGGCGCGACCGGCCCCATCGGCTTCCGGTGGGACGACGACGCCGGCGACGACGACCCGATGGACGACCTCCGGGCGGCGCCGACCGACCCCGCTCCCTACACCAACTACGGCGAGGAGGCCATCGACCTCAGCGCCGGCGGGGGCAACCTCGACCGGTCGGCGGCCGACTCCGACGCGCGATGGTTCTACGACCTCGTCTTCAGCACGCTCCCAGACGGCTACGGCTGGCTCGCCGGGACGAGCATGGCGGCGCCGCAGGTGGCCGCCGCGGCGGCGCTGGTTGGCGACCGCTACCCCGACGCCGACGCCGCCGCGGTTGGGAGGCACCTCCGAGAGACCGCCGAGGGCGCCTCCGCGCAGGCGTATCACGGCGCGGGCCACCTCGACACCGTCGCCGCGGTGACGGAGGAGCCGTGAGCGACCGCGAGCGTCCGCCTCCGGGCGCCGACGGCGGCGAGCGGGCGTCCCCGTCGCTCCCGGAACGCTGGCGGACGGTCCGGAACCCGGACACCATCGTCGACAAGTACCGGCCCCAGAACCCGACGCTGTACGTCCGAGAGGGCCACGACATCGGCGTCCACGTCATCCCCGTCGGCACCTCCTCGCCCCACGACGACGACCGCTACCGCGCCGGTGCCGTCCGGGGCAACAGGGACGACCTCGTCTACGAGGAGCGCCTCGAGACGTTCGCGGATCGGGCCGACGCCGTCGACTGTGCGCTCCGGTTCGCGGCGCGGTACGAGGCGGCTTACGACGGGCTGGGCGAAGAGGAAGCCGCGCTCCGGCGGGCCGTCGAGACCTTGTCTTGACCCGACCGCGGGAAGCGCCGGTCAGCCGGTCCGGATCTCGAATCGGGCGCCGTCGTCCTCGTCGCCGGCGGCGGTGACGTCCCATCCGTGGGCGTCGACGATTTCGGCGACGATCGCCAACCCGAAGCCGGTGCCGTCGTCCGCTCCCGAGACGCCGAACTCGAACACCTCGTCGCCGACGTCTTCGGAAATCCCGGGGCCGTCGTCGGCGACGTAGAACCCCGCCGCCTCGGCCAGCGTCCCGACCGTCACGGTGATATCTGGGCCGCCGTGTTCGACGGCGTTGCGAAAGCAGTTCTCGAAGACAGTGCGGAGCCGCTCGGGGTCGCCCGCCAGCGTCCGGTCGTCAGCCGCCGCCGTCAGCGTGAACGTCGCCTCCGGGGCGTCGACCGTTCGCCACGCCTCGCGGGCGACGGTGCCCAGCGCGACCGGCTCGGGCTCCTCGACCGTCTTGCCCTCCCTGGCCAGCGTCAGGGTCTGCTCGATGAGGCAGTCCATCCGCTCCAGCGCGGCGATGGCGGTGTCGAGGCGGTCGGTGGCGTCGCCGTCGGCGACGCTCTCGGCCGCGAGCTCGACGGTCCCGGACGCGACGTTCAGCGGGTTCCGAAGGTCGTGACTCAGAACCGACGCGAAGCGATTGAGCCGTCCGTTCTGACGGGTCAACTGCGCCTTCTGCTCGCGGAGCTGGCCGGTGCGCTCGACGAGTTCGAGTGCGACCTCGACGTTGGCGCCGAACACCCGCGCGAGCTGTTCGTCCGTCGGCGAGACGGCGCCGTGCTCCTGTGTCCCCATCGTGAGCACCCCCCTGCCGCCGAGGCCCACCATGACGATGCTGCCGTCGCCGGTCCGATCGACGTCGTCGTCGATGTCGCGGACGTCCTGAAAGACGAGCACCCCGTTGCTGTCGAGCGCTTGCCACTGTATCGTCTCCCCGCGCTCGTAGGTCGGCCGTCCCTCGGGTGAGAGCTCTGCGACCGCGTCGGAGACGGCACCGGGAACCAGCCGGTCGGGGTCGGACTCGTAGAATCGGACGCTGTTGAGCGGGAACCCGAGAACGTTCTCCGTCGTCTGGGCGGCGATTTTGGCGACCGCCTCGGCGTCGTCGGCGCTCATCAGCTCCCGGGTGGCTTCGTGCAACGCCTCCAGCCTGTTGAGCTGGCCTCGCTCCTCCGTGACGTCGGTGAACACGAGGTACTCACACGCCTCGGCGTCGACTCGTCGGACGCGATAATGATAGTCGGCGGCGTCGCCGTTTCCTCCGTCTCCCTCGTGGCCCACCCTGCCGTCGGGGACCGTCACGAGCGTCTCCGGGGCGGTCAGCGGCACCCGGTCGGTCAGCGCCGGTGGCAACGTCGCCGGATCGTCGCCGCCGGGGTCCCAGGGGCCGAAGGCGGTGTCGAAGGCGTCGTTCACGCGGCGGACCGTCCGCTCGTCGTCGGTCGCCAACTCCGCAACCGGATCCGGAAACCGCTCGAACAACGCCGTCGCGGCACGGAGCGTGCGGTCGTTCTCGTCGGTGTGTCGGTCTGGCTCTGTCACGATTTCTCAGCCCACCGTCTCCATCCCGTCGGGATATCTGAAACATAGAACGCGGTGAATTAACGGTTGCCATTCATTCCTTCCCGAGGCGAGCGAACTGAGTATAGATCCACCGCGGCGCTATCGGACGGTCGACCGACCTGTCGACGCGCGGTGAGTCGCTCAGGTGACACCGCCGCTCGGGGCGTCGTACTCGCGGTAGCGCTCCTCGGCGACGACGCCCCGCAGCGTGCGCGCGACCGCCAGCACCGCCGCGTGGCTGGTGTATAGCGGCGCCGGACAGACTCGAACGACGTCCGGCGGCCGGCAGTCGACGACGACACCGCGGTCTTTCAGCGCCTCCGCGAGGCGGTAGGCCTCGGGGTGTTCGACGGCGACGTGACCCCCGCGGCGGGCCGGCTCCCGCGGGGTTCCGACCGCGAACTCGTACCCCTCGGCGGCCAACTCGTCGACGAGGTCGATGAGGTACCCCGTCAGCGACAGCGACTTCTCGCGGACGCGGTCGATACCGGCGTCGTCGAGCACGTCCAGCGCTCCCGAAAGCGGCGCCGCCGACAGCAGCGGGACCGTCCCGATTTGCCAGGCGCCGGCGCCGTCGGCCGGCGTGAACGTCATCCGCATCTCGAACTGTGTCTCCTTCTCGTGGCCCCACCAGCCGGCCAGGGCCGGCGTCGTCCCGTGGTGTCGGCGGGCGACGTACAGCCCCGCGGTCGCCCCGGGACCGGCATTCAGGTACTTGTAGCTGCACCAGACCGCGAAGTCGACGCCCGCGCCGGCGAGGTCGTGGGGGACGACCCCGACCGAGTGCGCGCAGTCGACGCCGACGAGGGCGCCGTGGTCGTGGGCCAACTCGGCGATGCGCTCGACGTCCAGCAGCTGGCCGCTGCGGTACAGCACCGCCGGCATGAGCACGATGCCGATGTCGTCGTGGCGGTCGAGCGCGTCGGCAACGGCCTCGGTCGGTATCGTCCGCCCGTCGGGAGACTCGACCGTCCGGAGCTTCTCGTCGGGGTCGATGCCGCGCTGGCGGAGCTGGGCCCGGACGGCGTAGTGGTCGCTCGGGAAGTCGAGGTCGTTGACCAGTACGGCGGGCGTCTCCTCGTCCAGCCCGGCAGGCGTCCCGTCCGGCAGCCGAGCGCGGTCGGTCGGCGCCGGCGTCCCGGGCAGCCGGTCGAGGAAGGTTCCGACGAGCGTGTGAACGTTGACCGTCGTCGAGTTGGCGACGACGACCTCCTCGGGGTCGGCCCCGACGTGGGGCGCGAGGCGGTCGCCGAGGCGTTCGCCGTAGGTGAACCACTCCGGGTCGGCGTCGGTCCAGCCGCGGACGCCGAGGTCGGCCCACTGCTCGACGACGCGGTCGAGCGCCTCCCGGGCGTCCGTCGAAATCGGCCCCAGCGAGTTGCCGTCCATGTACGCCTCGTCCGGGACGGCGAAGCGGTCGCGGAACCCCGCGAGCGGATCGGCGTCGTCGAGCGCGCGGGCCCGCTCCGAACCGGCGTCGAACTCGTCTCCGTCCATGTGTGGGCCTCGGACGGCGGCGACAAAGTGATTCCCATCCGCGTCCCGTTCGCGTCCCGTTCGGGGTCCCGTCCGCGTCACCGCTGCCGGCTCCGTCGACCCCGTCGCATCCGCCGCCGACCTCGCCGACCCGGTCAGTTCGCCGCCGCTGGCCCGTCGGCGCCGGCGAGCACGCCGCTTCGGGCGGCGACGGCGACGCTCGCGCTCCCGACGACCGCGGCGACGCCGGCGGCCGCGAGCACCGTCACGCGGACCGCGGCCGCGTCGCCGCCCAGGGCGGCGATGAGCGCCCCCGTCACCACCGGCGCGGCGGTGCTGCCGAGTCGCCCGAGTGACTCCCCCAGCGAGACGACGCCGCCGCGGACGGCCGGCGGCGCGCGGGTCGTCAGCGTCGAGCGGTACAGCGAGAGCACGACCCCGAAGCCGGCGCCGAACGCCACCGCGCCGACGCCGGCGACGACCAGCGCGGGCGCGAGCGCGACCACGGCGAGACCGACGCAGGCGACCAGCAGCGAGCCGAGCATCGGGCCCGCCCGCGAGTCAGTCCGTGCGGTGACCCGGCCGACCTGCGTGGTGCCGGCCGCGGAGGCGACGCTGGCGGCCGCGACCAGCGCCCCGGCGGTGCCCGTCGACCCCGACAGCGCCCGGATGACGAGGACGGAGGCGTACGTGAGGAAGGCGAACCAGAGGAAGCTCGGCACCCCGCGGCCGACCAGCAGCGCGGCCAGCCCCGGCTGAGAGACGGCGCGAGCGACGCCGCGGACGCCCCCGACGTCGGCGTCGGCGCCGCCGTCCGCGGCGGGCTCCTCCGAGTCGACGGGGTCGGCCGAGCCGTCCGCATCTGCCTCGGGGTCTGCGTCGGCGTCGGTGTCGGCGTCAGCGGCCGACCGCACCGCGGTCGGCTCCACGAGCAGCGTGGCTATCGCGGCCGCGACGGGCAGCGCGACGGCGAACAGCCACAGCGCCCGTTGGGGGTCGCCGGCGCCGAGCGCCCCGGCGACCAGCGGCAGGCCCGTGAGCGCGACGCCGACGGCGGTGAACCGAAGCCCCTGTGCGGTCGCTTCCGTGGCGCCGTCGTAGAGGTCGCCGAGGCTGGCGACGAGGATGGGCCCGATACCGGTGTAGCCGACCCCCTGGAGCCCGCGTAACGCGAGCACGACCCGGAAGTCGCTCGTCAGCGGCAGGACGGCGCCGGCGGCGCCGACCAGCGCCAGCCCCGACGCCAACACCGGCTTGCGTCCGACCCGGTCCGAGAGCGCGCCGGCGACGGGGATGAGCACGACCGCCGGCGCCGTGTAGGCGGCCATCACCAGCCCGATACGGGCGTCGCCGACCCCGTACGGCGCCGCCAGCCCGTCGAGCACCGGCGAGACGACCGACTCGCCGAGCGGCGAGCAGACGCTCGCCAACAGCAACAGCTGGAAGCTCCGGTCGCCCGTCACCTCGGCGTCGTCGCCGAACAGCCGTCGTCCGAGACTCACTGCCCGGACCTGCGCCCGCCGCCGCCGTGAGGGTTCCGGAACCGGGTCGGGTCCGTCGGTGGCGCCGCCTCGGGGGCGACAGCCGCCACTCCGTGCCGCGTCGCGGCCCGCTCAGTTCAGCCGTCGACGCGTTCGGGGTGGTCGCTCAGGGACGCGATGCTCTCGGCGAGGACGTCGACGCCGACCGCGAGCGACGCCTCGTCGACGTCGAACGTCGAGGTGTGGTGCCCGCCGGGGTGGTCCGTGCCGACGCCCACGTACGCCGCCAGCCCGCCGTTGTCCTGAACGCGCTGCATGAGGTAGGTGGCGTCCTCGCTGCCGCCGAGGGTGTCCCGCTCCAGCAGCTCCTCGACGCCGTCGACGTCGCCGGCGGCGTCGGCGACCACCTCGACGAGCCCCTGGTCGGACTCGGCGCTGGGTGCCCGGCTGATCCGCTCGCGGGTCACCTCGCAGTCGTGCATCTCGGCGGCCGCCTCGACGGCGCGGCCGGTCTCGTCCCACATGTACTCCATCAGCGCAGTCGTCTCGCCGCGGACCTCGCCGCCGATGCGGGCCCGCTCGGGGACGATGTTCGTCGCGGTGCCGCCCTCGACGACTCCGGCGTTGACCCGGGTCGCGCCGTCGTTGTGTCGCGGGACGGCGTACATGTTCTGGACCGCGGCCGCCATCGCCTGGACGGCGTTGCGACCCGCCTCGGGGTGGCCGCCGGCGTGTGAGGGCTCGCCGGTGAACTCCGCCTCGAACCCGGAGACGGCGAGGAAGCCGTCGACGCCGGCGACGACTTCGCCGGTGGGGTGGTCCAGTCCAACGTGGGTCGCCAGCAGGTAGTCCACGTCGTCGAGGTGGCCGGAGTCGGCGACCGGCGCGCCGCCGGCGACGCGCTCCTCGGCCGGCTGGAAGATCACCTTCAGCGTCCCCTCGAAGTCGGAGTCGAGGACTGCGTCGAGGACGCCGATACCGATGGTCGCGTGGGCGTCGTGGCCGCAGGCGTGCATGTAGCCGTCGTGCTCGGAGCGGAACCCCTCGGCCGCCGGCGCGTGACCGTCGTCGTCGGCTTCCTCGATGGGGAGACCGTCGATGTCCACGCGGAGGGCGACCGTGGGTCCGTCCCCGCGCTCGGCGACGGCGACGGCCCCGGTCGTCCCGCCGGCCAGCGTCGACAGCACGTCCGGGTCGGCGCCGGCCTCGCGGGCGCGGTCGCGCCACTCTCGGAGCGCTTTGTCGTCGGGGACGCTCATGCGCTCGTCGACGGCGAGTGCCTCCGGGCCGACGTACAGCGCGTCGAGGTCGCGCTCGCGCAGTTCGGTGACGATGCGGGCGGTCGTGTAGAACTCGCACCACGCCGGCTCCGGATGTCGGTGGAGGTCCCGGCGGACGGCGACGAGGTCGTCGAGGGGTGCCTGGCTCACGTTCGCTCGCTCGGGGCCACGGGATTAAAACGACTCGCTGCGACGAGGCGAGACAGAACGAAACGGAACGGGACGCGCGAGTTAGGACGACGCGGTCGGCCGCCGCCGGCGTGAGAGTCGATGGCACTGACGGACCGAACACCGGACGCTTTTATATGATGACGAAGGATTCGACACCGATGAGCGAGTTCACCGACCGCGACGACGGCCCGACGCTCCGGTTCCGGGGCGGGCCGGCGGCGAGCGCGGTCCCGCTCGCGGTGTTCGTCCTCTGGGCAGTCGTCCAGAGCGGCCTGTTCGGCATCGGCGACACGACCGGCCTGGTGACGGGGATGCTGCTGGGACTCGTCGTCGGGATGCCGTTCGTGAAAGGACCCTGGAAGCGCTACGCCGACGTCATTTTCGCCGGGATGACCAAGCGAGTGGCCGCGACGGCGGTCGTCGCCTGGCTGTGGGCCGGGATGTTCGCCCAGACCATCCAGGTCGGCGGCTTCGTCGACGGCCTGGTGTGGGCGGCGTCGGCGCTCGACGTCGGCGCCGCGTTGTTCCCGGCGGCGACGTTCCTCCTCGCGGCGCTGCTGGCGACCGGCATCGGCACTGGCTACGGCACGGCCGTCGCCTTCACCGCGCTGGTGTTCCCGGCGGGCGTGCTGCTCGGCGCCGACCCCGTGTTGTTGTTCGGCGCCATCCTCTCGGGTGCGGTGTTCGGCGACAACCTCGCGCCCGTCTCAGACACGACCATCGTTTCCGCGGTGACCCAGGAGGCCGACATCGGCGGCGTCGTCGCCTCGCGGCTGAAATACGCCGTCGTGGCGGCCGCGTTCGCGCTGGTCGGGTATCTGGTCGCCGGCAGCGCCCTCGCCGGCGAACCGCTGTCGGTCGCCGCCGACACCGGCACCGGCAGCGCCTGGGGGCTGGTTCACCTGCTCCCCATCGCCGTCGTCATCGTCACGGCGGTGCAGGGTCGCCACATCGTCGAGGCCGTCTCCTGGGGGCTCAGCCTGGCGGTCGTCGCCAACGTCGCCCTCGGCGCCGCCGGCCTGGTCGACGTCGCCGCCAGCGACGTGCTGGTGTTCTCCGCCCCGAAGAGCTCCGGGTTGGCGACGGCGGCCGCACAGGCGCCCGTCGTCGGCGCCGTCGTCGAGACGGTGCCCGGCGCGGAGGCGGGCGTCGGCGGCTCCATCTACGCCGGCGCGGCCGGCTTCTTCCCGCTCATTGTGCTGGTGTTGCTCATCGTCGCCGCCGCCGAAATCATGCAGCGCGGCGGCGGCTTCGAGGCGATTCAGTCGTTCCTGCTGGACAACGTCGCCACCGGCGTCCGTCGGGCGGAGACGACGATGGTGTTCGGCACCGCCCTCGTCAACGCCGCCATCACCATCAACACCGCCGCGGAGATCGCCGTCGCGCCGTTCGTCCGCACCGTCGGCCAGCGGTTCAACGTCAACGGCTACCGTCGGGCGAATATCCTCGACGCCAACACCTCCGCGCTGGGGTACATCTTCCCCTGGGGCGGGGGCGTGCTCGCCGGCTACACGGCGATGCGCCAGCTGCCGGCGCAGTACGAGTGGTTCACCCAGAGCATGCTGGTCAACCCCGCGGCGGTGTGGCCGTACGTCTTCCACGGCTGGTTCCTCGTGGGGGTGTTCGTCGTCGCCGCCTGGACCGGCTTCGGCCGCGAGTACGTCTCCGACCGCGCCAGCGAGGAGGTGGCCCGCGTATGAGCTTCCTCGACCCGTTCACCACCGGCCTCGGGTTCCGGAGCACGACCCCGTCGTTCGACGCCGGCGAGGAGTTCGAGGCGTTCGTCACCGGCCGCGAGGACGGCGACGCGGTGGTCCGCGTCGGCGACACGCGACTGCGGCTGAACGGGACGGACCCCGACACCGCGTCCGACGCAGCCGCCGCCGACCGGGTTGCGCCCGACACGAGGGTCCACGTCCGAGTCACGCGGTTCGACGACGACGAGGCGGCCGGCGACGTCGAGTTGGTGGCCGTGCTGGACGACGGCTGAGCGCCGTCAGCGACCGGTTCGGGAGTTCGAAGGGAGGCAGAGAACCGCCACGGCCCGCGGCGACGATCCGGAGTCGGGGTCGGCCGATTCAGTCCCGGCCGGCCGGGGTCTTCTGATCGACCTCGATTTCGAGGTGGACGGAGTCGGGAAAGTCCATGTGGCCGACGTCGCCGGCAACCTGGTCGGCGCCGTGAATCTCCATCTCTCGGCGGTAGACGATGTAATCCCAGGTGTCGATATCGCCGCCGGGCTGACAGCGCGCCGCCAGCGGCAGCGCCATCCGCTCGGGCTGAGAGGAGTGTGGACCCTTGCACTCGGCGCCTTTCCGTTCCAGCATCCGCTTCAGGTCGGTGACGACGCCTTCCAGGGCGTCTCTGTCGCCGGACTGAAAACGAAGTTTCGTGACGAAGGTCATCGGATAGCCGGGTCGAAACGGTCCAGCCACAAAAACACATCTACCGGCGCCCGGCCCGGCCGGCCCCGTCTCTCGGAACGGGCCATCGAACGGGACTTCGCGGGCCGCTGTGTCGCCGTCTCGTCCGTTCCTCGCAAAAGGTATAAGGGGTGGTCGATAACCAGCGGACAATGACGGTTGAGGCAACGAGTGCTGGAGCCATCCTCTTTCGCGACACCCGCGACGAACGGGAGTATCTGCTCCTCAAGAGCCGACCGGGCGACTGGGAGTTTCCCAAAGGCGGCGTCGAGGGCGAAGAGGAGCTCCAGCAGACGGCAATCAGAGAGGTCGAGGAGGAGGCCGGTATCGCCAACTTCCGGCTCATCGACGGCTTTCGCAGGGAGTACGACTACGTGTTCGAGGCCGGCGGCGACACCATCCACAAGACGGTTCACCTGTTCATCGCCCACTCGTTCGAGGCCAGCGCGGAGCTGTCGAACGAGCACCGCGACCTGCAGTGGCGCGACTACGATCAGGCCATCAACACCATCACCCAGGACGGCCCCCGGGAAATCCTGGAGGACGCCCACGAGTACCTGGAGGAGGTCAAAACCGAGAACGACGGCGACTACGTCTGAGCGGCGGCGCGTGGCCGCCGCCAGCGCCGTCGCTGTCGCTCGCCGGCAGGGAACACCGACCCGCGACCGGGACTGCCGCGGACCACAGCCCTTTGCCCGGGCGGCGCCGACCGGCCACTCGTGAACTCCGACGACGGCTCCGACTCGGAGTCGGCCCCAGGGCCCATCCGCGTCGGCAACCACGCGGGCGCGGCGCCCGGCGACGCCGAGTTCACCTTCGAGCTACTCGTGAGCCGCTGGGCCGAACTCGCGTGGCCCCCCGACGACTCCGCCCCGGCGTCGGCCGTCGTCGTGGCACGCCAGCTGGGTACCAGCGACCGGCGGTGGGACACCGTCGTCGTCGAGTGCGACCCGGACGGGCTGGCGGCCCGGCTCGCCCTCGGCGAGCGCGGGCTGGACTCGGACCTCGTTCACGTCGTCCGCAACGCGCCGGCGACGTGGGCGTACTACCGGGAGGCCTTACCCGACCCCGGATACCCGTGGTCGTACGTCCGGGCCGCCGTCCACCGCGGCGCCGACCGCGGGCTGGTCGAGACGCGCAAGCGAAGCGGCCGCGTCGAACTCCGCCGAGTGCAGGCGTACCCGGAGTGGGTCCGGCGCATCGTCGCCGTCGAGAACAAGCCCGACCTCGACGCCGCGGCGGCCCGGGCGCTGTCGGACCAGTTGACCCACGACGTACACGCCGGCCTCGCCGACGAGGTGTGGCTGGCG
This sequence comes from Halolamina sp., assembly GCA_042216705.1. Taxonomy (GTDB): domain Archaea; phylum Halobacteriota; class Halobacteria; order Halobacteriales; family Haloferacaceae; genus JBDGTQ01. Next base: position 14,731 of record JBDGTQ010000006.1, on the reverse strand, counting down.
ACGGCGGCGACCGGCGCCGACGTCGAACCCGCACTGTTGGCGGACGTGCCGGTCGAGGCCGGGGTCGTCGCCGTCGACGCGACCGGCGGACTCGACGCCGACGCTGCGACGGTCGAGTGGCGGGCCGGCGACCTCGACGCGCCGGACCCTCACGCCGCCCCGTCGGTGAAGGCCGGTCGCGGAGAGGACGCCGCCGCCGTCACCGAGCGCGACCGGCTCGCGGCGCGGCGACTGGAACTCGCCGAGCGGGCGTTCGACCGCGGCTGGCGGTCGTTCGTCGACACGATGCGCCCCGACTGCCGGGCATTCGAGCTCCGGCGCCACGGCCGCGCGCTGGTGCCGTACTGCACCGCCAAGGAGTGCCACCAGACCGCTGGCGAGTGCGCCGGGTCCTGCGGGGCGTTCAGTCCGGAACCGCCGTCGTGGCGGACGCGTCAGTGGCCGGTCGACGGCGGCCCGGGCGCCGGCGTGCAGGCGCTGCTCGACCGTCGACGCGAGCGGGCGCGACGGCGGGCCGGCGGCGACGGGACGGCGGCGAGCGAGGACCGCACCCCCGACGGGTCGACCGACCGTGACAGCCGCGGAGACCGCAAGGACCGCGAGAACCGTGACGACTGACGGTCAGTCTTCCAGCGTCTCGACGTCGACCGCCGCGCGGTCGACGGCGAGCCTGAACGTCGGCACGGTACGGTAGACGACCTCGACGACCCCCTTGCGCTTCAGGCTCTGAAGAGCGCCGCGCACGTCCTCGGCGCCGGGCTCGGCTTCGAACTCGTGGTCTGCTCGGACGCTCTCGAGCACGGCGACGACGCTGGCCGAACGCTCCTCGGGACCGGGAGCGCTCTCGAACACCCGCGCCTGTAGCTCCGGCACGCGGAGCACGTTCGGGTCGCCGTCTCCGTCGCCCTCGACGCCGGGGTCGACCCCGGTTAGCTCCGCGGCCTCCGGGGTCGCCCGGATGAGGCTGTCCTCGTCGCGGTAGTAGTACTCGCCGAGGTTGTCTTCGAGGTAGTGGTGGACCTCGCTGCCGCTTTCCATCCCCCATCGCTCCTGAAGCTCGCCGTTTTTCGTCGGCTGGAGGCGCACGACGTCGGCGAGACGATCCAGCTCGTCCTCCGTCAGGCTCATCGCCTGCCCGTTCCGGGTCGTCGCACATCGGCGTTCCGGTGTCGGCTCGCGAACCCGCAGGCCTCGACCGCTCTCCTCAGTCGACCAGCTCCCGCAGCAGGTGGACCGCCTCGGGCTTGCTGAGCGGGTCGTTGGCGTTGCCGCAGTGGGGCGACTGGACGCAGGCCGGACAGCCGCCGGTACAGCCGCAGTCGGCGACGCGGTCGGCGGTGCGGCCCATCAGCTCCTCGACGCGTTCGTACCCCCGTCGGGTGAGGCCGACGCCGCCTGGATGGCCGTCGTAGACGAAGATCGTCGCCGCGTCGGTGTGGGGATGCAGCGGCGTCGACACGCCGCCGATGTCGGCGCGGTCACAGAGCAGCTCCAGCGGGAACAGCGAGATGATGCCGTGCTCGGCGGCGTGGATGCCGCCGTTGAAGCCGTACTCGCCGTCCTCGGCCGGGCTCTCGCCGTTCGGTGCCATCGCCCGCATCTCGACCTCCGTGTCCTGTGGGACGGTGAAATACAGCGCCTGCGTCCGCAGCTCCGTCGGCGGCAGGTCGAGCAGTTCTCGGCCGAGCGTGTCGCCGGAGGCGGCGTCGCGGCGCTCGAAGCCGGTTATCTCCTCGACGACGGTGATGGTCGCCCGCCGGACGGCGACCTCGGGCCGGCCCGACAGCGGCTTGGACTCGTGGTCGGCCTCGACGCTGACGTCCTTCTCGGAGAGCACCTTGGTGTAGTAGTCGGCCCAGGAGGGCTGTAAGCGGGCCACGTCGCGGTCGAGGTTGAGGTCGGATACCTCGTAGGTCTGTCCCTGGTGGTGATAGATTGCGCCGGGGTGGGCGTCCCGAAGCGCGTCCTCGAACGACAGCGTCGCGACCACGGAGTCGTCGCGAGCGTCCAGCAGGTCCACCTTGCGGTCGCCGACCGTCCGGAGGTTCGTCGCCTGCTGTGGGCTCGCGTCGCCGTCGTGGGTCCATCGGGTGCCGTCGTCGGTCTCGCGGCGCTCCAAGGCGCCGTCGGCGGTCAGGTCGGCGACGACGTCGGGAAGGTCGGGCCCGAAGTGGGCGTCGTCGCCGGCCGAGAGCCAGTTCTCCTGTGCCGCACAGGCGACGTGGCCGGGCAGCAGTTCCCGGTTTCGCGGGTCGACCACCGCGTCCTCGGGGCGACCGTCGTGCAGGTCGTCGGGGTCGGCGGCGAAGTGCTGGTCCAGCTGGTCCTCGCCGGCGACGAGGACGACCAGCGCGGGGTCGTCGCCGCGACCGGCCCGGCCGGCCCGCTGGAACGTTGACATCCGCGTTCCGGGGTAGCCGTCGAGCACGACCGCGTCCAGCCCGCCGACGTCGACGCCGAGTTCCAGCGCGCTCGTCGACCACACCCCGCGGAGGTCGCCCTCGTGGAGCCGCCGCTCCAGGCGACGCCGGCGGTCGTCCCGCAGCGACGCCTGATACGCGCCCACCTCGCGAGCGAGGTCGCTCTGTCCGCGGTCGCGCAGCTCGTCGGCGCTGTCGCTGGCGTAGCGCTCGGCGGTCTGGCGGGCCCGAGTGAACGTCAGCGTCTGATAGCCGCGGCTCACGAGGTCGACGAACAGCCGCTTGCTCTCGGTGTGGCTGGACCGGCGCCGCCCGCTGCCGCGGTCGCCCTCGTACTCCGGGGGGTTCCACAGCACCCAGTGGCGCGGGCCGCGGCCGCTGTGGTCCTTGTCGACGAGCGCGTACGACGACTCCGGGCGTCCCGTGACCGTCGCGGCGTGTTCGACGGGGTTGCCGATGGTCGCCGAGCAACAGACGAACTGCGGGTCGCTGCCGAAGCGCTCGCACAGCCGGTTCAGCCGACGCAGCGCCAGCGCGACGTGGCTGCCGAACACCCCGCGGTAGGTGTGGACCTCGTCGACCACGACGAGGTCCAGCGAGGAAAAGAACCACTCCCACAGCCGGTAGCCGTACGGCAGGAGGGCGTAGTGGAGCATGTCGGGGTTCGACAGCAGCACCGTCGGGCGGCGGTCGCGCACGTCTCGCTTCTCGGACTGTGACAGTCGGCCGGTGTAGGTGTCGACGGAGACGCGGCTGCCGAAGCCGAGCCCGTCTGCGAGGTCCGACAGCGTCTCGGCCTGGTCGGCGATCAGCGCGTTCTGCGGGCCGAGATACAGCGTCCGACCGCCGTGGTCCATCGCCCGCTCGAAGGCCGGCACCGTGTACGCGAGGCTCTTTCCGCTGGCCGTCTCGGTCGCCAGCACCACGTCGTCGCCGTCCCGGACCGCCTCGACCGCCTCGGCCTGGTGACGGTACAGCCGGTCGACCCCGCGGTCGGACAGCGCCGACGCCAGCCGCGACTCCAGGTCGACGTCGGCGTACGCCGGCTCGCGGCCGTCGAGCACGCGGTGGTCCGCGACCTGGCCGTCGTAGTACGGCCGCTCGCGGAGCCAGGAGACGATGTCGTCCACGTCACTCGTCAGGGGACGGCAGCGCCTAACGGTTCCGGTCGGGGGGCTCCCGCCGCGGCTGCGTCGCCCGAACCGCGGGCGTTAACGGGTCGGCGGGCGTCGTCCGAACCGTGAGCGACGACGCCGACCGCGGCCCTGACCCCGACAGCGACCCGGAGTTCGTGACCCTGCTCGAATCGACCGACAGCAGCGACGGCGGCACGGTCGACGCCGGCGGCACGTACACGCTCCTCGTTGACGTGGCCCGTGACGTCACCGTCGAGGTCGGCGCCCTCGGCGAGCTGCGCTTTCCCGCCGGCGGCTACGCCTACACGGGCAGCGCCCTCGGCAGCGGCGGGTTCGCACGCGTCGCCCGCCACCGCCGCGTCGCCGACGGCGACCACGACGTGCGCCACTGGCACGTCGACTACGTCCTCGGGCACCCGGCGACCGACCTCGTGGGCGTCGAAGTCGTCGGCGGCGCCGACGTGGAGTGTCGCGTCGCGCGGTCGCTGCCGGCGGGTCCCCACGAGGGGTTCGGCGCCTCCGACTGCGGCTGCCATAGCCACCTCGCGGCCAGGGACAGCGTCGCCGGCATCGCCCGGAGCTGTCGACGGGTGTACGCCACGGCCGGCGTGACCGACCGCGCGTGGTCGGGCGAGGGCCGCCTGCCGGACGGCTAACCCCTCACGGTCGCTTCCCGGAGCGGACCCGCCGACGGCGACACCCGTGGGTTCTTCCCGGTCGCCGCCGGACGAGGCGGTATGTTCGAGCCGATGCCGTACCTCGAGTGGATCGAGGGCAGACCCGAGGCGGCGACGTACGACCTCGGGTCCAGCGCCGTCCGCGGTCGGGAATCGCCCGCGGTCGACGCCGTTGTCCCGTCGCCGCTGGCCGACCGCGACCACCCCGGCCCCGAGGCGCCGAGCCTGCGGGAATCCCTCGCCGCCGAGTACGGCGTCGCCCCCGAGCGGGTGCTCGTCACCGGCGGCGCGACGCAGGCGAACATGCTCGCCGCCGCGGCGGTCCTCGGCCTGGAGAGCGAGGACGGCCACCCCGAGGGCGACCCCGACCTCGGCTCCGAGGAGCCGACGCCGCGCGTGCTCGTCGAGAAGCCGGGGTACGACCCGCTGGTGTACACCCCGAGCGCGCTCGGCGCGACCGTCGACCGGTTCCGCCGGCCGCCAGAAGACGACTACGCGCTCCAGCCCGACCGCGTCGCCGCCGCGGCGCTGGCGGAGACGGTGTTGGCGACCGTCACGAACCGTCACAACCCCTCCGGGCGCCTCGCCGACCGCGACCGGCTGGCGGCCGTCGCCGACGCCGCCACGGAGGCCGGCTGTCGGCTGCTCGTCGACGAGGTGTACGCTCCCTACGTCGACGGCGACGGGCCGCCCGCCGGAGGCGACGAGGGGACCGCCTTCGGCGGGCCGACCGCCGCCGGCCTCCCGAACACCGTCGTCACCGGCTCGCTGACGAAGTTCCACGGCCTCGAGGAGCTCCGGGTAGGGTGGCTCGTCGGTCCCGAGCGGGTCGTCGAGCGGGCCCGCGCCGCCGCGACCCACACCGGTACCCTCGCCGGCCCGAGCCGTGCGCTGGCGCGGCGGTTCTTCTCTCACCGAGACGAACTCGTCGCCGACTCCCGGCGACACCTCCGGACCGGCGCCGAACGCCTCCGATCGTTCGTCGCCGGCCGCGACGACCTGACCGCGACCCACGCCGACCCCGGCTGCTCGTTCGCGTTCGTCGAACACGACGGCCACGACGGCGACGCCGTGGCCGAGGCGGCCTGGGACGCCGGCGTGCTCGTGATTCCCGGCCGCTTCTTCGGGCTCTCCGAGGGGGTGAGGCTCTCGGCGGGCGGCGACCCGGAGGAGGTCGCCGTCGGACTCGACCGGTTCGGGCAGGTGCTGGACGGCCTCGGTTGAGCCGGGGGGCCGACGGAGTCGCGGGAGCCGACCCGTTCCGACTCGACGTGGACCGAACCGAAACCCGCAAGCCCGGCCGAGCCCTCCGATCCATCGATGGATTTCGAGCGCGGCGCCATCGATCTCGCCGACCTGAACGGGCCGTTCGACCTGCAGGCCACCTTGGAGAGCGGGCAGACGTACCTCTGGTGGCGCCCCGACGGCCGGATGTTCGAGGACGACGACATCGGCGGCGGCGACGCCTGGTACGAGACGGTCGTCGGGCCGATGGACGGCCTGCTCGAGGAGCCGACGGTCCTCCGGGTTCGCCAGGTCGGCTCCCCCGAGGACGGCCGCCTGGAGTGGGAGGCGACGGCCGACGCGGTGCCGGCGCTCACCCACCTGCTCCGGCTCGACGACGACCTCGACGCGGTGCTCTCGGCGACCGGCGACTTCGACCTCCTCGACCGGGCGTACGACGCCTACCGGGGGATGCGATTGGTCCGGGACCCGCCGTTTCCCTGTCTCGTCTCGTTCATCTGCTCGGCGCAGATGCACGTCTCCCGCATCCACGGCATGCAACGGCGGCTCCGCGAGCGCTTCGGTCAGTCGCTCACCGTCGCCGGCGACGCGTACCACGCGTTCCCGTCGCCGGCGACGCTGGCCGGCCAGTCCGAGGCGGCGCTGCGGGAGCTGAAGCTCGGCTACCGCGCTCCTTACGTGCGCCGCAGCGCCGAGCTGGTCGCGGAGGGCCAGGCCCATCCGGCCGCCGCCGCCGACCGCGAGTACGAGGCCGCCCGCGAGTATCTCACGCAGTTCGTCGGCGTCGGCGAGAAGGTCGCCGACTGCGTGCTCCTGTTCTCGCTGGGGTTCACTGAGGCGGTGCCGCTCGACACGTGGATTCGGACCGCCATCGCGGAGTACTTCCCCGACTGCGAGGGCGACGGCTACGCCGACACCTCCCGGCGCATCCGCGAGCGCCTCGGCGGCGAGTACGCCGGCTACGCCCAGACCTACGTCTTCTTTTACCTCCGTCGCGGCGGGGAGTGAGTCCGACACGGACCGCGATCGAGTCGGGCGTCGACAGCGAGCGACGAGCGGGCGTCGACCGCAGCGGCCGGGGTCAGTGGAGGCTCTGCCGGCAGGCGGAGAGGAACCGGTCGAGCATCTGCCCGACGTGAGGCTCCATCGACACCATGTGCCCCTCGGACCCTCCCGCCGGGAACTGACAGACGAGGGCGCCGTCGAAGACGAACACGTTGGCCTGGTTCGGTCCCAGTGGCGTCGACTCTGGGTCTGCACTCTCTATTTCCGCCTGGACGGCGGTGAGTTTCCCGACCAACCTGGCGAAGCTCTCGCCGGAGTACATGTGTCTGATATCGTCGCGGAGGTACACCGGGTCGAGTCCGTCCGGGCTGTACGCTGCGACCGACCGGAGGTTGTCGCCGACGCGTTCGTGACAGGTCTCCGCGAGCCGCTCTGCTGGGTCGGAAGCCATTAGCCTGTTTGGGAAGGGCAGGGCAAAAACCGTTTTCGACGGGCGCATGGTTTAAGCCGGGGGGCCCGCTACGCCTGCGCATGCCTCAGTGCGAGATGTGCGGCGACTCAAACTCGTCGCTGACGACCACGAAGGTCGAAGGTGCTGAGCTGGAACTCTGTGACGACTGCACGGAGTTCGGGACGGAAGTCCGGACCGGGTCCGACGGCGACTCCACGACGACGAAGTACTCCACGTCGTCGAGTTCCGGCTCCAGTTCCTCCGGGAGCTCGGGGTCCGGCTCCGGCGGCAGTTCCGGCTCCTCGGGCGGTCGTCGCAACGACATGTTCGACGACATGGGCGAGTTGGCGACGGACTACGACGACCGCATCCGCAGCGCCCGCGAGCGCGAGAACCTCAGCCAGGAGGAACTCTCCGACCGGCTGAACGAGAAGGCCAGCCTCATCCGCAAACTCGAACGCGGCGACATCCTCCCCTCCGACGACGTGCAGTCCGAGCTGGAGCGGGAACTCGACATCTCGTTGTCCGGAGAGGTGAACACCGACACCGACTGGGAGAGCGACTCCGGCGCGACCACGACCCTCGGCGACGTGGTCAAGCGCAAGGACTGACCGTCCGCCGCCGGTCCGTGTACAAAGCTATTTCTTCGGGCCACGCCACCATCCGACGAGATGTTCGTTCTCGTCAACCTGAAGGCCTACCCCTGTGACCCCGTGGCGGTCGCCGACGCCGCCGCGGACGCCGGGACAGACGTCGATGTCGACGTCGCAGTCGCACCGCAGGCAGCCGACCTCCGGCCGGTCGTCGACACCGGCGTCGAGACGTGGGGCCAACACGTCAGTCCCGTGGGCCACGGCTCCCACACCGGGTCGACGCTGGCCGAGCGAGTCGCCGACGCCGGCGCGACGGGAACGCTGTTGAACCACTCCGAGAACCGCCTGAAGCTGGCCGACATCGACGGCGCCGTCGCCGCCGCCGACCGCGCCGGACTCCGGACCTGCGTCTGCGCCAACGACCCCGACCAGATAGCCGCCGTCGCCGCTCTCGGGCCGGACGCCGTCGCCGTCGAGCCGCCGGCGCTCATCGGCGGCGACGTGTCGGTGTCGACGGCCGACCCCGAACTCGTCGAGGACGCCGTCGCCGCCGCCAAGGCCGCCGACGAAACCGTCGACGTGTACTGCGGCGCCGGCATCTCCGACGGCGACGACGTACTCGCGGCCCGCGACCTCGGCGCCGACGGCGTGTTGCTCGCCTCCGGCGTCGCCAAGGCCGACGACCCCGCCACGGCATTGGCGGAGCTTGTCGACCCGCTCTGAGGACCTCAACCTGACCGACGCCGTCGCCTCCTCCCGTCGGAGTTACTCTGTCTCGTCCTCGCGACCGTCGCCGTCGCTCTCTCCGTCACTTCCGCCGCCGCCCTCGGCTGCCACGATGACGTAGTGGTCCTCGCCCTGCCCGACGAGCTCGGCCGGCTCGCGCATCGACACCGCGTAGCCGGTCGGGCCGGGTTCCGTCTCGTGGTCGGCTCGGACCCGGACGAGGTGGCCGATGAGCTGGGCCGACGGCGGCTTCTGGGCGACGCCGCAGTCGTACACCGTGATGAGTTCGTCGCCGGCGTCGGCCTCGTAGACGACGATGCGGGCGTGCCGGGGGAGTCGCCATCTGTCCTCGCCGGCCGACGGGAGCGCGAGTCGGCTCACGCTCGCTCGGGCTCCGGGGCGTCGACCGTCGCCAGCCCGGTCGCCTCCTCGATGGCCGCGACGGCGTCGGCGACCTTTTGACGGCTCGCGCCCGGGTACACCTTCGCGACCAGCGACGGGAGCGCGTAGCGGTACTGTCCGCGGGCGGCGTGTTCGACCAGGCTGGCACGACGGAGCGTCCGGTTGCGAGCGTAGGCGTGACCCCGGTCCCCGTCGCCGCCGGCGGCGACGTGGGCGTCCACCGGCGTCGACGCTCCCTCGGTCTGGTAGTGAGCGAGCATGTCCCGGGTCAGCGGGTCGAGCGACTGCACCGCCCGCGACAGCCCGGCGACGACCGCGTCCCGCGAGCCGAGTTCGGTGCCCGCGACGAGCGTCGACAGCGGGTCCGGCTTCTCGCGCTCGACGGGTTCGGTCCCCGTCTCCCCGGCCAGCGTGCTCGGGTCGGCGGATTCGAGCGTGAGCCCGTCGCCGTGGTCGTCGCTGCCGTCACCGGCCGGCACCTCGGCGTCCGCCGGCTCGGCCCCGCCGGTCGCGTCTGCGTCCGCTGGGCCGTCACCACCGTCGGCCGCGGAGGGGTCGCCGTCGACCGTCGTGACCGGCGACGGGCCGTCGTCTTCGTCTCCCGCGACGTCTCCCTCGCCGGCGACCTCGTACGCCTCCAGTTCCGCCTGGTCGTCGGCGAGCCGGCGGTCGTCCTCGCTCTCGTTGCCGTCGGCGTCCGCGTCGCTGTCGGCGTCGTCCGCTCGGTCCCCGTACTCCTCGCTGGCGTCCGGGACCGGATTCGGCGTCTGACCGGTCGCTCCGTTCGTCTGGGCGTCGGGGGCGCCCGTGTCGGCGCCGGGACCGGCGCGGTACGGCGCCTCGGCCTTCTGGAGCAGCGCCTGCGCGAACTCGTCGGCCATCCGGCTCATGTCCCGGGCCTCCTCCAGGTCCCGTTTCAGCTCCTCGATGCGCTGGCGCTTCTTGTCGAGCTCCTGGCGGAGGTCGGCCAACTCCGACTCCCGGCGGGCCTGCTCGTCGGAGATACCCTCCAGCTCGGAGACGAGGTCGCCGCTGACGCTTTTGAGGTCCGGACGCTCGAAGTCGTCGAGCCCGGGGGTCGCGCCGGCGTCGAACGTCTGCTTGCGGTGGAACTGCACGCGCCGGACGTGTTCGTCCCAGTCGGTCATCAGGAACGCCTCGCCGTCGCCCATGTCCTCGATCGCGCTGGCGTACTCCGAGCCGAGGATGCGGCCGACGACCTTGGTGTCGTTGTCCCAGGTGAGGCGGTGCCAGACGAGCCAGTCGCACTGGGTAATGAAGTCCTTCTTGACGTCGGCCGGGCGCTGGGAGATGCCGACGATGCCGAGACCGTGTTTGCGCCCGCGCTTGCCGATCTTGATGAGCATCTTCCCCGTCTCGTCCATCCCCGCGCCCTCGGGGATGTACTCGTGACACTCCTCGACCAGCATCAGGAACGGCTTCTTGAGCTTCTTCTCCTTGGCGAACAGCTGCTTGGCGACTTCGAGGATGAGCTCGGAGGCGTCGTCCTCGTCGAGATAGCCCGACACGTCGAGGATGATGGGGACGTTCTCCTCCAGGGCGAGCGTCGCCAGCTTCTCTGCGTGTTCCGGCGACACCTGGATGTCGCACTCCTCGTCGGCGCCGGCGTGGAGTATCTCGTACTCCTCTTTCAGCCCGTAGTACTCGCCGTCGCTGTCGACGATGAGCACCGGGAAGCTGTTGTCGAGCAGCTTCTCGATGACGACGCTTGCCGAGTTGCTCTTCCCGCTCCCGCTCTTTCCGGTCACGAACCCGCGGCCCGTCAGCACCTCGACCGCCGGAATGTCGACGCTCTCTCCCGGGTCGACCGCCTCCGGCGCGGCCGGGCCGTCGCTGACATCGGCGACCGTGATGGTCTCCTCGTCGCTCATTGGTCGTACTCTGCCATCGCGGGACCGAATAGCTTGCCCTCCGTCTGACGGTGCCGTTCAGCGAAGACGGGAACTCACAACGGTTCGTCCGGAATCAGTCGAACGCGTCGAGGTCGGCCTGTCCGTCGGCGTCGAAGTCGGGTGGCGAGTCGGCCTCGGGGTCGGCACCGTCGGCCTCCTCGCCGTCGCGGGTCCACGCCGACAGCGTCGCGTCGCCGTCGGCGGTCCGGGGCGGCCCGTCGTCGGCGGTGCGCGAGAGGTCGGCCGCCGTCGCGCCGCCGCCGCCCTCGAAGCCGTCGAGGCTGGCCTGCTCGCCGGCGGCGAAGGAGAGGTTCGAGACGCGGACGCCGAGCTTGCGCACCTCCGCGTCGGCGAACTCCGTCAGCAGGTCGAGCGCGACCGACTCCACCAGGTCGGCGTCCTCGACCGGGCCGGACAGCGACCGGGCGCGGGTGTTCACGTCGAACGGCGGGCGAACGACCTTGATGCCGATGGTGCGGTACAGCGCACCCTTCCCCCGAGCGCGTTCGGCGACGTCGGCGGCCAGCGCCCGGACGCGCTCGCGCTTGGCGCCGATCTCGCTCGTCGCCTCCGTGAACGCCGACTCCCGCGAGAGGCTCTTGGGCCGGCCCCGCGGAGTGACCGGACGGTCGTCGCGGCCCCGGGCGCGGTCGTACAGCTCGCGACCGCGGTCGCCGAAGCGCTCGCGCAGTTCCGCCGGGTCCGCCTCGGCGACGTCGCCGGCGGTCTCGACGCCCATCGCCCGGAGTTCGCGCGCCCGAACGGGGCCGACCCCATGAATCTCTTCGACCGGCAGCGGCGCGAGGAAGGACTCGACGCGCTCGGGCGGGACGATCGTGAGGCCGTCGGGCTTGTCGTGGTCGCTGGCTATCTTCGCGGTCGCCATGTTCGGCCCGACGCCGACGCTCGCGGGGACGCCGACGGCGCGCTCGATGCGCTGTTTGACGTGGCGAGCGAAGCCGGCCGCCAGCGGTCGACCGTCGTCGGCGCGGTCCCACGCGGTCCGGTCGCTGGCGTCGAGGTAGGCCTCGTCGATGCTGACCTCCCGCACTGTGTCGGCGACATCGTGGAGGACCGCCTTCACGTCGGCGGCGACGCTCTCGTAGAACTCCATGTCCACCGGGCGATAGAAGCCGGTCTCCTCGGCGTCGACGTCGGCCCGCCGCGGGAGGCGTTCGAGGGCCTGCGAGATGGGCTGGGCGCTCTCGATACCGTACGCCCGGGCCTCGTAGGAGGCCGTCGCCACCGCCCCGTGGTCCTCGCCGGCCTCGTACCCCATGCCGACGACGACGGGCTCGCCCCGCAACGCGGACTCGCGCAGTCGCTCACAGGAGGCGTAGAAGCAGTCCATGTCGACGTGACAGACCACGCGGTCGCCGGGGTCGTCGTCGGTCCCTGGGAGACGCGCCGCGGGCACGATCCGAGGTACTCTCTCGGCAAGCAAGAAGGGTAGGGTAGCGAGGTGAAAGTGGTCGGCGGGGGCCGTTACTTCAGCCGCTCTTGCAGGAAAGAGGGGTGTGCGGCGGTGACGCCGTCGATTCCGAGCACCTCGTCGCTGATGACGTCGCCGAGTTCGTCGCCGTCGCTGGCGCGGACCTCCGCCATCAGCGTGTGGTCGCCCGAGGAGGTGTACAGCTCCTCGACGGCCGCCAGCTCGGTCAGCTCTCGAGAGGCCTCGACGTACTGCTCGCTGGCGACGTCGATGCCGACCAGCGCGATGGACTGCCCCGAGAGCTTCTTGGGGTCGACGTCGGCGGAGTAGCCGACGACGACGCCCTCTTCTTCGAGCTTCTTGATGTACTTCCGGACGGTCGGCTTCGAGACCCCCGCGCGCTCGGCGATCTCCGAGTACGACGCCTGCGCGTCCTCTTCGAGGACCGATAAAATCTGATCCTCGGTCGAACTCGATGACATGGTACTGTGTTTTGGGTCATAGAAAAAATATCTATCGAACCTGAAAACGGTTCTTGTTTCGACTGTACCGCCGGGGCGAGCGGCCACCCACAGTTTATTAGTCAGTGGTACCACTAACTAATGTATGGGACGAACGCAGCTCCAGCGAGCGCGGGCCGGCGAAACCACCGCGGCGATACGACGCGTCGCCGAACGGGAGCACTGCGAGCCTGAGGCGGTTCGAGCGGCCGTCGCCGACGGCCAAGCGGTGATTCCGACCAACCGCAACCACGACGCGCTGGACCCGATGATAATCGGCCGCGACTTCGCGACGAAGGTCAACGCCAACATCGGCAACAGCGCCGAGACCGGCGGCCGGGACGAGGAGTTGGAGAAGCTCCACACCGCGGTCCACTACGGGGCGGACACCGTGATGGACCTCTCAACGGGTGCGAACCTCGACGGTGTTCGAACGGCCATCGTCGAGCACTCGCCGGTGCCCGTCGGCACGGTACCCATCTACGAGGCGGTCAAACACGTCGACGACGTCGCCGACCTGACCCCCGACCTGCTGCTGGAGGTCATCGAGAAGCAGGCCGAACAGGGCGTCGACTACATGACCGTCCACGCGGGCATCCTCGCCGAACACCTGCCGTTAACCGACGGCCGCACGACGGGCATCGTCTCCCGCGGCGGGTCGCTGCTGGCGAAGTGGATGGAGGAAAACGGCCGTCAGAACCCTCTCTACACCCACTTCGAGGACATCTGCGAGATATTCCGCGACCACGACGTGACGTTCTCGCTGGGCGACGGGCTCCGGCCGGGCTGTCTGGCCGACGCCAGCGACGACGCGCAGTTCGCCGAGCTGGAGACGCTGGGCGAACTCACCGCCGTCGCCCAGCGCGAGGGGGTGCAGGTGATGGTCGAAGGGCCGGGTCACGTCCCGATGGACGAAGTCGCCGCCAACGTCGAGCGCCAGCAGGAGGTCTGTAACGGCGCCCCCTTCTACGTGCTCGGCCCGCTCGTCACCGACGTCGCCCCCGGCTACGACCACATCACGAGCGCCATCGGCGCGACCGAGGCCGCCCGCGCCGGCGCCGCGATGCTCTGTTACGTCACGCCCAAGGAACACCTCGGCCTGCCGGACGCCGAGGACGTCCGCGACGGGCTGGCGGCGTACCGCATCGCGGCCCACGCCGCCGACGTCGCCGTCGGCCGGGACGGGGCCCGCGACTGGGACGACGCGCTCTCGGAGGCACGCTACGAGTTCGACTGGCGCCGGCAGTTCGACCTCGCGCTCGACCCCGAGCGCGCACAGGCCGCCCACGACCAGACGCTGCCCGGTGACAACTACAAGGAGGCGCGGTTCTGCTCGATGTGCGGCGCCGAGTTCTGCTCGATGCGCATCGACCAAGATGCGCGCGAAACCGACGGGGAGATGAGCGCCGACGACGGCGACCGGACCGACCTCCGGGAGTCGCCGGCGGCGGCGGTGAACCGACCACCCGCGGGGGACCACGACACCGCAGACGTCCCCGAGTGGCCGCCGGCGGGGACCAACGAGGAAGCCAGCGCGGACGACTGAACCCGCCGCTGGTCGGTCGGTTCGAACGGAACGCGACCAGCGGCGCCCGCCCGAGGGCGGTTACTTGTGCTGGTCGATGAAGTTCTCGTAGACGCGCTCGCTCTGCCAGTCGTAGTCGTCGTCGAAGTACCGCTCGGCCAGCGGCGTCTCCGGTAGCTCGCCGATGGAGCGTTTCTCCTGCTGGTAGGAGGGGCGGTCCTCGTCGACGTAGAACCGACCGGTGAGCACCTCGCCCTCGTACAGCTTCTCCTCGGTCTCCTGCATCATCTCCTGGGCTTCGACCCGGTCGTGGACGTCGAAGTCGTAGTCGTCGCTGTCCTGGACGTCGACGTAGGGGACGTACTGCTTGGCGTCCTTGTTCCAGGTCGGACACTGGGTGAGGAAGTCCACGTGGGCGAAGCCGTCGTGCTCCATGGCCTCGGCCAGAATCTGCTGGGCCTGGTTGGGGTTGACCGCGGCCGTCCGGGCGACGTAGGAGGCGCCGGCGGTCAGCGCCATCGACAGCGGCCGGATCGGGTCCTTCGCCGAGCCGGATGGCTGGGTCTTGGACTTGTGGCCCTTCGGCGACGTGGGCGAAGTCTGGCCCTTCGTCAGCCCGAAGATCTCGTTGTTGAACACGATGTACGTCATATCGTGGTTCTCGCGGGCGGTGTGCATGAAGTGGTTCCCGCCGATGCCGTAGCCG
>JBDGTQ010000039.1:0-58471 GCA_042216705.1 Halolamina sp. | reverse complement strand
CCGGTCAGACTACCGGGCGAACCTGTAACTATCCGAGGATTTCAACAGAGCCGGTTATCTGCTATTCTGATACCCATCGTCTGACGGACGGGGCTATCAGTATACCCCTCAGTTCGGATTGCCGTCGTCGCCGTCGAACAGCAGGTCGAACAGCTTCCGTTGAGCGGTCCGGATGTGGGTGTTCACGGTCGGCTGGGAGACGTCGAGCAGGTCGGCGACCTCCTCGCCGGTGCTCTCCCGGGGCTGTTCGAAGAAGCCGGCGGCGTGGGCCGTCCGGAGCACCTCGGCCTGGCGGTCGGTCAGCTCCGACTCCAGCGCCGTTTCCATCTCCTCGCGGCTCCGGACCGGCCGGTCGACCTCCTGACGGCTGAGGAGTTCGACTCCGTCGAACCCCTGTCGGAACATGTCCAGATACGTCCGAGCGGGCGCCTCCTGTGGAATGCGTAGCGTGACGACGGCGCTGCCGTCGTTGCGCGTCTCGACCTCGAAGCCGGCGCCGCGACCCAGCACGCGGCTGAGCAGCGACTCCGAGGTCGTCGTCACGTCGTACCGGGTCCGGTCGCCGTCGTCCGCGACTTTCGTGAGAGACTTCACCGCCTCTGCCTCCCCGAACGTCTCCTGGACGGTCGACTCGGAGGCGTTCCGGACGGTTAGCGAGAACCGGCTGCGTTCGTCCATCGCGGGGACGATCTGCTCGACGGAGATGTCGGCATCGTCGCCGCTGGCGGCGACCAGTCTGCCGAGGACGGTCGACTCGGACGGGATCCGGATTCGAAGCTCCGTGGCCGTCTCCGCCGCCAGCGCGGCCCGACGCTCCAGGGCGTTGAACGCGTAGCCGACCGTCTCGCCCAGCTCTCCGAGCACCGCCAGCTCCATCTCGTCGAAGACGTCCGCCTCCTCGGCGTACAGCGCGAGGACGCCGTAGACGTAGCCGCGGTGCTGGATGGGCACCGCGACCGACGAGCGGAACCCCCGTCGGAGTGCCTCCTGTCGCCACGGGTCGAACGACTCCGAGCGGTAGATGTCGTTTTCGGGGACCGGCTCGTTGCGCTGGAACGCCTTGCCCGAGGGGCCTTGTCCGATGTCCTCGTCGGGGTCGCTGCTGATGTCGACGGCGTCGAGGTAGCCGTCGCCCTCGCCGGCGCTTGCCGTGGGAACGTTCTTCCCGCCGGGGCCGGTTGCGACGCCGACCCAGGCGAAGACGTAGGGGTCGGTCTCAACGAAGCGCTCGCAGATGCGCTGCTCGATCTCCTCGCGGTCGTCGGCCCGGATCAACATCTGCGTCACGTCCCGGATGATGTCGTTGATCCGGTTGAGGTGTCCGAGCTCGGCCTGACGCTGTTCGAGCGTCTCGGTTCGCTCCCGGAGGGCGCTCTCACGGTCGGCGCGATCCAGCGCCGCCGTGAGGTTCCGCGCGAGCAGGTCCGTCACCGTCTGTACCGACTCTGCGACCGCTTCGTCGTCGGTCGCCGCCAGCAGGACGCCGTAGCGGCCAACCGGCACCGCGTACACCGCACCGAGGCCGTCGAGCGCGACCGTCTCGTGAACGGAGTCGGACTCGACGAACGCGGTCCAGACCGGCGAGGACCGCCCGTCGACGAGGTCGCCGAAGCCGTCGTCGGAGCCGTCGACGAGCGCGAGGCCGCCGTCGTCCTCGTCGTAGGAGGCGATACCGACCGCCGGCACGTCGAGCACCTGCTCGGCCGCCTCGACGCCGACGCGACCGACCTCCGCGACGGTCTCGGCCTCTGGAAGCCGTCCGACGGCCTCGTTGAGGTCGGCCAGCAGCGTCTCCCGGCGGCGCCGGTCGGTGACGTCCTGGATGAAAAACACCGCGCGGTCGTCCAGGGGAGTGCCACTGATGCGCAGCCACACCCGCCCGTCGGTCCCGGGCGCGTGGTAGCCGAGCACGCGGCCCCGAACGGTCTCTCCGTCTCGCCGGACCGTCGAGAACGGGAGCGCGTCGGCCGCCAGGTCCTCGCCGTCGACGTCGACCGTCGCGTAGCCGCCGAGTAGCCGCTCGCCTTCGTCGCCGAGGAGGTCGACCGTCCGGTCGTTGGCGAAGGCGACGCCGCCGTCGGCGTCGGTGACGACGATGCCGACCGGGCTCGTTTCGAGAATCCGGCGGTTGAGGTTGCGCTCCTCGCGGAGGCGGTCGTCGAGACGGCGTCGCTCCGTGACGTCGACACCCCCGACGACGATGGACTCGACGTCGTCCTCGTCGTCGACAACCGGGGCGACCGAGCAGTCGAGGTACCCCTGGGCGTCGTCGGTCTCGTACTGCGTCTCGAACCGGACGTACTCGCCGTCGACGGCCCGGTCGAGCTCCTCGCCGACCCTCCGAGCGGCCTCCGTGGGCCACGTCGAGAGGTCGGCGAACGGCTCGCCGACGGCCGACTTCGCTTCCGCCAGCAGCGACTCCGCGGCGTCGTTGGCCCGACGGACGGTCCCGTCCGAGTCGAGCAGCCAGAAGCAGGTCAGCGGGTCGGTAAAGACGGCGTCGAACTGCCGACGGCGTCGGTCGCGGCGTTCGGCCGCGTCCACGCGACCGTGGAGGTCCGCCAGCTCGGCCGCGACCGCCGTGAGCGATTCGAGCAGCTGCTCGTCGCGGTCGCGCTCCTCGGGCACCCGGACGGACAGCACCGCGACCGTGGCGCCGTCGCTGACCACCGGAACGGCCGCCTCGGTCCCGCCGTCGACCGTCTCCCATATCGGCTCCTCTCGGGCCAGCGCCTCGGTCGACACGCTCGTTCGCGCCTCCACGACGCCGCCGTCGGTGTTCGGCTCGACGCTGGCGACGCGCTCGCGGTCGCCGTCGTCGGTCACGAGCCATCCCGTTCCCGTCTTCCACTCGGTGTGTTCACAGACGGCTTCGAGGCCCGTCTCGATCCCTGCCTCGAAGGACTCCGTGTCGACCAGTTCCTGTGCGAGTTCGCTGAGCATGCGCCGGTCGCCCTCAGCCCGTCGCTGGTCGGTCACGTCACGGAAGTACACCGACAGCCCCGTCTCCGAGGGGTAGGCGTGAACCTGAAACCAGGTATCGAGTGGCGGAAAGTACTCCTCGAACGTGGTCTCGGTCTGCGTCCGCATCGCCTCCTCGTACTCGCGCTGGAACGTCGAGCCCACGGCCTCGGGGAACTCCTCCCAGACCTCCTCGCCGACGAGCGATTCCCTGGTGCGATCGAGCAGGTTCGCCGCGTGGTCGTTGACGTAGGTGAACTGCCAGTCGGCGTCGAGCGCGAAGAAGGCGTCCGTGACCCGCGCCATGATGTCGTCGGTCGTGGCGCCGATCTCCGACTGCGGGTCCGCCTCGGCCGCCGACCCCAGGCCGACGAGCGCCCCGACCCGGTCGAGGAAGGCGTCCGCGTCGGCCTCGGGCGGCACCTGCACGGCCGCCGGGTCGCGGGCAAGCGTCGTGAGCGCGGCCTCGTCGGCCTCGTCAGCGAGGACGAACGGTACCTCAGGCGCGTCCTCGTGGACGGCCTCGTGGGCCGCGGTCGCGGCGTCTCCGTCCGCACAGACGACGGCGTCGACGTCGCTGGCGGCCGGCGGGTCGGCCGATTCCGGAGGCGACGATGCGACGACTTCGACGTCGTCGTGGGTCCGTACCGACGCCGGCAGAGTTCCGAGCACGTGGAGGCGAACGTGATCGGCCATGCGTCAGCTATTGCCCGGCATGTAGTCAGTCATGCGTCAGCTATTGCCCGGTGTGTATCGCAACAGCATAGATTCATGAGGGAGTGTATTATAACTGATGGTTTCCATTCATACGTTCGTCCGTTTGATCGTTTATTTGACATCAATCTAGACGTGGATTATAGCCGTCACCGACCCGGAGGTCGAGGGTCGCCTCCCGGGCGGACATCCGCAACTCGCCCGCGGCGTCGAGCTCGCCGTCGCGGCTGACGGTCAGGTCGTCGTCGTCGGCCTCGACGTGGACCTCCTCGGCGGTCAGGTGGGTGACGCTGTCGGTGTCCCGCCCCAGCACGCGATGGCTGATCGCCTCGGCGACGAGGTTGCCGGCCGGCATCTGTTCGACGATGGCGACGTCGAAGGCGCCGTCCTCCATGTCGGCCTGGCCGCCCTCGCCGACGAACCGTCGGGCGTTGCCGACCAGCAGACAGGTGGCCTCGCCGGCCCACGTCTCGACGCCGTCGTCGCCGCGGGCTTCGAGCCGGATAGCGACGGGGTCGAACGACAGCGCCTCCTGAACGCCGGTGACGACGAACGCGAGCGTCCCGAGGCGCTCTTTCAGCTCGCTGGAGGCCGCGGCGCTGGCCGCAGCCGGGAAGCCGACGATGCAGGAGACGAGAAACGGCTCGTCGCCCGCGACGCCGACATCGACGGTGCGCACCTCGCCGGTGTCCGCCACGTCGACGCCGTGGTCCACGCCGCGGACGCCGACGTTGTTCGCGAGGAGGTTCGCCGTGCCACAGGGGACGACCGACAGCGTCACCGCGTCGAGGTGGTCGGCGTCGTCGAGCCCGCGGACCACCTCGTTGACGGTGCCGTCGCCGCCGCAGACGGCCAGTTCCGAGACGTCGGCGGCGGCCGCCTCGCGGGCCAGCGCCGCCGCGTCGCCGGCGGCGGCCGTCCGCTCGACCCGAAACCCCCGGCCTTCGAGCAGCCGCGAGACGCGGTCGGCGTGGTCGCTCGTTCCGCTGGCGGGGTTGAGGATGGCCCGCCGCGACCCGATCTGCATGCTCGACCGCACGCCTGCGAAGCACTTAGGAGTCGTGCCCGCGGCGGCGGTACTGTTCAGATGAGAGACCAGTTCTCCTCGGTTCCACCCGGGCGACGCCGAAAGCCCCCGGCCCCTCTCGGTCCCACCCGGCGTCGGTTGGCCGAGCCTCCGTCGCGTATCTGACCCCCGCCGTAGCGATTTCCTCCGACCGGCCACGGTCGCTTCGTTCGCGTCGGTCGCCGCGAGGGTTAGCGCTATCAGCGTCGCGCCCGTGTTGTCCGTGTGACCGATACCGACACCGAAATCGACACCGACATCGACGTCGGCGTCGTCGGCGCCGGCGCCGCGGCGGCCGCGGCGACGCACGTCATCGACGAGACCGTCCCAGAGGCCTCGGTGACCGTCCTCGAGAAGTCTCGCGGGGTCTGTGGCCGCGCGGCGACACGCCGCCGCGACGGCTGTCGGTACGACTACGGGGCGAACTACGTCCAGTCCGAGGACGACCGCGTCGTCGACTTGCTCACTGAGACGCTGTCGACGGAGGGGCTGGTCGACGTGACCGACCCCATCTACACGTTCGACGTCGACGGCGCCGTCTCCGAGGGCCGACCGCCGGACGGCCACAAGTGGACCTACCGCGAGGGACTGACTCAGATCGCCAAGCGACTGTTCGGCGACACGGCGGCCACGATCGAGCGCGAGACCCGCGTCGAGACGGTCCGCCGCGACGGCGACGACTGGCGACTCGTCGACACCGACGGCCGAGTTCACGGCCCGTTCGACGTCGTCCTGCTCAACCCGCCGGCGCCACAGACCGCGGCCCTGCTGCGTGACGCGGAGTGGGACAGCGAGACGGCCGCGGCGCTGGCCGACGCCGCCGACGCCGTGCCGTACCGGACAATCTGGACGGCCGTCCTGCACTACCCCTTCGAACTCGACAGGCCGTACTACGCGCTCGTCAACCCCGGCAAGGACCACGAGGTGGGGTGGATAGCCAGGGAGGAGTGCAAGGCCGGTCACGTCCCCGACGGCGAGTCGCTGCTGGTCGTCCAGGCCAACCACGAGTGGTCCGTCGAGCGCTACGACGCCGACCCCGCGGAGAACGTCGCCGACCTCGCGGCTCACGCCGCCGACATCCTCGGCGACGAGCGCCTGACCGACCCCGACTGGACCGACCACCAGGGGTGGCGCCACGCCCTCCCGGACGACGGCCCGGTGCCCGGCCCGCTCCGCGACGCCGAGGCGGCGGGACTGTACTGCCTCGGCGACTGGGTCGCCGGCGAAGCCCGGCTCCACGCCGCGCTCCGGAACGGCCTCGACACCGGTGAACGGCTAGTCCACGGGCTCTGAGCCCGGCAACGGGCTCTCAGGGTTCTTCTGGCTCCGTCGTCGCGTCCGTCCCCGGCAGCGTCCAGTCGACGTCGGCCGCCCGCCCGGGGAAGGCGGGCGTCGAGACGACTTCCAGGGTCCGGTCGGTCGCTGCCGGGGTCGCCAGCGACGCGACCAGCAGCCGGGCCACGTCGCGGCGGGCGACCGCTCCCCAGAGCTCCGCGCCCGGCTCCGCGACGGTCGGCGTCGCGGGCGTCGAGCCCGCGCCGTTCGTCAACAGCCCGGGCCGGAGGATCGTGTGCGACGGCGGCGCCTCCCGGACGGCGCGCTCGGCGTCGGCCTTTGCGTCCTGAAGCGGGCCGATGAACAGGTCGAACACCGCTCCGAGCGCGCTCGCGGACGCCTCGCCGACGCCTAACGCCGACAGCATGACGAACCGCTCCGCGCCGGCCGCGACCGCGGCCTCGACCAGCGCGCGGGTGCCGGCGCCGTCGACGAACGGCGGCCCCGACAGCAGCGCCGCCGGCGAGGAGCCGACCGCGCTCACGACCGCGTCGACGCCCGCCAGCGCACCCGTCAGGTCCTCGGGTGCGAGCAGGTCCTCGACGACGACCTCGTCGGCGCCCAGCGCGCGGAGCCGCGCGGTCGCTGCCGCCGAGCGGGTCAGCGCCCGGACGCTCTCGACGCGCCCGTCGAGCAGGCTGACGACCTCGCGGCCGGTGTCGCCGGTCGCGCCGGCGACGAGCACCGTCTGGGCGGCGACGTCCATGGCGACGGTTCGGACGGCTCCCACATGACTGCTCCGGCGGGCGACGACTTAGTAGCCCGACCGCCGCACGTTCGGTCATGGCTGGCTCGACGCGCAGGCGGACGACGGGAGCGGCGACGCCAGCGCGAGCGTTCGCACCGGCACCGTCGCCGGCGTCGATACGGGCCTCACCGTCGCCGGCGACGAGCGGGTGACCGCCGACGTCTGAATCGACGCTGTTCGACCGAGACCGCCGACGTCAGGGCCGCCGGAACTCGTAGGTCACGTCGTCGGTCTCGACGGCCAGCACGCCCGCGTCGTGGTTGAACGCCAGCGCCGCGACGCCGTCGGCGGCGAACTCGTGCAGCGGCATCCCCGTCTCCACGCGGCCGTCGCGGGTGACGACCACGCTGGAGCTGCCGACGCGGACGCTCACCTCGTCGGCGTCGACCGCGACGTCGCCGGTCTCGCCCAGCCGTTCGAGGTGGTCGACGACCCGAGACCACTCCGACAGCGAGACGCGTTCGCGCTCGCCGTCGCCTCCGCGAGCCCGGCCACCGTCCGTTCGTAGGTCCATACCAGAACTGGTCGGTCCGCGGCCCAATGAAGCTACTCCCGGCCGCTCAGCGAAATCGTTAACACGAACCGATTACACGGTTGACATGGGTGTGTCACGCATGACTGGCAAGCGGATACTCGAACTCGCAGGCGACTTCGTCGAGGACTACGAGGTGATGGTCCCGTATCAGACGCTCCAGACGGTCGGCCACGAGGTTGACGCCGTCGCGCCGGAACTCGGCGACGGCGAGACCGTCAAGACCGCGGTACACGACTTCCGGGGCGACCAGACGTACGTCGAGACCCGGGGCCACGACTTCGCGGTCGATGCCGCCGTCGAGGACGTCGACCCCGCGGCGTACGACGCGCTGATCGTCCCCGGCGGCCGCGCGCCGGAGTATCTCCGGACGTACGAGTCGGTCGTCGAGACGGTTCAGCACTTCTTCGAGACCGATAAGCCCGTGGCGGCGCTGTGTCACGGGCCCCAGATTCTCGCCGCCGCGGACGTGCTCGACGGCCGCGAGATAACCTCCTACCCCGCGGTCCGGGCCGAGGTCGAGGGCGCCGGCTGCTCGTGGGTCGACGGGGTCGTCACCGACGGGAACCTCGTCACTGGGCAGGCCTGGCCCGACCACCCCGAGTGGCTCGCCGCTTTCCTCGACCTGCTCGGCACCGAGGTCGACCACGAGTCGCCGGCAGCGCCCGCCGCCGGCGACTGAGCGCCCGGCCCGGACCGTCACCGGTCATCGCCGGGCAGTCTCAGCCTGCGGTCGCCGTCGGCCGGGAACAGCACCCGGCCGAGGACGACCCACGTCGGGACCGCGAGGGCGACGACGACGACGACCTGCAGGGTGCCGCCGACCAGCCCGGTCGTCAGCGCGTGGTAGAACCACACGACTGCGAACGTCAGGGCGATGCGGACCAGCGGTTTCAGCGCCGGTCGGCGCATCACGTTCCCTCCGGACCGCCGCCGTCGGCCGCGGCGTCGTCGGCGTGGTCGAACGTCGCCGGGCTGTAGGCGCTCTGGTCGGCCTCGTCGATTGCGATGCCCCGATCGGGCTCGTAGGCGTCGACGTGGATGCACGCCGCCCGGTGAGGGGTCGGCGCCCCGTCGACCGCCTCCAGCGCCGGGTCCTCCTCGGTGCAGGCCTCCGTCGCCATCGGGCAGCGCGGGTGGAACGAACAGCCCGTCGGCGGGTCGATGGGCGAGGGGACCTCTCCGGACAGCGCCTCCCGTTGGCGGGCGAGCTTCGGGTCAGGCTCGGGAATCGCGTCCAACAGCGCCCGAGTGTAGGGGTGTTGCGGGTTGGCGAACAGCGCCTCCGTCGGCGCCACCTCGACCAGCTCGCCGAGGTACATCACGGCGACGCGGTCGCAGATGTGCCGGATGACGCTCAGGTCGTGGGCGATGAACAGCACCGTCAGGTCGAACTCCGCCTGCAGGTCCGACAGCAGGTTGAGCATCTGTGCCTGGATCGAGACGTCCAGCGCGCTCACCGGCTCGTCGGCGACCAGGAAGTCCGGGTCGACCGCCAGCGCCCGCGCGAGGCCGACGCGCTGGCGCTGGCCGCCGGAGAACTCGTGGGGGTAGCGGTTCGACTGCGACGGCGCCAGCCCGACGGTCTCCAGTAGTTCGTCCACCCGAGCGTCGCGCTCGCCGGGGTAGAGGTCGTGAATCTCCATCGGCTGTTTGACGATCTGACCGACGGTCTTGCGGCGGTTCAGGCTCGACGCCGGGTCCTGAAACACCATCTGCATCTCCCGGCGCATCGCCGTCAGCTCCGTCTCGGACAGCGCCGTCAGGTCGGTGCCGTCGTAGGTGACGGTGCCGGCGGTGGGCTCGTCGAGTCGGAGCACCGTCCGGGCGGTCGTCGACTTGCCGGAGCCGGACTCGCCGACCAGTCCCAGCGTCTCGCCCTCGCGGACGTCGAAGTCGACGCCCTGGACGGCTCTGACGGCGCGGTCGGCGCCGAACAGCCGGTCGACGAGCCCGTCGTTCTGGACGAACTCCTTTCGCAGGTCGCGGACCCGCAGGAGCGGGTCGGCCGCCCCCTCGTCGTGACGGTCGCTCACGAATCGTCACCTCCGTCGGCGGCGACGTCGCTCGGATCGCCCGAGGCGGCTGGGTCGTGGTCGCGGTCCCGGTCCCGGTCGACCGCGCCGTAACCGCGGGCGTGCAGGCAGGCGGCCTCCCGTCCGGGGGCCACCTCGCGCATCTCCGGGTCGTACTGCGCACAGGCCGTCGTCGCGTGCGGACAGCGCGGGTGGAACGAACAGCCCGAGGGCAACGCCGTCAGGTCCGGCACCGTCCCCTCGATGGGCGTCAGCCGGTCGGCGTCGGCCCGGAGCCGCGGTATCGACCGCATCAGCCCCCGGGTGTAGGGGTGGCGGGGGTTCTCGAAGAGCTCGTCGACGGTCGCACGCTCGACGATGCGGCCGGCGTACGCGACCGCGACCCGGTCGCAGGTGCCAGCGACGACGCCGAGGTCGTGGGTGATGAGCACGACGCTCATCCCGTACTTCGCCTGCAGGTCGTCCAGCACCTCGAATATCTGGGCCTCGATGGTCACGTCGAGCGCGGTCGTCGGCTCGTCGGCGATGAGCACGTCCGGGTCACAGGAGATGGCCATCGCCAGCAGGGCTCGCTGGCGCATCCCGCCGGAGAACTGGTGGGGGTAGTCGGTCACCCGCGACTCGGCGTCGGGGATGCCGACGTCGTCCATCAGCTCGATGGTCCGCGTCCGGGCCTCCGTCTCCGAGAGGTCGGTGTGTTCGCGGACGACCCGCGAAATCTGGGTGCCGACGGTGAACACCGGGTTGAGCGAGGACATTGGGTCCTGGAACACCATGGCGACGTCGTTGCCCCGGACGTCGCGCATCTCGGTCTCCGAGTTCTCTAGGAGATCCTCGCCGCGATAGCTGACCGTGCCGCGTTCAATTCGCCCCGGCGACTCGACGAGCCCGAGGATCGACAGCGCCGTCACCGACTTCCCGGAGCCGGACTCGCCGACGATGCCGAGCATCTCCCCGTCGTGGAGGTCGAAGGAGACGCCGTCGACTGCCTTGACCGTCCCCGTCTCCGTGTCGAACCGCGTGACGAGGTCCGACACCGAGAGGACCAGCGTCTCGTCGCCGCCAGTGGCGCCGACGTCGGCGCGGTCGTCGCGTCCGGCGTCGCTCTCGTCGGTGCGCTCGGACCGGCGGCTCATTCGGCCGTCTCCTCCGTGTATCGCGGGTCCAGCGCGTCGCGTAGGCCGTCGCCGAGCAGGTTGAACCCGAGGATGGCGACGACGATGACGAGGCCGGGGAACAGCGAATACCACCACTCGCCGCTGTAGAGGTACCCTCGCGCCTCCGCGAGCATCAGTCCGAGGCTGGCGTTGGGCGGTTGGATGCCGAGTCCGAGGAACGAAAGCGCCGCGCTGGCGAGGACGGCCGTCCCCATGTACAGCGTCGCCTGCACGACGACCGTCGGGACGGTGTTGACGGCGATGTCTTTCACCAGCACGTGGCGGTCGCTGGCGCCCAGTGACTTCGCGGCGTCGACGTAGTCCTCCTCCATCTCCTTGAGGACGGCCCCGCGCATCACGCGGGCGAAGCTGGGGATGTACACGACGCCGATGACGACGATTATCTTCACCAGGTTTGGTAGCACGAACGAGCCGTACTCGGTCGTCCCGACGCCGAGCACGCCCAGCACCGCGATGGCGAGGATGAGACTCGGGAACGAGAACAGCACGTCCATGAACCGCATGATTGTCTCGTCGATCCAGCTGTCGCCGTAGTAGCCGGCGATCGCGCCGGCGGTGACGCCCAACAGCATCGAGAAGCCGACCACCCCCAGGGAGACGACCAGCAGCGTGCGCAGGCCGAAGATGAGCCGCGAGAGGATGTCGCGGCCGAAGTGGTCGGTTCCGAGCGGAACCGTCACCGTCCGGACCACCTCGCCGTCGGCGTCGGTGACGACGACCTCCGACCCCGGCGGCAGCGGGTTCGACTGGTCGCCGGGGGCGTTGAACTGCGTCGTCGGGTTGTGCGGCGCCAGCACGGGCGCGGCGACGGCGGCGAGGACCAGCGTGAGCACGATGGCTCCGCCGACCAGCGACAGCGTGTTCCGGCGGAACTCCCGGAGGAACATCTCGAACTGCGTCCGGTGGGTGCCGCTGGGGGCGCCGGGCTCGGCGGGCTCGCCCGGGCGGTCGCCGCGGTCCATCGCGGCGCCGTCGTCGGTGTCGGTCGCCATCTCACCCACCCCCCTCGTACCGGATTCGCGGGTCCAGGTACGCGTACAGGATGTCCACGGCGAGGTTGGCGAAGACGAACACGACGGCGACGAACAGCACCAGCGCCTGGATGACGCGATAGTCCCGTCGGGAGATGGCCGTGATGAACAGCCGCCCGACCCCGTTGAGGCTGAACACCGTCTCGGTGAGGATGGCGCCGTTCATTAGCTGGCCGAGGCCGACGCCGATGACGGTCACGACGGGAATGAGCGCGTTCTTCGCGGCGTCTTTGAGCACGACCTCCCGCCAGGGAACGCCCATCGCGCGGGCGGTTCGGACGTACTCCTGGTTCAGCGCGTCGACCATCTCCGAGCGCATCATCCGGGCGATGAGCGCCGAGTACGCCGTCCCCAGCGTGACGACCGGCAGCGCGAGCCGCTGGAGGTTCTCGACGGGGTCGACCCACGGGGGCACCCAGCCGCCGGTGCCCCAGTCGAAGCCGAGCGTGACGGCGAACACCATGATGAGGATGATGCCCAGCCAGAAGTCCGGGATGGAGATGCCCGCGAGGGCGGCCACCCGGGCGACGTGGTCCGGCGCCTCGTCCTGGCGCACGGCGCTGACGATGCCGGCCGGAATCGCGATGAGCAGGGCAACGAACATGCTCAGCAGGGCCAGCTCCAGCGTCAGCGGAATCCGCGCCATGATGAGCTCCGACACCGGCGTCCCCTGCTGGACGGTCCAGGAGTTGCCGAAGTCGCCTTGGACCGCCCCGAGCAGCCACTGCCCGTACTGGACGTACAGCGGCTGGTCGAGGCCCAGTTCCGCGCGAATCTGAGTGACCAGCTCCTCGCTCTGGAGCGGCCCCAGCATCACACGGACCGGCCCGCCCGGCGCGAGGTGGACGAGCCCGAAGACGACGACGCTCACCCCCAGCAACACCGGGACGGTCAACAGCAGTCGCTTGACGGCGTACCGCGCCATGCTCATCGGCGGTGCCTCCCCGGCGCGCCGGGCGGACGCTTCGACGGCGGCCTCGGCCGTCGCTGTCGCCGGGGGACATCACCCCCGGCCGACGACGGCGAACTCGCGCACCAGGTCACTCTCCCGTGTCGAGCGTCGTCTTGCGGTACTCGTCGACGAACGACCCGACCTCGTAGCCCCCGACGCTGTTTCGCCAGGCCTCCAGCTTGTTGATGTAGGCGATGTCGATCTGGATGGCGTTCTCGACGACGTACTCCTCCAGCCGCCAGATGAGCTCCTTCTGGCGCTCGGAGTCGGTCGTGGACTGCGCGGTGCGAAGCGTGTCGACGAACCACTCGTGGCCGTTGCTGTAGTCGCCGCTTGCGTCCTCCGGGGCCGGCGGACCGCTCGGCTCGTAGGGGTCTTTCAGGTCCTCGGAGGGGTGATGCCAGTTGTTGTGGTTGTGGTTGTTGTCGGCGTAGCCGGCGTCGAGCCAGTACGTCGCGACCGGGATGGCCTGGCCCCAGTCCTCCATCGCGGCGTGCCAGTCGGTGGTGCCGTACACCTGGTTGAACAGCGTCGACTTCTCGACGGCCGTGACGTTCACGTCGATGCCGATGTTCGACAGTTGGCTCTGGATGGTGATGGCCTCGTCCTTGAACCACGACCCCTTGGTCGCGATGATGTCCAGTTCGAAGCCGTCGGGGTTGCCGGCCTTGGCTAGCTCTTCGCGGGCCTTCTCGGGGTCGTACAGCGTCATCTCCTTTAGCTTCGGCGAGGTAAACTCGCTGCCGGGGTACCACGGCCCCTTCTGGACCACCCCGTGACCCTCGAACACCTCGTCGAGGATTTCCCGGGCGTCGATACCGAACAGCACCGCCCGGCGGTTGTTCACGTTGGCCATCGGGTTGTCGCCGCTGTCCATGAGGTTGAGATACAGCACCTGCGTGGTGCTGCCGGGCACCTCCTGGGTGGTGATGTCGCCGTCGTCCGCCAGCGACGCGAAGTCCTTCGGCGGCACCTTGTCCGTGAGGTGGACCTCGCCGGACTGGAGGTTCGCCAGCCGCGTGGAGTTCTCTCCGATGAACTCGAACTGTATCTCGTCGACCTTCGGCTGGTCGTCCTTCCAGTAGTCCTCGTACCGTTCGAGGCGGACGTGACTGCCGGACTCCCACTCGACGAACTTGAACGGGCCGGTGCCGGCCCCCGTCGGGTCCTTCGTCAGGTCCGTTGCCAGCCCGCTCGGTCCCTTCCCCGTCTCGACGCTGCCGCGGGAGTCCTTCGGGACGATGCCCTCCAGTCCCCTGGTGAGCCAGAACGGCAGCGTCGTGAACGCCTGTTCCAGGTTGAGCCGCAGCGTCCGGTCGCCGACGATTTCAGTGTCGGTGACGAACGGGAGCCGGCTCTTGACGGGCGAGTTGTTCTCCGGGTTCAGAATCCAGTCGACGCTGTACTTGAAGTCCTCGACGGTCACCTCGTCGCCGCTGTGGAAGGTGAGCCCCTCCCGGAGCGTGATGTCGAAGGCTTTCCCGTCGTTTTTCGGCTCCGGGACGCTCTCGGCCAGCCCCGGCTGGAGGTTCTCGTCGGTGTCCAATTCGATGACCTCGTCGTACACCAGGCCACCGACCGTGCTGGTCGCCGTATCCGTCCACAGCGCCGGGTCGAAGTTCCACACTTCCGCCGAGATAGCGACGTTCAGCCGGACCGTCTGCTCCTCGCCGCCGCCGCTGACACACCCCGCCAGGCCGCTCGCGCCCGCCGCGCTCGTCAGCGCGAGAAACTCCCGCCGGTTCAGGTCGTGTTCAATGATGTCGTCTGACATGGACAACGGTAGCAGGTTGTCAGAATGCTTCTTAAGACTTTCGAGCCGGCGGGCTGACAAATATTACTCTGTCCGTAGTTAATTCGGCTCATCCCGTCGGAGTTCCGTGTGGCAGGTCGACGGGCGGTCGGTTCCGGGGGCGTGGCCGGAGGCGACCAACCAGTCCCGGCGGATTATCGCTCGATGACGGTGCCGCCGGCGCCGACCGTGATATCCGGGTCACCGCGAACGACGCTTTTCAGGTTCTGGCCGGTCGGAGTCGCCGCCCGAAGCCAACGGCCGTCGGCCAGGTCGAACACCGTGGCGCCGCTGCCGACCACGAGACCGGCGTCGTCGTCGACCTCGATGTCGTTGAGACGGGCATCTCCCGTGTCGATCGGCGTCCACCGGACCCCGTTCCAGTAGAAGATGGTCCCGCCGTCGCCGGCGACCCGCACGTCGTCGTCGGACGAGTCGACGGCGTAGAAGTCGTGGTTGGCGTCGGGAACGCCGATTCGATTCCACGTCACGCCGTCGTCCGTCTCGAAGACGGTCCTGTTGCCGTCGACCGCGTGACCCGCCCGGTCGTCGCGGAAGTCGATGGCGTTGATGTTCGAGCCGCTCCCGGGCGTCGCGCGCTCCCAGGTTCCCGCTCGGCCGTTCTCGAAGGAGTAGTAGATGGTTCCGGAGTCGCCGGCGACGTACACGTTCGCCTCCCCGGCCGACCCGGTCACGGCGACGTCGTTGTAGTTGTTCGTGCTGTCCAGCAGCTCGGTGTAGGTCATCAGGCTCCCGGTGGTGACGTCGTACTCGCCGACGGCGCCGGAGGCGCCGACGAACCACAGCCGCTCGCCGTCCTCGGTCACGTCCGCGTCATAAAGATTGCTGCCGTTGCCGGTCGGACCGCCGTCGAGGACCTTCCGCCACCCGTCGGCCGTTCGCTCGATGACGACGCCGTCGCCGCCGACCGCGTACGCGCCCGCGGCGGTGTACTCGACGTCGTGGAGCGTGTTGCTGGTCGGCGTCTCCGCGACGGTCCATCCGTCGTCGGCCAGCGCCGTTCCTGCCGAGACGCCTGCGGCCGCCAGCCCGGCGCCGAGCGTCTGGAGAGCGGTTCGCCGCGTCAGCTTAGGACCATGTGACATGGGTTTTGTATTCACAGTATCGATAGTAATAAATTGCAGTATCTGACTTTAATTTTGACTTGTATCCACTAGACAATGCTGTTACCGCGAGCCTGCTACTGGCGCCGAGTCACGCAGTCGATCCGTGGCGCGCGACTCCGACGGGAGGTTTTTGTCGCCTCGCGCCGATGCCAGCCGCATGGCACACGTTCCGGAGTCGCTGACCGAGTTCCGCCGGGATCTCCACGCACACGCCGAGGCCGGCTGGAAGGAGTTCCGCACGACGGCGCTGGTCGCCGCCGAGCTCGACGGACTGGGCTTCGACCTCCACCTCGGCGCCGACGCCGTCGCCGCCGACGAGCGACTGGGCGTCCCTGACGGCGACGAACTTGCCGCCGCCGAGCGCCGCGCTCGGGAGGAGGGCGCCCCCGAGGCGTACGTCGACGAGATGGACGGCATCACGGGACTGGTGGCGATCCGGGAGTTCGGCGACGGTCCGGTCGTCGGTCTCCGGGTCGACATGGACGCCCTCGCCCGGAAAGAGGCCGGCGACGACGGCCACCGTCCGGCTCGCGAGGGCTTCGCCTCCGTCCACCCCGGCGAGATGCACGCCTGCGGTCACGACGGCCACACCGCCATCGGCGTCGGCGTCGCCCGTCGGCTCGTCGGCGACGAGGAGGGCTTCGACGGCACGCTGAAGCTGTTCTTCCAGCCGGCCGAGGAGGGCGGCCGCGGCGGCTACCCGATGAGCAAGACCGCCCACCTCGACGACCTCGATTACCTGCTGACGCTGCATCTCGGCCTCGACGAGCCGACCGGGACCGTCGTCGCCAGCTACGACCGCCCGCTGGCCAACGCCAAGCTCGACGCCCGGTTCACCGGAGAACCGGCCCACGCCGGCGGCGCCCCCAACGAGGGCCGCAACGCGCTGCAGGCGCTGGCGACGGCCGTAACGAACCTCTACGCCGTCCCGCGCCACGCCGACGGCGCCACCCGCGTCAACGTCGGCATGGTCGAGGCCGACAACGCACAGAACGTCATCGCCGAGGACGCTCGGATGCGCGTCGAGGTTCGCGGCGAGACCGGCGCGCTCAACGAGTACATGCGCGGTGCCGCCGAGCGCGTCCTCGACGGGGCCGCCCGGATGCACGACGTCGACGTCGAAACCAGCCTCTACGGGCAGACCACCTCCTTCGAGGGCGACGCCGAACTGGCGGCCCACGTCGCGACCGCAGCCGAGAGGGTCGGCGCCGTCGACGACGTCCGGGACAGCAAGGCCTTCGGCGGCAGCGAGGACGCCTCCTACCTCATCCGCCGGGTGCAGGAGGCCGGCGGGCAGGCGGTGTACGTCGGCGTCGGCGCCTCCAACGTCGCCGGCCACCACACCGCCTACTTCGACATCGACGAGACGGCGTTGGACCTCGGCGCGGACGTGATGGCCGCGACCGTCCGCCGGCTGGCCACCGGCGAGGACTGACCCCGGCGTGGCGGCCGGCTCGCGGTCGCCGGCGGTCAGCTCACGGTCCCCGCCGGCGCGGTCGCCGGCGGTCGTCTCGCGGTCGACGCGCTCGGAAGCGACCGGAGCGAGCCGGGCGACCTAGCCGGAGGCGAACTCGCCGACGTCGCCGTCGCCGTCCAGCGGCTCGACGACCGCCGGGTCGTCGTTGACGGGGTCGTTGACCCGCGTCGACACCTCGTAGACGGCGAGGTCGTCGTCGGGGTAGGGTCGACACAGCGCCGCCCGAGTCGCCGGGTCGCCGTGGAGCCACTCGCGCTCGGCGTCGGCCGGGAGGACGACCGGCATGCGGTCGTGAATCGAGGCGACGGGGTCGGTCGCGTCGGTCGTGAGTACCGTCACGCACCGGGTCCGTTCCCCGTCGTGCTCCCAGACGTCCCAGAGGCCGGCCATCGCGAACAGCGGGTCCCCATTCCGGTAGATGCGGAACGGGCGGTTCGGGCCGTGGTCGCACTGGCGCCACTCGTAGAACCCCGAGGAGAGGACCAGACAGGGATGGGACGCCCAGGCGTCGCGGAACAGCTGTTTCTCGGGGGCGGTCTCGGCCCGGGCGTTGACGAGTCCCTCCTCTGGTTCGTTGGCCCACGGCGGGACGACGCCCCACCGGTAGCGGTCGATTTCCTCGGGCGCCTCGGCGGTGATGACCTCCAGCCCGTCGCCGGGTGAGACGTTGTACCGGGGCGTGTAACCGCCGCCGGCGACGATGCTGGCGTCGAACCGGCGTTCGAGGTCGTCCTGCGGGACGAAGAGGGAGTTCCGTCCACACATGCATCCTCACGTTACTTCGGGAGACACTTGAACGCACAGCCGCGGCGGCGCGGTCGGCGCCGCGAGACGCTCTCACCTGGCCGGTTCCAAAACCGACTCGCGGGCCTGCCGGACCGTGTTACCGAGGTCCTCAGGCGGCGATTCCAACTGCATCAGGACGTCGCCGTACACCACCTGGCCCGACGTGGAGTAGGTGAACCGAGCGTACAGGTCTTCGATGGCCTCGACGACGTCCGACGTCTGGTCGGCCGTCTGCAGCAGATGCAACACCGGCGTCGTGTCGCCGTCGGCGAGGTGCCGTTCGACGTCGCGGATGTCCTTGAACAGCAGGCGGCGACAGCGATACGTCCGAAGGTCCTCCAATAGCCGCTGAGCGGCTCCGTCGTCGACGTCGAGCACGGCCGCCGGGATGCGGGCCAACGCGTCGATGTCACGCGACCGATAGGCGTAGAAGCGCTCGGCGGCGGCGCGGCGCTCTCGCTGGGAGTCGACGGTCGCCATCTCCCCGAGTAGCTCCCGTTCGACGGGCGGAATCTGAAACACCGTAGTGAAGTAGTCGAACAGCGCCTCGGTCACCGCCGGCTTCGCCGCCGGCGGGCAGCCATCCGTCGTCAGCACGCCCGCCAAGGCCGCGTTGACCGTTAGCGCGACCTTCGACCGCGTCGAGAGCTCCCGCGTGTCGATGATGTCGTCGTAGAGGTTGATGGTGGCGTCCAGACCCGTGAGCGTGCGGATGAGTCCGTCGCCCAGCGGCTGCTCGCTGTGGCATGCGTACACGTTGCACGCTGGGACGGTGCGAAGCGACTTCCGGCCGGACTCCCAGTTGTCGACCACCTCCCACAGACTGTCGGAAAGCCCCGCAGCGGCGTCGACGGGCAGCACGTCGGCGAGTGCCTGCTCGCGAGCCGACACGTCGTCAGCGAGGTCGGCGTAGACGCGGCGTACTTCGTGCCGAGAGACGGGCAGGTGGCTCATTCGGCTTTCTCTGATCAGGCGACGTATAAATATATTATCTACCGAACATTATAATTGATACCCGGTGGCCAACGGATATATACGACCCCTGCGAGTATGATGGTAGGGTTTCAATACCATGCGCGAGATACCGGAGGAAGTAGCGGTCGGGAGTGCGAGCACGGGCGACAGGGTGCTCGACGGGATGATACGTGGCGGAATCCCTCGGGAACGGGCTGTCCTCGTTAGCGGCGGGGCCGGGCGCCGGCAAGAGTACCCTCGGAATGCAGTTCCTGCAGACGGGCATCGACGCCGGCGAGGAGGTCTTGTACGTGAGCACCGAGCAGACTATCGGGGAGATACGCGACTCCTTCGGTAATTTCGCGTTCGACCTCGACGCCGACAACTGCCACATTACCTCCATCCACGCGATGCCGGGCCAGACCATGGGCAACGAGGAGGAACTCGTCATCAGCGACTTCGAGTCGAACGGCACTCAAGACGAGGTTCTCGGCTTCCAGCGCCCGTTCGAGGTCGAGTACATCCGCGACTATCTCGAGGAGTACGCCCACTGCGACCGGGTGGTGTTCGACAGCGTCTCCGGGCTGGCGCCGTTGGCCGACGACACGCCGCGGTTCCGCCGGAAGCTGCTGGAGCTCATCCGGACGTTGTCCGACGAGTTCGGCGCGGCGACGTTGCTCATCGCCGAGGAGAGCAGCGCCCACGAGGACGTTCCGGCGGCGGAGCTGCTCCAGTTCACCACCCACGGCGCAATCCGGGTGACCCGCGAGTGGGTCACCGGGGAGTACCACCGCTACATGGAGGTGACGAAGATGCGTGGCATCGACCACGCCACCGCTCCTCACGAGTTCAACATCACGAGGCGCGGTATCGACGTGTTGGCCCGCGACGACCGCCGGGTGACTCCCAACATCGACGCCGTTCGGCTGGGAATCGGCGGGCTAGACTCTCTCACCGGCGGTGGTCTCCCCGAGGGGAGCTCGACGGTCCTCGAACACGACGGCCGGTCGAATTTCAACGCCACCGTCGCCGCCGGGATGTTGGGGACGCTCAAGCAGGACCGCGCGGTGGTGCGGTTCCCGACGCCGAACATCACGCCCGAGTGGTTCGAGGACCACGTCGGCCAGTACGTCGGCGGGATGGAGGAAGCACTCGACGACGACCGTCTGTTCGTCATCGACTGGTCGAACACGTGGCCGGCCGACCACCGCAACGTGTTCAACGTCTATCGGTCGGAGCTGCTGGGACTCATCTCGAAGAGCAAGCTGTATCTCACCCAGAAGCTGTTTCGAATTTACCGCGCCATCCGCGACCGCCGGGACTGTCCGCTGACGGCGTGGACGTACACGGAGACGATGCTGCAGGACTTCGAGGCGTCGGACGTCCGCTTCCAGTACAACTGGGCACGCGGCAACATCTTCAGTCAGCGTGACAATGTCGTGGTCGTCCAGAACCCCGTCTCGATGGGCGAGAAGCTCGCGGAGTTCTACGTCCACGACGCCCAGCAGGTGCTTCGCCAGTGGGTCCACGACAACGGGATGGAGTACATCCGCCTGGAGAAGGGCGACGCCGGACAGACGGACGTGAGCTGTCACGTCAGCCGTCTGGACGAGCCCCCGGTATCTGGAGGTCCGTACCGACAGTGCGGCTGATCCGACGTAGCCGGCCGACCCGACCGCGACCGGTCGCCACCCCAACCACTATTCCCGGTCCCCGCGATGGACGGCCGTGACCGACGCAGCCATTGTCACCGGCGCAGCCAGCGGTATCGGCCGGGCGACCGTCGACCGACTCCGGGAGCGGTACGACCTCGTCGCCGGGCTCGACGTCGACCCCGCGGTGAAGACCGTCGCCGACGACCTCGACGGCGTCCGCGGCTACGTCGCCGACGTGGCCGACCACGACCGCGTCCACGAGGTCGTCGCCGACGTCGAGGCCGACGCCGACGTCGTCGCCGCCGTCAACAACGCCGCCGTCTCGCGGTACTACCCGCTGTCGGAGCTCGACCCCGACGAGTGGCGGGAGGTGCTCGACGTCAACCTCACCGGCCAGTACAACGTGGCTCACGCCGTCGGCCCGGAGATGGTTGATCGCGGACGGGGGACCATCGTCAACGTCTCCTCGGGCGCCGGCCAGCGCGGCTCCGCCAGCGGCGGCGTCCACTACTCCGCCTCGAAGGCGGGCGTCCTCGGGCTCACAAAGGGGTTAGCCAAGCAGCTCGCCCCCGACGTGCGCGTCAACTGCGTCGTTCCGGGGCTGATGGACACGCCGTTGACGACCGACTCCGGGCTGTGGGACGAGGCGGGCATCGACGAGTTCACCGACCGCGTCCCGCTGGGTCGGCTGGGCGACCCCGAGGAGGCCGCCGCCCTCGTCGACTTCCTCTGCTCGGACCAAGCCAGCTACGTCACCGGCGCGGTGCTGAACGTCGACGGCGGCGCCGCGCTGGTCTGAGTCGTCATGGCGCCTTCTCTCGCACCGAAACCGTCAGGCCGGAGGGACACCTCCGCTCTGACGTGCGAGTCAGCGTCATCGGCGGAAGCACCGTCACCGACGAGGAGTACACCACGGCCGAACGACTCGGGGCGGTCATCGCCGAGCACGGCCACGAGGTCATCTGCGGCGGGCTGGGCGGTGTGATGGAGGCCGTCTGCAAGGGCGCTCACGACGCCGGCGGTCACACCATCGGCATCGTTCCCGGCAAGGACCCCGCCACGGCCAACGACTACGTCGAGACGGCGATCGCGACCGGCATCAACGACGCCCGGAACCCGGTCATCGTGATGAACGGCGACGGCGTCGTCGCGGTCGACGGCGGCCCTGGCACGCTCTCGGAGCTGGGACACGCGCTCACCTTCGGCAAGCCCGTGGCCGGCCTCGACACGCATCGAGTGGACGGCATTTACGGTATCGAACACGTGGAGACGCCCACCGCGGCGGTCCGTCACGTCGAGGACGCCGTCGACTGAGCGCCGCCTCAATACGGCTACGCCGAGTCCAGGCGACGGGCTAACTCGCGCCGACGCTCGTCGGTCCACCCGTCGCAGTCGGTGGTCGCGACGTGGACCGCCCGGCAGGTCGTCGCTGTCGGCTCGCCGCTGAGCGAAACCGTCGGCAGCGTCCGGCGCTCCCACGAGAGGGTCCACGCAGAGACGGACTCCACGCGGACGTACGTCACGGCGCCGTCGTCGGCGACGTCAGCCGGGGTCAGCCGCCGCCGACCGGCGGTATCGGTCGTCTCGACCAGTAGCGCCGGCTCGTCTGGCACCCGGTCGACCGCACCGAGCGCGTCGAGAAACGTCGAAAGGCCCGCCGCCTGCCAGGTGAGCGTGTGGTGAGTTGCGAACGCCTCGACGTGAACCGGTGGGTCGACCGCGACGGTCCGACGCGGGTCGGCGTCGGTCATCAGTCGACGACGACGCTGTCGGTCATCCAGCAGCCGGCGAAGGGCCCAGTTGACTGCACCGAGAGGCCGAACCGGAAGGTGACGGTTCGACCGCG
Source organism: Halolamina sp. (assembly GCA_042216705.1). Lineage (GTDB taxonomy): Archaea > Halobacteriota > Halobacteria > Halobacteriales > Haloferacaceae > JBDGTQ01. The sequence continues at coordinate 36,281 of JBDGTQ010000039.1, read as the reverse complement.
CGGTCCCGTCAGCGTCACGCGCTGGGTCGCTCGGTCGCCGTCGCGTTCGACCGGGCCGCGGACGGCTTCGACGTGGTCGACCATCGGACTGTACCGCGGTCCGCGGACCATCCGCACGAACCGGTCGCGGGGGCCAGTCGTGCGACGGTTCCCCGGCGAGGCGAAGTTGTACGCGGTCAGGATGCCGGCGTTCTCAAAGGGGGCGTCGTTGCTCGCCAGCGCCTCCAGCTGTCGCGCGACGACCTCGCCGGGGTCGTCCTCGGGTGAGGGCGTCGGGAGCCCGTCTACGGGGTGGTCGTCGGTCATACAACCTGTTCGTCCGGCACGGGCTTGTGGCTTCGGGCGAGCGATTCGGAGACGTCAGAGGTCGACGCCGGGAACGTGGTCGACGACGGCGTCCACCCGGTCCACGCCGCGGGCGCCGGAGACGAGCGGCACCTCCCGAACCGTGGCGTCGAAGCGCTCCCGGGCCGCGTCGAGCGCGTCCTGCTGTTCGCGGTGGCGGGCCTGACACGTCTCACAGTCCTCGTCAGGGTCGAGCAGGACCTTGTTCGCGAGCACGTCGCCGACCGGAATCCCGCTCGCGGCGAGTTCGTCCAGCAGGCGGTCGGTCTCGGCGATCGATAGCTGCTCGGCGACCGTGACCGCCCGGAACTCCGTCCGGTCGGGGTCCTGTAGCCGCCGGCTCACCGACTCCAGCTTCCGCTGGAGGGTGTCCAGCTTGCTCGAATAGGACTGTCCCGACCCGTCGCCGCTTCCGAAGACGCTCCGAACCGTGCTGGTGACGGAGTCGACCTGCCCCTTCAGCGAAAGGAGCTTTCCGGCGGTCGTGTCGACGATGTCGGGGGCGTCGAGCAGCCGGAGCGTGTGCCCGGTCGGCGCGGTGTCGAAGACCACCACGTCCCACTCGGGGTCGTCGTGGTACTCCGCGAACAGGTCCACGACGGCGAACTCGTCGGTTCCGGGCGGGGTCCGCTTGGTCACCTCATCGACGGTCTCGCTGCCGACGTCCACGCCGAACGAGCGGAGGTCCTCCAACACGTCGTCGAACAGGTCGCCGTACCGAGCGGCGAACCGCTCGCGGGGGTCGACCTCCATCGCGTACAGCTCGGAGACGTCGGTCACTTGGACCGGCGTCTCTCCGACGGACGCCTCGTAGGCGTCGGCGATGCTGTGGGCGGGGTCCGTGCTAACCACCAGCGTCCGGTGACCGTTCCGGGCGGCCTTCAGCCCGGTCGCGGCCGCCAGCGTCGTCTTGCCGACGCCGCCTTTCCCTCCGTAGAGGACGAACTGGTTCACACTCAACATAATCGGCTCGCGGCAAAACCCTGTCCGTCGTCTCTCGGCGAAAACTCCCGGTCGGCCTCGCCCGGCCGTGGCTCGTCACGACACGATGGCAAGTTCTTGACCGCCCAGAGAGTGACCGCTCGGGACGACTACCGCCGAGACGGTGTCGAAATACCGTTGACGGTCGACGCTCCCCGAGGCCTCCGACGTCCAGTCGTCCGGCCCGTTCCACTCGTCGTGAGCGAGCGGTCGGAAGCGCCCCGACGGCGGACGATATTTCATACGGGCCGTCTCCGTGCTGATATTATTTTGATGGGTGTGAACGTCACCCAGAGACTTTTGATTGGACATTCGCATCGTATTTGCGACGACATGGGACCGACAGAAATGGTTTACGTGGTGTCATTCCTGCTGGCCGGGACGGCGTGTTTTCTGAGTGCTGGTCTCATCTCTCCGAGCCTGTCTGGGGACGTACGGCGCGGATTCGTCGGGTTTCTGCTGCTGGTCGGTATCTGGGCGATAGTGCAGTTGGCCGGGGTGGTCGTCACGCCAGTTCAACTGAAGAAGGGTTTTTATATCGCCTCGCTGGTGGTCGGTCTCGGCAGCGTCTTGGCGTGGCTGTACTTCTGTTCAGCGTACACCGGGCAAACGCTCCATCGCCGTCGTGAGGTCCGTGCCGTCGGACTGGTCGTGTTCGCTGTGGTCACCGGGGTCAAGATGACGAACCCGCTCCACGGCGCCTATTTCACCGCGACGATCGCCCCGGAGCCGTTTCCACATCTCGTCGTCAAACAGGGAACGCTCCACTGGATCACCACTGGTATCTCTTACGTCGCCGCGGCGGTCGGGTTCTACTTCCTCTATGACTTCTACGAGGACGTGAACGTCGGCGTGACGCGTTTCGTCGTGCTGGCGGCGATCTCGTTCGTGCCGATTGGGATGGATGCGCTGGGTGCGACGGTCGTCGCCGTCCCCGAACTGTTCTACGAGCCGCTCGGGGTCGCGCTGTTCGCCAGCGGCGTCGCCGTTACCGGACGGCAGATGTTCTTCAACGTGAGCCGCATCGGGCGGGTCCGGCTCATCGACCAGCTCCGGACGCCGGTCTTCCTTCTCGACGCCGAGAACCGCATCCGAGAGGTCAACGCTGCCGCTCGGAGCCATCTGGGCATCGCCGCTGAGGCGACCGCCAAGCCGCTCGCCGAGGAGCTACCGGGACTCCCGGACGACTTTGCCGACCGAGCTGACCCCGTCGAGCACCGCGTCGAGAGGACGGACCGGACCTACGAACTCCGCGTCGATCCGGTGACCGTCGGGGAGCGGACGGTCGGTAACACCGTCCAGTTCGTCGACGTGACCGAACTGCGCCGTCAAGCGACCGAGATCCGTCGCCAGAACGAGCAGTTTCAGGACCTCGCCAGCGGCATCAACCACGAACTGCGGAACTCTCTGGCCGTCATCGACGGGTACGTCCAGGCGATCTGTCACGAGATGGAAGCCGCCGACGGCGATACGGAGGCCATCGCCGAGCACGCGGCGGTCGCCGCCGACGCCGCCGACGAGATGGGTGGTCGAGTCGACGACCTCGGGACGCTGGCGAGGTACGGCCGGAGCGTCGACGATACCGAGAGATGTCGCGTCGGCGCGGTCGTCACCACCGTGGCCGGCGGCACCGACGGACTGGACGTCACCGTCGACGACGACGGCGTGATTCTCGCCGACGCAGTCCGGTTTCGGCAGCTGCTCGAAACGCTGTGCTCGTACAGCGTAAAGACCGGCGCCGACGCCGCGACGGTGTCGGTGCGAGAGGACGGCCTGCTGTACGCCGACGACGGACTCGAACTCGCGGACATCGACACCGACCGCCTCATCGACTACGGGGAGGCCGTCCCGAACGCCGAGACGGGATCGCTCATTCCGACGGCGTCCGTCCTCGCGGAGGCCCACGGCTGGACGCTCTCCGTCGCCGAGTCCGCGACCGCAGGGATTCGCGTCCAAATCACCGGCGTCGGAGTCGTCGGACCCGAAGAAACGCTCAGTCGCTCCCGCTCCGGCGCAGGCGGATAGAGCGACACTCCGCTAAACGACGGGTACACATCTCAACGACCGTCGTTAGAACCGGAGTGATGCCCTGGGTCACCGGCAGACCGGGAAGGGCCCGCACGAATCTCTGATGAACTCTTCGTGCCGGCCGTTACGAACAGCTTACGTCGCCGGTGTGGATAGGCACGGTTCGATTCGCGTCGGCTAACTTGGCCAAACTTTCGGTGATAATTCTCATACAGCAGATTTTAAATAAAGTCAGGAAGCAGTCGATTCCGTCCGATGACAACACCCACGCTCTCGGTCGCCGGCGCCGCCGACCCGCCGGGCGGCGTCGTTCCGGCTCCCGTCCCACCCGACCACGGCGCGGCGTGGTACGCACCGGCCGTCCGCGCACAGTACGAGGTTCACCCGGGCGTCGTCGTCACCGTCGCCGACGCCGTCGGTGACGACACTCACGAGACGGTCGCGGACGACCGCTCGATGCCCGGAGACGGCTTCGTCTACCGAGCGCGCGAGCCGGCGTTATCGGAGGCCGACGTCGCCGCGCTCGCGACGGTGCGGGAGTACTTCGCGGAGGCGACTCACCGCCGGCCGCTGACCCGCGAGGGCGCCGTCGAGCGCGCCGGGCGAGGCTTCGAGCCGAAGTACGAACGCGTGCTCGACCGGCTGTTGAACGCCACGCCGGCCGCCCGGCGGCGGCTGAACTACTACGCGCTCCGCGACCTCCGGCTGTTCGGGCCGGTCACGCCGGCCGCGCTCGACGGCGAGGTCGACGTGGTCGACACCGCCATCGACGACGGCCACAGCGTCGGCGACGACGGCGACAGTATCGATGACGACGGCGACGACGGTCGAAAAGGCGCTGCCCCAACCGCCGACGACGCCGACCGCGGGTCGCTCGTCGTCCACACCGACCGATTCGCACCGGCGCGCACCGACTTCGACGCCGACGGGGAGTACGTCGACCGCGTCGCCGGCGAGCGCCTGCGTCGGTACGAGGTGGGCTTCGCCGGCTTCGACGTGCCGGTCGTCGTCTACCGCGACCACCACCTCGGCGGCGACCGCTTCGCCACGCGGTACGCCGCGCTCGAACCCGACCTGCTCCCCGGCGACGAGGAGCTGGTCGCGGAGTGCAAGGAGCGCATCTGGGAGACGAACGTCTCGGAGGTCGTCGGCGACCGCGAGGCGTTCGTCGCCGGCCGGGCTCGGGGCTTCCTGACGAGGCGGCTCACCGCTCGCAACACGCGCGCCTGGCTGGACGCCACCCGCTATCGGGTTCGGCGGGCGCTGGCCGCCCACGACCTCGCCGTCCCGCCGGTCGACGACCGCTACTCTCGGGACCGACTCGACGACCTCCTGTACCACGTCCTCCGCGATTTCGTCGGCGAGGGGCCGCTGACGGTGCCGGTCCGTGACCCACGGCTCGAAGACGTGGAGGCGAACCGCGTCGGCGAGCGCATCAAGGTCGTCCCCCGCGCCGACGTCGCCGGCGGCGACCGGGTGCCGACCAACCTGGGCTTCGACGACCAAACCGCCTTCGTCAACGTCGTCACGCAGCTCGCGGCCCGCGACGGCGAGGAGCTGAACAGCGCCAACCCCTCGGCGAAGGTCAACCTCGACCTCGACACCGACGAGACCGTCCGGTGTGCGGTCGCGCTGCCGGTCGTCTCCGAAGACGGCCCCCACGTCTCCGTCCGCAAGCAGGCCAGCGACGCGATGACTCCCGTCGACCTGCTGGACCGCGGCGCGTTGTCGACCGACCTCGTCGCCCTCCTGTGGCTGGCGTACGAACACCGACAGGTCGTGCTGTTCTGCGGGCCGACCGGCGTCGGGAAGACGACGCTGATGAACGCCCACATGCCGTTCGTGCCGTTCGACGACCGACCCATCTCCATCGATGAGGGGAGCCGCGAGGTCCGACTCCCCCACGAGACGGGCGTCTCGCTGACGACGCGAGACCACGAGAACGAGTACAAGCGCATCTCGATGGCCGACCTCATGACCGAGACGAACTACCTCAATCCGGATGTCGCGGTCATCGCCGAAATAAACACTCCCGAGAGCTTCGAGACGTTCGCCGAGGTGTTGAACACCGGCCACGGGGTCGTCGGCACCACCCACGCCGAGGACGTGGATACCCTGGTCAACCGGACGGTCGAGCAGGGCCTTCCGACGTATCTCCTCTCGGAGATCGACCTCGCCGTCTTTCCCCACCGGGTCGACGGCGAGCGCTACGTCGCCGAGGCGGTCGAACTCCTCCCGGCAGACCGAGTCGACGGCGACGAAGGTCGGCCGGACTCCGAGGACGACAGCCGACGAACCGCGGGCGACGTCGGCGTCGTCGAAAAGGGCGAGGCCGGCGTCGGTTACCACGTCGCCTACCGCCGGCGAACCGACGGGAGCTACGCGTTCGCCGGCGACGACGACGTTCGGTCGGCTCTCGACGGGCCGGCGGTCGCGCTGTTCGAGCGCGTCGCCGACGCGACGGACCGCGACGTCGACGCCGTCGAGCGCGAGTTCCGTCGCAAGCACCAGTACGTCCGGTACCTCCGCGACGAGGGCGTCGACGACTTCGACGCCGTGTTCGGGTTCCTCGCCGACCTCCGAACGGACGAGGCGGCGACCGTCGAGCGGGTGCGCGCTGGTCGGCGAGAAGCCCACGACCGCGGCCAAACCGTCGGTCCGACCGACCTCGACGGAGGGCGAACGTGAGACACCCCTCCGCGTCGAATCCGGGCGGAAGCGGTGATGAACCCGACACCGACGTCGCCGGCGACTCCGGCGACGTTCGGACGCCCGCAGGCCTGGACGCGACGCGTCTCTCGACCGTCGACCGGGCGTTGTATGCGCTGTTCGCGGACAACGCCGACCGCCGCCGACACGCCGGCGACCGGGAGTCCTACCGCGGCACCGACCTCCGGGTGAGCTTCGACGTCTACCTCGCTCGGGCGTACGGCGTCGCGTGGCTGAGCGCGGTCGCGGCCGTCACGGTCGCGCTCGTCGCCGTGCTGGCGCTGCCGGCGTCGACGCTGCGGGTCGGCGCCGCGCTGCTCTCGTCGCTGGTCCCCGTGACGGTTCCGCCGCCGTTCGGCCATGTCGAGCGCACGGTCGCCGCCGTCGCCGTCGCCGTGCCAGTCGGCTGGACGGCCAGGTCCCTCGTGGTCCGGCTGGCCGGTTCGTACCTCGGGTGGAACGCCCGGAGCCGTCGCGGCGACATCGAGCGGACGCTGCCCAGTGCCGTCCGGTACCTCCACGCGCTCTCGTCCGGCAGCGACGGCCCACGTGCGATGCTCCGGAAGGTCGCCGCCAACGACGCCTACGGCGCGACCGCCGTCTCGATTCGGAAGGCGCTCAACACCGCCAGCCTCGCCGGCGGCCTCGGAACCGGTCTCGGCCAGGTCGCCCGCGACACCCCGTCACGGGACCTGCTGGCGCCGTTCCTGCTGAAGTTCCACGAACACGCCCAACAGGGCGAAGACGAGCTGGCGAACTACCTGCAGATGGAGGCGCGGATGCTCGGCCACCGCCGGGAGCGGGCCCGCCAGCGCGCGACCGACTTCCTCGAACTCGTCGCCGAGCTGTTCGTCGTCCTGCTCGTGCTGCCGGCGCTGCTGGTCGTCGTGCTCACGGTGCTCGCGGTGTTGGCGCCGGGGCTGTCGGAGCCGGTCCGGACCCCGCTGGGGGCGACGACCGTCCGGAACGTCGCGGTCTACGGGAGCGCGCTGTTCGCGCTCGTCGTCGGCGTCGGCGCCAGCGCGCTCGTCGCCGAGCTGCGGCCGACCGCCCAGCAGGTGTCGTACCGACGGCCGGCCGGAATCGCGGCGACGCTCGCGACCGCGGCCAGAAACCCGGCCAGCGCCGCCGTCGTCGCCGTCGGACCGGCGGTCGTCGCCGGCGGCCTCACGCTCACGGTCGGGAGCCGCCTCGCGGACGCAGTGCTCGCCGCCTACGTCGTCTACGCGGTCCCCGTCGGCGTCGCCGGACTGCGCCGGGCCAGGTTGGACGGCGCGAAGGATCGCCAAATAAAGGACTTCGTCCACGCCGTCTCCGGACACGTCTCGCTCGGCCGCCCGTTTCCCCGGGCGGTGTCGCTGGTCGCCGAGGAGGTCGACCTCGGCGCCCTCGACGCCGACGTGGCCGACCTGGCGTTCACGCTGGGACTGGGCACGGGAGTCGGAGGCGACACCAGCGACGGTGCCGGACGCGTCTCCGAGTCACCGTCGCTAGGGAGGAACTCCTCCGGCGACGATACGGATGAGGCCACCGACCGGCGAACGGCCGCGCTGGAGCGGTTCGTCGACCAGGTCGGCACGCCGCTGGCCGAGCAGACGATGGGGCTGGTGACCGGGGCGCTCGATGCCGGCAGCGACGCGGAGACCGTCTTCGAGACGCTGCAGGTCGAAATCGCGCGGCTCCACCACCAGAAGCGGGCGCTACGGTCGAACCTGCTCGTGTACGTCGCCGTCGGCTGGACGACGGCGCTGCTCGTCGTCGGCATCACCGTCGCGGTCGACCGGTACGTCCTCGACGGCTTCGCACAGCTGGCCGCCGTCAAGGGTGCGGCCGGCTTCGCGCTGAACCCCGAGGCCGTGCAGCCGGCACGGGACCGGTTCCGGCTGTACGTCGTCGCGCAGGCGACCGCCGTCGCCTCTGGGCTGTTCGCCGGAACCGCCAGCCGGGGACGGTACGAGGCGCTGTTGCACTCGGCGCTATTGGCGCTGGCCTGTCGGACCGTCTACGCGGGGGTGGCGCCGCTGTGACCGGCCGATTCGGCGCCTCCGACCGCGGACAGGCAAACGTCGTCGGCGTCGCGCTGCTGCTCGGCATCACGGTCGTCAGCCTCGGCGTCCTGACCGCCGGGGTCGGCAGCGTCGTCGAGGAGGAGGCCTCGCGGGTTGACGCCCGGCGGGTCGCCGCCGCGATGGACGACGCGCTCCAGCCGGCGGCTCGGACCGGGCCGGCGACCGGCCGGCTCTCGTTCGCCGGCGGCACGCTCCGCGTCGAAGAGCGGACGCTACGGGTGTTCGCCGGCGAGCCGCGTTCGCTGGCGGCCGAACGCGAGGTGCGGGCGCTCGTGTTCACCGCCGGCGACCGCCGGGCGGCGTTCGTCGCCGGCGCCGTCGTCCGCGGGAGCGCCGGGAACGCCGCCGTCGTCGGGGAGCCGCCGTTCGCGAACGGCGACGGCGTGCTCCTCGTCGGAAGCGCCGAACTCGGGTCGGCCGCCGGCGGCGCCGTCGGCAGCGCGGCGACCGGCGCCCCCGGCGGAGCGACGACGGTCCGACTCCGCACGAACACCACTCACGACCGGCGGGCACTCGGCGAGGGGCGATACAGCGTCGCCATCGAGACCGAGACGCCGGAGGCGTGGGCGCGGTACTTCCGATCCCGCGGCGCGACGGTCCGCGAATCGGAGTTCGAGGACTTCGACAACGACGGCGTGGTCAGCGTCGTCGCCGAGTATCCCGGACGCCGGACGGCGTACCTCGTCGTCCACCGGCTGCGCCTCCGGGTGGAGGTCGTCGGTGCCTGAGCGTCGCCAGCGGTCCGGCCCGCGCGGACGACGGCGTCACGGCGCCGACGGCTTCACGAACGACGGCCGCGCGGTCACGCCGGCCGTCGGGAAGGCGCTGGAGGCCGCCCTCGTCGTCCTGTTCGTCGCCGCGGTGGGGACGACGCTGTTCGGGGGCGTCGTCCCGGAGTACCGAACGGCGGTCGCCGACGAGGTGGCCGGCCGCACGGCGTCGGCGACGGCCGAGCGAGTCGCCGCCGCGGTGCCGCCCGGCGGACGCGACGTCGACGCACGACGACGCGTCGACCTCCCGGCGACGATTCGCGGCACGACCTACCGGATACGCGCCGTCGACGACTCCCGGCTGGTCCTCACCCACCGAACGGACGGAGTCGGAACGACCGTCGAACTCGCGCTGCCGGGCCGGGTGGTCTCCGTGAGTGGGACGTGGCACAGCGCGACGCCCTCGACCGTCGCCGTCTCCGGGAACCGCTCGGGCCTGCACGTCCGACTGGTCGACGAGGAGGTGGCCGGATGAGCCGAGACGGTCGAACCCTCTCCCCGGGAGCCGGGTGGGGGCGCGCTCAGGCGAACCTGCTCGCGCTCGTCCTCGCGCTGGCGGCGTTGACCGCGGCGACCGGCCTGGCGGTCGTCGTCGCCGACGGGGCGTTAGGGACGGCCCAGCGCGACACCGTCGAGCGCCGGGCCGCGACCGCCGCCGCCGACAGGCTCGTCGCGGCCGACGCGCCGACGACCAGGCGGGCGAACGTGCTCGACGCGGCGACGGTGTCGAACCTGACCGTCGACCGGGCGGTCCGGCTCGCGCCGCCGCTCTCGGGCCGAGCGTTCCGGGTTCGCGTCGCCGGAGAGACCGTCCTCCAGCGGGGGGCGCCGACCGGGCCGACGGCGCGTCGCCTCGTCCTCGCGGCCGCGACCGAGCCGCGGACGCGGACGCTGAACCTCTCGACGGCGACGGAGCTCGTCGTCCCCTTGCGGACCGACCGGCTCCGAATCGCGATCGCCGACGCGAGCGTCGAGACCGTCCAGGCCAACGGCGCGGTGCTGTTGCACGACCCCGGCGGCGTCGGGAACGCGACCGTGTCGGTCCCGCGGGAACGGACGACGAGGCTGTCGTTCGAGACCGACGGCGAGGGCGGCGTCGTCCGCGTCACCTACTGGCCGGAGCGGACCGAGAAGGGACTGCTGGAGGTGACCGTCGGTGACTGAGCGTCGCGAGCGCGCCGACGGGTGCGACGCCGCCCGCGGGCAGCTCTCGCTGTCGGTCGTGGAGGCAGCCGTCGGTGTGCTGTTCGTCCTCGGGGTGACCGCCAGCTTCGGGCTGTCGCTGCCGGCCCCGTCGACGACGGAGGCCCAGCTCGACGCCTACGCCGAGGACGCCGGGACGGTGTTGGCCACGGAGCCGCCGCGACACGCCGACGCCACCCGGCTGACGGAGGTCTGTCGCTCCGCGGACGCCTTCGAACGCGAACGCGGGGCCCTCGCCGACCGGACCGAGCGCGTGCTGCCGGACAACCTCCTCTTCCGGATTCGAACGCCCCACGGCACCGTCGGCTTCCGGCCACCGACGAACGCGCCGACCGGCATCGCCACCGCGCCGATTCCCGGCTGTGACGTCACGATTCGGGTGTGGTACGCGTGAACGAGCGCGGCCAGCTCGTCGTCGCCGCAGGGGCGATACTCGCCGTCGCGCTGATTCCGGTCGTGCTCGCGTACCTCCAGCTGTCGTACGCCCCGGCGGCGGCCGTCGCCGGACCGGACGACGACCCCGCCCGGGAGGCGCTGGCGACGATGGACGACGCGGCGGTCGCGGCCGCCGCCGAGGTCGCCGGTGACTACCCGTGGACGGCCAGGGAAGCGGCGGCCCGGGAGGCGAACCGGTCGCTGTGGGTGACGGCAAAACAGCTCGAAGGCTCGCAGGTCGAAGCCGGCGTCGCGCGGACGGTGGGGTTCAACGCCTCCGCCGCCGCCGACTGGGCGAGCGAGTCCTGTCCGAGTGGCCCGAACCGGCGTTTCGGCGACTGCGAGGCGGTCGGCGGGCTCGTGCTTCAGGAGCGAGCGGGCGAGGCGACGCTGGTCGCCGTCGCGGTCGACGTGCGCGCGACCGACGACCGCGGGTGGACCGAGGTGACGGCGGTGCTGGAGGTGCACGGGTGAGCCGACCGTCGGCGACGACGGTAGGCACGGGGGGCGGGCGAAGCAGAGGGCGACGAATCGGCGTCGGGTACTTGTCGGTCCCGCCCGTGTGACCCGTGTGGACCTCGACCGATTCGCCGACGACACGCCGGCCGACGACGCACCGGGCGGGGCCTCGGTCTGCGTCGTCGCCGCCCGACCGGACACGTTCGAGCGCTGTCGGAACGGGCTGTACCCTTCGCCACGGTCGTACGACCGCACCCGGCGGCCGTTCGACTACATGGCCTTCTACCGCACCGACCCGGTGTCGGCGGTGACCCACTACGCTCCCGTCACCGACCGCATCCAGCAGACTCGCGGCGAGCCTGGCCCGATGGACGAGAGCGACTGGGCGGCCACCATCGACCCGTTCTCCGAGACCACCCAGGTGCTCGTCTTCGAGCTTGGCGAGCTCGTTCCGCTGTCGGCGCCCGTCGAGAACGACCGCAACGGCGTCCGCGGGGCGTGGTACTGCACCGTCGACGACCTCCGAGCGGCCGACACCGTCTCGGCGCTGGCCGACCGGGCGGAGACATGATTCGACGGGAGCCGAACCGACTCGGCTCACTCGCTTGCGCCGAGACTCTCCTCGGCGGCCGTCCACTCGGCTGCGAACGATTTATTAGTTGAAACGTTCCGGAACTACATATGTCCGCTCCGAGCCGACGTGCCCGCGAAAACCTGACCGGTATCGTCTCCGTCGTCGTGACCGGCGGGTGGCTGGCGGCGATGCTGACCGGTCAGGAGTGGTGGCTGGCGGCGATGCTCGTCGGCTACATCGTCGTGGTCCCGCTGGTGGCGCTGCTGTTCGGCGACGAGGCCGACCGCGAGAAGTGGTGGGACAACGACCATTCCGGGACTCGCGACGATGCGGAGTCTGACGGCGACGACGAGGCGCTCGACCACCTGCGTGACCGCTACGCCCGCGGCGAACTCACCGAAGCGCAGTTCGAGCGCAAGGTCGAACGACTGCTGGAGACGGAGACCCTGGAGGACGCAGCAGCCGCCGTCGAATCGGAGACGCGCGAACGCCCGGCTACGGAACGCGAAGGCGAGCGGTCGGAGGGCGGCTGAGAGTGAAACGGAGACCGAGACGGAAACGACGACGGCGGCCACGTGGCTCGGGTGCCGAGCGAGGCCGGCGACCGACCGGTGAGGCGAACGGGCTGGACGAACCGCTCGAAGACCCAGCGCAGCGACGTCTGAACCCCGTTTCAGGCGAGTCGACGCCAACACGCCTTTTTAGATGCGGTACGTGGGACGGACGATGCACTCGTCGGAGGGGTACGAGGACGTGCAGTTCCTCGCCGGCTCGCCCGGGCGACACGACGTGCTTGCCACGCTGGCTGCCGAGCCGCTGCGCCCAGCCGACCTCACCGACCGGGTCGACGTCACCCGAACGACGGTCCAACGGGTGCTGGCCGGGTTCGCCGAGCGCGGCTGGGTCCGCAAGCGAGGCCGTCGCTACGAGCCGACGCCCAGCGGACGCCGGATGCTCGAGGCCTACGAGGCGACGTTGGAGGCGGCCGACCGCAGTCGCGAACTCGCGCCGCTGCTCGAACACCTCGGCCCGGTCGCCGACGAGCTGCCCGAGGCCGCCCTGACCGCGGGGGAGGTGACAGCCGCCGGCGACACGGACCCGCTGGCGGCCGTCGACCGGGTGGTCGCCCGGCTTCGAGCGGCGACGGGCTCGTCGCTGCTGGTGGTCTCGCCGGTCGTCGCGGAGACGTTCAATCGGGTCGCAGCCGACCTCCTCGCGGCGGCCACCGAGATGCAGATGGTCATCGACGAGCGCGTCCTCGAAGCGTCGGCCGAGTCGTATCCGGAGGCGCTGGCGCGGGCCCGGGAGGTCGACGACATCGACGTCGTGGTTCACCCGGAGGCGCTGGCGCTGGGCATCGTAGTCGACCCGGAGTGGGCCTGTCTGTGCGCCTACGACGACGACCGGAACCTCCGAGCGGTGCTCGAATCGGACGCCCCGGAGGTTCGGGAGTGGGCGCGTGAGTACGTGAACGGACTGAAAGGCCGCGCCCGCTCGCTTCGGGTGATCGTCAACGGGGACACGTGACAGGGCCCGGCGCACTTCGTGGTGATGTCGCAGCCGCTTGCCTTCCGAAGGGGACGGGATGGCTCGGGTTGGGTTCGGGAGCTTCCCCCAGTAGCCACAGCGAACGGAGACGACCTATACTTACTCCCGGTCGGGTGTTACAGCCCCTGTAACAGTGCGGCCGAGACGGAACGGGACGGACCGTGACGGCTCGTCACGCCGGCGTCGCCCGCTGTAGCCGCTGGCGTTCCTCGCGAAGCAGTCGCCGCCAGAGGCCGAACAGCGCGCTGTCGAGGTCGTAAGCGTCGTCGACGCGGGCGACCCAACGGTCGTCGGCGAACAGCGCCCGCTGGAACCGCAGCGGGCGCTCGCTCAGGCGGTCGCGGTCGCCGGCGTAGAACGAAAGCGTCTCCCGCCGGGTCCGGGCGACCAGTTCCGGCGGCACGGCCACACCGGCGGCCCGCGCGACCCCGACGTACCACTCCAGATGGAGCACGGCGTCGGCCAGCAGAAACCGCTCGCGGAAGCCGGAGACGCCGGCGACGGCCGGCTCGCCGCCGACGTAGGCGTCACCCGGCCGCGAAAACGGCGGTGCGGAGGCGGTCTCGGCCACGGCCGCGTACGGCCGAGCGACGCGAGTCAGCTTGCGGTCGATGATTCCGATGGGGACCGCGAGCGCCGCCGCGTACCACCGCGGGGTCCAGTCGGTGAACGGCGCGCAGAAGCGAGCGTCGGCCAGCAGCGTCGTCGCGACGGCCTCGGCCAACCGCGGCGACACGTCGGTCCGGCCGGCGGCCATCGCCTCGACCGCCGAATCGAAGTCGACCGCGTCGCCGCCGTCGAACCCCATCGTCTCGGTGACCGCGTCAACGTACTCCCCACCGGCGGCCACCCACGGTGCGAAGTCGGGAACCGACCGGAGAGACAGCAACGAAGCGACGGTCACGCCGGTGCCCTCCCGTTCGCGGCGAACGAGCCGAGCACCGGGCAGTCGGCGATCTCGACGGCCGTCGCCGGAGTCGGGACCGAAACCGGAGCAGTCGCGGACGAGCGCACAGCGAGTGACCGCCTTCGACGGCCTTCAGTCTTCCCGGACGCCGCCGGACGTGTCGGGTTCCGGCGAGCGGTCGGCGTCGCTCCGGCAAGGATCCGAACCGGCGGCACCGTCGAGGTCGGCGCCGTCGGGGCCGTCGCCGGCGAGGTGGTCGTCGAGGCCCCACTCGGCGGCGCGAGCGCGAGCCTCCTCTCGGGCGGCCTCGCGGACGGCCTCGACTCGCTCCTCGTCTGCGAGAAACGCCGCGACCGCGTCGTGGTCGTGGTCGTCGCCGTCGACCCGCTCGACCGGGGCGGCCGCCCGCGTCCGCTCGGCGAGGGGGCGGTCGTCGGCCAGTTCCCGGGCCGGCGCTCCCGGACCGACGCGGAGAGCGTCGACGGCGTGAGCCTCTGCCAGCGCCGCCGCCGGGAGCGCGAAGACGTCGGCGTGGCACGGCCCCGGCGTCGCCAGTGCCGCCAGCGCCGCGCCGCCGCCGCGGTCGCCCGCCTCGCAGTAGGCCAGCACCGGGACCCCGTCTTCGAAGGTGAGGACGCCCCGAGCGCCGTCGTCGAACAGCAGCGTCTCGCCCGGTTCGAGTACCAGATAGCCGGTCAGTTCGCGTTCGAGGACCGCCCGGAGCACCTCGCCGGGGTCGGCCGCCGCCCGCGAGCGGACGAGGTCGCCGCGTGGTATCTCCATCCGAGCCATCTCAGGGGGCGTCTGGGATGACGGCGCTCCGGAACCGCTCGGCGACCGCGTCGGCGTCGCCGGCGTCGGCCGCCGCCACCGAGAGCCGGGACGCGGCCCGACGGTAGGCGGCGGCTGCCGGGGAGTCCGGAGCGTGAGCCAACAACGGTTCACCGGCACGACGGGCCGCCTGCACCGCGTCGCTTTCGGGCACCGTCGCCAGCGTCTGCCCGCCGAAGTAGCGCTCGGCCTGGTCGGTCACCGTCCCGAGGCCGTCGTCGTCGCGGACCCGGTTGAAGAGGACGCCGGCGGTCCCGGTGCCGTACGAGCGGGCGTACTCCTGGACCTTCAGCCCGTCCGACAGCGCCGGCACCGTCGGCTGGAGGACCACCACCGAGCGGTCCGCGAGCACCAGCGGGAGCACGGCCGACTTCGACCCCAGCGTCGCCGCCGAGTCGAGCAGGAGCACGTCGGCGTCGGCGGCCAGTTCCGCGACGACCGCCCGCAGGCGCTCGGGGTCGGCCCGCCGGAAGGCGTCGAGACTCGTCCCGCAGGGGACGACCCGCATCCCGAAGCGGTCGTACGTCGCCGCCGAGACGTCGGTGGCGGTACCGGTCACGAGCAGATCGTGCAGCGTCGGCTCGGCGTCGTTGAGTCCGGCGTGGAACAGCAGGTTCGCCATCCCCGTGTCGGCGTCGACGACGGTCACCTCGTGGTCCGCCGCCAGCGCCATGCCCAGCGCGAGCGTGGTGGTCGTCTTGCCGGTCCCACCTTTCCCACTCGCGACCGCCAGCGCCTCGACCATGCTCCGGGGTGGCGCCCGCCCGGGCATAAAATTTCGCGTCCGTCGTGACGAAACCGGCCGGGGACGCGAGAGGCGTCGCGGCCAAGCGGACCGAGAGCGCTTCACGGACGGCCCGGACCGGGCCGACCACGCGTGCGATGCGGGGACGGCGTCGCGCCACGTTTACCTGCGAGGGGCACAGAACGAGAACATGCCTTCTGAAGGCGATTCAGCCCCGACCTTCGCGGCGACGCTCGGCACCAGTGACCACGAGTCGTTCGCGCTGGACGAACACGTCGGCGACGGGCCGGTCGTGCTCGCGTTCTTCCCCGGGGCGTTCACGCCACCGTGTTCGAACGAGATGGTCGCGTTCGAGGAGCGCCACGCGGAGTTCGCCGACGCCGGCGCGACGTTGTTCGGCGTCAGCGCCGACTCGCCGTTCACGCAGGGTGCGTTCCGCGAGGAGTACGGCATCGAGTTCGATCTCGTCAGCGACATGGCCGGCGACGCGGTCGCCGCCTACGACCTCGAAATCGACATCCCAGACCTCGGGCTGCACGGCATCGCCAACCGAGCCGTGTACGTCATCGACGACGACGGCGACGTCGCTTACGAGTGGGTCGCCGACGACCCGACGAACGAACCGGAGTACGACGAAGTCCTCGACGCCGCACGGGCGGCCTGACGGCGGCCGAGGACGCGGACGCGGCAGAAGGAGTCAACCGGCCTCCAATCGGCTCGCCTGACGCTTCTCCGCGACGGTCCCAGTCAGTCGTCCTCGTCTTTGTTCTCGTTCTTGTCCGCGTCCGGCGGCGATCGCGCGTCGTCGTCGACGAACTTCTCGCAGGTGAGACAGTACTCCCGGTCTTCCGTGAGTTCGCCGGGGTCGATGATCGCCATTCGGGAGACGGTGTCGTCGCCGCAGCCGGGGCATTTGGGCATACCGATCGATAGGTACGTACCCACCTAAACCGTCCCCGGTCGCCCGCAGACCGTGCAGAAGTGTTCGTTACTTGAATCGCAGCCGCGACTCGTCGGGCAACGTCAACCTGAATCGTCGTCGGAGAGTGCGGCCGCAATGTCAGCCAGCGACCGTTCGCGGGCGTCGACCGCGCGGCCGCCGGCGGCGTCGACAGCCGACAGCGCCCCGTCGTCGACGCCGACGTGGACGAGGTCGGCGGCGTCGGTGTCGAGGCGGTCGGCGACCGTCTCGAACAGCCGCGGGTCCGAGCGCCGCCAGCCGCAGCCGACCGCGGAGACGACGGCGTCGAACTCCTCGCGGGCCAGTCGCGAACGAACGAGGACCCGACCGGTTAGCTCGGGCGCCGCGGCGTCGGAGACGGCCGCGACGGGGCCACGGCCCCGCGCCGCGGCAACGAGATCGGCCGCTCCCTTGCGGGTCTGCACCGCCGGGTCGAACGCGGCGACGACCGCCCGGCGAGCGGCGTTGCCCGGCGCCTCGACCCCGCGGCTGGCCAGCGTCGCGCTCACGCGGGCCGGCAGCGGGACGGCCGCGCCGGCGGGGGCGTCAACGTGGTCAGTCGCCCACGCCCTCGACCAGTCCTCGGGAACGGGGACGTCCCGAGCACGAAGCGCCGCCGCGACCGCCGCCGCCGGGTCCGCGGGGCCGTCGACGTCACAGAGAGCGTCGAGCGCGACCGACACGGTCATGGCTGACGGTCCGGGAGCGCCGCCCAAGAGGCGCGCGGTCGACGACGGCGGAGACGGACGACCGTCGCGCGGCTCACCACCACGCTCGGCAGACCCGTCGCCAGTTCTCGGCGGCGATCTTCCGGCGCTCGGCGTCGTCGAAGCCGGCGTCCGCGAGCGCATCGAGCAGTCGCGGTAGGCGGTCGGCGCCGGCGACGGGGTCGATGACGGTGGCGCCGTCGAAGTCAGACCCCAGCGCCACGCCGTCGACGCCGGCGACCTCGGCGACGTGAGCGACGTGGTCAACGAGCACCGACAGCGGGGTGTCGGGGTCGGCCTCACCGTCGGGGCGGAGGTGGCCAGCGGCGAAGGTGACGCCGACGACGCCGCCGGCGTCCCCGACCGCCCGCAGCTGGTCGTCGGTGAGGTTGCGGGCGTGCGGACAGAGCGCGTTGGCGGCGGTGTGTGAGACTACCGGCGGCGCATCGATGACCCCGAGCACGTCCCGCAGACCCGCCGCGTTCAGGTGCGCGCAGTCGACGAGCAGACCGCGATCCTCGCAGGCGGCGACCAGCTCCTCGCCGGCGGTCGTGAGTCCGGGGCCGATGTCGGGCGTCGCCTCGTGTGCGAACGGGACGCCGCAGCCGAAGGCGTTGGGCCGGCTCCAGGTCAGTCCAATCGAGCGAACGCCCGCCTCGACGAGGTCGTCGAGGTTCGAGCGGTCGGGCTCGACGGCGGCCGCGCCTTCGAGGTGGGGAACCGCGCCGACGGCGTCGCCGGCGAGACAGGCGTCGAGGTCGGCGGCGTCGCCGACGACGCGGAACCCGTCGGTCCCGTCGGCCCACTCCTTCAGCCGGGCGAACATCCGGAGTGCCCGCTCGGCGGCCGGGCCCTGCCGGACGGCGGGCGCGTAGTCGTCAGGGAAGGCGTCGGCGTCGCGACGCCACCGATTCGTCGGCGCCGTGTCGCTGGGAACGAACGCCGCGAAGAAGCCGGCCGCGAGGCCGCCCCGCCTGGCTCGCTGCAGGTCGAGGTGTCCGTCGGCGTCGGCGGCGTCGCTGTGGCTCTCGTTTTCCACATCGCCGTCGCTACCGTCGAGAAACTGCTGGGCGTCGGCGTCGGCGCGCAACAGCACGTCGTTGTGGCCGTCGACGACCGGAATCACGGCTACAGGGACGGTCGGCCGCGACGAAAAGCTGCCGGAGCAGGCAGAGAGTTAGCGCGTACCGAGGTAGACGCCCAAGCCGGTGGCGACGACGGCGAAGCCGGCCAGCACCGCGAACAGCGCCGGCGGGGAGGCGTAGGTGAGCACCGCTCCGGCGACGGTGGCCCCGAGCGCGCCGACGCCGAAGACCCCGAGATAGGTGAAGCCGTAGGAGAGCCCGCGGGTGCCGGCGGGGGTGTACTCCGCGACTGCGGCCTGATACATCGGCTGGACGACGAACAGGAAGGCGCCGAGGACCGCGCCGAGCGCGATGAGCGGGCCGACGCCGAGCGACGCCACCGGCAGGAACAGCACCGCGAGCACCGCCAGCCCGCCGAAGCCGCCGGCGATGCCGTACTCCACGGGGAGACGGTCGGTGAGCTTCCCGCCGACGTACTGGCCGACGACGCCGACGGTCAACAGCCCGGAGTAGAAGTACCGCTCGGGGTTGATCCGCTGGCCGGTGACGGCCCCGCTCCCGAGGTCGAGAACTGCCTGTGGAACCACCTCGCTGGCCGGAATCGGCGCGAAGCCGGGCAGCCCCTCCAACAGCTGGGGGAGGAAGGTGAGCACGCCGCGGTAGTACAGCCCCGAACACATGACGACGACGAACACCAGCGCGAACGAGCCGGCGAACAGCTGCTTCGACTCCGCGAGGAACTCCCCGAGGGAGTCGACGCCCGCGTCGGCCTTGCTGTCGCCGCCGTCTGCGGCCGCCGTCTCGACGGCCGCGGTCTCGTCGAAGTCGGCCCGGGCTGCGTACAGCGCCGCCAGCAGCGCCGGCGCCGCCAACAGCAGCGCGACGGTGCGCCAGTCGACGACCAGCAACAGCAGCGTCGCCGCCAGCGGACCGAGGCCGATGCCGAGGTTGCCCGCGATGCCGTGGTAGGCGAACCCGGAGCCGCGCTCCTCGACGCCCTTCGAGATGAGCGCCAGCCCGGCGGGGTGATACACCGACGCCGAGACGCCCCAGACGACCAGCGCCAGCGCGATGGCGACGACCGACGGGGCGACGCCCAGGACGACGAACGAAAGCGCCATCCCGACCAGACAGACCGTGATGAGCCGCCGCGAGCCGAGGCGGTCGACGAGGATGCCGCCGGGGAGCGCGCCGAGACCAAACAGCCCGTACCCGACGGTGACGACCGCCCCAAGGGTGGCGGTCGTCACCGCGATCTGCGTCACGCCGAGGTCGACGGCCGTGAACTCCGCCAGCCAGATGGGCAGGAAGATCGGGACGGTCAGCTCGTAGGTGTGAACCATCCCGTGGGCCAACATGACGAGCCCCACGATAGAGCGGTCGTTGTCGTTCACGTGTGCCGGCAGTCGCGGCTGGGTTTTTAGCGCGTCGGTCCTGGAAAGCGACGACCGTCACTCCCGAATCGTGTTCGACTCGATGTCCCGCGGGAAGTTCGTCAGCCACTCGACGCCGTCCTCGGTGATAGCGATGGTGTCGGAGTGGCGATACCCGAACTCGTCGGTGTAGATGCCGGGTTCGATGGTGTACACCTGGCCGGGGGCCATCGCCGCGTTCGCGTCGTCGACGTGATCGTACTCGCTCCAGCCGCGGTCGATGTACGGCGGTTCGTGGCCGTCCATGCCGATGTTGTGCCCGACGTGGTGCTGGGCGAGGTCGGCGATGCCCTGCTCGACGAAGAAGTCGTGGACCCGCTCGTCGACGGACGCGAGGTCGACGCCCGGGCCGAGCGCGTCGATGGCGATGTCTTGGGCTTCGAGCATCAGCTCGAAGTAGTGCTCCTGTTCGTCGTCGTACTCGCCGACGAACATGGTCCGTTCCAGCTCGGAGTTGTAGCCGTCGACGACCGCCGAGGCGCCGGTGATGAGCACGTCGCCCCGCGAGAGGCGCTCGTTGGGCGTGTGGCCGTGCGGGAGCGCCGTCTCGGAGCCGGAGATGTAGCCGGCGTGGACCGGCCCGCCGCCGCGGACGTCCTCCGCGAAGCGGTCGCCGAGCGCGTCGAGCATCGCCCGCGAGGCCTCCAGAGAGGCCCGCTGGGAGACCGTCGCCGGGTGGGCGCCGACCTCGGTGAAGTCGGCGAGGTAGCGATGGCCGAGGTTGGCCCACGTCGCCGACTCGCGGATGAGGTCGACCTCGGCGTCGGTCTTCTCCCAGCGCATCCGGTCGACCCACGACTGGCTCTCGACGTCGACGAACGCCGACAGCGCCGGCCCCTCGTACCCCATCACGCCCGGCGCGCCGTCGGCGTCGGCGACGACCGACTCGACGCCCAGCCCGGCAAGCATCTCCGCGGCGGTCTCGATGGGCCCGCCCTGGGGATAGTCGAAGTAGTGGTGGACCGCGTCGATGCGGTCGTTGGGTTCGACGCGCTCGACCTCCAGCCGAGGGACGGTGATTTCGGCGCGGTCGGCGGTCACCGCGAGCACGACCGGGCGCTCGGTCTGGATGTGCGCGAAGCCGGTGAGATACTGGATGGCGGTGGCGCCGAACCAGACGCCGGCGTCGGCGTCAGTCTCGGCGATGCGGTCGCGGACGGCCGCGAGTCGGTCCCGGTATTCGGCGTCGGGAAGCTGTGTCGCCATGGCTCGGACGAGGGTACCCCGGCGCAAAAGGGTCGGGGTAGCCGCGGTCGCTACCGGGAGGAGTCGGCCCACGGACTCACCGCGATCCCGCCGGCGACGCTCGGCGAGGTCGACCGCCTCACCAGCGGTGGTGGACGTGCTCGCGGACGAACTCGTCGTACACGTCGGCGGCGATGCCGCGAGCCTCGTGTGACAGCGAGGGGAGGTCGGCCGCGGCGACGTTGTCCTCGATGTGGGCCGGCGTCGTCGACCCCGGGATGACCGTCGACACCGCGTCGTGGTCGAGCACCCACCGCAGCGCGAACTGTGCGAGCGTGGCGCCGTCCGGGACCGCGCCGCGGCGCTGCAGGGCCTCGACGGCGTCGACCCCGGCGTCCAGGGGCACCCCGGCGAACGTCTCGCCGACGTCGAAGGCGTCGCCGTCGCGGTTGTAGTTGCGGTGGTCGTCCTCGGGGAACTCCGCGTCGCGGTCGACGGCGCCGGTGAGCAGCCCCGACGCCAGCGGCACCCGGACGACGACGCCGACGTCGCGGCGCTCGGCCGCCTCGAAGAACAGCTCCGTCGGGCGCTGACGGAACGGGTTACAGATTATCTGGACCGTCTCGACGCCGGGGTACTCGACGGCCTTCAACGCTTGTTCGACCTTCTCGACGCTGACGCCGTAGGAGTCTATCTTGCCCCGTTCCCGAAGGTCTGAAAGCGCCGCGAACACCTCGGGGCGGTAGTACACCTCGGTCGGCGGGCAGTGAAGCTGGACGAGGTCCAGCGTGTCCTCGCCGAGGTTCTCCCGCGAGCGGTCGACGAACCGTTCGAGGTTCTCGGCGGTGTATCCGGCCGCCGCGTGAGGGTCCAGCCGGCGGCCGACCTTGGTCGCCACCGTCACCTCCTCGTGGGCGTCGCGGTCGTCGAGCACCTCGCGGATGAGCCGCTCGCTGCGGCCGTCGCCGTAGACGTCGGCAGTGTCGAGGAAGTCGACGCCAGCGTCGAGTGCGGTCCGGACGGCGGCGCGACCCGTCTCCGCGGAGACCGTTCCCCAGTCGGAGCCGATCTCCCAGCAGCCGAGTCCGACTTCGGTGACGGAGCCGACCCCGCCGAGTTCGCGTCGTTGCACGAGCCCCGATTCGGCGCCCGCCCACATGGGCGCTACGCCTGCGGCGAGTCGGGCAGCGGCTCCTCGCCGTCGGGGTCCCCGGTTGCGGAACGACCGCCGGCGGGCCGGCGCAGGGCCGCCGCGGCCTTCCGGTAGGCGTCCGTCGCCGGGGCCGTCTCGTCGTACAGCACGACCGGCTCGCCGGCGTCTTGGGCCGCGGGGACGGTCTCGTCTTCGGGAACGTGACCCAGCAGTCGCACGTCGACGTACTCGGCGATGCGGGCCGGCGGGGGGGCGCTCCCGGTGCCGGCCCGGACGAACAGCCCGCCGGCGACGGTCCCGCCGACGCGGTCGACGATGCGCTTGGTCTTTTCCATATCCCGGACCGACGCCACCCGGGGCGAGGAAACCAGCACCGTCAGCTCCGCCATCGAAAGCGGGACGACCGTCTCGTAGCTCACCCCGGCGCCGACGTCGATGACGACCACGTCGTACCCGTCGGCGAGGGCGGCGACGACCGCCGGGAACTCCGCCGGGTCGACCTCGGCGTACCGCTGGATGTCGAACCCCGCGGGGACCACGTCGAAGCCGCCGGGAGCGTCGTACACCGCCGTCGACGGCGAGCGACCGTCCGCGAGCACGTCCAACAGCGTCGGCTCGCGGTCGACGTCGACCGCGACGTCGAGGAAGTCGAGCAGGTTCGCCGTCGCGAGGTCGGCCTCGACGACCAGAACGCGGGTCTCGGCGCCGGTCAGCGACGCCGCCAGGTTGATCGCGGAGGTCGTCTTCCCGACGCCGCCTTTGGCGCCGACGACGCTGACCAGCGTCGCCTCCGCCCGAGGGACGGCGAACTCCATAGACAGTATCCTCGCTCGCAGTTCATAAAAGCATCCGCCCGCTACCGCGGGTGATACTGGAAGCGTCGGGGACAGTTCGACGACGACCGACCCCTGGTGGGACGGTCGGCCGTGCGCATTTCACGCCGGGTCGCGTGGCACCCATCGGTACTGAAAAGCACCTCCCGAACGCACGGGGTAGCAAACCGATGCCGAACCAGTTGACCGACCGCGGGGGCGTCGACCGAGACCGAGGTCAGGGGCGTACGGCCGGCAGCCATGCCTCGGAGGGGCGTCGCCGTCGGAGTCACCGACAGTGGGTGGACGATGGCGGGTGAGTTCCCGGTCGACGGCGTCGTCGACGCACACGTCCACCTGATGCCGGAATCGCTCATGCAGGCGATTCGCGACGCCCTCGGCGAGGCGGCCGGCTGGACCTTCGACCATCCGACGGACCCCGCCGCGATGACCGCCGCGCTCGAAGCGGCCGGCGTCGAGCGGTTCTTCGCGCTGCCGTACGCCCACCAGCCGGGGGTGGCCGAGGAGCTGAACGCGTGGGTCTGCGAGACGGCCGCGACCTCGCCGCGGGCGGTCCCGTTCGCCACCGTCCACGCCGGCGACGACGACATCGGCGGAATCGTCGAGCGAGCCGTCGCGGCCGGCGCACGGGGCCTGAAGCTCCAGCTTCCGGTGCAGGGGTTCCCCGCCGACGACCCGCGGCTCGATCCGGCCTACGAGGTCGCCGCCGACCGCGACCTCCCGCTGGTGGTCCACGCCGGGACCGCGCCGATGTTCCGTGACGACCCGAACGTCGGCGTCGATCGGTTCCGGTCGTTCCTCGCGTCGTACCCGAACCTCCGGGTGTGTGCCGCCCACATGGGCGCGTACGAGGTCGATGCATTCTGCGAACTGGCCCGGACCCACGACGACGTCTTCCTCGATACGACGTTCGCCATGTCGGCCGTCGCCGAGGAGTACATGGATTTCGACCCCGGGTCCGTCGCCGACGAGACGCTCGCGGAGCTGTCGGCGTCGGTGATGTACGGCTCCGACTTCCCGAACATCCCCTATCCCTACGAGGCCGAGCGCGCACACCTGCTGGCCCGAGCGCTGCCGACCGCGGTTCAGCGGGACATCTTCTCGCGGACGGCGCGCCGATTCCTCGGCGAGGCGTAGCGCCGCGTTTCATCGGGGTCCGAATGTGGTCGGCAGGAGCGACGGCCCCGAAACGGTTTAGCCGCGTCGCGTCGCGGGTGAGGCATGGACGACACGTCGCTGTCGGCGGACGTCGTCGGTACGACCGCCACGACGACGTTCACCGTCGAGCGGGCACAGACGACGACCGTCTTCGGCAGGCAGGACACCCCGCCGGGACGGCCGGCAGCGACCGACAGCACGCCGGCCGAGAGCGTTCACGTCCTCGGGACGGCGCCGCTGCTCTCGCGCGTCGAGTTCACCGGTCGCGAGTCACTCGCCGGAGAGATTCCGCTCGGAACCGGCCTCGTCGGCAAGCGGGCGACCGTCTCCCACGTCGGCGCGGCGACGGTCGGAACGCAAGTCCGGGTGCGGACCGAAGTCGTCGCCGTCGACGGCGCCGACGTCACCTACGACGGACGCGCACAGACGGTCGCGGAGGGCCGTCCGGTCGGCGAGACCGAGGTCGTGCTCCGGCTCGTCGACCGCGACCGATACCGCCGCGCCGTCGACGACGGGTCGGGGGCCGCCGGCCGCGAGTGACCGACGGACGCGGCCTCCGAAACGAGGCTGGTGTTCAGATACGGAGGGTGGGCCCGCCGACCGATGCGGGGGGACTGAACGGGGCTGGACTTTCCATGTCGCCGATACGGAACCGGGGAGGAGGTGTTCTCTCGTCTGAACACCGCCTGCACGACCGTCCCGACCTTTTTGTCGGCCTGTCGTGTACCCCGAGAGAGCATGGACGATTCGGGCGACCGGTCGGAGTCGTCGGCCGAGGAGAGCGACCGGACGGCGGTCGTCAGAGAGCTGTACGACCCCATCCCGTTCCACCAGTCCATCGAGCTGGAGGTGCTCGTCGTGACCCCGCGACGCGCGGAGACGAAGGTCCCCTTCGACGAGTCGCTGGTGGGCAACCCCGACCTCGAGGTGCTCCACGGGGGCGTCATCAGCTCCGTCGTCGACCTCACCGGGGCGGCCGTGTTCACCGGGGAGTGTCGCGACTACACGCCGACGGTCGACCTGCGGGTGAACTACCTCGAAGCCGCGGGCACCCAGCCGCTGTACGCCACGTCGACGGTCGAGCGAAGCGGCGAGAACATCGGCGTCGCCAGCGTCGAAGTCGAGTCCGGCGACACGGTCTGTGCCACGGGGACCGGGGTGTACAAGCTGAGCAAGTGAGCCGGGACGCGAGCGCCGCCGGCGTCAGTGTCGGTCGTCGACGACGCCGCCCGCGTCCAACTCCGCGACCAGTCGCACCTCGTCCGGCGAGACGAGCAGGCGGTCGCCGAGCGCGGCCGACAGCTCGTCGGCGTCGGCCTCGCCCTCGCAGACGACGGTCAGTCGGTCGGTCGCCTCCGGGCGGTCGACCTCGACGCGGTACTCGCCAGTCAGCCCGTCGAAGCTCGCGAGCACCGTCTCGACGCTCTCGGGGTACAGCTTCACCCCCTTGACTTTCAGCCGCTCATCCGTCCGCCCGATGACGCCATCGGGCATGACCACGTCGTCGCCCCGAACCTCGAGCTCCGCGAGGTCGCCCGTCCGGTACCGGACCAGCGGGATGGCCTCCTTCTGGACGTGCGTGACGACGACCTCGCCGCGTTCGCCCTCGTCCAAGACCGCTCCCGTGTCCGGGTCGACGACCTCCACGACCGCGTAGTCGGTGGCGACGCGCAACCCGTCCTCGGCGGCGGTCTCCGCGGCGACGGGCATGATGTGACGGGTGCCGAAGTAGTCCGTCGCCGTCGTGGCGCCGAGGGCCTCCTTGACCGCCGCTCGACGACCCGGAACCGAGGTGAACGGCTCGCCGGCGCCGACGAACGTGTCGACCTCGCCGCCGGCCGCACCGATCTTCAGCGCGAAGCTCGGGTTCCCGATGAGCGCGTCGACGTCGAAGCGCTGGATGATGTCGGCGGCCTGCTCGGAGTCGCCCGGGCCGAGCGGGAACACCTGCGCGCCGAGTTCCTCTAACGCGCGGTGGACGACGTACCCCGTTCCGAACAGCTGGTAGCCGAAGGTGTTGACGACGCGGTCGCCGGGCTCGATGCCGGCCCGCTCGAACACGTCGGCGTTGACCGCCGCCTGCTCCTCGATGTCGGCCGCCGTGTCGAACACCGGCCGGAGCCCCTCGCCCATCGGGGAGAACGTGACCATCGCGGCGCCGTCGGACAGCGAACCGGTCGGCGGTTCGGCCTCGAAGTCGGCCACGAGGTCCTCGGTCGTGGTGAACGGCAGCTCGCGGAACGCCGCCCAGGAATCGACGGCGTCCGGGTCGACGTCGGTCGCGTAGAAGTCGTGCTCGGTCGCCCGCCGCAGCTGTTCGCGGACGGCCGCGAGCGTCTCGGAGTCGTACATCGCATCTGTGACTGACCGGAGCGCACATAAATTCCCTCCCGGGCCGGGAGGTGGCGGTCAGTAGGCGAACGGCCACTTGCGCAGGTACTCCTTGACCTTGCCGAGTCCGGCCAGCACCCCCTTCGGTTCGACGGCGAGGACGACGATGATGATGGCGCCGAAAAACACCGGAACCGCCGCGGTGGCGTTCAGCCCGGTGGCGTCGCTGACGAGGCCGAGGAGCTGTCGCAGGTAGTCCTGCAGGAACGTGACGACGCCAACGCCGAGCAGCGCCCCCCAGACGCGGCCGAGCCCGCCGAACAACAGCATGACGTAGTGTTCGAGCGTGAGGCTGAGCGTGAAGTAGCCCGGGCTAATGAAGCCGATCTGGAACCCGTAGAGACCGCCGGCGGTGCCGATCATGAACCCGCCGACGGCGAACGCCAGCAGCTTGTTCTTGAACACGTCGACCCCGAGCACGGCCGCCGAGAGGTCGTTCTCGTGGACCGCGCGGAACGTCTTCCCGATGCCAGTCCGCGAGAGGTTCAGCGACAGCAGCGCGAACAGCAACATCGCGACCAGCGCGAGGTAGTACTTATCCAGGCTGCTCCCGACCTCGCCGACCGGACCGACGAGTCCGACCGTCGACGGGAACTGCTGTTGAGAGCCGCCGTGGATGAACGCCGCCCGACCGTTGTTGAAGAACCACTCCGACATGAACTGCAGCGCCAGCGTCGAGATGGCGATATAAAACCCCTTGACGCGGAACGACGGGAGGCCGAACCCGACCGCGACGACCGCGGCCGCGAAGCCGCCGACCGCCAGCGCCGGCACCAGTCCCGCCCCCGTCGCGAGGACGCGACTCGTCGAGTACGCACCGATGGCCATGAACGCCCCCTGTGCGAGCACGATTTCGCCGGCGTAGCCCAGGATGACGTTCAGCCCGAGCACGGCGACCGCGAAGATGTACGCCTGTGACAGGAGCGTCGTCGTCCCGCCCTCCAACAGAAACGGGACGACGAACGGAATCGGGAGCCCCAGCGCCAGCGCCACCTTCTGGATGCGCCAGCGGAACAGCCCCATCCGCGAGGCGTAGTCGGTGAAGTACTCACCGCAGGGCATCGACACACCTCTGCTCTCGGCGGGCACTCTCGACCGGTCGCGGCGTCGGCGATGCGTCGTCGGTGCGCCGGGTGACGGCGCGTGGATGCTCGTGTGCGATCACTGTCACAGTCACTGTCAGAGCCTCTCGATGCGTTCGGTCCCGTAGAGGCCGTACGGTTTCAGGACGATGACGACCAGCAGGAAGATGAGCGGGAGGATGTCGCCGAAGCCAGCGCCGAAGTTCGCCTGGACGTTCAGCCCGGGGACGACCACCGCGGTCCCCCCCTCTAGGTAGTACGACCCCAGCTCCTGCAGCAGGCCGACGACGATGGCCCCGATGAAGGCACCGGGGATGCTGTCCAGCCCGCCGAAGACGACCGCGGCGAAGATGATGATGCCGGTCGTCTCGATAGAGAAGGCAGCGCCCCCGCTGGACATCGCCAGCAGGATGCCGCCGACGGCGGTGACCGCGATGGAGATGGTCCAGGCCAGCGCGATGGTCCGCTCGATGGAGACGCCGAGCACTATCGCGGCCTGTTCGTCGCTGGCTGCGGCCCGGAGGATGGAGCCGGTGACGGTGCTCCGGAAGAACAGCATCAGCGCGGCGACGATTACCAGGGCGATGACGACCGCGACGGCGTAGGCACCCTGTATCGACGTGCCGAAGGGAAGTCCGACCGACCAGTCGAACGCCAGCTCGCCGGGGTAGGCCTTGAAATTCCGGCCGAACAGGAACGCGATGAACCCCTCGAAGATGCTGCCGAGCGCGAGTGTGACGATGATGACCGACAGCACCGGTTCGCCGATGAACTGCCGGAACACGACGCGTTCGAGGGCGAGCCCCAGCGCCACGCCGACGACGATGGTCAGGGCGACGGCCGCGTAGGCGGGGATCGCCGTCGGCAGGATGGACGCCGTGCCGAAGACGACGACGCTGTAGGCGCCGACCATCGCTATCTGCCCCTGCGCGAAGTTCAACACTCCCGTCACCTTGTAGATGAGCGAAAAGCCCATCGCGACCAGCGCGTACAGCGCCCCGAGGCCGACCCCGGAGATGACGATGTCGAAGAAGGTGGTGAGGTCGACCATCTACTCCGCCTCCATCTCGGCGTCGACGCCCTCCTCGACCGAGTCGTCGACGTCGACGACGCGCATCACGCCCTGCTCGTCCGATTCGCGTCCGTCCTGGTATGTGATGGTTATCTCCATGGGTATCCGCTCGCTGCCGTCGTACAGCCCCTCGACGAGGTCGGCGTAACGGTCCATGACGACCTCGCGGCGGAGCTTCCCGGTCCGGGTGAGTTCGCCGTCGTCGGCGTCGAACTCCTTGAACAGGACGACGAACCGCTGAATCGGGTTGTCCAGTTCCTCGTTGGTGTCAGCGACGACCCCTCGGAGCAGCTCAAGCACCTCCGGGTGCTGCGTGAGGTCGCGGTAGCCGGCGTACTGAATGTCCCGCTGGTCGGCCCACTCGGCGACGTTGTTGTACCGGAGGTTCAACACCGCCGTGAGCTCCGCTCGGCCGTCGCCGATGACCATCGCCTCCTTCACGTACGGATCGAACTTCAGCTTCGTCTCGACGCTGATGGGGGCGATGGCGGTGCCGTCTCGGAGCTCCATCACGTCGTCCATCCGGTCGAAGATTTTGACGTGGCCGTCGTCGGTGAGCGCGCCGAAGTCGTCGGTGTGGAGCCAGCCGTCCTCGATGGCGGCGTCGGTCTTCTCGGGCATCCCGTAGTAGCCCGAGGTGACTACCGGCCCGCGGACGACCAGTTCGCCCTCGGGCGTGATGCCCACCTCGACGTTCGGGAACACCTCGCCGACGGTTTCGACCTGCACGTCGCCGTCGCGGTGCATCGTCACGAACCCGCAGACCTCGGATTGGCCCCAGATCTGTTTCAGCGGGACGCCCATCGCGTGGTAGTACTCGAAGTGGTCCTCGCCGAGCGGGCCCCCGCCCGTGTACACGTTCTTGGCTCGCTTCAGCCCGATCTTGTCGAGAATCGGCCGGTAGGCGACCCAGTACGACAGCCGATGGGCCGCCCGGAGGGCGGCCGGCGGCTCCTCGTCGCTCCTGTCGCCGACGACGTATTCGGCGTACCTGTGGCCGACGGCCATCGCCTTCTCGTAGATCCACTTCTTCAAGCGCGTGGTGTTCTCGATTTTTGCCTTCACGTCTGCGACCCACGCCTCGTAGCGGTTGGGCGAGGAGAAGAGTATCTCCGGGCCGATCTCCCGGAGGTCATCGTCCTCGGTCTCGGGCTGTTCGGGGAAGTTCGCCGTCCAGCCGCCGACGAACGCGGCCGCGAGCAGGATCATCTGCTCGCCGACCCACGCCATCGGCAGATACGAGAAGTAATCGGACTCCTCGGGGAGCGGGTCGATGTCGATGGCGGCGTTGGCGAGGTTCACGAAGTTGAAATGCGAGAGCTTCACGCGCTTGGGCATCCCCGTCGTCCCGGAGGTCGGCGCCAGCATCGCCGTCGCCTCGGCGTCGACGGTCTTGATGCGCTCGTGTACGTAGTCGGCGCCGACGCGGCCCGAGTCCAGCCGCTCTTTCCCGCGCTCGGCGACGGTCTCGTAGGCGACGATCTCGGGGTCGTCGGGGTCGGTTTTTTCTCCGTTCTCGTAGCGGAACATCCCCTTCTCGTCGCGGTAGACGATGGTCTCCAGCGACGGCACGTCGTCGGCGACGAGCAGTATCTTGTCGACCATCTCCTGGTCCTCCGCGTAGACGACGTGTGGCTCCAGCAGCCGGAGCTGTTTCGCGATGTCTTCGGGGAGCATGTCCTCGTAGTTCGGCGCGGCCATGCCGCCGAGAGACTGGGCCGCGATCCACGCCCACAGCTGGTGGGGGCGATTGTAGCCGATGGTGAACAGGACGTCGCCGTCGCCGAAGCCGTACTCTTCGAGGCCGAGCGCGAACCGCTCGACCCGCTCGTAGTACTCCTCCCAGGTGAACTCCTGCCAGACCCCGTAGCGCTTCCAGCGGAGCGCGACGTCGTCAGGGTGGTCCTCGGCGTGGTCGACGAGGATTTCGGGGAGCGCCCGGTCGGAGACGATGTCGACGGTCTCGGCGTCGGGCGCCGTGTGAATGCGGTCGATGCTGAGCCCGCCGTCGGGAACGTCGCCGGTCCCGCCGGTGTCGCCGGGGGCGTCGTCGCCGGTCCCCCCGGCGTCGTCGGTCGCCACGGGTCAGTCCACCCCCGTGTACACGCGGGCGACCTCGGGGTCGTCGGTTACCGCCTGCGGGGGTCCGCGCGCGAGGACGCCGCCTTTCTGCATCACTATCATCCGGTCGGAGACGGAGGTGACGACCTCGAGGTCGTGTTCTATCATGACCAGCGTCAGTCCCTCTTCCTCGTGGAGGTCGGTCAGGAACCGTATCATGTCGTACTTCTCGTCGAAGGTGAGACCGCTCATCGCCTCGTCCAGCAGCAACACGTCGGGTTCGAGCGCGAGCGACCGCGCCAGGTCGACTCGACGCTGGACGCCGAGTGGCAGCGCCGACACCGTCGCGTGGCGGTACTCCCAGAGCTCGAGGTAGTCGAGGATTTCCTCGACACGACGCATGTTCTCGGCCTCTATCCGGCGCCCGCGGCCGTAGAACAGCAGCGCCGAGAGGAGATTCGGCCGCTCGTGGACGGCGCGGACGGTCATCACGTTCTCGAGGACGTCCTCCTCCTCGAACAGTTCGAGCCCCTGGAACGTGCGAGCGAGTCCGCGACGCGCCCGGTAGTGCTCCGGGCGGTCGGTCACGTCCTCGCCGCCGAGATAGACCGCGCCGCCGGAGTCGGGGGAGTAGAACCCGTTGAGGATGTTCAGAAGCGTCGTCTTGCCCGCGCCGTTAGGGCCGACGATGGACACCCATTCGCCGTCGTCGATGCCGAGTTCGACGTCGTCGACGGCGGTTATCGACCCGAAGGTCTTGGTGATGCCTCGACAGCCGATGACGGCGTCTTCCGGGGGGACGCGGGCTCCGTCCCGAAGCGAGGCGGCGCGGCGGTCGACGGCGGCGTCCGCGGCATCCGCGGCGTCCGCGGCATCCGCGGCGTCCGAAGCGTCCGCGGCGTCCTCAGCACTCATCAGGTCCACCTCTTGCGGATTTTGTAGTGACGGACGTCCGTGTACCGGGAGTCCTCGCCGGACGTGCCGAGGTAGAACTCCTTGATCTCCTCGCGCTGGAGGAGCTCCTCCGCCGGGTCGTGGAGCTCGATCTGGCCGTTCTCCATCACGTAGCCGTAGTCGACGACGTCCAGGGTCCGTTTGGCGTTCTGGTCGGCGACGATGATGGTGATGTCCTCGCGCTCGTTGATGTCGACGAGCGTCTCGAAGATGTCCTGAACGAGCTTCGGCGCGAGCCCCAGCGACGGCTCGTCCAGCAGGAGCAGCTCCGGCCGGTGGATGAGCGCCCGCGCGATGACCAGCATCTGCTGTTGGCCGCCGCTGGCGTAGCCGGCTTTCAGGTCCAGTATGTCCTTCAACTGGGGGAAGTAATCGAAGGCGATGTCGTAGTCGTCCTCGTCGAACTGGAACCGCCGGCCGTCGCGGTAGAGGCCACAGCGGAGGTTCTCCTCGACGGTGAGGTCCTCGAAGACGCGTCGGTCCTCGAGGATGTGGGTGATGCCCCGGTCGACCATCTTGTTGGCGCCGTGGTTGGTCACGTCGTCGCCGCGGTAGAGGACGGTCCCGCGGGTCACCTCCCCGCGTTCGGTCCGTCCGATGCCGCTTATCATCTTCAGAATCGTCGACTTCCCGGCGCCGTTGGGGCCGAGCAGGGCGACGATGCCGCCCTCCTCGACGGACAGCGAGACGCCCTGGACCGCGAGGAAGTGGCGGTCGTAGACGATTTCGACGTTGTCGAGCTCGACGACCGGCGGGTCGGTCTCTGGGTCGGCTGCCGACGTGTCCGACGCGCGCTGGTTCGTCGTCATTACAGTCCAATCCAGTCCTCGCGACGCGGTAGTTCGACCGTCGTGTCGAAGCTCAGCGCGCCGTCGGTCACCTCGGACAGCCGCCCGGTCATCGTCGGCCGACGGTCGCCCTCTTGGTAGGTGAACGGCTCTGCGAGTCCGCCCATGTCGTCGCCCTCGATGTCGAACATGCCCTGCCGGGCGTCCTCCCCGCTCGTCGGGTCGTTGCCGGCGTCGATGGTGTTCTGAAGCCCCCTGAGCGCCAGCAGCGCGTGGATGACCCCCCGGACGTAGTTGAGCTGGGCCACCTCGGGGTCGTCCATGCTGCGCCCCTCGCGCTCGAAGTTGGCCTCGATGATGTCGGCGCCCATGCCGCCGCTGTCGAGGGCGCCCTGAAACGTCCTGAACGCGTTGACGTAGCGGGTCCCCTCGAACAGTTCCGGCGACTCGGAGACGACGCGCTCGTCGACGGTGTAGGTCAGTCCACACACCGTCAGCTCGGGGTAGACGTCCTGTTTGTCCTGCAGCAGGACCCGCATCGGGGCTGACGTGTTCTGGTGGATGAGGTAGTCGATCTCGTCGTCCTTGGCCTGTCGGAGCTGGGTGGTCGCGGAGTTGGCCGTCAGCGGGAGGTTGATGTCCGAGCCGACCTCCAGACCCAGTTCCTCGGCGTACTGCTTGCCGCCCTCGACGGGAGCCTTGCCGAAGGGGTTGTTCGAGAAGATGAACGCGATCTTCGCGCCGTCGTCGTTGTCGGCGATCCACTTCAGGTGTGCGCGCGCCTGGCTCGTGTAGTCGAGGTTGCCGAAGAAGTTGTACGGGGTGTCTTCGGTGAGCAGCTTCGCCGAGTACGACGCCGAGACGTAGATTATCCGGTCCTCGGCGACGGTCGCCGACAGCGCCTCGGTGTCGGCGGTCCCCCAGCCGATCATCATCGGCGGGTCGCTCTCGGAGGTGTACTGCTCGTAGAGCTGCTGTGCCTGTGGCACCTCGTAGGCGTAGTCCTCGTTGGGGTGGTCGATCTGTCGCGACAGGAGGTCGTTCTCGTTAATGTACGCGATCGTGTCCCGCGAGCCGAGCGCGGTCGGCCGGCCGACGTCCGACGTGCCGCCGCTCTCGTCGTAGATGCCGGGGACGGTGACAGGGCCGGACCCGTCGCCCGACCCGCCGCCGGAGCCGCCGCCGATGCAGCCGGCGAGTCCGAGCGTTACACCGCCGGCCGCGACGCTTTTCAGCAGCTTTCGTCGCCCGTGCCGCCCTGTCGGCGTGAAATAATCGTCATCGTTCATAATATGACATCGATACAAGAGCGGACTTGATACATAATCGTTGGGTTGTCACACACCCTCAAATCGAAGCCGGGCGTGGCCGTTTCGTGACAGCGAGCCGGAACGGCTCGCCGGGGTCGACCCGCTCCGTCTCGGCTCGCCCCCGTGAGACACGCCTGGGGGCAGGACGGAGCGAGCCTCGCCAGAGCGGCGAAACAGTGAAACGCGGTCCGCGTGTCGTACGCTCTATGTACACGTTCCTCGTGGGTATCGACGCGGACGAGTCGCGGGCGCTGGCACAGGCCGAGGCGCTCGCCGGGATGCCGCTGGAGGCCGAGACGGTGCGGGCGATCCTCGTCCACGCCTTCGAGGAGAAGACCAAGGGGAGCACCGTCGAGCAGGTCAAGTCGGTGCGGCTGGCCCGGAACAGACTCGAAACGGCCGGCATCGACGTCGAGGTCGAGGGCTACGGCGGAGACGCCGTCAGGGCGATACGCAACGTGGCCGAGGAGCGCGACGCGGACCAGATCGTCCTCGCCGGGAGAAAGCGGACGCCGACGGGGAAGGTCCTCTTCGGCAGCGTCACACAGAGCGTCATCCTCGAAACGGAACGACCGGTGCTGGTCTGTAGCGGCGACGCGGAGTGATACGACCGGACGTGACGAGCTCGAACTGCGGTGCAGTCTCCGCTCCCTCCCGGCGTTTCGGACCTGTGACGATTCAATCGTTCACGGAGTCGTGTGCGGTCGTCCGGGCTGGCGGCGAGCGCGTCCGACACGCCCCCGAAAGCGTCAGACGCTGGGTAATTTTCTTATACCGGGCGACATAGGGTAGGGGTAATGAGCAAGATAACCTTCCGCGCCGACGACGACCTCGTCGACCGGCTGGAGGCGTTCGACGCCTCCAAAAGCGAGGTCATGCGCGAGGCGCTCCGGGCGTACCTCGACGCGCACGGGCCGGAAGGCGACGCCGACGGCGCCGAGATGGACGCCGACGGCGCGAGCGACGACCCCCTCGGGGACGCGCTCGCTCGGCGCGTCGACCAGCTCGTCGAGCGCAAGCTCGCGACGACCTCGACGGGCGACCTCCGACCGCCACGACCGCCGGCCCGCGACCTGAACCTCAACGTCACGGTCGACGGCGTGGCCGCCGAGGCCGCGGACGAGGAGGCGACGGTCGAGCGAGACGGCCCCGGGCGTCGGACGGACCGGGCCGACCCCGAGCGTAACACAAACGACAACGCCGGCGAACACGCGGGCGGAGAGCGGAGCTGCTCACAGTGCGGCGAGGCGCTCGAAGACGGGGCAGTGTACTGCTCGAATTGCGGTGAGAAGGCGACTCATCGGGCGTTCTGTGAGTGCGGCGACGAGGTCAGAACCGACTGGGCGTTCTGCCCGAGCTGCGGCCGTCGGACGCCCGCCGCGGACGTGCTCGACGGTCCGTAAACGCGGTTGAAACGTCCGTAAACCGCTCTTCCGCCCGAGTGTAAGACAACCGCCGATACTTTTTTATATATTCGCTCTGTGGTCTTATCTGCGTAAGACGGGACGTGTTACAGTCCGGCTGCGGGCGGGGACCCGCTCCGGACCGTGAGACGACGGGCGTGTGCCTGTGCCGTCTTACCGGGGGAATGCACAATGGAGCGTGTGACACTACGAATTCCGAAGCAGCAAATCGACGAGGTCGAACAGATGGTCGAGACTGGCGAGTTTCCGAACCGGAGCGAGGCGATCCGGTCGGCCGTCCGCGACATGCTCAACGAGCAGTCCGACGGCGACGAGGAACGGAAGACCGGCCGCAACAACCGCGGTTGGGCGAAGGTGTAACGATGCAGGACATCGTTCAGGACGCCCTCGACAACGCGGAGGCCGAACAGCGGTCGATGGACGAGGCGCTCGACGACGACGAGTTCGGTGACCCCCGAATCGTCATCGTCGGCGCCGGCGGCGCCGGTAACAACACCATCAACCGGCTGTACAACATCGGCGTCGAAGGCGCCGAGACCGTCGCCATCAACACCGACAAACAGCACCTCAAGATGATCGAGGCCGACACGAAGATTCTGGTCGGCAAGTCACTCACCGAGGGGCTGGGCGCCGGCGGCGAGCCGGACATCGGCGAGCGCGCGACGGAGATGGCCCAGGGGACCATCAAGGAGGTCCTGGGCGACGCCGACCTAGTGTTCGTCACCGCCGGCATGGGCGGCGGCACCGGCACCGGCGCCGCGCCGGTCGTCTCGAAGATCGCCAAAGAGCAGGGCGCCATCGTCGTGGGCATGGTCTCGACGCCGTTCAACGTCGAGCGCGCCCGCACGGTCAAGGCCGAGGAGGGGCTAGAGGACCTCCGGAACGAGGCCGACTCGATCATCGTGCTGGACAACAACCGGCTGCTCGACTACGTGCCGAACCTGCCCATCGGCAAGGCGTTCTCGGTGATGGACCAGATCATCGCCGAGACGGTCAAGGGCATCTCCGAGACCATCACCCAGCCGTCGCTCATCAACCTGGACTACGCGGACATGTCCACCATCATGAACCAGGGCGGCG
>JBDGTQ010000044.1:37985-58913 GCA_042216705.1 Halolamina sp. | reverse complement strand
CAGGTCCAGCAGGGTCGCTTTCGGGAGTTCTACCAGACCAACGTCGACATCTTCGGCTCGGCAGCGCCGGAGGCGGACGCCGAAATCCTCGCCGTCGCGGCCGACGCGCTCACCGACCTCGGGCTGCCGGCCTCGGAGTTCGAGTTCCGCGTCTCCCACCGCGACATCCTCGGCGAGTTGCTGCGGTCGTTTGACGCCGAGGTCGACGTGCCCGAGGCGGTTCGAGCCGTCGACAAGAGCGAGACGGTCGACCGCGCCGAATATCTCGACCTCCTGTACGAGGCCGGCCTCTCCTACGACCAGGCCGAGGCGTTCGACGACCTGCTCGCGGCGGGCGACGAGGACCTCGACCGACTGCTCGACGCCGTCGACAGCGACGACCTCGCCGCCGCCGTCGAGAACCTCCAGGCGGTGCTTTCGGCCGCCGCCGACTTCGGCGTCCGCGAGCACTGTACCGTCTCGCTGCGGACCGCCCGCGGGCTGGACTACTACACCGGCGTCGTCTTCGAGTGCTTCGACACCGAGGACCGCGTGAGCCGGGCGGTGTTCGGCGGCGGGCGCTACGACGACCTCATCGAGGACTTCGGCGGCCAGCCCACCCCGGCGGTCGGCGTTGCCCCCGGCCACGCGACGCTGTCGCTGCTGCTGAAGGAGGCCGGCGTCTGGCCCGAGGAGACCTTACAGACTGACTACTACGTCCTCACGGTTGGCGACACGCGGGAGACGGCGGCCCGCGTCGCCGCCGACCTCCGGGCGGCGGGCAACGTCGTCGAGACCGACGTCGCCGACCGCAGCTTCGGCGCCCAGATGGGGTACGCCGACGGCATCAACGCGGAGACGGTGGTCATCGTCGGCGAGCAGGACCTCGCCAACGACGAGGTGACGGTGAAGGACATGGAAAGCGGCGACCAGACCACCGCGCCGGTCGAGGCGTTCCCCGGCGACCGCGAACGTCCGACGTACGACGACTTCGCCTGAGCGGCCGTGCGCGCCTACCGCGTCGCCTACGATGGACGCCCGTTCCACGGCTTCCAGCGCCAGCCAGCGGTCGACACCGTCGCGGACGCGCTGCTCGACGCACTCGCCGACCTCGACGTGACCGACGGCGACGAGCGGGTACCCGATGACTGGGCGGCGGCAGGCCGGACCGACGCCGGCGTCTCGGCGGTCGCACAGACCGTCGCCTTCGAGGCTCCCGAGTGGCTCACCCCGAGGGCGTTCAACAGCGCGCTTCCGGGGTCGGTCCGAGTCTGGGCCAGCGCCGACGCGCCGGCGGCGTTCCACGCCACGCACGACGCGACCCGGCGGCGGTACCGCTATCACCTCCACGCCCCCGATGCCGACGCGGACGCAGCGAAGACGGCCGCCAAAGCGCTGTCCGGCGAACACGACTTCCACAACCTCACCCCCGACGAGACGGGGACCGTCCGCGACCTCGACGTGACGGTTCGGGCGGGCGACGACGGCGGCGAGTCGGCCTCGGGA
Source organism: Halolamina sp. (assembly GCA_042216705.1). Classification (GTDB taxonomy): domain Archaea; phylum Halobacteriota; class Halobacteria; order Halobacteriales; family Haloferacaceae; genus JBDGTQ01. The sequence goes on along the minus strand of JBDGTQ010000044.1, from coordinate 57,428 downwards.
GTCGCCTCCGAGGAGTTCCTCGTGGTCGACGTCGCCGCCGGCGGCTTCGCCCGGCAGCTCGTCAGACGGTTGATGAGCGTCGTCGCGGCGGTCGCGACCGGCGCGGCCGGCCTCGACCGGGTCGACCGAGTGCTCGCGTCGGCGCCGCTGGACGGGCCGGCTGGCGTCGCCCCCGCACTGCCGGAGCCGTTGGTGTTGCTGGACGTTGCCTACGGCGATTCCGACCTCGCGTTCGCAGTCGACGAGCGGGCTCGTGAGTCGGCACTCGCTGCGCTGGCCGAACGTCGCGTCGACGCCCTCCGGAGCGCCCGGGCGACGGGGACGATGCTGCGAGCGCTCTCGGCGGCCGGCTCGGCGGAGGAGTGAGCCGTCCGAGCCGGTTCCAGGCTTCTGAAAATCGTCGGCGCGGTTGAAGTGAGTCCCGACTGTACGCAGACCTGACGGGTGATACGCATGTCAGTTCGAGCGTTCGAGACGGCCGCGCCGAGAGAGCCGGTGGGGCGGTCGTTCGCATCGCGACGGCGACCGACCTCGTCCGACGGGAGGTGTCCGTCGGCCGTCGGCGTCGGCTGAGGCCCGCACATGACGAACCACAACCTCCTCTCGGCGGTCCTCGCGGCGAAGGCCCTCGTGTTCGTGCTCGGAGCGACGGTGACGTACTTCGCGGCGCAGGCGGCCGCCCGGACGGAGTCGACGGCGCTCGAACAGCTCGCGCTGGGGTTCGGCATCGTCACCGCCGGGGCGGCCGTCGGCGGCCTCCTCGACTGGGTCGTGGGGCTCGCCCTCGACACCAGCGTCCTCGCCCAGACGCTCCTCACCGCCGTCGGCTTCGCGGTCGTGCTCCGGTCGCTGTACGTCCCGACCAACGACGACGGCGAGGGGCCGGAATCCGACGCCGAGACCGACACGGAGGCCGACTTCGACGGCCGTCCTCGGGCTTGACCCGGGCGGTTACCCCCACCCTTCGGGCCAGAGGTTCGCAGCGCGCATGCCCGTCTCGAACGCCGCCTCCCGGAATCGCTCGGCCAGCGCCTCGCCGTCGAGTCGCGGCGGCCGAACCCCGTCATCGGCGAGGGCGACGACCGCAAGCGCCGCGAGCATCCCGTGCTCGCGGACGTTGCGGTCGTCGACCTTGTCGCGGGTGTCGGCGTGAGTGTGGCCCCAGCCGCGGCCGCGCTCCTCGGAGTCGCTGTGGAGCTGTAGCGCCGGCACGCCCTGGCGGACGAACGGCCACTGGTCGCTGAACGGGTGGGGTCGCTCGTGGACCTCGACCGGGTGACGCGTCCGGGTGCGCAGCTCGCGGGCGACGGCGGCGGTCGCCTCGGAGCTGTGAGTCATCGCGACGAGGTCGCGGAACCGCCCGGCGCCGTCGACGTTGACCACGCAGCGAACGTCCGAGGGGTTCCGGGCCAGCTCCTCCGCGCCGAGCAGGCCGACCTCCTCGCAGCCGACGGCGGCGACGCGGACGCCGTGGTCGAGTTCGTCGGCGACCGCCGTCAGCACGTCGACGGCGGCGACGACGGTGGCGATGCCACAGCCGTTGTCGAGCGCGGCCTCGGCGATGTCGTGGCCGTCGTAGTGGGCGACCAGCAGGACGACCTCGTCGGTGTCAGGACCGACGTGGCCGACGACGTTCTGGCTCTCGCCCGGCCGGGTCTCGGCGTCGACCGCGAGGCGCGCTTCGGCGCCGTCGCCGGCGAACTCCCGGAGCCAGCCGCCGGTCTCGGCGCTGACGCCGACCGCAGGGACCGCCGCCTCGTCGCCGAAGGTGAGCGACCCCGTCGGCGGGAGCTGGCCCTCGACGTGGTTGACGAAAATGAACCCGGACGCGCCACGTTCGACCGCGTAGCCGTACTTCTCCATCCGGTGGACGAACCGCGATCCCTCTGGGGTCGTCGTCGACGCGACGACGACCTTCCCGGCCACGTCGCGCTCGTCGACCTCCTTGGGGGTTCCGTGGCCGACGTCGACGAGTTCGCCGACGACCTCGCCCGGCGGCGAGTACGGCAGCGCGACGGTTTCGAACGCGCGGTCGACCGGTGACCCGACGCGGAGAGTGCTGTCGTCGCGTTCCCAGGCGGTCATCTCGAACGACTCCTGGCGAACGTTGGCGACGCCGGCCTCCCGGAACGCCGCCGCGACGCGGTCGGCGGCGGCGGCCTCCCCGTCGCTGCCGGCCATCCGGGAGCCGATGGCGGTGAGGTCGGTGAGGAACGCCCAGGGGCGGTCGTCGGTCCAGGCCCGGCCGAGGGCGGCGGCAACGTCGCCGTCGACCTCGGGCACGGCGTCCGTAACCGCGGCTTCGAGGTCGGCCGCGTCGTCGCCGCTCGCGTCCGGGTCTCCGCTCGGGTCGGGGTCCGAACCCCCGTCGCTGTCGGTCATGCGCCGGCAACGAGCGCCCGGCGAAAGAGCGTTCGGGTCGGTCCGCGGAGTGGCGGTCGGAGAACGGAGCAGTTCTATCGGACTCCGCGCCGGCGACGCGGAACGCCCCTCGCCGAGTGCCGGCGCGTCTGCCGCCGAAGGCAAGACTTAGGACCGAACACCTGTGGGTAAGTGGTATGAGCACGGTCCCCGAGCGCGAGGAGATCGACCCCGAGTATAAGTGGTCCATCGAGAGCATCTTCGAGAGCGACGAGGCCTGGGAGGCGGCGTACGACGAGGTCACGGAGCGCCTCGCGGAGCTTCGGGCCTATGAGAGCGAGGTCGCCGAGGACCCTGAGACGCTGCTCGAGTTCTTCGAACTCCGCGAGGAGGTCATGCGCGAGGTGGCCACGGTGACGACGTACGCCAACCTGCGGAGCAACGAGGACACCCGCGACCAGGCGTACCAGGCGATGGCCGGCAAGGCCGACCAGCTCTCCTCGGAGGCCGCCAGCGCGACGAGCTTCCTCGAACCGGCGCTGCAGGACCTCGACGAGGCGACCGTCGACGACTACCTCGACGCCGTCCCCGAACTCGCCGCCTACGAGCACTACCTCGACGATGTGCTCCGGATGAAACCGCACACCCGCTCGCCGGAGGTCGAGGAGCTGCTGGCCGACCTCTCCGAGGTGCTGTCGACGCCGTCGGACGCCTTCGGCATGCTGAGCAACGCCGACATGTCGTTCCCGACCGTCGAGGACCCCGACGGCGAGGCGGTCGAAATCTCCCAGGGCAACTTCACCAAGCTCCAGAAGCACCCGGACCGCGAGTTCCGCCGCGACGTGTACGAGGCGTTCTACGACGAGTGGGCCGACGTGCGCAACGTCGTCGGGACGACGCTGAAACAGAGCGTCAAGAAGGACGTGAAGATGGCCCGAGCCCGCAACTACGACACCGCCCGGCAGGCCGCGCTCGACGGGCCGAACGTCCCGGTCGACGTGTACGACACGCTGGTCGATACCGTCGAGGACAACCTCGGCTACCTCCAGCGCCACGCCGACCTGAAAGCCGAGGCCATCGGCGTCGACCAGCTCGGGATGCACGACCTCTACGTCTCGCTGACCGGCGAGGAGGGCCCCGAAGTGAGCTACGAGCAGGCAAAGGAGTGGGTCGTCGAGGCGGTGGCGCCGCTGGGCGAGGCCTACCAGTCCCGGATGGCCGAGGGTCTGGAGAGCCGCTGGGTCGACGTCTACGAGAACCGCGGTAAGCGCTCGGGGGCGTACTCCGCCGGCGTGTACGACACTCAGCCGTTCATTATGATGAACTACCAGGACGATGTCTCCTCGTTGTACACGCTGGCCCACGAGCTGGGCCACTCGATGCACTCGGAGCTGGCCTCCGAGACCCAGCCCTGGCAGTACGCCGACTACGAGATATTCGTCGCGGAGGTCGCCTCGACGGTCAACGAGACGCTGCTGACGCACCACCTGCTCGAAACCGTCGAGGACGACGCCCTCCGGCGACACGTCCTCGACCAGTACCTCGAACGCTTCCGGTCGACGCTGTTCCGCCAGACGATGTTCGCCTCCTTTGAGCAGGCCATCCACGAGCGCGCCGAGCGCGGCGAACCCCTGACGCCCGAGGCCTTCGACCGGCTGTACGGCGAGCGCAAGCGGGCGTACTACGCCAACGCCGACGTCGACGACCGCATCGAGCGCGAGTGGATGCGGATTCCCCACTTCTACTACAACTTCTACGTCTACCAGTACTCGACCGGCATCTCCAGCGCCGTCGCCATCGTCGACGACATCCTCGCGGAGGGGGACCCGGCGGCCGAGCGCTACCTTGACGCGCTGGAGATGGGCGGCTCCGCCTACCCCGTCGACATCCTCCAGCAGGCCGGCGTCGACCCGACGGCGGCCGATTACCTCGACACCGCGCTGTCGACCTACGGCGACTACCTCGACCGGATGGCGTCGCTTTCGGACCTGGAGTGACCGCGGTCGGCGTCGTCGCTCCGGGCTGAGACGAGCAAACCCGGCGAGGGCGCCAGTGGCGACGACCCCCGGGACCCAAAGGCGTATCTGTTCGCACCTGTTATCGGATGTTAAGGAATGTCGCGTAGTCCCTCGCTCCCGGACCGGCCCCGCCTCGACCTCGACCCCGAGATGTCCGAGGCCGAACGGCTGCAGGCCATCCGCGAGCACTTCGGGCGCATCGTGCAGGTCAACGACGAGCTGGACCAGCGGCTGCAGGACGCGCGCCAGCGCCGCGAGGAGCTGAAAGACGAGGTCGACCAGCTCAACCGGCGCAACGAGACGCTGAAGACCTCCTCGCTGTATCTGGCGACCGTCGAGGAGATGACCGACGACGGCGTCGTCATCAAGCAACACGGAAACAACCAGGAGGTGCTCACCGAGCTCTCCCCGCGGCTGGAGGACGCCGTCGAGGCCGGCGACCGCGTCGCAATCAACGACTCGTTCTCCGTCCAGCAGGTGCTCGACGACGAGACCGACGCCCGCGCACAGGCGATGGAGGTCGACGGCTCGCCGGAGGTCGCGTACGGCGACATCGGCGGCATCGACGACCAGGTGCGGGAGGTCCGCGAGGCCGTCGAGGACCCGATGGTCAACGCCGAGCAGTTCGAGGCCGTCGGCGTCGAGCCGCCCAGCGGCGTCCTCCTGCACGGCCCGCCCGGCACCGGCAAGACGATGCTGGCCAAGGCCGTCGCCAACGAGACCGACGCCACCTTCATCAAGATGGCCGGCTCCGAGCTGGTCCGGAAGTTCATCGGCGAGGGCGCCCGGCTCGTCCGGGATCTGTTCGACCTCGCGGGCGAGCGCGAGCCGGCGGTCATCTTCATCGACGAGATCGACGCCGTCGCCGCGAAGCGGACGGACTCGAAGACCTCCGGCGACGCCGAGGTCCAGCGGACGATGATGCAGCTGCTCTCGGAGATGGACGGCTTCGACGAGCGCGGCGAGGTCCGCATCATGGCCGCGACCAACCGCTTCGACATGCTGGACGAGGCCATCCTCCGCCCCGGCCGGTTCGACCGTCTCATCGAGGTGCCCAAGCCCGAGGCCGAAGGTCGCGAACAGATACTCCGGATTCACACCCGCGACATGAACGTCGCCGACGAACTCGACTACGCGGCGCTGGCCGAGGACCTCGAGGACTACTCCGGCGCCGACATCGAGAGCCTCAGCACCGAGGCCGGCATGTTCGCCATCCGCGACGACCGGACCGAGGTGCGCCGCGAGGACTTCGAGGACGCCCGCGAAAAGATAGAAGAGGCCCGCGAGGACCCGCCGACGACGGGTCCGACTCGGTACCAGTACTGACTGGAGCCGTCGCCGAGGCGCCCGAAACGTCATCCACTTTGCTCGGCCGCCCGCCGATTCGACCATGAGCACCATCCACGTCACCACCGGCGTCGGGCGCGGCCCGACGGAGACGGCCGCCTACGACGCGGCGCTCGCGGCGGCGAACCTCCACGACTACAACCTCGTGACCGTCTCGTCGGTCGTGCCGCCGACCGCGACGGTCGAACGGATCGACGCCGCCCCCAACCTCGGGCCGACCGGTGGGAAGCTGTTCTGCGTGCAGGGTCGCGCCGAGACCGCCGGCCCGGGGACCGTCGCGGCCGGCCTCGGCTGGGCGACCGGTCCCGGGCCGGGGCTGTTCTACGAGGCCGACGGCCAGTCCGCCGAGGCGGTCCGCGAGCGGGTCGCCCGCGGGCTCGACGCCGGGCTCGACCTCCGGGAGTGGACCGTCGACGACCGCGAGGTCGTCGTCGTCGACGCCGAGGCCGCCCCCGGCGAGCACGTCTGCGTCGTCGCCGTCGCGGCCTACGGCGAGGCCGAGCCCATCTGCTGACACTGATTACTGCGAGTCTGTACCGCCGTGACGACCTGAATTGGCGAGTAAAGCCGCTGAACCGGCGTTGTTCGACACGCACTCTGAAAACTGTCGCAGTAATCAGCATGAGTCGGTCGGCCGGTCGGTCACGTCGAGAGTCGTCCCCGAAAGCGGTCTCGGACCCCGAGAGTCGTATTAAACACGCGATAGGGGCTCGATCACCCCACGCAGGGCGGGACTGAACGGGGTCGGGCGCGCAGCCACCCCCGGCGTTCGAAAATCGCCGGAGGCGATTTTCGAGCCAGCCAGAGTGCTCCAGGCCCTGGCGACGACGTACGGACCGCAGGATTCCCCGAGGACCACAGTGGAGTGCGTCGCGGCGGCTGCGCGCCTCGGGGCTTTCCACGTCACGAAGACGCAACCGGTTCTTGCTGCTCTCTCACCTGAACGGGAGACTCCAGGGATCGTGTCAACTTGATCGCTGATTGTATCGCCGCACGTCGTTTAGCCTGATGCGACCCCCCGAGAGCCGACGCGCTTATATAGCGGTTGCGCCTATCGAGTGACAGTTCAAATGAACGGAAACAACCCCTACGCGGGGGCACCGGGCGTCGTCGAGGCCGGTCGGCCGACGACACAGGAGGAGCTGTCAGTCGAGCAGAAACAGGCGCTCCGCCGCGCGGTCGCCGGCATCGTCTCCCGCACCGAGTCGTACCTCCCGGAGGGGTACGCCGTCGGCTCCGAGCTCTCCTACGGGTCGAACGGCCCACGGGCTATGGTGGCCGTCCACCCGCCCGCGGGCCACCCCGTCAGCGCCGGCTTCACGCCCGACGCCGAAGAGCTGGAAACCGGCTTGGACGAGACCGAGCGCGACGAGGTGGCACAGGGCCTGGCCGCGAGCGCCGTGAAACAGGTCATCGACGCCGTCGGCAACGGCATCACGCCGACGGCCCGGTGACGGTCCGATAGAACGGCGAACGCGAGTCGAGTCGAATCCGGGTTTAGTCGAGTTTCGTTCTGCGGTGTCACTCACGCGCCGAGCCGTCGGAACCGCCGACGCCCGGCGTGGCGACGAACAGCGCGTACGTCACCAGCAGCACTGAGACCAGGCCGCCGCCGCCGACGGCGGCCGACAGCGAGACGCCGCCGCCGAGGGCCGCGAGCGCGCCGGTGACCAGCGGCAACGGGATCGCCGTCAGGAGGAGGTCGTACTCGCTCAGTTCGGTGCCGATGCCGTAGCCGTCCGGTGTAGTTCGCGTGCTCATCCGCAGTCACCTGTCATAAACTGACGACTTCGTACAACATAGAAATTACGGCTGAAACCACCCAGACCGGTTCCTCGCGGTTCAGACGAACCCGCAGCGAATTCCGTCGAAACTACGGCATAAGTTATGAGCCGCTGGAATCGCCCCAGTCTCGCCGCCGCCGACGAGCTCGGGCCGCCCTCGATCCGTGTCGGTTCGGGTGTCGGTACGCTTCCCAGAAGGTCACTATTTAGTGCGTCGGCAGCAACACACGGATACTACCAACGCGAAACGAGGCAGCGCCGCGCGGACGGTCGCGGTGGCCCGCTCGTCGACGGACTCCGACGGGCACCGAACTCTTTGAGGCGAACCACATGAGCAACGACATCATCGTCCAACTATCGGACGTCACGAAGGAGTACGGTGACACGACGGCCGTTCGAGAGCTCTCGTTCGCGGTCGAGGAAGGGGAGTTCTTCTCGCTGCTCGGCCCCAGTGGTTGCGGGAAGTCGACGACGCTGCGGGCCGTCGCCGGGTTCGAGCAGCCGACAGCGGGCGCGGTCGAGATCGCCGGCGTGGACGTCGCCGGCGTTCCGGCTGACGAGCGCGACACTGGGATGGTGTTCCAAGGGTACGCGCTGTTCCCGCACAAGACCGTCGGCGAGAACGTCGGCTTCGGTCTCAAGATGGCTGGCGTGTCGGCGGACGAACGCGACGCCCGCGTCGCGGAGATGCTTGCGACGGTCGACCTTGCTGGCTACGAGGACCGGACGCCGAGCGAGCTCTCTGGCGGACAACAACAGCGCGTCGCCTTGGCCCGCGCGCTGGTCATCGAGCCGTCGGTGTTGCTGCTCGACGAGCCGCTGGCGGCGCTCGACCGGAAGCTCCGTCAAGAGCTCCGCCGCGAGCTCAAGCGCATCCAGGAGGACCTTGGTATCACGACCATCTACGTGACTCACGACCAGGAGGAGGCGCTGTCGATGAGCGACCGCATTCTCGTGATGAACGACGGCGAGAGCCAGCAGGTCGCGTCGCCGCGGACGCTGTATCGCCGCCCGGCGAACGAGTTCGTCGCCGAGTTCATCGGCGACACCAACCTGCTTCCGGCCTCACCCGTCGACGTCGAGGACGGCACCGCGCGGTTCGACCTCGACGTCGACGGCGCCGCCCCAGTCGTGACCCCGGCCGACAGACTCGGAGAGGCGGCCGACGGCTGGTCGCCGACCGGCGACGTCGACGGCCGTGCCGACCTGCTGTTGAACATCCGCCCGGAAGATCTGATGATCGTCGACGACGTCGACCGCAACGTGCTCGAAGGCGAGGCGCTGACGACGACCTTCGTCGGGAAGACGACCCAGGTCGTCGTCGACGTCGGCGACGGGACGGAACTCGTCGCCGAGGTGTCACCGACCGGCCAAGCGCCTCCGGTCGAGCCGGGTGAGACGGTGCGACTGGGGTGGGAGTCAGTCGACTGTACCGTCGTCGTGCGGGGGGACCGATGAGCATACGCCGTCCGAGCACGTGGGGGCGCGGGCTGTACGACGCCGTCGTCGACCCCGTCGAACACTGGGTCGACCGTCGCTCAGAGTCGGTGCCGCTGCTTCAGCTGCTGCCGGCGCTGTCGCTGGTGACGCTACTCCTGGGCGGGGCGTTGACGATCGTCGCCGCCTACAGCGTGCTGGAGCAGGCGCCGTTCCAGGCCGGCGTCGGACTGACGCTGTCGAACTACGCGACGGTGCTCACGACGCCGTACTACCTCCGGGTGTTCGGCGAGTCGTTTCTCGTCGCCGTGGGCGTGACCGCGCTCTCGCTGCTCGTCGCGTACCCAGCCGCGTACCACATCGCGTTCATGGACAGCGAGTACAAACAGCTGTACCTGCTCTCGCTCGTTCTTCCCTTCTGGATCAACCTCATCGTCAGGACGTTCGCCTGGCAACTCATCCTCGGCGAGAGCGGCCTGGTGAACTACCTCCTGGTCGACGCTCTCGGCGTGCTCGGAGAGCCGCTGAAACTGCTGTTCTCGACGGGGGCGATCGTCGTCGGACTCGTCCACGTGTTCCTGCCGTTCGCGGTTATCCCGCTGTACACCTCGCTCCGACGGGTCGACCGTGCACACGTCGAGGCAGCACAGAACCTCGGCGCCAACCGGCTCCAGGCCTTCGTCGAGGTCGTCCTCCCGCAGACGGCTCCGGGGGTCGCCGCCAGCGCCGTCATCGTGTTCGTCCTGTCGTTCGGATCGTTCGTCATTCCGGACATGCTCGGCGGACAGGGCAACCTGATGATCGGCAACATCATCGCACAACTGTTTGGCCCGCGGTTCGACTGGGCGCTGGGCAGCGCGATGGCGTCGGTGTTCGTCGCCGTCGTCGCCGTGTTGGTGTACCTGTTCAACCGCTCGATGGGGCTGCAGGACCTCTACGGGGGTGAGACGGCGTGAGCACTCTCGTCCGGCTGCTCGGACGGATTTCGCCGTCCGGACGAACCCGCAACCGGGCGCTGTCGGGGTTCACGCTCGCGCTGTTCGTCTTCCTGTACGCGCCGATCCTGGTCGTCGTCGCGCTGTCGTTCACCGCGAGTTCGGTCCCCAGCTTCCCGATAGAGGGGTTCTCGCTGCGGTGGTACGCCTCGCTCGTCCCCGGCGGAACGTTCGACGCGGAGCTGGTCGACGCCCTCGTCCGCAGTCTTCAGGTCGGCGTCCTCTCGGCGGTCGGTGCCGGGGTCGTCGGTACCGCGGCCGCCGTCGGGATGGTCCGTAACGACTACGCCAGCCGGCTGTTCGACGACGAAACGCTCAACACGCTGTTCATCGCCCCGATGATGGTCCCGTGGGTCGTCACCGGCATCGCGGTGCTGTCGCTGTACTCGCTGTTGGGGGTCGTCGGCACGTTCGCCTCGCTGGTGGTCGGACACGTGCTCATCACCGTCCCGTTCGTCGTCGTCGTCGTCGCGGGGCAGCTGTACGGCTTCGACCGGTCGCTGGAGCGGGCAGCCCGAAACCTCGGCGCCGGTCCGCTGCGAACGTTCTACGAGGTGACGCTGCCTGCCGTTGCCCCCGGCATCATCGCGGGAATGCTGTTCGCGTTCACCATCTCCTTCGACAACTTCACCCAGACGTTCTTTTGGACGACGAGTTCGCTGAACACACTGCCGGTGGTCATCTACGCGCGCATCAACTTCGGACTCACCCCGGTTGTCAACGCGATGGGAACCGTCGTCGTGCTCGTCTCGCTGACCGTCGCCCTCGCCGCAGAGCGGCTGTCGGGCCGGGTACTCTGAGCAGCCGTATCGACTCCCCCAACGGTGTTTTATTCGCACGGCACGTGCATACGTTACTGTCATGTCCGACACTCAGGAGTCCGCACTCGACCGTTCGTCACGACGGTCGTTCCTACAGGCCGCGACCGCCGCAGGTGTCACGACGAGCCTCGCCGGCTGCGTCAGCGGCGACGCCGGGTCGGGCGGCCTCGCCGACATCACGCTGATGCAGTGGGGTGGTGAGTTCGGCGAGACCGCCCAGAAAGTGCTCAAAGAGCCCTTCGAAGAGGAGTTCGACGTCACCGTCGAGCAGGTGCCCCTACCCGGTCCGTCCGAGATGCTCTCGAAGCTCCAGGCGGGGGCGACGGATTTCGACCTCGTCTCGCACTGGGATTACACCCTCTACCGTGGGGTCAACAACGACCTCTTTCAGGAGATCCCTCTCGACGAGGTGCCGAACGTCCGGGACCGCGTCACCGACTCCTTCGACCCCACCGGGGCGGACTACGACCCCGGCTCGGCCGCCCACCACGTCCCGTACAGCGTCAGCGGCTGGGGGATGACGTACAACGAAGAGCAGCTGTCCGACCCGACGAGCTGGGACGCCGTCCTCGCCGACGACGTTGCCGGTGAGATGAGCAACGCCAGCTGGATGAGCTGTTGGCTCGGCGTCGCGGCGAAACACGCCGGCGTCCCCTTCGACGAGATTCCGGACCGCATCGACGAGATCTGGGAGATGATCGAGCGCTACGACCAGCAGTCACAGACCTGGTGGGGCACCGGCCAACAGATGGAGCGGCTCCTGCGAGACGGCTCCGTGTCGGTCGGCTCGTTCTGGTTCGCGCGAACGTACCGCCTCCGCGTCGACGAGGACGTCCCGGTGCGGTACACCGTCCCCGAGGAGGGGGCGCCGGCGTGGATCGAGACGTACACCATCCCCAACGGCGTCAGCGACGCGAAGCGCGAGACAGCCCTGGAGTTCCTGAACTTCATCAACCGCGAGGAGATTCAGAAGAACTTCGGCCGCGAGCTCCGGTACGCGGTGCCGTACGACTTCGATCGCATTCCCGACGACCACATCTACGCCGACCACCCAGAGCTGCCGCTCGTCGGAACCGACCGCCTCGAACCGATGAACCAGCGGGTGTACAACTCCAACTACAACGACTACTCCAACGAGTTCCAGCAGCGAACCGGCTGAGCTGACGGGTTCGGTCGCTCGCTTACTTCCCCCAGAACGGGTCCCGGTTGCGCATCGTCTCCAGATACATGTTCAGCGCCTCCAATTCGTCGGCGCGAATCTCGTCGTGTAGCTCCTGTTCGAGTATCTTGGCGTGCTTTTCGGGGACGTCGACCCACAGTTCGTCGCCCTCCTCGACCTGACGGCCGACGGTCGGCCCGTCGATGGCGACGCTGACGCGGTCGCCGGCCCGGGCCTCGTCCACGTCCTCGCCTTGCTCTTGGATGCCCGAGAGTTCGCCGAGGCGGGTCAGTTCGTTGCCCTCGAAGAGGCCGACCTGGCGGTTGTTCTCCAGCGTCCCCGAGAGCACCTCGACGCCGACGACGGCGGGGTCGCTCTGTCGGAAGGTGTGATCCGGCAGGATTCGGAACCGCGCCGGCCGGACGATTTTGTCGAGCACCGTCTCCTGCTGGGCGCGTTCGCGCTCCTCAACGAAGGCCTCGTAGTCCTCGACGAGCTGGTAGATGACGTCGTCGACGAACAGCCGGACGTCGTCCTCGTCGAGGTCGCGCTCGGCGTCGGGCAGCACGTCGACGTTGAAGCCGAGGATGACTTCGTGCTTCTCCTCGTTGGCAGTGGAGGCGACCGCGACGTCGCGGGGGGCCACGTCGCCGACCTCGGCGCGGAGGATCGGCACCTCCGCCTCCCGGAGCGCGTTGGCCATCGCCTCCAGCGAGCCGAGCGTGTCCGCCTTGACGACGACGCCTTCCTCCTCGGTTTCGACCTTGATTTCGGCGAGTTCGGACTCCACATCGCCGATGACGTCCTCCAGCGGGCGACCGCGGACGACCCGCACCGGCGCGCCGGCCATCGCGTCGTCGAGGTCCGGGGCGGCGATCTTCACGCCGGCGGCGGCCGCGACGGTGTCCATGCGCTCGAACTCCTTCTCGGTGCGTATCTCCGCGAGCGGCTTCGGCCGCAACAGCGCGCGCACCTCGGTGACGATGGGGCCGTCGAGGCCGCCGACGACGACGCGGTCGCCCTCCTCGACGGTGCCGTCGTACAGCACCACGTCGGTGGTCGCGCCGAACCCCTTCTCGTCTTTGACCTCCAGGACGGTCCCCTTGCCGGGGCCGCCGACGTCGACCTCCATCTCCGCTCGCATGTACCGCTGGGACAGGCCCATCATGACGGTGAGGAGGTCGGGCACCCCCTCGCCGGTCACCGCCGAGACGGGGACGACGCCGATGTTCTGCTGGAAGTCCTGGACGCGCCAGTACAGGTCCGCCGAGAAGTCGGCGTCGGAGAGCTCGCCGATTATTTCGTAGAGGTTCTCGTCCAGGCGCTCGCGGGCGCGGTCGGACTGGCCTTCGTAGGTCGCCTGAATCGGGGCGCCGCGCTCGGGGTTCCACCCCGGCGTGGTGTCGACCTTGTTGGCGGCGACGACGAACGGCGTCCCGGTCCGCTCGAGGATGTCCAGCGCCTCCTCGGTCTGGGGCTGAAACCCGTCGTTGACGTCGACGACGAGGATGGCGATGTCGGCCAGCGCGCCCCCGCGAGCGCGCAGCGTCGTGAACGAGTGATGGCCCGGCGTGTCGATAAACAGCAGCCCCGGGAGATCGAAGTCCTCGGGTTGGACCAGCTCGCCGGCCATCGAGGAGATGGTGGAAAGCGGGACGGCGGTGGCGCCGATGTGCTGGGTGATGGCGCCGGCTTCGCCCTCGCTGACCGCCGAGCCGCGGACCTTATCCAGCAGGCTGGTCTTTCCGTGGTCGACGTGGCCGAGGACGGCGACGATGGGGGTGCGCAACGAGTCGGCGTCGATGGTTGAGTCTGTCATGGCGAATTCACCCCGGAGAAGGTGTCTTAGCTGGAGGGAGTCGGCGATGCGTGTTAAGACTTTCAGTGTCGTCAGCGCGGCGACCGGACGCGGTACGCTGATTACCCCCGGGGGCGAAGGACCAGCATGCTCCGCTCGCTGGTTCCGCTCGCGTTCGGACTCGCGTTCGTCGTCGTCGGGAGCTACGTCTTCGCGGACCCGAAGCTCCAGCGACTGCGCGGAGAGCCGGTCGACTTCGAGCGCACCAGCGGCACGCTCGCCGTGCGGGTCGCGTCGGTGATGTTCGTCGGCTACGGGCTGGTGTGGCTGAGTTCGTTCGTCCTCTGATGCCGGTTGCTGCGAACAGCTTCGCTGCCGGTGTCGAGAGGCGTTGGTTCGGTGGCTCCGCTCACCGGCGCGGATCACCGCGGCAGTAAAGACTCGCAGTAATCACTGTGCGGTCGCCGACGGGGGTCGAATCGCCCGGAACGGCCGCCGTCTGTCCCGCGTCAGACGACCCCGTGGCGTTTATTGTGGTGTGTCCGGTTGGTGGAGGTATGGCCGACGTGCTCGCCGAAAATCTCTCCGAAAAAGCCGTCATGGGCTCGGACGGCACAGAAATCGGGACGATGTACAACATCACGATGGACCTCGACACCGGGGAGCTCCACGACCTCCTCGTCACGCCCAGCGACGACCTCCCTCGCGGGAAAGTCGAGTTCGACCGCGACGACGGCGGCCGATTCAAGGTGCCGGTCGCCCGCGTGCAGGCCGTGAAGGACTACATCGTCGTTCAGCGGTAGGGATGCAGGTCCTCGACACTTCGGCGTTCATCCACGAGTATCACACCGACCAGCAGACGGCGTCGATTCCGCTGGTTCAAGAGGAGCTGGAGGGTGAACACGCCTACCGGTTCGACGCGATGGAGGGGTCGGGGATGCACATCCACATCCCCGCCGAGGAGGCCGTCGAGACCATCGGTCGCGCCGCCGGCGAGACCGGCGACGCCGACGAGCTCTCCGACACCGACGCCCGTCTGGTCGCCGCGGCATTCGAGCTCGACGCCACGCTCGTCACCGACGACTACGCGATGCAGAACGTCGCCGAACACCTCGGCGTCGACGTCCAGGTCATCGCCCGCGACGGTATCTCCGAACAGCGCGAGTGGACGTTCCAGTGCGCCGGCTGTGGCCGCGAGTTCGACGACGACGCCGAGCGCTGCCCTATTTGCGGCAGCGAGCTAACCCGGAAGAACCCGGCCTAAGAGCGTCGACGAACCGGCCAGCGGCCTACGTGACGACCGGTCGCCCCTCTCGGCCCCGGAGAGGCGTCAGAAACATGTGGCTGTAGACGAACATCCGAGGGTGACTCGAACACCGACCGTTCTGATAATCGGCGGCGGCGCCACGGGCGTCGGCGTGGCGCGCGACCTCGCGTTACGCGGCGTCGACGCCATGCTCGTCGAACGCGAGGGGCTCGCCGACGGCACCTCCGGGCGCTCACACGGGATGCTCCACAGCGGCGCCCGCTACGCGGAATCCGACCCTACCGGCGCCGAGGAGTGCATCGCTGAAAACGAGATCCTCCGCGACATCGCCGGCGAGTGCATCCACGACTCCGGCGGGCTGTTCGTCCAGTTGGCCGGCGACGATCCGGCGTACTTCGAGCGTAAGCGCGAGGCCTGCGAGTCGGTCGGCATCGACGCCGAGCCGGTCTCGGCCGAGCGGGCCCGCGAACTCGTTCCCGACCTGACCGACGAGGTCGAGCGCGCGATGCGGGTTCCCGACGCCGCCATCTACCCCTCGCGGCTGGTGGCCGCCAACGCCGCCGACGCGGACGCGAACGGGGCGACGATACACCCCCACGCGCCGGTCGAGGACCTCCACGTCGAGGACGGCCGCGTCACCGCCGCCGACCTCGGCGGGACCGTCGACGACCGCGTCGAGCCAGAATACGTCGTCAACGCCGCCGGCCCGTGGGCGGAGTCGGTCGCCGCGATGGCCGGGCTCGACGTGTCGATGGCGCCGGCCCGCGGCGTCATGGTCTCGGTCGACTACGACGGTCTCGGTCCGGTGTTGAACCGCTGTCGCGAGCCGGACGACGGCGACATCGTCGTCCCGCACACGGGCGAGGCGGTGCTCGGAACGACGAGCGTGCCGGTTTCGGACCCCGACGAGTACGAGCGCGCCGACTGGGAGGTCGAACGCTCCATCGCGGAGTGCGCGGAGATGCTGCCGCCGGTCGCCGACGCCGAGGTCGTCCGGACGTGGTGGGGCGTGCGACCGCTGTACGAGCCCGACGAATCCGAGGCGGACCGGCGGGGCATCTCTCGGGGATTCTTCCGGCTGGACCACGCCGACGACGGCGTCGACAACGTGGTCAGCGTCGTCGGCGGCAAGCTGACGACCTACCGGCAGATGGCGGCGTCGACGGCCGACCTCGTCTGTGAGGCCCTCGGCGTCGACGCCGACTCCGAGACGGCCGACCGGACGCTACCCGGCGCCGACGACCCCGACCAGCTCGACGCCTACGTCGAGCGCTACGACGGCCAGGGACAGACCGACGCCGACGTGGTGTCTCCGTCTCCGTCGCCGTAGCCGACGGGGACCGGAACTCGGATCGAGGAGAGAGCGATCCCGAGACTGGAACCGCCGCCGAGAGCGAAAGCGGCGGCGAGTCGCAGACGGCCGTCAAGACGGCTGCCGAGACGGAGGCGACGACTACACTCCGCCCGTGGCGTTCAGGTACTGAATCACGAACAGCGTCGCGTTGTACGCGCCGTGGGCCAGCGCCGGGACGACGAGGTTGCCGGTCACCTCGTACAGCATGCCCAGCACCGCCCCCAACACCGCGGCGACGGCGACGTACAGCAGCCGCTCGACCGGGCCGCCGCCGACGACCGACCAGTAGTGAATGGCGCCGAAGACGAGACTGGCGGCGGCGACGGCGGCACGCGGCCCCCACGAGTCCCGGAGCAGTCCCTGGACAGTTCCTCGAAAGAGGAGCTCCTCGGCGGGCCCGACCAGCAGCACCGACAGCGGCACCAGATACAGGAAGAGCACCGGCGTCTCCCGGCCGAGCTCGACGACGCGGTTCGTGCCGGTCGAGACGCCGGCGATCCCGAGCAGCCAGACGGAGACGAACTGCAACACGAGCAGCGCGACGTAGCCGCCCGCGAACAGGAGCGCGTCCCGGCGGTCGGGCACCGAGGCGGCGAGCAGTTCCGTGCGGCCGGCGCCGACGACGAACAGTCCGACGACGGTCATGAACGAGACGAACTGGACGACCATCCCGGCGTACTCCGCGCCGACGCCGCCGTCGGCGACCACCCCGGCGGCGACGAGCGCGGGCACGACCGCCCCCACGGCGACGCTCGCGCCGAGGAGGGCGACGACGACGACGGCGACCCCCTGAATCAGTCGCAGGAGACCGCCGCGGAGCCGGTCGGCGTCGACGCCCCCGCCCGCGAGCCCGCCGTCGTCGTCGACCCGTGACATCGGCTGGCCGTATCCGGGGCGGCAACATAGGTCCGTCGGTCATGAGTCCAAAACGGCGGGCCGAACGACAGGTTGCCGGGGAGCCACCACCCGTCGGGCGTCGTCCTTACTCGACGACCAGCTCGGACTTCTCGTCGACCGCGGCCGCCTCCTCGAAGTCCCCCCCACCGAGCAGCCCCCGCGCGGCGCGTTTGCCCCACTCCACGGCGGGCTGGGTGAACGTCGACAGCTCCGCGAGCTCCCCGTAGCAGACGCAGGCCGCCTCCATCCCGTACAGCAGTTCGCCCAGCGACCGCTCGTCGACGGCGTCGACCTCCACGCGGACGTTCGGCCGGTCGGCGGCCGCGAGGCTGGCCTCCGTCGCCTCGAACTCGGCGTCGAGCAGCTCGCCCAGCGACGAGCCGCCGAGATACGAGAGGCCGTCGAGGTCGGTCCGCGGAATCACCGGGTCGTCGCCGCGGTCGGTCGCCCGGACGAGCGTGACGAGCTTGTCTCGCGGACCGGCGCGGTACAGCTGGAGCTGCGAATGTTGGTCGGTCGCGCCCAGCGCCCGCGCCGGGGTCTGCCCGACGCCGTCCTTCCCGAGGCTCTCGGCCCACAGCTGGGCGAACCACTCCGCGAACGTCTCCAGGGACTCAGCGTAGGGCATCATCGCGTTCGTCAGCGCCCCCCGGCGGGCCAGCGCGTAGCAGGTCGCGCCGTAGGCGTACGCCGGTGACTCGAACAGCGACCCGGCCAGCGAGTCGGCGGCGTCGGCACCGCCGGCCAGCAGCGCCTCAACGTCGTGGCCCTGAATCGCCGCCGGGACGAGCCCGACCGTCGACAGCGCCGAAAAGCGCCCGGGGACGCCGTCGGGCACGTCGACCACGGGGAGGTCGTGCGTCTCGGCGAGGTCCCGGAGGTTGCCCTCCGGCCCGGTGGTGACGACGGTGCGTTCGGTCCAGTCGACGCCGGCGCGGTCCATCGCCTCCCGGACGACGAGGAAGTTCGCCAGCGTCTCCGCGGTCGTTCCCGACCGGGAGACGACGTTGACCACGGTGTCCGACAGCGGGAGCGCGTCGATCCGCTCGCGGACCCACGCGGGGTCGACGTTGTCGAGGTAGTAGGCGTCGACCGGGGAAGACAGCGCCCGGGAGACGGTCGCCGCGCCCAGCGCCGAGCCGCCGATGCCGACCGTGAGGACCGCCTCGGGGTCGTCGAAGCGGTCGACCGCCGCCCGAACGGCGTCGGGGTCGCAGTCGGCCGGCAGCGACAGCGCCGCGTACCCGTGTTCGCGAGCCTCCCGTCCGCGCTGGATGCGCTCGTGGGCGTCGCGCACCCGGTCGTCCAGTCGCTCCAGTCCCTCCCGCGAGACGCCCGGCGTGGCCCCGAGCGCGTTTCCGATGTCGACCCGCATGGGCAACATGCCGGCCGGCACGAACTTAAACCGTCGCGGTCGACGTCGCCACCGTCGATGCGGACCCGGTCGCGGTCGTCGTCCCCGTTGCCCGCCCGTCGGACCCTTTTTCCGACCCGGCGACCTATCGACGATCAATGGTCGCATCCGAGGACGGAGCCGCCGGCGACGCCGACGGCTCGGACTCAGACGAGCCCTACCGCGGCATCGTCCGTGCGATTCCGTACGCGATTCGGACCAGCGACTCCACGCTGTTTCGGGCGTACGGACTCGTCGGGACGCTCGTCGCGGTGTTCGTCGGCCTGCTGTTCGGGCTGGCGCTGGTGGTGCTCATCGGCCGCACGGCCGGCACCGACGGCGGAACCTTCACGCTCTCGCGGGCGTTTTTCGCCCTCGTCGGGCTGTTCGCGGTCGGCCCGCTGCTGGCGCCGGTGCTGTTCGTCGCCCGTCGCCACCGCCGCGACGACGCCGTCCACCCGCGGTACGACGCCGCGCTCGGCCTCTCTGGGTTTCTGTTCGTCGCGGCGCTGTACGTCGGCCTCGTCGTCTCGACGCCGGCGACCGACCAGGTCGCCGACGCCAACCCGGTCGTGACGGCGCTGTACGCGTTACCCCGCGCCGCCGGGCTCGTTCCGCCGCTCGTTGTCGCCGTCGCCACGGTCGTCGTCCACCGGACGCTCTCGGGTGACGGCACCGCCACCGCTCGGAGCGGTGAGATTCCCGAGTGAGCGGGCCTTTTCGAGGATCAGGTCCGGTCAGAATCGTGGTTCGTGGGTCACGTCGTTCGGACTCGCGGGTCACGTCGTTCGGACTCGCGGGTCACTTCGTTC
>JBDGTQ010000044.1:0-37885 GCA_042216705.1 Halolamina sp. | reverse complement strand
TCGTTCGGACTCGCGGGTCACGTCGTTCGGACTCGCGGGTCACTTCGTTCCCCGCTCGTCCATTCGAGGCGCTCCCTTCGGTCGCGCCTCCGCCGCTCGTCCATTCGAGGCGCTCCCTTCGGTCGCGCCTCCGCCGCTCGTCCATTCGAGGCGCTCCCTTCGGTCGCGCTTCCAACTCAAAACCCCGAAAAACCTCCGTCACGTTGATTCACACATGACCGACGACACGGACGACGCCCGCGAGGGGACGTTCCTCGTCACTCACGCCGACGAGGACTCCGCGGTCCTGAAAGACGTCGACGAAGGCCAGGTGCACACGCTCTCGGACAACCCCGGCGTCGAGACCCACGACGCCGTCGAGGGGACCGTCGCCCCGGAGCCGCCGATGGAAGTGACCTGGCGCCTCGTCGAGATCGCAGGGCGTCGCTCGCTGTCGCTGGCCGAGAGCGCCGAACCGCCGACCCAGCAGGAACGCGCCATCGCCGCCGACCAGGACGTCGGCGAACTCACCCGCGAACCCCGCGCCGGCGACGGGGAAATCCACGTCATCACCGTCCCCGACGACGAGGACGAAACCCGCGACGCCGTCGCCGACATCCTCGACGACGAGGAGGCGACGCTCGGCCGAGCCGCCCGCCTCGGCGTCGCACGCGTCGAAGTCCGTTCCGAGCCGGGGGTCGTCAGCGTCCGCTACATGCCCTGAGTTCGGCGCTCTGAGCGCTCCTCCACCCCCTCCCCCGGTTCACTCCGCCTCGTCGACCTCGCAGGCGCCCGGGCCGGCTGCGCTCTGGACGCGCCAGCCGCCCTCGTGATCGGCGGTGCGGGTCTCGTAGGCGACCGTCGTGCCCTCGCCGACGACGCCCCCGCCCGCGACGGCTTCGACTCTGAAGGTCACGTCCAGCGAGTCGCCACAGCAGCCGACGTCGACGAACTCCTCGACGGTGTCGCCGACGGCGACCTCGCCGAGCATTCGCCGGAGAAAGCCGCGGTAGCGGTCGGCTTCGACCTGGTCGCGGCCCCACTCCGACAGCGCCTCGGGGTACGAGAGCACGACGCGGTCGGCCGTGTCGGTCGTCATACCCGTACTACGCACCGGTCGGCAAAGTCGGTTCGGTCGGCTTGGGGACTCAGTCCCACGTCGTCCACGTCAGCACCCCCAGCGCCCCGGATTCGAGCAGCTTCACCGCCGCCAGCGCCTGTTGCGCGATAGGGGAGACGGAGGCCACCCACGGACTGAGCTGCGGGTGGATCGCGAAGACGTACATCGTCACGACGTTTTCGGCCAGCAGGAGCACTCCGAACGCCGCCAGCCCGAAGGTGTGTTTCGAGCGGAACCGCCCGAAGTTCCGCAGCCAGATGCCGCTGACGGTCGCCAACAGCGCGACGTTCAGGGCCGCAGCGGCGCGTAAGAGGTCCACCCAGAGGCTCATCCGTCTCCTCGTTGTCCGGACCCGCTGATATACTCTTTCCGAAATCCGTCCCTATTTCCTGTCATCGGTCGATTTGGTCGATTATCTCCTCGACGGTGTCCCAGTTCGCCCGCGTGCGCTCGGCGGGGTAGTAAACGGCGCCGTAGTCGTCGCCCGAGGTGTCGACGATGTCGTTGTCGACGAGCACGTCGAGATGGTGACGCACCGTCGTGTAATCCAGGTCGAGCTCCCCGGCCAGCCGGTTCGCGTTCCGTGGCTGCTCCTCGACGGCGCGCAGGATGCGGACCCGGTTGGCCCCCCCGCGCGTCCCAGTGAGCACGTACCACAGAGCGCCCTCCATCACAGTGTCGTGCAGCGGCACACCACGTAAGACCACCGGAGTGTGTCGGCCTTCGCCTGATTTCGCGACGGTTCGAGTGCCATCAAGAGCGCTGAGGGATTCTCTCGCCCACGGGAGCGCTTCGAAGCAAGTTCGGTCGAAATTCGGAGAGAGCCGAACGGAGTTCGGAAAATCGCCTTATGCGGGTCGGACGACACATGGGACATGGTACGCAAACCACTCGTCGTGCTCGTCGTCGTGGCGGTCGCGCTGGGCGGACTCCCAGCCGGCCTCGCCGCGGCGACCGGGGACGCGGGACAGATGCAACACACGAGCGTCACCTTCTCCGACCAGAACTCCGGCGGTCAGACGGTCACCGTCGACGAGGTAACGCTCTCGGAGGGCGGCTTCGTCACGATTCACGCTTCGAGCCTCCAGGACGGCGAGGCGCTGCGAAGCGTCGTCGGCACCTCGACGTATCTGGAGGCCGGCACCCACGAGAACGTGACCGTCCGGCTCTCGGAGCCAGTCTCTGAGGACGAGACGCTCGTCGCGATGGCACATCGGGACGACGGCGACCGCACCTACGAGTTCGTCTCCACGGGCGGGAACGCCGACGGCCCGTACACGGCTGACGGCGGCGCCGTCGTCGACGCCGCGAACGTGACCGTCTCGGCGACCGTCTCCGCGAGCGACCAGCCGACGACCGGCGACAGCGTCGTCGTCGACCGCGTCGAGCTCTCCGAGCCCGGCTTCGTCGTGATTCACGACGGCCAGCAGCTGGCCGACGGCCAGGTCGTCGAGAGCGTCGCCGGCGTCTCCGAGAAGCTCTCGGCGGGCGTCCACACGAACGTCCGCGTCGAGCTGACCGAGAACGTCAGCGACACGGTCGTCGCCATGCCTCACATGGACACCAACGACAACGACGCCTACGACTTCCCCGACGCGGACGGCCCGTTCACCGCTGATGGCGGCGCGGTGACCGACGCGGCCGAGCTGACCCGGCCGACCGACGCCAGCGTCAGCTTCGACGCCGAGGCCTCCGGCGGCACCGTCGTCACGGTCGAGTCCGTGTTCGTCCCCGAGGGCGGCTTCGTCGTGCTCCACGACGAGCGCCTGGCCGACGGCGAGGCCGTCGAGAGCGTCCGCGGCGCCTCCGAGTACCTCTCGCCGGGCCTCCACCGCGACGTCGAGGTCACGCTGGAGGAACCCCTCAGCGAGGACGAGACGCTAACCGCGATGGCCCATCAGGACACCAACGACGACCAGGCGTACGAGTTCCCGGACGCCGACGGGCCGTACACGGCTGACGGCGGCGCCGTCGTCGACGACGGCGACGTGACCGTCAGCGCGTCGGTGTCGCTGTCGACCCAGGAGTCCGACGGCAACACCGTAGTCGTCGAGGACGTCGACCTCTCGGAGGGCGGCTTCGTCGTGATTCACGACAGCAGCCTCTTCGCGGGCGAGGTCGCCGGCAGCGTGCTCGGCGCCTCCGAATACCTCGAAGCCGGCCACCACGAGCGGGTCGAACTCACGCTCTCGGAGCCGGCCAACGAGAGCCAGGTGCTCGTCGCGATGGCGCATCGAGACACCGACGGCAACGAGGCGTACGACTTCCCGGAGGCTGACGGTCCCTACACCGCCGACGGCGGTGCGGTCGTCGACACCGGGAAGGCGCTCGTCACCGCGTCGGTGAGCGTCGCCGACCAGTCCGGCGGCGACACCGTCATCGTCGACTCCGTGACCCTCGCCAACGGCGGCTTCGTCACCGTCCACGACGGCACGGTCACCGAGGGGCAGGTGTTCGAGAGCATCCGCGGCACCTCGACGTACCTCCCGCCGGGCACCCACGAGAACGTCGAAATCGAACTCGACGACTCCTACGAGGGTGACGGGACGATCGTCACGATGGCCCATCAGGACACCGACGGCGACGAGACGTACACCTTCGTCGAGAGCGAAGGCGCCGCCGACGGTCCCTACGTCGCCGCCGGCGGCGCGGTCGTGAACGTCGGCGCGGTCAGCGTCGAGACGCCGACCGCCACGGCGACGCCGACCGAGACGTCGACGGAGATGGGCACCGAGATGGAACCCGAGACGGAGACGACCAGCTCCGACGGGCCCGGCTTCGGCGCCGTCGTCGCGGTCGTCGCGCTGCTGGCCGCCGCGCTGATCGCGGTCCGGCGACCCTAACCTCGTCGGCGCTCCCTGTCATCGGTGGTCCACACCGGGCCACGCTGGCCGGGCGAGGGCCGTCCGTCTCGCCGGGCGATAAGAAGGCTTATTCGAGACGGGGCGGACGGCATTTATATGAGTCGCCACGTGAGAGGTGAGTCGTCGTGAGCGGGTACGACCCGCGCGACCGACTCCCGTTCGACCTCCCCGAGGTCGACTACGAGCGCTACACCAACCGCCAGTTGGCGGCCGTTCCGCTGGCGCTGCTGGTGCTGGCGCTCGCGGTCATCGGGGCGTTCTACGCGACGACCGGCGCTCCGGTCGACCAGGGCATCGAGTTCACCGGCGGGACGGAGCTGCGCGTCGCCGCCGACGCCGGTGCCGACGAGCCTCGCGCTCAGGTCGAGTCGGCGTTCGACGTGTCGCCGTCGAGCGTCCAGAACGTCCAGACCGCCGACGGCGTCTACATCGTCACCTTCGACCAGGACGCCGTCCAACGGGCCGAGACGCCGCTGAACGAACAGGCGCGGGCGGCCGGACTCGACGTGCAGGCACAGACGACCGTCTCGCCGTCGTTCGGCGGCGACTCCCAGACGCAGGCGCTGGCCGGCATCGCCGTCGCCTTCGTCGGGATGAGCGTCCTCGTCTTCGCGATGTTCCGGACGTTCGTGCCGTCGATCGCGGTCGTCGTCTCGGCGTTTTCGGACATCGTTATCCCGGTGGCGCTGATGAACGTCCTCGGCATCGAGCTGACGCTGGGGACCGTGGCGGCACTGCTGATGCTCATCGGTTACTCCGTGGACTCCGACATCCTCCTGAACAACCACATCCTGCGGCGCTCGGGTGACTTCTACGAGTCGACGTACCGGGCGATGCGCACCGGCGTCACGATGACGCTCACCTCGCTGTCGGCGATGGCCGTGATGGCGCTAACCGCGACGCTGTTCGGCGTCGAACTGCTGGCCTCCATCGGTCTCATCCTCGTCTTCGGGCTCGCGACCGACCTCCTCAACACGTACATGCTGAACCTGAGTCTGCTGCGCTGGTACAAGTACGAAGGGGTGGCTCGCTGATGGCGAGTCCGTTCGACCGCCTGCGGGGGAACTGGCGGGTCGTGTTGCTGGTCGCGCTACTGGTCGCCAGCACCTTCGCGCTGTTTTCACCGACGCTTGCCGCGTCGTCGTCGCCGACCGGCGGCGAGGTGGCGAGCGACACGACGAACCTAAAGTACGGACTGGAGCTGTCCGGCGGCACCCGGATTCAGGCGCCGCTGGTCGGCACGACCGCCGAGGGGGTCGAGTTCGACAACGACAGCACGACGACGGTCGCAGACAGCGTCGCCGCGGAGCTGCCCAACGCCTCCGAGGCCGACGTGACGGTGCGATACCGCACCCAGGAGACCGGTATTGTCGAGGTGACGACCGACGCCTCGCCCGCCGAGGTGCGCGGCGCCCTCGACGCCGCTGGCTACGAGTACGACCAGGTGCGCGACGGCGTCACCGACCAGACCCGCCAGCAGGCCGTGCGCGTCCTGCAGACGAAGATCAACGAGGCGGGACTGTCGGGCGGCACCGTCCAGGTCGTTCAGAGCGCCGGCCAGCCGTTCGTCCGCGTCGAGGTGCCCAACGAGAACAGCTCCGAGGTGCGCGACCTCATCAGCAGCCGCGGCCGGGTGACGGTGGAGGTGTATCACCAGATCAACGGCAGCTACACGCGGACCGTCGCGCTGACCGACGAGGACTTCTCGAACATCGGCGTCGCCCAGGAGAACCCCCAGCAGGGGCCTCACGTCCCCGTCGCGGTGAGCGACGACCGGGCCGAGGAGTTCCAACAGCAGATGGTCGACACCGGCGTCGCCCAGGACGGCGGCTCCGCCTGTCGGTACCGGACGGCGCCCAACAGCACCGACCCCTGCCTGCTCGTCGTCGTCGACGGCGAGGTCATCAACTCCTTCGGCATGCAGGACCGCCTCGCCGACAGCATGCGTGCGGGCCAGTGGGCACAGGACCCCAGCTTCATCCTGACGACCGGCAACTTCAGCGAGGCTCAGCGCGTCGCGGTGAACCTCCGGGCCGGCGCGCTGCCGGCGCCGATGGACATCGGACCGAGCGGCGAGGGGTCGGTCACGTTCGTCTCCGCCGGCCAGGGAGAGAACTACCGCTCCAGCTCGCTCATCACTGGGTTCGTGGCGGTGTTCGCGGTCAGCGGCGTCGTCTTCCTCCGGTACGGTCGCCCCGAGGTGGCGCTGCCGATGATCGTCACGGCGCTGTCCGAGGTGGTCATCCTGCTGGGCTTCGCCGCCGCCATCGGCTACCCGCTCGACCTCTCAGTCATCGCCGGCTTCATCGCCGTCATCGGTACGGGGGTTGACGACCTCATCATCATCGCCGACGAGGTGATGTCCGAGGGCGAGGTCAACTCCCGGCGGGTGTTCCAGTCGCGGTTCCGCAAGGCGTTCTGGGTCATCGGCGCCGCCGCCGCGACCACCATCATCGCCATGTCGCCGCTCGCGGTGCTGTCGCTGGGCGACCTGAAGGGGTTCGCCATCTTCACCATCCTCGGCGTCGTCGTCGGCGTGCTCGTCACTCGGCCGGCCTACGGCGACATCCTCCGGTCGCTGCTCACCGTCAACCGCTCCTGAAGTCGGCTCCGCTTTCCCGCCGCGGTTCGTCCGAAACCCGCTAAAACTCCTCCAAGGCCGACTGCTCGGCCGCCGCCAGCACGTCCTCGGCGGTCGCCCACGACGCTCGCGCACAGTCCGGCAACTCGCCGGTCTCGGCGACGTGGTCGCGCAGGAACGTCCGCGTCGTCGGGTCCGAGGGGTAGCCCGAGCCGAGCGGCCGGTCGTACGCCGCTCCGATGGCGGCGAGGCGGCGGTCGCGCTCGACCTTCGCGACGACGCTGGCGGCGGCGACGGCGTCGTAGGCGTCGTCGGCGCCGTGTTCGGCGACAACCTCCACGCCCGCCGGCGAGTCGGCGACCGGTTCGACCGCGAACTCGGTGTCGGCGTCGGCGCCGGTGTCAGCGTCGCCGCGACCGATGCGGTCGGTCAGCCGCCGGGCGAACCGCGACTCGGAGGTGTCGCCGGCGTCGGCGACGACCCGGTCGCCGTCGCCCGCGACGGCGGCGACCGCGGCCGCCTGCCCGCGGATGGTTAGCGTGTTCATGTCCGTCGCGAGGTCGTCTATCGCCGCGACCGGGACGACCGCGACCCCGACGGCGACGGCGTCGCGCTCGCGCAGAGTCGCCGCCAGCGACTCCCGACGGGCCGCCGAGAGCCGCTTGGAGTCGGCGACGCCGTCCGGTAGCGCCGGCGGGGGGGCCCGGACCGCGGCGGCGACCATCGGACCGAGGACGGGCCCCTTCCCGGCCTCGTCGACGCCGACTGCGGCGGAGTCGTTCACGACCGAGCAAGCGGTCCGGTCGCCAATAGTCGTATCGAAGGCGGCGGCTGTCCGGAGGGGCGACGCAGAAGGGATCGCTGCCGGCTGACGGGCCGGCTCCGCGGTTCGCGGTGTGGTGGCCGGGCTCAGTCACCGGCCGGCGCGACCGGCTCCTCGGCCTCCTCCTCGCGGTCGTCGGCCTCGGAGTCGTCGCGCTCGCCGTCCTCGGCCGCCCGCGCTCGCTGTTCGCCCAGTTCCTCAACGACGCCTTCCCACTCGTGGCGGTCCACGTGGTGACACATGCGGTTCCACCTCCCGTGGTAACAGTTGACACAGAGTGATAAATGTTGGCTTGCCGGCGTCGAAACGATGTCACGAGGGTCGCCGTCGGGGCCTCAGTCCCGGAAGAACGGTTCGAGCTCGAACGGCTCGTCTTCGCCCTCGACGGCGAGGACGTCCAAGGCGGTGACCTCGGCGTCGACGCCGAGTTCTCCCGCCAGCGACGGCTCGGTTCGTCCCGCGTCGCTGGAGACGAGCTCCTTGACGTACAGCCCGCCCTCGCCGTGGATTTCGACCGTCGCCTGCCGGGGCTCGTCCAGCTCGGCGGTGACCTCGTAGGCCTCTCGGACGCGGGTCTTGCTCGCGCGGCGATGGTCGACGCGCTCGGGGGTGTCCTGCTCGACGGTCGTGCCGTCGAGGGTCTCGACCGCGGCGGCGAGGCCCTCGGGGGTGACCGGCTCGTCGAAGGCCACCGTCGCGCGGTAGCGCTTGCTCGCGTCGTGGCGCTTGACGCGTTCGACCATGTCGTACCGGGCGAGACGCAGTCCTTCGACCTCGACTTTCCCCTCGGCGAAGGCGTTGATGTCGGCCTGGAGGCGCTCGACGTCAACGTCGCGGCGACGAGGCTCCTCGACCTCGACGACGAACGGGCGGCCGGTGCCGAGCATCAGCGCGTCCACGTCCTCTCGCCCGGCGCCGTGGAACGTCGACTGCGTGCCGTCCATCACGTCCTCGACGACCGGCGCGGTGAGCTGTTCGACGCTCTCCTCGTAGAGGTACCCCGCGCCGTCGCAGTGGTCACAGGGCTCGCTCCCCCGGTAGCCGGAGCCGTGACACTCCCGACAGGGCCACTCCGTCTGCGGGATGTCACGCTCTAACTTCCGGTAGCGACCGTAGACGAACGCCGAGTTGACCGTGGTCTCGACGCGGTCGTTCGGGAGGTCCAGCGTGAACTGAACGTGGGGTCGCTCGAAGTCCACGTCGGCACCGAGGATGCGCCCGAGGCGCTTGCCAACCTCGCGGTTGTACTCGGTCTTGAACTGCTCGCCGGCGTCGGTGTCGAGACCGGCGTCGGCCCGGAGCAGGCGCTCGTTCTCGGCGACCAGCGGCGGGGCCTTGGTGCCAACCTGGTAGGTGTCGAAGCCGAACTCCCCGACGGCGTCGGCCGCGCGCTCTGCCCAGGCGTCGAACTCGCCGCAGTACCCCTCGCACACCCAGCAGTCGGCGGGCTCGACGACGGCCGGCTCCTCGTCGTCGGCCAGCCCCAGCGACACGCGCAGCGCCCGGCCGCGCTCGGCGTTGGTGAGGCCGAACGAGCGGTCGGCGAACACCCGACCCAGACAGGCGTCGCACACCGGGCCGGCGTCGTCGACCGCGCGGGCGTCCTCCAAGACGTTCATACGGGCGGTGCGCGAGGCTCGCCTATCTGCCTTGCGGGAACGACCGGGGAGGGCGGAGTCGTCAGCGAGGACTGGGGAGGGCGGAGTCGTCAGCGGGGACCGGAGAGAGCGAAGTCGTCAGCGGGGACTTCCGGCGTCGACGATCGGTGCCTCACCCGTTGCAGGTCGGCGCACCGAAGGCGGCCTTCACGACGTCCGGCACCGGGAGCGTCGCGAACAGGTCGCTCAGGAAGTCTGGCGTCACGTCCGCGACGAAGGCGGGCGGCCCGGCGTCGCCGCTCGGGCCGTGGTCGGCGTTCTTGCAGTCGTCCGTCTGTGCGGTCGCTCCCTCGCCCGGGACGGCCGCGGCCGGCGCCGCGGCGGTGAACAGCAGAGTGACCGCGAGCAGTGCGCCCACGACGTGCGTGTATCGGCTCATTGCGTCCGCCCCTCGTCGCCGCGACCACATGAACGGTCGAGACCGAGAAGCGGGATGCGGTCGAGTTAACCGAGCTTAACGGCGGTTAACGGTCTTGGCCGCGGTCGTCCGGCGGACCGCGGGGGCTGGCGGCGACCTCGACGGACTCGACCTCGACGCCGAACGCCTCCGAGAGTCGCGCGGCCGCGTCCTCGCTGCCGGCCGTCATCTGCAGGTCGGCGTCGACGCCGACGGTCAGGTCGTTCAGCCCCGGCTGGATGGCGCCCAGCTCGAAGGATTCGACGGCGTCGACGCCGTCGGTCGACTCCAACCGCTCGCGAACGCCGTCGGCCAGTGAGCCGGCGCCATTGCGAGTGACCGTCACCGTGAGGACCGCCCGGACCGGGCTAACGGCCTCGGAGGCGTCCTCGGACAGTTGCACACTCATCAGACGTCCGTCGCGGGTCGAACGCGGAGCCTCGCCGAGACGAGGTGGGGCCGGACTCCCCACGGACGCAGGGACCCGACGACGGCCGACGAGAACGAGGCAGACGGAGAGACGGCACCCCGGTCCACCCCGCTATCGCCGACCGTCCCGTCGGGGACTTACGCGGCGACCGGAGTGGACTCGGAGCCTGTCACGAACCCGTTCAGCGTCCACCGGTCGCCGCCGTTCGAGGGGAGATTCCCCCCGACCGACGGATCCCCTCCGGCGTCGCCGCTACCAAAGGCGGCGACCGGCCGAATGGTGGTGACGCTGAGCATCGTGATACACCGAGCGAATCGGTCTACAACATCATTCTGCGGCCTGATACTTATCTCTATCCCGCGTTTGACACTCTCACTCAGGGTCGCACCCCTCTTTTTATCCAACACAAAAATTAATGAAGAAGAGCCTCTATTGTCTGGTCGCAATGCTGGAATGCAAATCAACCGGGCCGGGCACGCGCAGCCGACGGGACATCGGCTGCGACCGATCACCTCATCGAGGGTGAGCTCGCCTCTGACGGCGAACCGGGCGATCAAGTAAACGCGGCTCCCCTCGACAGTGACTCAGAAACAGCGGTACAACCGGGCATCAGAAGCACAGCGGGCCAACCACGCAACGGAGACGACGCAGTCGCCACGCGGCCCTGACGTCGGCAGCAACAGCGACGAGACGACCGACGACGAGCTGAACCTCGACCCCGAGGAGCTCACGCGGACGGCGAGCGGCGAGCTCATCCACGAGGAGACGGGTCTCGTCGTCGACGAAGACGAGATCGACCGCGGGCCGGAGTGGCGCGCGTACGACTACGCCGAGAGCAGACAGAAGTCACGCGTCGGCGCGCCGGTGACGGAGACCCGTCACGACCGCGGGCTGACGACCGACATCGACTGGCGCGACACCGACGCCAACGGCCATACGCTGTCGGCCGACCAGCGCAAGCGCGTCCAGCGGCTGCGGACGTGGCAGGAGCGCATCCGCACCCAGAACGCCGGCGAGCGCAACCTCCAGCAGGCGTTATCGGAGATCGATCGGATGGCATCAGCGACGGGACTGCCCGACTCCATCCGGGAGGTGGCGTCGGTCATCTACCGTCGGGCGCTCTCGGAGGACCTCGTCCGCGGGCGCTCCATCGAAGGGATGGCGACGGCGGCGCTGCTGGCGGGCTGTCGTCAGGAGGCCATCCCGCGGAGCCTGGACGACATGACGGCGGTCTCGCGGGTCCGCCGGCGCGAAATCGGGCGGTGTTACCGGTACCTCTCTGCGGAACTCGAGCTGGCGCTCGAACCGGTCAACCCCGACCAGTACGTTCCGCGGTTCGCCTCCGAGCTGGAGCTGGAGGACCGCACCGAGCGTAAGGCCAGAGAGATAATCGCCGAGACGACCAACCAGGGGCTGCACGCGGGCAAGTCACCGACCGGCTTCGCGGCCGCGGCGGTGTATCTCGCCGGCATCATCTGTTCCGATAAGCGCACCCAGAAGGCGGTCGCCGACATCGCGGACGTGACCGTCGTCACGATTCGGAACCACTACTCCGAGCAGATGCGGGCGCTGGGTATGAACTGACCCCTCCGGCGACCAGTTTCACGCGACCCGTTCTTTCGCCGTGAGTCGCCGCCAGCGACGCCGTCGCCGGTCGCGCAGGGTGAGGAGGACGGCGACGACAGCCACGACAGCGACGACGGCGGCCCCTGGCGGTCGCATTTCGTACCGAAACGCTTTGCCCCCAGGTGACCCTCAGGTAAGCCATGCGAGTCCTTCACGACGCGACGATTCACACCGCGACCGACCGCGGCACGGTCGAGGGCGACCTCGTGCTCGACGACGGCGAAATCGTCGCCGTCGGCGACGCGAGCGACGTCGATACTGCTGGCGCGGAGACGTTCGACCTCGACGGCGCGCACGTCACGCCGGGACTGGTCGACGCTCACTCACACGCCGGAATGGCCGAGTGGGGCGAGCCCGAGGACGGCGACGTCAACGAGGGCACGTCGGCGACGACCCCGCACGTCAACGCCCTCGACGGGTTCCATCCCCGCGACGAGGAGCTGAAACACGCCTTCCGGAACGGCGTTACCACCGTCTCCTCTCGGATGGGGTCGGGCAACGTCATCGGCGGCGTCATCGTCTCGATGAAGACCTACGGCGACGTGGCCGACGAGATGTGCATCCGCGAGGACGGCATGAAAGCGGCGATGGGCGAGAACCCCAAGCGGTTCCACGGCGATCAAGAGGGCCGCCAGCCCTCCACCCGGCCGGGCGTCGCGGCGACGCTGCGCGAGGAGTTCACCGCCGCCGAGGACTACCGCCGGCGCAAGGCTGCCGCCGACGAGGACGACGGCTTCGAGCGCGACATCGGCATGGAGAACCTCGTCCGCGTCCTCGACGGCGAGCTCCCCCTGCGGGTCCACGCCCACCGCGCCGACGACATCCGCACCGTGTTCCGCATCGCCGAGGAGTTCGGCATCGACGACCTCTCCATCGAACACGCCACCGAGGGCCACGTCATGGCCGAGGCGTTCGTCGAGCGTGACGTGCCCGCCATCGTCGGCCCCTCCTTCTCCTCGGCCTCGAAGTACGAACTCCGCAACATCACCTTCGAGACCCCGGGCATCCTCCACCGCGAGGGCGTGACCGTCGCCGTCCAGACCGACGCGCCGGTCCTCCCTCAGCAGCACCTCGACGTCTGCGTCGGCCTCGCGGTCCGTGAGGGCCTGCCCCCGGAGGTCGCCCTGGAGGTCGTCACCCGCAACCCCGCCGAAATCCTCGGCATCGAGGACCGCGTCGGCACGCTCGAACCCGGCACCGACGCCGACGTCGCGGTGTGGGACGGCGAGTTCTGGCGCGTCGACACCCGCACCCAGCACGTCTTCGTCGACGGCGAACACGTCTTCGACCGCGAGACCGACGCCGTCGACCCGCGCGAGGAGTACGCCTGGTGAGGGTCCCGACGTTCCGACGGCCGGCGGTGAGCCAGGACGACCCGAGCGTCCCGTTCGTCGTCGGGACGCTCGTCGCCGGCGTGTTCTTCGGCGGGGTCGGCGGCGGCGTCGCCTTCCCGACGCTGCCGACGCTGGGACCGTTGCTGGGCATCTCCCCGTTTCTGGTCGGCGTCGTCCTCTCGATCAACCGCTTCACGCGGCTGCTGGCGAACACCCCCGCGGGTCAGGTGCTCGACCGCTTCGGCACCCGTCGGCCGATGCTCGTCGGCTTCACCGTTCAGGGACTGGTACCGTTCGGCTACGTGCTCGGGTTGGACCCGGGCGCGGTCGGCCTGGCGCTGTCGTCGGCGACGGTGTTCCTCCTCGCGCGGGCCTGCTGGGGGCTGGGCTCGGCGTTCGTCTTCGTCGGGGCGTTCTCGACGGTCACCCACGTCACGACGCCCGCGAACCGCGGGCGGTGGGTGGCGTACATGCGCGGCGGGCAGAGCCTGGGCTTCCCGACCGGCCTGGTCGTCGGCGGGCTGGTGACCGACGCCGCCGGCTACGCCGTCGCCTTCGGCGCCGCGGGCGCGGCGGGGCTGTTCGCCGCCGCCGTCGCCGCGGTCGTCCTCCCCGACGTGTCGGCGTCGGCCGGCGAGACCGCCCGCCTGCGGGACCTGCCGGGCATCGTCGCCGCCGACCGGCGCATCTTCGGCGTCGGCGCCACCAACTTCGCGGTGCGGTTCCTCTACGCCGGCGTCCTGCTGTCGACGGTGGTGCTGTACGCCCGCGAGAACGATGTCGCGTTCGCGATGGTCTCGGAGACGGGCACCAGCGGGCTCATCATGGCCGTCTCCGTGCTCGCGCTGAGCCTGACGAACCTCGCCGTCGGGCGGTTCTCGCCGCGGCTGCCCTCCCGGACGAGCCTCGTCCTGCCAGGCCTCGCCGTCTTCGGCGGCGGCTTCCTGCTGCTTGGGCTGGTCCCGACCCCGCTCGGGACGCTGGCCGGCGTCGCGCTCGCCGGCGTCGGCGTCGGCGCCGTCGGCCCGCCGCTGATGGCGTACCTCGGCGACATCGCCCCCGGCGACGACGTGGGGAAGCTCGGCGGCGTCTACAACGTCTTCGGCGACCTCGGCTCGACGGTCGGCCCCGTGATGGCGATGCCGCTGGCCGCGGCGGTCCCCGTCACCGTCGAGTACCTCGCCTGCGCGGGCGTCGTCGCCGTCACCGGCGGAGTCGTCCTCGTCGCGCTAGGCGACGTCGACGCCGAGATTCCGACCGAGGCGGTCCCCGCCGACGACTGAGGGCGGCCTCGGGGGGTCACTCCGACCGCCGCTCGAAGGCGTCCGGGTGGTACTGGAACGCCGACCGGAACCGCGTCCAGGCATCGCGCTCGCGGAGCATGTGGGCCGCGAACGGCGGGTTCCGGACGAGTTCCAGCTCCGCGATGTGGAGCTTCAGTGAGTCCGGCACCTGCTCGAACTCCTTCTGGCCGCGGCCCTCGCCGGTCGTGCGCGGGTCCGGTCGGAAGTCGACGCCGTCGTCGGCGACGCGGAGCGAGCCGTACCGCCGGCGTTCCCACACCTCGTAGGTGCCGAACGGGGTCGTGTCGCAGGGCGGCTCCGGTCGCCGGACGAGAATCTTGAACCGGCGGCCGACGCGGGGGCTGGCCGGCCGCTCGGTCCAGAGGTACCCCCGGGCGTGGATCTGCACTTCCCCGTTCGCACCGACCTTGCCGTCGACGCTCACGTCGGCCCCGCGGAACGTGTACCCGTCGAGTGTCACCGGCGGGAACGTCCCCGGGTAGTGCCGGCTCGCCGAGAATCTGAACGGTCGTCCGGCGTCGACCGCGCGGGCGACGGTGTCGCGGCTCGGCGGTGGCTCCGAGGGGCACCAATTGCCTTCGCGGTGCTCCTTGGGGTCCACCCATGCCATGCCAACTATCACCAAGAGCCGAAAATAAAAATATCGCCCCGATTATCAGTTTTGACTCTCTCCGGGTCTGCCCTCCGCCCCGGCCGCACGGTCGACGCGGTTCCGCGACCGACACGCCGAAGCCCCCGGCGACGGACGGCGAGGTATGACCGTCCTCGTCACGGGCTACGAGCCCTTCGGCGACCACGAGGCGAACCCGACCGAGAGCATCGCCGGCGACCTCGACGGGACGACCGTCGCGGGCCACGACGTCGTCGGCGCGGTGTTGCCGGTCGCGTTCGACGAGGTCGCCGCCGAACTGACGGCGCTGCTCGACGCTCACGACCCCGAGGCCGTGGTCGCGACGGGGGTGGCCGGCGGCCGCCAGGCGGTCGCCGTCGAGCGCGTCGGCGTCAACGTCGCCGACTGCGCGGGAGTCCCGGACAACGACGGCGCCGAGCCCCGCGGTGTGCACCCCGCCGACGGTCCGGACGCCTACCTGTCGACGCTGCCGGTCGGCGAGACGGTCCGGGCCTGCCTCGACGCCGGGGTTCCGGCCCGGGTCTCGAACACCGCCGGCACCCACTGCTGTAACCGGGCACTGTACGCGCTCCTTCATGCGTTGGACCGCCGGAACCGCGATGTCCCGGCGGGGTTCGTCCACGTCCCGCTGACGCCCGGTCGGGCCGCCGCCGAGACCGATCCCGACGCCGCCGCCTCCGCGGGGAGCGTCCCGCCGAGCCTCCCCCTGTCGGCGAGTCGTCGGGCCGTGGAGGTCGCCTTCGAGACGGCGCTCTCGGCGTAGCCGCGAGCGCGGCCTTCGTCGTCGGTTCTCTCAGGCGGCCGGGTCTCGCCGCTGCCCGGAGTTCCCGCCGAGCTGGCGGGAGACGACCTCGCCGACGCCGAGCGCAGCGAAGTACGGAATCACGCTCATCACCGTGTCGTTCGTGGCGTGGACGAGCGGGTTCGTCGGCGCCGTCCCGCCGAGCAGAACGTAGTTCACGCCCATCTCGTGGGTCAGCCCGAGCGTGAACACGGCGACCCACAGCGCCACGATCTGTGCGGCGACCAGTCGCTTTGCCGAATGCGCGAGGTTGACTCGCATGGTGATCGAGTGCGCCCCGCCGGTAATAAATCATCTGGGCGTCACGTTCTTCCGCCCCCGACGCCAGTCGACCTCACCCCTTCCCGAAGAGATTTCCCCCCGCCGGGCAGGGTTGGCGTATGGTCGAACTCCCCGACGCGGTCGTCGGCGACGCACAGACGAGCGACTTCGGTTGGTCGGTTCTCGAAGACCTCGTGGACGTGGGCAACCGGATGGCCGGACAGGACGGCGAACGCGCCGGCGCCGAGGTCGTCCGCGACGCCTTCGAGACGGCGGGCCTCCGTGACCCCCGCATCGAGCCGTTCGAGATTCCGGGCTGGTGGCGCGGCGACTCCGCGCTGACCGTGGCGGGCGACCGCGAACGCACTCACGAGAGCCAACACGAGGTGCTCGCGCTGCCGGGGACTCCGGCCGGCGAGGTCTCGGGCCGACTGGTCGACGTCGGCACCGGCACGGAGGCCGAGTTCGAGGCCGCCGGCGACGACGTCGAGGGCGCGGTCGTGATGGCGTCGTCGGCGACGCCGGCCGAGGCCGACCGCTGGATTCACCGGATGGAGAAGTACGTCCACGCGGCCGAACGCGGCGCCGTGGGCTTCGTGTTCCGGAACCACATCGAGGGGTCGTTGCCGCCGACCGGCGAGGTCGGCTACCACAACCGTCCCGGCCCGATTCCGGCCGTCGGCGTTTCCAAGGAGGTCGGCGAGCGCCTGGCTCGATACGCCGCCGACGGTGCGGCGCCCGAGCTGTCCGTGTCGGTCGACTGCCGCAACGAACCGACCGAATCGCGCAACGCCGTCGCCGAGGTCGGCCCGGAAGACGCCGCCGAGACGGTGCTGGTCACGGCTCACGTCGACGCCCACGACATCGCCGACGGCGCCAACGACAACGGCGCCGGCTCCGCGCTGGTCGCCGAGGTCGGCCGGCTGCTGACGACGGTCGCCGACGACCTCGACTGCCGGGTGAAGCTGGTCACCTTCGGCGCCGAGGAGATCGGGCTCTGGGGGGCGTACCACGAGGCGGAGACGACCGACCTCGACGCGGTGAAGGCAGTCGTCAACCTCGACGGCGCCTGCTCGTCGCGGACGCTGCGGGTCGGGACCAACGGCTTCGACGACCTCGAAGCGGTGTTCGAGGCCGTCACCGACGACTTCGACGCCCCCGTCGAGACCGGCGACACCATCTCGCCCCACGGCGACCAGTGGGCGTTCGTCCAGGAGGGCGTCCCGGCGACGATGACCTCGACGACCTCGGAGTCCTCGGGCCGCGGCTGGGGCCACACCCACGCCGACACGCTCGACAAGCTCGACTCCCGGGACCTCCGGGACGTGGCGACGCTCGTGACCGAGGCCGTCCGCAGGCTCGCCGACGACGGGACGACCGTCGGGGCCAAGAGCCGCGCCGAGATGCGCGAGGCCATCGACGCGGGGTACGAACAGGAGCTCAGGACCGGCGGGCGCTGGCCGTACGACGACCTGGAGAGCTGAGGCGGGACGGCGACCGTCGGACCCCGGCGCGCATGACCGGTTCCTACGCCCCCGGAGTCGGCCGCCCCCTTTTCAGGCCGTCGCCGCGTAGGACCGCCCGTAGCCATGAACGTGCTCGTTCCGATGGACGGCTCCGAGCAGTCCGAGGCCGCTCTCGACCACGCTCTGACTCGGTTCGAGGACCCGGTGGTGACGGTGCTCAGCGTCGTCGACCCGGTGGCGACGGGGTACGAGGTGGCTCCAGGCGCCGGCCCGGCTGCGACCGGCGTCGAGAACTGGTACGAACAGGCGGAGATGCGCGCCGAGCGCATCGTGACGGCGGCCGAGGACCGCGTCGCGGAGACCGACGCCGACGCGACCGTCGAGACGGCGACCGAGATCGGCGACCCCGCCCGGACCATCGTCGCCTACGCCGACGAGCACGACGTCGACCACGTCGTCGTGGGGAGCCACGGGCGGACCGGCCTGACCAGAGTGCTGCTCGGCAGCGTCGCCGAGTCGGTCGTCCGCCGGGCGGACTGCCCGGTCACCGTCGTCCGGTGACGGGCCAGTCATCCGCGGCGATGTCGACGTCGTCGCTGACGCGGATGGCGTCGCCGGCGCCGCCGCGGGCGGCTCAGCCGGATTCGAGGTAGTCGCCGACGCGGCTCATCAGCTTCTCCTCGGCGCGGGTGAGGTGTTCCCAGGCGGTCGTCGAGGCGACGCCGAGTTCCGCGGCCACGTCGTCGACGCTGCCGTCGCTGCCGTAACCGTAGTAACCCACGGCGATGGCCGCCGCCAGCGCCTCGCGCTGGCGCGGCGTGAGGTCATTCAGCGTCCGGCCGACGTCGAGCTGTTCGGGCACGGACAGCTCGCTCATCTCGACGTTCGTCACCAGCTCCACGTCGTTACCGGCCTCGCGCAGGCGGTCGATGACCCGCGACAGCTCGTCGCCGCCGTCGAGGTACACCGTCCAGCGCTCCCACCCGGCGGTGATGGTCGTCCCCATCTTGTAGTGGACGCCCATGTCGGAGAGGTGTTCGGTGATGCTGTCCCACTGGGTCGTGTCGTACACCATCGCCACGTAAACCCGACTCCCCGTCAGCGGTGACAGCTGCTCCACGTCGAGTATCGGCTCGGTCTCCCGAAACTCCTCGACGAACGCCTCGATAGCCTCCGCGTCGCCGCTGAACTCGATGATACGCTTTCGGCGCCGACCCCGCCCGGTGAGCGACGACACCGACCGCAGCGTCACCGACGGGAACCGCGCCGAGACGTCCGACTCCGGCTCCCCGTGGTGGCGAATCCGGAGCGTCACCTGTCGCATTGGACACGCCTACGTGACCGCCCCACAACGCCCTTTCGGTCGGCTCGGGCGCCCACTCGCCGTCGTCCTCGTCGTCGACGCCGGCTCGGCGGCTGCGACGCCGCGCGGCGATTTTCACGGATTCGGAGGTCGAGAACGACCGTGACGGTCGTTCCGACCCGGACCCGGAAATATTTGGGGGTACTCTCATGTGCTTATGTCACAATATACCAAATGTAATGGTGTTCGACGGCGAGTTCGACGCGGACGACCTCAGCGGTCCACGTATCGACAGACGGACGACCGTCGCCCTGTTGGGGGCGGCCGGCATGAGCGGCCTCGCGGGCTGTACCGGGGGCGACGGCGGCGGGAGCGACGGTAACGAGGGGGAAACCAGCGACGACGGTGGAACGGAGACCACCACCGCGCCGCCGGAGACGAAACAGGGTGGTCGCCTCCAGGCCGGCTGGTTTACGGGTTCCATCGACACGCTCGACCCGCCGTACATCAGCGTCGGGCAGTACTTCCAGGTCGCGGCCAACGTGTTCAACGGGCTGGTCACGCTGACGGAGGATCTCACGGTTCGGGGCGACCTCGCGAAGGACTGGACCGTCTCCGACGGCGGCACAACCATCAGCTTCGACCTCCGGGAAGGGGTGACCTTCCACAACGGCACGGAGTTCACCGCCGAGGACGTGGCGTACACCATCACCCGGACCATCGACGAGGAGACGCCGGCGGCGGGCAAGCTCGACACGCTGCGGCCCATCGAGGAAGACGGCGTCGTCGTCGAGGGCGACTACTCGGTGACGCTGAACTTCGAGCAGGCGACCGCGCCGGCGCTCATCTACCTGACTCGCGGCCCCGGCCGCGCGGCGACCATCGTGAACCGGGAGGCCATCGAGGAGATGGGCGCCGAGCAGTACGCCGTCACGCCGGTCGGAACCGGCCCCTTCGAGGTGACCGAACACGAGGTGGGGTCGGGGTTGACGCTCGACGCCTACGACGACTACTTCGAGACCGACGAGGAGGGCAACCAGCTCCCGTATCTCGACGGCATCGACATCAAACCAATCTCGGAGCCGTCGTCGCTGGTCAACGCGCTCCAGAGCGGCGACATCCAGTTCTCGAACCTCGTCCCGCTGCAGAACATCTCACAGGTCGAGGACGCCGGCGAGGTGACGAAGCTACAGGCACCGGGCGTGAACTGGCTCGGCTTCGCGATGAACCAGAACCGCGAGCCCTTCGGCTCCCGACAGGTCCGTCGCGGCATCGCCAAGAGCATCGACAACGAGGCGTACGTCGATGCGGCGTACTTCGGCAACGCCCTGCCTGACACCGGCCCCATCAACAAGGCGACCGGCTGGGTGTGGCGCGACGACAAGCCGACCGACCAGGAGTACGCCCCCGAGGAGGGCCAACAGCTCATCGAGGACGCCGGCGCCGACGGCGCCAGCTTCTCCATCCTGACGACCAGTGGGAGCCTCCGCGCGGCGAAGGCGATGCGCCAGCAGCTCAACAGCGCCGGCTTCGAGGTCGACCTCGAACAGGTGACCTCCTCGACGTACTGGGACCGTTACGGCAAGCTCGACTACGACGTGACCATCAGCGGCAGCGTCGGCGACCCCGACCCGGACCAGTCGCTGTGGAACTTCTACCGCAAGGACGGCCCCTGGAACTGGGTGGCCTACAAGGACGACGAGGTGCACCAGCTGCTGGCCGACCAGCGCCGCGCGCTGGACCGCGAGGAGCGCGCCGACGTCCTCCAGCAGCTGGAGGACAAGCTCATCGCGGACGTGCCCCACGCCTACCTGAGCCACCGCGACGACATCGCGGCTCGGCGCCCCGCGGTCAAGGGGTTCACCCACATCCCGTACATGCGGAACTTCCACGGGGTCTACCTCGACGAGTAGTCCCAGATGTCCACAGCCCGACACCCGCTGCCCGCGACGGCGCTCGCCGGCGCCGACGGTCGGTCGTCGGCGCCCACAGGGAGTCGCCGTGCCGGCTCGCCGGGGGCGCCGCGACCCCCGGCGGGAACCGCCGTTGAAGATACGCCGAAAATATTCGGTGCCGTGCTGATATGCGTGAGGCGTCGGATACGAACTACCGTGAATCTCGGTAGTGACTTCGACGCAGACGACCTCGGCGGACCGGTCGTCGACAGGCGGACGACCGTCGCGCTGCTCGGTGCGGCCGGCATGAGCGGACTCGCCGGCTGCGTCGGCGGGAGCGGCGGTGGCGGCGACGGCGCCGGCGAGAGCGACGGCGACGGCTCCGAGGAGTCGACTCCGCCGTCGGACGCGAAACGAGGCGGTCGCCTCCAGGCCGGCTGGTTCACCGGCTCCATCGACACGCTGGACCCGCCATACATCGGCACCGGCCAGTTCTTCCAGGTCACGGCCAACGTGTTCAACGGGCTGGTCACGCTGACGGAGGACCTCACGGTTCGGGGCGACCTCGCGAAGGACTGGACCGTCTCGGAGGACGGCACCACCTTCCAGTTCGACCTCCGTGAGGGCGTGACCTTCCACGACGGCACGGCGTTCACCGCCGAGGACGTGAAGTACACCATCTCCCGGACCATCGAGCAGGACACCCCCGCAGCGGGGAAGTTGGAGACGCTGCGACCCGTCGACGACGGCGGGGTCGTCGTCGAGGGGGACCACTCGGTGACGCTGCGCTTCGAGCAGCCGATGGCGCCGGCGCTCGTCTACATGACCCGGGGACCGGGTCGCGCCGCGACCGTCGTCAGCAAGGCGGCCATCGAGGAGATGGGCGCCGAGCAGTACGCCGTCACGCCGGTCGGAACCGGCCCCTTCGAGGTCGCCAGCCACGAGGTGGGGTCGGAGCTGAAACTCGACGCCTACGACGACTACTTCGAGACCGACGAGGAGGGCAACCCGCTCCCGTACCTCGACGGCGTCGACATCACGCCGACCGCGGAGCCGTCGTCGCTGGTCAACGCCCTGCGCAGCGGCGACATCCAGTTCGCCAACGTGGTGCCGCTACAGAACGTCTCGCAGGTCGAGGACGCAGCTGAGGTGACGAAGCTGCAGGCTCCGGGCGTGAACTGGACCGGGTTCGCGATGAACCAGAACCGCGAGCCGTTCGACTCCCGGCAGGTCCGCCGCGGCATCGCCAAGAGCATCGACAACGCGGGGTTCGTCGACGCGGCGTACTTCGGCAACGCCCTGCCCGACACCGGCCCCATCAACAAGGGGACCGCGTGGGTCTGGCGCGAGGACAAACCGGACGACCAGGAGTACGCCCCCGATGAGGGCAAACGACTCATTGAGGACGCCGGCACCGACGGCGCCAGCTTCTCCATCCTGACGACCAGCGCCAGTCTCCGCGCGGCGAAGGCGATGCGCCAGCAGCTCACCGGCGCCGGGTT
Source organism: Halolamina sp. (assembly GCA_042216705.1). Taxonomy (GTDB): domain Archaea; phylum Halobacteriota; class Halobacteria; order Halobacteriales; family Haloferacaceae; genus JBDGTQ01. The sequence goes on along the minus strand of JBDGTQ010000044.1, from coordinate 15,909 downwards.
CTCCGTCGAAATCGACCAGGTGACCACCTCGACGTACTGGGACCGCTACGGCAAGCTCGACTACGACACCACCATCGTCGGCAGCGTCGCCGACCCCGACCCGGACCAGTCGCTGTGGAACTTCTACCGCAAGGACGGCCCCTGGAACTGGGTGTCCTACGAGGACGACGAGGTGCACCGACTCCTGGCCGAGCAGCGCCGGACGCTCGACCGCGAGAAGCGCGCGGAGGTCCTCCAGCGCATCGAGGACAAACTCATCGCGGACGTGCCTCACGCCTACCTGAGTCACCGCGACGACGTCGCGGCCAAGCGACCGTCGGTCAAAGGATTTAGGAACATCCCGTACATGCGCAACTTCCACCGCGTCTACCTCAGCGAATAGCCCATGTGGCGGTACATCACGAAACGAGTCGCACACGCCGTGTTCATCATGTGGTTAGTCGCCACGACGGTGTTCCTGGGGCTGCGGGCCGTTCCGGGCGGGCCGGTCAGGGCCATGCTCGGCCAGGAGGCCACCCCGGAGGCGGTCGCCGCGCTGCGGGCCGAACTCGGCCTCGACGAGCCGCTGCCGGTCCAGTACGTCGACTGGATGGCCGGGCTGTTGACCGGCGACCTCGGCACCAGCATCACGTCGAGCGAGCAGGTGTCGACGCTCCTCGTCGACGCCGCGCCGAAGACGCTGTCCATCGCCGTCGTCGGCGTCGTGCTCGGACTCGCCGTCGCCATTCCCGCCGGCGTCGTCGGCGCGACCCGGCGCAACAAGCCGCCGGATTACGCGGCGACCATCGGCGCCTTCCTCGGCATCTCGATGCCGGCGTTTTTCGTCGGCATCCTCCTGGCCATCGTCTTCGGCGTCTGGCTGGGCTGGCTGCCGGTCATCGGCTACGTCGCCATCTCGGAGGGGGTGGTGCCGTGGCTGAAACACGTCATCCTGCCGGCGGTCGCCGTCGGGCTGCCGTACGCCGCCGGCGTCACTCGGATGATGCGCTCGTCGCTCATCGAGACGCTGAACGCCCAGTACATGCGGACCGCCCGCGCCAAGGGCGTCGGCGACCGCGTCCGGCTGTACAAACACGCCCTCCAGAACGCCCTGATGCCGGTCGTGACCATCGCCGGCATCCAGCTGGCGCTGGTGCTCGGCGGCTCCGTCACCGTCGAAATCGTCTTCGGCATCAAGGGCATCGGCCGGCTGCTGGTCAACTCCATCCTGGAGCGCAACTACCCCGTGACCCAGGCGAGCATCCTGCTCGTCTCGGGCATCTTCGTGTTCATGAATCTCATCGTCGACATCGCCTACACCGCGATAGACCCGCGGGTCCGGTACGGAGGTGAACAAGCGTGACGACCGACCGAAACTCCGAAGCCGACGTCGACACCGACACCGACCCCGACCCCGACTCCGACTCCGATTTCGCCGCCGACGAGGCGCGCGCCGACGGCGGCTTCGCCTCGGACTCGGAGGCGGACGCGCCGGACGTGCCGGAGTACGCACGCAACGACGGGGAGTTCGGCGTCGGCGAGGTGCCTCCGGAGTACGAGGCCGAGGAGGCCGTCCCGGAGCACGACTCCGCCGCCGAGCGCGTCGTCACGGCGCTGGTCGGAAACAAGCTCGCGCTGGCCGGCGCGGTCGTCGTCCTCCTGCTGGTGTTCGTCGCCGTGTTCGCGCCGGTCGTCGCCCCTCACGGCCCCGAACAACAGTTCGGCTTCATGCAGGAGCCGATGAGCCAGTCGACCGGCGACTTCGACGGCGACGGGCAGACGGAGACGGTGACCCACTACCTCGGCACCGACTCCTTCGGCTACGACATCCTCACCCGCGTCATCTACGGCGCTCGGGTGTCGCTGTTAGTCGCGCTGGCGACCGTCGCCGTGGCCTTCTCCGTCGGAACGACGCTGGGCATCCTGGCCGGCTTCTACGGCGGCTGGGTCGACAGCGTCATCATGCGCTACGTCGACTTTCAGTGGGCGTTCCCGGAGATAATCTTAGGCGTCGGCATCATCGCCGTCATGGGCGGGCTCGGCGTCGTCAACGTCGTCCTCGCCATCGGCATCGCGTTCATCGACGACTTCGCCCGCATCATCCGTGGGGAGGTGCTGTCCATCCGCGAAGAGGAGTACATCACCGCCGCCCGCGCGGTCGGCATGGGCGACGCACGCATCATGTTCAAGGAGATGCTGCCGAACGCGGTCGCGCCGCTCATCGTCCAGGCGACGCTGATGATTCCGCTCGCCATCCTCGCGGAGGCCGGCCTCTCCTTCCTCGGGCTGGGCGTCAAGCCGACGACGCCGACCTGGGGGCTGCTCATCTCCGACGGCCGGCAGTTCATCTCCCGGGCCTGGTGGATCTCCGTGATGCCGGGGCTGGCCATCATGCTCACGGTCCTGGCGTTCAACACGGTCGGCGACGGCCTGCGCGACGCCTTCGACATCTCCGAGGAGGAGGTGGGCTGAGATGGCGGCCCGCCCCGTCCTGGCAGTCGAGAACCTCCAGACGCAGTTTCCGACCCAACGCGGCACCGTGAAGGCGGTCGACGGCGTCGACCTCACCATCGAGCCCGGCGAGATCGTCGGCCTAGTCGGTGAGTCCGGCTCTGGGAAGTCCGTCCTCGCCGAGAGCATCGTCGGCATCGTGGAGGAGCCCGGCGAGATCGTCGGCGGCGACATCCGCTTCGAGGGGGAGTCGCTGCTGTCGATGTCCGAGCGCCGGCGCCAGCAGCTGCGCGGCGGCGCGCTGTCGATGGTGTTTCAGGACCCGATGAACAGCATGAACCCGACGCTGACCGTCGGCGAGCAGATAGCCGAGACTGTCCGGCTCCATCAGGACATCGGCGAGTCGGTGTCGCTGCCGGCGGAGATGAAGCGCAAGATCGTCGGCGCCGCCAAGAACAGCGAGGCCTGGCGCCGGGCCATCGAGATGCTCGAAGCCGTCGAGATTCCGGAGCCGGAGGCTCGGGCCTCGGACTTCCCTCACGAGTTCTCCGGCGGGATGCGCCAGCGAGCGATGATAGCCATGGCGCTGTCCTGCGAGCCCGACCTGCTGGTGGCCGACGAGCCGACGACCGCGCTCGACGTGACCATCCAGGCACAGATTCTGGACGAGCTGACGGGGCTGAAAGACGCCTTCGACACCGCCATCCTGCTCATCACCCACGACCTCGCGGTCGTCGCCGAGACCTGCGACCGGGTCAACGTCATGTACGCCGGCGAGATCGTCGAACGCGCCGGCGCCGAGGAGCTGTTCGCCAACCCCCAACACCCCTACACCCAGGGGCTCATCGCCAGCACGCCACAGCTCGACGATCCCGACCGCGAACTCCAGCCCATCGAGGGCAACGTGCCTGACCTCATCGACATCCCCTACGCCTGCCACTTCGCGCCGCGGTGCCCGGAGGCCGAACGGGAGTGTTTCGAGGTCGACCCCGCGTTCCGGACAGTTGGCGACGAGCCCGACCACGAGGCGGCCTGTCTCCGTCGCGGCCCGGCGGGTGAGCGACTATGAGCACGCCGGACGCCGAGTCCGAAGGGGAGACCGAGACCGGGACGGCGCCGACCGCGACCGAGGCGACCGACGCCGGCGAGGCCGAAGCCGCCGAGCCGGTGTTGACCGCGACGAACCTCCAGAAACACTTCGAGCAGTCAAGCGGCGTCGTCGACCGGCTGCTCGGCGCCGACGCCACGGTCAAGGCGGTCGACGGCGTCGACCTCGAACTCCACGAGGGGGAGACGCTGGCGGTCGTCGGCGAGTCCGGCTGCGGGAAGTCGACGCTGGGGCAGGCGCTTTTGAACCTGCACACGCCGACCGGCGGCAGCGTCAGGTTCCGCGGCGAGGAGCTCACCGGGCTGTCAGACGCCGAGATGCGGCCCTACCGCAGGCGGATGCAGATGATATTCCAGGACCCCCTGGCGTCGCTGAACCCGCGCCAGACGGTCGGCGACATCGTCACCGCGCCGATGGAGGTCCACGACGAGCCCGCGACCGACCCGGCGGTCGAGACGACCGCCTCGGTGACGACCGTCGACGACGCCCCCGAGCCGGCGTCCGTGACGGTCGCCGACGACGTCGACCGCGCGGTCCCCGCGACCGACGGCGTGGCGACGGTCGACCTGACGGTCCGGCCCGCCGACGGGGCGACGGCCAGCGACCCCGCCGTCGCGGTCGACCTCGGCGACGCCGCCGCCGTGCTCGCGGCGACCGTCTCGGCGACCGACGCCGGTGGCTACGAGGTCCGCGTCGGGCTCGACGCGACCGACGCCGAGCTCCGCCTCCACCGGGCCGAGCGCCTGCTGGAGCGGGTCGGGCTGAAGCCCGGCCACGTCGACCGATACCCGGGGCAGTTCTCCGGGGGCCAGCAACAGCGGGTTGGCATCGCCCGGGCGCTTGCGGTCGACCCCGACCTCATCGTCGCCGACGAGCCTGTGAGCGCGCTGGACGTCTCCGTGCAGGCCCAGATTCTCAACCTGCTGTCTGACCTCCAGTCGGAGCTCGGGCTGTCGCTGCTTTTCATCACTCACGACCTCTCGGTCGTCCGGCAGGTGGCCGACCGGGTCGCGGTGATGTACCTCGGGGAGATCGTCGAGACGGCGCCGGTCGACGAGCTGTTCGCCGACCCGCGCCACCCCTACACGAAGTCGCTGCTGTCGGCGGTGCCGCGCATCGACCCCGAGGCCCGGACCGATCGGGTCATCCTGGAGGGGACGGTACCTTCCCCCATCGACCCGCCGGCCGGCTGTCGGTTCCACACCCGCTGTCCGGAGGTCATTCCCGGCGCCGGGTGGGGCGGCGACCAGCCGGCGTTCCGGCGGGCGTTCACGTTCCGGAGCCGCGTCGAGAGCGACGAGCTCGAACCCGAGGCGGTGCGGGACCGTCTCGAAGCGGAGGGAGCGGCCGCCGACGACGCGGCCGTCGCCGACCGACTCCTCGAGACGGCGGTTCCCGGCGACGTGAGGGCGCTGCCGGCGGCCGCCGCCGACGCCGTGAGAGAGGCGGCGACGCTCGTCGCCGCCGGCGACCGGGAGGCGGCGGCCGAGCGGATGCGCGAGGCGTGTCCCTCTCCCTGTGTCGACGCGACGCCGACAGCCGTCGACCTCGACGCCGACCGGACCGCCGCCTGTCACCGTGTCGACCCGAGCCGCGACGCCGAGGAGCTGTCCTGACCGGCCGCCCGCTGCGCCGGCGGCCGAGCCGCCGGAGTCGCGCCGTCAGTCGAACTTCCGCGCCTTCGAGGCCTCGCTGAAGCCGTCGCTGGCGTCGACGGCGGCCTCGTACACCCGCCGGAGCTCGGCGATGGGCGTCTCGTGTTCGTCCACGCGGAGGTCGTGGTAGGCGGTGGTCTGGGGGGCCTTCACCGCGACGGCGGCGGAGCTGTGGCCGCGCTCGTCGCCTCCGGCGTCGGCGCCGGCGGCCAGCGCCTCCAGCAACCGGGCAACGATCGCGTCGTCGCTCTCGATGAACGCCTCGGCCGCGGCGCCGAGGGTCTCCTCGCCGGTGAGGATGTTGCCAGCGACGGTGACGCCGACGTCGTCGTAGACCTGATGGCCCGACCAGGGATCGGTGTCGTCGCCGGTGAACGCGAAGGTGCCGCCGCGGTCGTCGACGCCGTGGAGCTGGCGGTTCGCGCTGTGGTCGTCCCGTGCCAGCAGACCAGAAAGCGCGTCCCCGACGGCGAGGTCGTCGAGCAGGCGGATACCTTTCCGGCCCAAGCGGACGTTGACGAACGCCTGAGTTGCGACGGCGCCGTCGTGGCTGACGAACGGACACAGCGCCCCGACGGCGGGGGCGTCAGTCGCGACGGCGACGGCGAAGGCCGGTCCGTCGCCGGCGTCGTGGTCGGCGGCGGCAATCCGCGCACAGAGCGAGAACGTCATGTGACCCCCGTGGGACGGAACGGGAATATAACGCACACCGTATCCATTTGGGGAGGTACTTTACCGCCGCTCGGCCAACTGTTCGATATGGTTAATTTGGACCGATTCACATCTCGCCGGTCGACGGTTTACGGGCAACGGGGGGTGGTGGCGTCGAGCCAGCCGCTCGCCTCGCGTGCGGGCGCGACGGTGCTGGAGGACGGCGGCAACGCCTTCGACGCGGCGGTGGCGACGGCGGCGGCGCTGAACGTCGTCGAGCCGACCTCAACCGGGCTCGGCGGCGACGTGTTCGCGCTGTATAAGACCGCCGACGGCGACGTCGGCGCGATGCGCTCCTGTGGCGGGGCGCCGGCGGACGCGACGCTCGCGAACGTCCGCGAGGCGGTCGCCGCCGACCGGGAGGTCGACCCGGTCGACGCGGAGATGCCCTCGACCGGCCCCCACACCGTCACGGTCCCCGGGACCGCCCGCGGCTGGGAGGCGACCGTCGAGGAGCTGGGCCGACGCGACCTCGGAACCGTCCTCCAGCCGGCCATCCGCTACGCGACGGAGGGCTACCCCGTCACGGAGGTCATCTCCTCCCAGTGGGCCCACGCCGAGGAGCTGTTCGACAGCGACCACGCCCGGGAGGCCTACCTCTTCGACGGGGAAGCCCCCGACGTCGGCCAGGAGGTCACGCTGCCGAAGCTCGGGGCCTCGCTGGAGCGCATCGCCGAGGACGGCGCCGACGTCGTCTACGAGGGCGCCATCGGTGAGGCCATCGCCGAGGAGGTCCAGTCGGAGGGCGGCTTCATGACGACCGACGACCTCGCGGCCCACGAGGCCGAGTTCCTCGACCCGGTGCGGACGACGTACAACGGCGCCGAGGTGTACGAGCTCCCGCCGAACAACCAGGGGCTCATCGCCCTGGAGGCGCTGAACATCGCCGAGGAGCTGGGTGCCGGCGAGTACGACCTCGACAGCCCCGAGCGGGTCCACTACTTCGCCGAGGCGATGAAGCTGGCCTTCCACGACGGCCACCGCTACATCACCGACCCCGACTACGAGGAGATTCCGCCGCTGGCCAGCCAGTCGTGGGCCGAGACGCGGGCCGCCGAGGTCGGCGCCGAGGCCGCCAACGACGTGAGCTTCGGCGTCCCCGACGCGAACGCCGAGGACGCCGACACCGTCCTGCTCTGCGTCGCAGACGACGAGGGCAACGTCGTCTCATACATCAACTCCCGGTTCGCCGGCTTCGGCTCCGGGCTGGTCGCCGGCGACACCGGCATCGCCCTCCAGAACCGCGGCGCCTCGTTCTCGCTGGCGGCCGACCACCCCAACGTCGTCGCGCCGGGCAAGCGCCCGTTCCACACGCTCATCCCGGCGGTCGCGGACCTCGCGCCCGAGGCCGACCACGAGGACTGGACCGCCTTCGGCGTCATGGGCGGGTACATGCAGCCCCAGGGCCACGTGCAGGTCCTGAGCAACGTCGTCGACTACGACCTGCCGCTGCAGGCGGCGCTCGACCGCCCGCGCTGGCGCTACCGCGAGGACGGCGAACTCGCCGTCGAGGAGCGGATGGACCCGTCGAACGAGATCGCCACGAAGCTAACCCGGAAGGGCCACGACGTGCGCGTGCTGTACCCCGGGCTGTTCGGCGGCGCTCAGATCGTCCGCAACGAGGACGGCACCCTCTCGGGGGCGACCGAACCCCGGAAGGACGGCACCGTCGTCGGCCTCTGAGCCGGCGCGCGAGTCCGTCGGGGCCCGCCGCCGACCGATAGGTGCAAGCCGTCCGCCGCCGAAGCGCCGTCCATGCAGCAGCGGCGACGCCCGGACGACCCGGACCGCCACGGGTTCGACGAGAACCGCGACTACCTCGGAGAGCTGCTCGGGACGCTCGTCCCGGTCCGGCTCGCGCGGGCGGCGGTCACGCTGTCGCTGTCGCTTCCCCGCGAGGAGTTCGGCCTCGACGAGCCGGTGCCGTTCACGGTCGAAATCCGCAACCGGCTGCCGGTACCGGTGACGGTGCCGACCCCGCGGCTCCGGCTGTGGGGGTGGGCCGTCGACGGCCAGGTCGAGGCGACCGACGAGGCGACGTTCGCAAGCGACCGGCCCGGCCAGCTCGAACTCGACGGACGGGAGACGAAGCGCATCTCGCGGACGTGGGACGGTCGCTTCGAGCGCAGCGATGGCGGCCCGAACGGCCGCAGCGAGTGGGTGTTGCCCGAGCGCGGGCGCCACGAGCTGTCGGCGTTCGTCGCCACCGACCCGCCGTGTGCCAGCGACAGCGTGACGTTCGAACTCCGCTGACCGCGACGCCGCTCAGTCGGCCTCGTTCGGCGGGACGCCGGCGGGTCGCCCGATCTCCTCGGGCACCTCCTGGTCGTCGCGGTGGAGGTGACACGCGGCGAAGTGCTCGCTGACGCCCTCCTGGGCGTCGACGGTGTACGTCGGGCGCTCCGCCGCACAGATGCTCTGTTCGGTGAACGCCTCCGTCAGGCGCTCCTCCGCGCGGTCGAACGCGCCGTCGAGGACGGCATCGATGGCGTCCTCGACGACCCGGCCGGCGTCGCCGCTGGGGACGCCGTCGGAGAAGAACCGCTCGCGGAGTTCGGTCTCGCCGCCGACCTCGAACGTCCGCCGGTCGACGGCGCGGACGAAGGTTAGCGTGTCGTCCCACTGAGCGTCGGTCAGGTCGTACTGCTCGGGGGCGATGACCTGCGGGCACCGCGTGCGGAACCGACAACCGGAGGGCGGTTCGATGGGCGAGGGCACGTCGCCTTCGAGCGGGCTAGCTCGCTTCTTCGCCCGCGGGTCCGGCACGGGAATGGAGTCCAGCAGCGCCTGCGTGTAGGGGTGCTGGGGGTTCTCGAACAGCTCCGTCGTCTCCGAGAGCTCGACCTTGCGGCCGAGGTACATCACGGCGACGCGGTCGGAGATGTGGCGGATGACCGAGAGGTCGTGGGCGATGAACAGGTAGGTGAGTCCGAACTCCTCCTGGAGGTCGCGCATGGTGTTCAGCACCTGCGCCTGGATGGACACGTCGAGCGCGGAGACGGGTTCGTCACAGACGATGAAGTCGGGGTTCACCGACAGCGCCCGCGCGAGGTTGATGCGCTGGCGCTGGCCCCCGGAGAACTGGTGGGGGTATCGGTTGTAGTGCTGTGGGTCGAGCCCGACCTTCGCCAGCAGCTCGCGGGCGCGTTCCTCCCGTTCGCCCTCGTAGAGGTCGTGGGCCTTCATCGGCTCCTCGACGATGGGCCCGACCTTCATCCGCGGGTCCAGCGACGACTGCGGGTCTTGGAAGATCATCTGCATGTCCTTGCGCTGGTCGCGCAGGCGCTCGCCGGACATCTCGGCGAGGTTCTCGCCTTTGAAGTACACCGCGCCGTCGGTCGGGTCCAGCAGCCGGAGGACGGTCCGAGCCAGCGTCGACTTCCCGCAGCCGGACTCGCCGACCAACCCCAGCGTCTCGCCTTTGTTGATGGTGAACGAGACGTCGTCGACGGCCCGCACCGGCGGCTCCGGGAAGACGCTCTCTAAGATGCCGCTGGACTGGCTGAAGTGTTTCGTCAGCCCCTCGACCTCTATCAGCGGCTCGCCCTCGGCGACGGTGTCGACCCGCTCCCGGGACGCGGCGGCCGCCCCGGTCTGTGCGGCGTCGCTCATCGCTCCTCACCCCCTGCCTCGGCGGAGGCCCCTTCGCTCACGAGCCCGCCGGCGAAGGCGTCGGTCGCGGCCGTATCGAGCGGCTCGGCGTCCTCGTAGCCGACGTCCTCGTACTTGACGCAGGCGACGCGGTGTTCGCTCGGCTCGTCGCTAACGTCCTGCCACTCCGGGGCGACCCGACGACAGACCGACCGCGCCTCCGGACACCGGGTGTGGAACCGACAGCCAGACGGCGGGTTGATGGCCTCGGGCATGACGCCGGTGATGGCTTCGAGTTCGCCGACCTCGCGGTCCGGCCGGGGAATGGAGCCGAGCAGCGCCTGCGTGTAGGGGTGTTTCGTGTCGTGGAACAGCCGCTCGACGTCGGTCTGTTCGATGATCTCGCCGAGATACATCACGTTCACGCGGTCACAGACCTCCGCGACGACGCCCATGTCGTGGGTGACCCAGATGAAGGCGGTGTCGTACTTCTCCTGCAGCTCCTCGACGAGGTCGAGAATCTGGCTCTCGACGGTCACGTCCAGGGCGGTCGTCGGCTCGTCGGCGATGATGAGCGACGGCTCGCAGGACAGCGCCATGGCGATGAGCACGCGTTGGCGCATCCCGCCGGAGAACTGGTGGGGGTAGTCGTGATAGCGGGTTTCGGGCTCGGGGATGCCGACCTCCCGGAGCATGTCGACGGCGATCTCCTTCGCGCGGTCCTCGGGGACGTTGCGGTTGATCTCGATGAACTCCCGGAGCTGAGCGCCCACCTTGAATACGGGGTTCAGCGACTCCATCGGGTCCTGGAAGATGATGGCGATCTCCCGGCCACGGATGCGTTTGCGCATCTCCGTGTCGGTGAGCATCTCCTCGGAGGGGACGAGGTCGCCGTCGTCGGTCTCCTCGAAGTCGACGATCTTCTCGCCCTTGTAGGTGACCGTTCCGCCGACGATTTCGCCGGGGTTCTCGACCAGCCGCGTGAGCGAGGTGCTGGCGACGGATTTGCCGGCGCCGGACTCGCCGACCAGGCCGACGATCTCTCCTTCGTTCACCTCGAAGGAGACGCCGTCGACTGCGCGGACGGTGCCCTCCTCGGTGAAGAACTGTGTCTTCAGATTCTCGACTGAAAGTAGTGGGTCGCTCATCAGTTGTTGATACGAGGGTCGAGTGCGTCACGAAGCCCGTCGCCGACGAGGTTGAACCCGACCACCGTCACGAGGATGGTGATGCCGGGCCAGATGCTGAACCACGGGTTCGGGAGCATGTACTGCCGGGAGGCGTTCAGCATCTGTCCCCACGACGGCGTCGGCGGCTGCGCGCCGAAGCCGAGGAAAGAGAGGCCGGCGACGATGAGGATGTTGACGCCGACCTGCAGGGTCGCCTGTACCAGCACGGGGGCGAAGCTGTTCGGGATGAGATGCCGGAGGATGACGTAGCGGTCCCTGACGCCGGCGGCCTCGGCGGCCTCGATGTAATCCTCCTCGCGGACGGACAGCACCCGCGACCGGATGAGCCGTGCGAACGTCGGCACCGTGGCGATGCCGACCCCGACCATCGCGAAGATGAGGTTCCGACCGAACGCCACCATGAACGCGATGACCAACACGAGGAAGGGGATGGCGTACAGCGTCTCGGCGCCGCGCATCAGCGCGTCGTCGACCCAGCCGCCGTAGTAGCCGGCGACCGCGCCGACGAGCGTCCCCAGCGTCATGCCGATGCCGGTGGCGACGATGCCGACGGTCATGGCGATGCGGGTGCCGTAGAACAGCCGGACGAGGATGTCCCGGCCGCGGTCGTCGGTCCCGAGCGGGTGCGCCCACGTCCCGGGGTCGTTCGGGTGGAGCTGGTTGGTCATGTACACCGGCGGCCGCAGAATCCGTGCGTTCGCCGGGTCGTTTACGGGGTTGTACCACACCGCCTCGGCGATGGCGTACTGCATGCCGAACCACTTGAAGACGGTGCTGTCGACGAACGCGACGGTCGCCACGGCGGTCATGAAGCCGATGAGCACCAGTCCCGCCATCGCGGTCGGGTCCTTGCGCAGCTGCGAGAAGGTGTAGCTGAGGCCGACGCGGGCCTCCGGCTCCCCCTCGACGCCGCTACTTTCCATCTCCTGTTCGGATGTCGTAGTAGCCATAGTTACTCAGCCTCGTCGTAGGACACTCTCGGGTCGATGTACGCGTACGAGAGGTCGGTGAGGATGACGCCGACGACGAAGACGAGCCCGAACACGAGCGTCGTCCCCATCACCAGCATGATGTCCTGGTTGTTGATCGCGGTGATGATGAGCCGGCCCATGCCGGCGATGGAGAACACCGTCTCCGTCAGCACCGCCCCACCCAGCGCGCTCGTCAGCTGGAGGCCGACGATGGTGATGAGCGGGAGCTGTGCGTTGCGGAACGCGTGTTTCCGCACGATGGTCTGCTCGGAGACGCCGTAGGCGCGGGCCAGCTTCACGTACTCCTCGTTGAGCACTTCGAGCATCGAGGAGCGCTCGATACGGGTGAACGCGGCCATCTGGAGCGTCCCTAGCGAGATGGTCGGCAACACGAGGTGCTTGGCCGCGAGGAAGACCACCTCGGCCTGACTGTTCGCGCCCTCGACGGCGGCGGGCGCCGCCCAGGGCATGATGAGGTTCGTCGACGGGAACCAGCCCAGGCGGTAGGAGAAGACGATGATGAGCACCAGCCCGATCCAAAAGGAGGGGGTGCTCACGCCCAGCAGCGCGACGACCCGAGAGACGTGGTCGGCGGGCTGGTTGCGCCGCTTGGCCGAGAGGATGCCCAGCGGAATCGCCGTCGTCAGCGCGAACCCGAGGCTGGTGAGCAACAACAGCAGCGTCACCGGCAGCCGCTCGGCGATCTTCTGAGAGACCGGAACGCCGTAGTAGAAGCTCTGTCCCAGCTGCAGGCGGGCGGCGTCCCAGAGGTAGTTGACGTAGCGGAGCCACAGGGGCTTATCGAGGCCGTATTTGGCCCGAATCGCGGCGGCCTGTTGCTGGCTCGGCGACGGGCCGAGCATGATGCTCACCGGGTCGCCCGGCATCGCCTCGATGAGCAGGAACGTTATGGTGGCGACGCCGACCAACACCGGAATCGCTTGCAGCAGCCGGCGCACGGTGTACATTGCCCGTCCCATGTCTATCCGTCGGTAAGTGCTGTCTCAGGCGGCATAAATTGATGGAGTTAGGGCTTCGGTTACTCGTCCAGTGACACGTTGTTGTGGTCGGTGACCAGGTGGAACTGGTCGGCCGGGTGCGCCAGGAAGTCGCTGACGGAGTCACGAACGCCGAAGCTGTTTTTCAGGTTGTACGCCGGGATGTGCGCACGGTCCTCGAGGACCGTGGTGATGCCCTCCTCGTACAGCCGCTTGCGCTCCTCGCGGTCGGCCGACTCGCGGGCCTGGACGAACTTCTCTGCGGCCTCCTTCCCGCTCTCGCTGTTGTTCCCGTAGTAGGTCCCGTTGGTGACGCCGAGTGTGTCGTCGGTCCGGCCGAACAGGTAGTAGGTGAACGCGTCCGGGTCGGGCGTGCCGGCCCAGCCGAGCGTGTACATGTTGTAGTCGTCCTCGCTACCGGTGACGTACTTATCGAGGAACGCACCCCAGTCCAGCCGCTGGACGGTCACGTCGTCGAAGCCGGCCTCCTTCAGCCCGTTGCTGACGGTGATGCCGATCTGTTCGCGCTTGTCGTCCGGCGGGACGATGATGTTCCAGGAGTAGTCCATCGGGACGCCGGCCTCCTCGAACAGCTGCTGGGCCTGCTCGATATCCTTGTCGTGCGGGATGGACTCCCACTCGTCGGTAGGCATGTCCCAGGTGTCAGCGATGGACGCCGGCAGCGGGCTGTACTGCCGGATGCCCGTCGGCTCGACGTAGTTGCTGACGGCGTCGTCCATGCTGAACGTGTAGTCGATGGCCTCACGGACCGTCTTGTCCGTGGTGGGACCCTCCATGCAGTTCATCGCGAGGTAGAAGTACCCGATGCCGGGCACCTCCTGGACGCTCGCGCCTTCCATCCCCTCGACGGTGGAGTACTGCTTCGGCGGAATCCCCTTGACGATGTGGTTCTCGCCGTTGTTGAGGGTCGTGATCCGGGTCGTCGACTCCTCGACCGGTGAGAACTCCACCTCGGCGACGTTCGCGACCGGCTCGCCCCAGTAGTCGTCCCACCGGGTGACGCGAGCGAACTGGCCCTCCTGCCAGTCGTCGAACTCGAACTGCCCGGAGCCGACCGGGCTCTCGGTGTTGAACGCCTCCTTGTCCTCCTCGCGGACGGACTTGGGCACGACGGAGGCGGTTAGCGTGTGTCTGAACGCACCGTAGGGGTACTTCAGGTCGAACTGCACCGTCGTCTCGTCCATCACGCTGATGGACTCGATCATGTTGAACGAGGAGGCGTTCTCCGTCTCCTCGTCGACCGGCGCCTCGAAGGAGTACTTCACGTCCTCGGCGGTGACGGAGTCGCCGTTCTGGAACGTGGCCGCGTCTTTCAGCGCGACGGTGTATCGCGTCCCGTCGGCCGCACCGGAGCCTTTCGAGCCGACTTCCGGCTGACCGTCGGCCAACTCGGGGACGATACCCGTCTGCTCGTCGTACGTGTACAGCCCCTCGAACACCTGAGCCGCGACCTCGGCCGAGGGAACGTCGTTCAGGACGATGGGGTCGAACTCGATGGGACCCTTCGACTGGCCGAAATTCAGCTTGCCGCCGCCGGAGCCGCCGCCACCGCCACCGCCCGAGACGCAGCCAGCGAGACTGGCCGCGCCGGCGAGGCCGATGCTCGACAACATCCGGCGCCTGTTCATCATCACCTGACTTGCCGCGTTTTCATCTGTCATGATATCACCTGTCGCACGGAGATGTTATCACCTGTATTTCGATTGTGTATATAATTATCGTTCTACAGTCGCCACGGACGGCCGAAAACCCCGTCCGGTCTGGCGAAAATTAACACCGAAACGAAAAAACACGCACCAATCTCACACCTTCCACTGGAGTCGCCGGTTCGTCGCCGAGCGGGGACCGACGGAGGTTTGCCGGTCGGCACCCAGTCGGCGGTATGCGACAGTTCCTGCTCGTCGGCCACGAGGCGCCGACGACGCCGACGTTCGCCCTCGACGACCTCGCCGGCGCGGCCGGCCGGCTGGACGTGCTCTGTCGGTGCGTCTCTGCCGGACTCTTCGTCTCACACGACATCCGCGAGGACACGCGGGTGCATCTCGTGCTCGGCGACGAGTTCACCGTCACCGTCGACGGCGGGTCGGTGAAACACCTCGGCCCGGACGAGCGCAACGTCGCGGCCCGAATCCGGGACGCACTCGGCGCCCGCGAGGACGCCATCGGGCACCAGCCGGCCGAGCCCACCCCCGGCGTCGAACTGCGTCGGATGGGGTTTTCGGCGACGCTGGACCGCCTCGCCGACGACGCGACGGTGGTCCAACTCCACGAGAGCGGCGCCCCCGTCGTCGACGCCGAACCGCCGGCGGACCCGCTGTTCGTGCTCTCGGACCACGCCGACTTCGCGTCCGCCGAGTCCGAGCGCCTCGCCGAGGTCGCCGACGAGCGCATCCGCCTCGGCCCGCGGGCGGTCCACGCCGACCACGCCGTCGCGGTCGCGCACAACTACCTCGACACCGACGGGTACGAGTCGTACTGAGCGACGCTGACCCCGGCTTCGACGCCGACCGCCGACACCCCGACGACGAACGCCGAACGCGAGGAGGCTCCGACCCGTCGCCGTTCCGGAGCCGACAGATACCTTTGTCACACCCCAGTATGTTGGACATGTCACTCGGAAACGTCGGCTACGTCGCCTGGGCCGTTCTGGCGCTGGTGAGCTACTCACTGTTCACGCCGCTGGTGAAGATCGCCACCCGGTCGGCGCCGAGTCACGTCGTCGCGCTGGTGACCAACGCGGTGCTCGTGCTGGCGGCGCTGGCAGTAACGGTGGTCACCGGCGACGACGTGACGGCGGCTCTGGACCCCGAAACCCTGCCGTACGTCCTCGGCGGCGGCGTCTTCCTCGCCGTCGGCATCCTCTCGTACTACCGCGCCCTGGCAGCCGGGCCGGTCAGCGTCGTGGTTCCCGTCTTCGGCTCGTTCATCGCCGTGAGCTCGTTGCTCGGAGTCGTCGCCCTCGGCGAGACGCTAACGGCTCGAAAACTCCTCGGGGTCACGCTGGCGACCGTCGGGGTGTATCTCGCGGCGACGGGGTGAGCGGTTCGCCTCCCCCTGACCGCGGCCCCGGACGGTGGTTCCGGAAGCGTTAAAAATCGCGTCCCCGTTTCCCGAAGCGCGGGCCGGTGGGGTAGCTTGGTATCCTTCGGCCTTCGGGTGGCCGTAACCGCGATTCGAATTCGCGCCGGCCCACTTTCCCGCATTCTCACCTCCTGAGTGACGGCCTTCGGGTGG
>JBDGTQ010000024.1:0-63270 GCA_042216705.1 Halolamina sp. | reverse complement strand
TCTACGTCGCCCGCGAGGAGGGGCTCACCCCCGCCTTCGAGATTCCGGGCATCCGGGCCGAGGAGGAGTTCCTGGAGTTCCTCGACGAGGGCGCCGCGGAGTTCTGCAACGTCAACGAGTTCGAGATGTCCGACGGCAACTACCGGCGGATGCAGGAGCAGGGCTTCGAGCTGCAGGAGGGGCACATGTCCGCCGTCGACGGCTCGAAGGAAGCCATCCTGGAGACGATGGGCGACCACGAGCGGGTGTACTTCTGTACCTCTGTGTTCAAAGACGCCGCCCAGCACCGCAACCGCCTGAAGCGGATGGCCAAGAACGTCCGCCGGGCGTTCGACGAGGTGACCGACGACGGCACGCTCGTCTACGGGAAGACGTACGCGCCGCCGGAACGCTTCGAGGCGCTGGGCGTCCCCGAGGAGTTCTACACCGTCAAGTCCGAGCACGTCGAGGTCGCGTGGTGGCTGCTCGAAGAGATGGTCGAGGACGGCGACGTCGACGAGGGCGAAATCGTCGAGCAGTACCCGACCGTCGACGGGACTGTCGTGGAGCGGACGCCGGTGGCCTGAGGACCGGTCCTGCCACCGTCGCCACACAAGACACATATCCCGGCCCTTGGAAGCGACGGCCGTGCGACGCCGCCAGTCCCTCGCCCTCGCCGGGTCCCTCCTCGCCGGTGCCGGCTGCCTCGGTGGGCCGGAGTCAGCGCCGCCGTCGACATCCACGTCGACAGCGACGGCGACGACACCGACCAATTCGGGCACCGAGTCGCGTCCCCCTCCGTCGCTCTCGGTCGCCGTCGAGGCCCTCCAGCCGGCAATCGTTCGGCTCCAGACCGACTACCTCACCGTCGGCGACGCGAGCGCCCGCCACCTGTTCCTCGACGTGACCGTCGAGGCGGGTCGGCTTCCCCGCGAGGAGCTCGAACTCGCCGTGGACGGCGAGACGTACGCACCGATGCCCGAGACGGAGGCGCGGCCGCTGTGGCGGTTCTACGGCGCCGCCAGCGGGTACGGGCTGGGGGCTGGCGGAGTCGTGTGGTTCCGGCTTCCGTCGTCGGTCCCGGCCGACCCGACGATACGGCTCCGCTGGCCCGGCGGCGAGTGGCCGCTGCCGGAGCCCTACCGTCGACGGCTCGCAGCGTCGTCCCCGCCCCTGTCGTGGTCGGTCGAGGCGCCCTCCGAACTCGACGTCGGCACGCCGCCGACGGTTCGGGCGTCGGTCGCGAACGACGGCGACCTCCCGGGGCGGTTCGTCGCCGGACTGAGCAGAGCCGGTCCCCGCGTCGCTTCCATCCCGGTTCGGAGGGTCTCGGCCCGCGTCCCGGCCAACGAGACGCGGACGGTCGAGACGACGGCCGACGTCACCGGTCAAGAGGTCGACGCCGAGGACCTCGGTGACGGCGAGGCCGACGTGCGGTTCACCCTCCGGACGGTCGGCGAGACGGTCACACGAGCCGTCCGATACGTCGACGCCGACTGAGGACCGACGCTCCCGGCACCAACGTGCTTTTCGCCGCCGACGCGGTACGGTGTCCAACGGATGACCCTCACCGACGACCTCCGGACCGCGGTCGACGCAGTGCGGGACGACCTCGCCGACAGCGACGGCGTCGTCGTCGCCTTCTCCGGCGGCGTCGACTCCTCGGTCGTCGCCGCGCTCGCCCACGACGCCCTCGGCGAGGACGCGGTCGCCTGCACCGCCAAAAGCGAGACGCTGCCCGCCGAGGAGTTGGACGACGCCCGGCAGGTCGCCGCGGAAATCGGGGTTCGCCACGACCTCGTCTCCTTCTCGGAACTCGACGACCCCGACTTCGTGGCCAACGGCGACGACCGCTGTTACCACTGCCGAACGATGCGCCTCGGGCGGATGTACGATCACGCCCAGGAGCTCGGCATCGAGACGGTGTGCGACGGCACCAACGCCTCCGACCCCGGCGAGGGGCACCGACCCGGGCTGGAGGCGGTCGACGAGCTCGAAGTACGGTCGCCGCTGCTCGAACACGGCATCAAGAAAGAGGAGGTCCGAGAGATCGCCGACCACTTCGGGCTCTCCGTCGCCGACAAGCCCTCGATGGCCTGTCTTTCCTCACGCATTCCGACCGGGCTGGAGGTCACCGAGCAGCGGTTGACGCGCATCGAGAAGGCCGAGCGGCTCCTCCGAACCTGGGGGTTCGAGCAGTTCCGCGTCCGCGACCACGACGGGCTCGCCCGCATCGAGGTCGGCCGCGAGGAACTCCCGGTCGCGCTCACGACGGAGTTCGCCCGGAGCGCGCGCGAACATCTGCTGGATCTCGGCTTCGACCACGTCACGCTCGACCTCGCGGGCTACGAAACCGGCAGCGTGAGCCCCGACGAGACGGAGGGCGACGACGAGCCGGTCGTCGAAGACGTGTTCGCACAGGAGTATCCGAGTTCGTAGCCGACGCGGGCGTTCGGCGACCGTCGCACCGAGACGCCGAGATTTAAATCGGAAGCCGAGGCCATCGCCGCCGTGGACTGACCGGCGCGCGGTCGGCCGAGGCGGGAGCCCGGGGCACCGCCGCGCGTCAGCAGACGGCCCCGGCTGTTCGCTTCCCCGATACGCGGCCACCGAACGACGGTCGGCGACGACTCGGACCTCCGACTGCCGCGCTCAGTTGCCGGTCCACCGGAGCAGCGCCAAGGTCCCCTCGAACAGCGTTATCATCGTCGCGCCGATGATGATGGGCGCCATCCCCGTCGGGTCCGGGGAGACGATGAACGCCAGTCCGAGGAAGCCGCCCCAGAACAGCAGCCGGCGGTCCTCCATCCACACTCTGCTGGTGAGGTTCATCATGATCGCCAGCATCATGAACAGCGGAATCTGGAAGACGATGGCCATGTACCCCATCAGCACCAGGATGAGATTGAACGTCTCCCGGAGGCCGAACGCGACGACGGTGCCCGACGCCTGCGTGTAGCTGGTAAAGTAGTTGAAGATGGCGGGGACGACCACGAAGTTGGCGAAGGTGATACCCACCAGCGCGAGGACGAGACTCGTCGGCACCGCGGCGAGGTAGTACCGCCGCTCGTGGGGGTACAGCCCCGGGCGCATGAACCGGTACGTCTGGTAGACGAACGCCGGGAGCCCGACGACGATCCCCGCGAGCCCGGCGACTTTCAGTTCCGTCAGAATGAGCTCCAGCGGTCCGTACAGCCGCGGCCGGCGCTTCGTGATGTCGGGGGCGCCGGGGATGTTGTGATTCCAGAGGTAGTTGATGATCTCGATGGCCGAGGGCACCGTCTCGACGAACTGCCCGACGCCGTACACCAGGACCGTCGCGGTGCCGGCGAAGAGGAAGACGACCCCCAGTCGGCGCATCATCTCCTCGATGTGGTCGGCCAGGGGCATCTCCTGGTCCGTCTCCGGCCCCTCGCCGAGGACGCCGTCGGCGGCGTCGGCGGCGTTGCCGAGCGCCGCCTCGGTTTCGGCGACCGGTTCGTACCCGGTTTCGCCGGATTCGCCGGCCAGCGTCGGCTCCGACCCCCTCGTACCGGTGCCGTCGGTCATCCCGGTCGGAGGCTCGCCGTCGGCGGTCGCCTGCGCCGCGTTGATCGTCGCTGCCGGCGAGTCGTCGCCTCCGTCGGAATCGGGCTCCGCGTCGGCCTCGCTGTCACCTGTGTCGTCGACATCACTCTCAGCGTCGTCGGTATCGCCGTCGCTGCCGTCGCCCGTGTCGGTGTCGGCGACGACCTCGGACCCGTCGTGCCCGTCGCCGTCCGCCGACCCCTTGTCCTCGGTTTCGGAGCCGTCGGCGGCAGCTTCCGTGGCGCGGTCCGACCGCTCTTCCTCGTCGTCGGCTCCGTCGCCGGCGCCGGACACGCGAGGCTCGTCGGTGGGTCCGTCGTCGCCCGGAGCCAACGCTTCCTCGTTCGCGGTGTCCGCGTCCTCGCCCATTCGTCGGTAGTTCACCCGTGGGCTGTTATAGGCTTTTCCGGACGGGACGACGGCCAGGTGGAAAGGTTGATAGTGACGACACGGTTGCGTTCCCGTATGTCGAGCGCGCTCGACGAAGACACCCAGCAGACGCTGGCGGAAGGCCGCGAGACCGCCGGCGCGATGCTGCGGTCGGCTCAAAAGGACCTCCAGAAGGTGTTCGTCGTCTTCCTCGTGGGGTTCCTGGGGTCGTTCTACGCGCTCCGCGTTCGGGTCTGGGAGTACCTCCGCACCGTCACCGAGGCGAAGATGGCGGCGAGCGTCGCCGCGGACCTCCAGATAATCGCGCAGACGCCGTTCGACGTCATCCTCTTGCAGGCGAAGATCGGGCTCGTCGCCGGCATCCTCGTGGCGATTCCGCCGCTTCTGTACTACTCTCGCGACGCCCTGCGCGACCGCGGCAGGCTCCCGGAGTCACCGATTCCGCGCTGGAAGCTCGTCGTCGTCGCCGCGCTCGCGCTCGTCCTGTTCGCCGCCGGGATGGCGTACGGCTACGGCGTTTTCTTCCCGTTCATGTTCGACTTCCTCGCCGGCAACGCGCTCGCGGCGGGGTTCTCGCCACACTGGTCCATCGTGTTGTGGACGCAGTTCATCGTCCTGCTGTCGGTGTCGTTCGGGCTGGCCGCACAGATGCCGCTGGCGATGACCGGCCTCGCTAGCGCCGGCATCGTTCCGTATCGGACGTTCCGCGAGAAGTGGCGCCACGCCGTCCTCGGCATCTTCGTCTTCGGCGCGATGTTCTCGCCGCCGGACCCGTTCACGCAGGTGATGTGGGCGGCGCCGCTGCTGTTCCTCTACGGATTCAGCCTCTATCTCACGCGGGTCGTCGTCACCGCACAGCGTGGCGGCGACCGCCTTGACCCACGGGCCGTCGCCCGCCGCCACTGGAACGTCCTCGCCGGCGTGTTCTTCGGTGGCGCGGCGGCTGTCTACCTCTTCTACACCCGCGGCGGCCCGGCCGCGGTCAACGACCTCCTCCGAGCAGCGGGCAGCGACTACCGTGTGCTGGCGCTGGAGGCAGCGCTCGGCCTGTCGCCGACGGTGACCCTTGCGGTGTTCGGCACCGTCGCCGGCGCCGTCGCTCTCGTCGTCGCGCTGCTGGTCGCGGCGTACCGCGAGGTCGACCTCGACGACGCCCCGAGCGACGAGCCGGCGACCGGCGACCCGACCGGCATCGACCTCGCCGCGCTCGACGCCGACGGGGTCCGCGCGGCGCCGCCGGAGGCGTTCGCCGAACTGTCCGAGGAGGCGGCGCTCCAGGCCGCTCAAGACGCCATCGACGCCGACCGCCCCGAGAAAGCCGAGGCGATCCTCGACCGCTGGGACGAAGCCGACGCGGCCGCGGCGGACGACCCGCCGGCGAGCGACGACGACTCCGCGGGACCCGAGCCGACGCGGCTGTACGACCCCGACGCCGGCGTCTTCGACCGCCTGCGCGACGGCGCCGGCTGGGTGAACTGGTCGCGGCGGCTCCGAGACGTCTGGAACCTGGCCGCGGCGGTCGCTGTCGTGGTCTTCGGGGTGGGCTACGCGCTCGTCGCCGGCCGGAGCACTCTCTCGGAGTCGGTGCTGCCCGCGCTCGGGGCGTCGGACACCGCGCTGCCGGACCCGGGGGCGGCGCTAGGCGTTTCGGAGCCGGTCGCGCTGGGACTCGTCGCCGTCGCCGCGCTGGTGGCTGCGGGGTCGTTCGTCGCCGTCGTCGCCCTCATCGCGGCGTATCAGGCCGGGACGGACCCGACGGCGCTGGACCTCGACGCGCTGACGG
The DNA here is from genome assembly GCA_042216705.1 of Halolamina sp. Lineage (GTDB taxonomy): Archaea > Halobacteriota > Halobacteria > Halobacteriales > Haloferacaceae > JBDGTQ01. Next base: position 57,551 of record JBDGTQ010000024.1, on the reverse strand, counting down.
AGGCGCAGCTCCGGGCGGCGCCGACGGCGGCGTTCGCCGCGCTGTCGGAGACGGAGGCCAACTTCTACGCCGACCGCGCGGCCGCCGCCGACCGCCCCGAACGGGCGGCGATCATCTACGAGCGCTTCGACGACGCGCAGGCGGCCGCGACGGTGGACGGAGAAGCGACGGCCGATGCGGACGCGGCGGCGACCGCGGACTCGAAGCCGGACCCGTCGACCGGCTCCGTCGGCGACCGCGCACAGCGCGCCGGCGGGACGTTCCTCGATGAACTGACCGACGGCGACGCCGACGAGGACGACGTCGGCGGCTACTACACGGATGTCCGGTTCGTCCTCGACAGCCTCACCTCCCGGGCGTTCCGTATCGTCGGCGTGTTCATGGCCGTGTTGGCGGCGACGTTCGGCTGGCTGTACACCGGCGGCATCGGCCGGGTGTACAACGGCTTCCTCAGCCGGGTGCCCGGCGAGGTGACGCCGGACACCGCCAGCGTCATCGCACTCCACCCCGTCGAGGCGCTCATCTTCGAGGTGAAGTTCTCCGCGCTGATCGCCGTCATGGCCGTCGCCCCGTTGGTCGGCTACTACGCCTGGCCGGCGTTGCGCGAGCGGGGCTTCGTCCGCGGCCGCCGCAACGTCGTCTTCGGCTGGACCGCCGCGCTGGCGGCCGGCCTCGTCGGCGGCTTCGCGCTGGGCTATCTCTTCGTCGCCCCGACCATCATCTCCTACCTCGTCTTCGACGCGCTGCAGGCGAACATGGTCATCAGCTACCGCATCACCAACTTCTTCTGGCTCATCTTCTTCACCACCGCCGGCATCGGCATCCTCGTCGACGTGCCGGTGTTCATGGTGTTGCTGAACACCGCTGGCGTCTCCTACCAGGCGATGCGCGGGCGCTGGCGGGAGGTCACCGTCGGCATGCTGACCTTCGCGGCGCTGTTCACCCCCGCGGACATCGTCACGATGTTCCTGGTCACGGTGCCGCTGATGACGGCGTACGGCGTCGGCCTCTCCGCGCTGTTCGTGCTCACTCTCGGCGGCCGGCGCAACCTCACCGCCCCGCGGGTCGGCGACCGGGCGTCGGGCTAAGTGGGTAAGATTCAGGTATTCTCGCATTCACCGACTGGTATGCCCAAAATAAGCGTCGAGATACCCGACGAGCTCCTCTCCGATCTCGACGACCACGTCGGCGACGACGGGAAGTTCGTGAACCGCTCGGACGCGGTCCGCGCCTCGATACGCAAGACGCTGGACGCCCTGGACGAAATCGACGCCCGCCACGGACGCCTCGACATCGATGACGGCGAGTGAGAGCGTCGAGCCCGCCCCTGCCTCCGGCGTCGGGCGGGTCGCCCTCGTCGGGCTGTTCGTCACCGCCCTGGTCACCGCACAGTTGACGGCGTCGAAGCTGCTCGCGTTCTCGCTGCCGGTGTCGCTGCCGGCGACCGGCTCACGGCTCGTCCTCCCCGGTGCGGCGCTTGCGTACGCGGTGACGTACTTCGCCTCGGACTGCTACGCCGAGCTGTACGGCCGCCGGGCCGCACAGACCGTGGTCAACGTCGGCTTCGCGATGAACTTCGTCGTCCTCGGGCTAGTGTGGACGACCATCGCCGCCCCCGCCGTCAACCCCGAGTTCGCGGGCGAGTTCCGCGCCGTGCTGGCGGCGTCGAGCAACGTCATCGCCGGCAGCCTGCTCGCGTACGTCGTCAGCCAGAACTGGGACGTGCTCGTCTTCCACCGCATCCGCGACGCCACCGACGGCGACCACCTCTGGCTGCGCAACGTCGGCTCGACGGCGACCAGCCAGCTGCTCGATACCGTGCTGTTCGTCGGAGTTGCCTTCGCCGCTCTCCCCGCGCTGGGGGTCAACAGCCAGCTCGGCCTCCCGCTGACGAACGCCGCCGGGCCGAGCGTCCTCGCGCTCGTCGTCGGTCAGTACCTGCTGAAAGTCGCCATCGCCGTTGCCGACACCCCGTTCGTCTACGCGGCCGTCGGCGCGCTGCGTCGCAGCGAGACGCCGGCGCGTCCCTCGTCCGGGGACTGACCACGGCGAACCCGTCGGTCGCCTGCTGCGTGCTCGGGAGTCAGTCCTCGACCTGCTCGGCGAAGGCGAACCGCGGCTTCACGTCCGTGACGGCGACCTCGACCGTCTCGCCCGCCTCGGCCCCGGGAACGAAGACGGTGTAGCCGTCCACGTCGGCGACGCCGTCGCCCTCGTCGCCGACGTCGGTCACCTCGACGGTGAGGCGTTGGTCCTCTGTGACCGGGGCGTCGATCCGACCCTTGCCGACGACGTACACTTCGCTGGATTCCTCCCGGGAGGCGTCCGGAGAGACGGTGCGGACGTACTCGAACTCCGCGGCGACGTCGTCCCGGAAGTCGTCGAGGTCGCGGCCCTCGAACACCTTGACGACGAAGTCGCCGCCGGGAACGAGCAGTTCGAGCGCCGTCTCGAACGCCTGGCGGGCGAGGTGGGCCGACCGAGCGTGGTCGAGTTCGTACTCGCCGGTCATGTTCGGCGCCAGGTCCGAGACGACGACGTCGACGGGGTACTCCCCCTCCCCGGCGGCGCCGACGGCCTCGCGGAGTCGGTCGCGGGTGCGCTCGTCGGTCATGTCCCCGCGGACCGTCTCAACGACGTGGCTGTCGAGTTCGTCGATTCGCTGGCGGTCGACGCCGACGACCTTCCCGTGGTCGCCGACGGCCTCGGCGGCGACCTGGAGCCAGCCGCCGGGGGCGGCCCCGAGGTCGACGACCGCGTCGCCGGGCGCGATGAGGTCGGCGGTCCGGTCGAGCTGTTTCAGCTTGTACGCCGAGCGGGCGCGGTAGCCCTCCTGCTTGGCCCTGTTGTAGTATTCGTCCCGGCCTGTCATGGGTCGCTCACCGCGGGAGAACCACGCGTCGCCGGCGAAGTCGTGTTCATATCGGATGCGACGCCGTCGACTCTGAAAGGGGCGTCGGATGGCGGCAGTTCGGTGGGTGCGGTGGTAGCCCGCCGCCGTCAGTCGCTTCCGGGCGTCGGCGCGTCCCCGCCGACGGCGGCGGGGTCGTCCGGCTCGAAGGCGTCGATGGCGTAGTAGGCCATCTCCTCGGGGACGTACACCGTGAGGTCGACCGGGCGCTTCTCGCCGGGGCCGACCGCGTACTCCCGCGATTCGACCTTCCAGGTCGCTCGACCCCGCTCGTCGTAGAAGGCGATGGCGACCATCGCGTCGGTCGCCTCGCCGCTGTTGACGAGCGTCCCCTGCAGCGACGCCTCGCCCGGCGCGGCGTCGCCGTCGAGAGCCTCCCCGTCGCGCTCCAGCCGACCGCTGGAGACGTGTAGCCGCGTCGAGGTGGTTCGCCGGGAGCGCCGGTAGGTGGCGAAGCGGTTCTTGATGGTCCGGGCCCACATCTCGGCGTCGCCGTCGGCGTAGGTCAACAGCGAGTCGATGAGGTTCTCTACCGAGTCGACCACGGGGTCGCGGTTGCCGGGAGCGCGGGCGGCCAGGTCGTCGAGCCCCTCCCGGATCTCTTCGAGGTACGCCTCGGCCTCCTCGTCGCCGTCGAGGTCGGCCGCGACCTTATCGAGCGCGTCGCCGAAGTCGATTATCGGCGGGAGCTGTCGGTCCTCGCTCACGCCGAAACGAACGGCCGTTCGACCGAAGTATGTACCGGCCCGGGGGAGACGGCTCCTCCGACGGACTCGGACGGACTCGCAGGGACGCCACCGGAACAAGTGGGAGTATTTTTAACGGGGAGCGCCGTACTCGGGCGTATAATGTTCGAGGCCATCGTGAGCGCGTCGACGCTCCAGAGCGCGCTCGACTCGGTGAGCGTGTTGGTCGAGGAGTGCAAGGTTCGCCTGAACGAGGACGAACTCGCGATTCGCGCCGTCGACCCCGCCAACGTCGGGATGGTCGACCTCTCGCTCGAAGCGGCTGCCTTCGAGTCCTACGAGGCCGACGGCGGCGTCATCGGCGTCAACCTCACCCGGCTGGAAGACATCGCCTCGATGGCCAACTCCGGCGACCTCGTCCACCTCGAACTCGACGAGGAGACCCGCAAGCTCCACATCGAGGTCGAGGGGCTGTCGTACACGCTGGCGCTCATCGACCCCGACTCCATCCGCGAGGAGCCGGACATTCCCGACCTCGACCTGCCGGCCGAAATCGTCCTCGAAGGCGCACAACTGGACCGCGGCATCACCGCCGCCGACATGGTCTCGGACCACATCCGCCTGCGGGTCGACGGCGGCGCCGAGACGTTCCACGTCGAGGCCGAAGGCGACACCGACGACGTGGACCTCGAGCTCGCGGACGACGACCTCATCGCCCTCACCGCCGGCGACGCCGACTCACTGTTCAGCCTCGATTACCTGAAGGACATGGACAAGGCAATCCCGTCCGACGCCGAAGTTACGACGGAACTCGGCGAGGAGTTCCCGGTCAAGCTCCACTACGAGTTCGCCGAGGGCCTGGGCCACGTGACGTACATGCTGGCCCCGCGCATCCAGAGCGACTGAGGCCGTCGACCCGCGCCACACCGCCTCGACCGACTTCTTCCCGCCGCTCAGTGATGACGGTCGATGACCCGCTTGGCCGACTGAGCCTTCTCCTTCCAGCCGTAGCCGGCCTCGTACACGTGGCGCTTGTCGTCGACCAGCGCCTCCGGGGAGGATTCCTCGAAGCCGCCGCGGGCCCACGCGCCGCTGTCGTGGAGCCACTCGACGACGTTGTCGCGGGTCTCCTGCCAGGAGAGGCCGACCATCTCGTACCAGGCGATCATGGCGAAGACGGCGTTGTCGTGACAGCCGGGGTACGACCCCTCGCGGTACACCGTCGCCATCGGCTCGCGGGTTGGCTCCTCGACGGCCTCGCGGAACGCCTCGGCGGTGCGGAGTTCGAGGCGGTTGTTCTCGTCGACGGCGACCCGTCCGGCCTGACGGAGATACGACAGCGCGGCCTCGTGGAGGCCGGTCCACTCGCCCGGGGCGGCCTCCTTCAGCGCGGCCTCCTCGCGGGGGCGAGCCGCGAGCAGACTCACGGCGTCGACGTACGCCCGCTCGACCGCGGGCCGGCGGACGCCCTCGAAGCTGCAGTCGGCCCCGTGGAGGCTGGTGGTGGTGTGACAGCCCGGACAGGGGTAGTCGAACCGCGGCACGGATGCGCGTTCGACGGCACGGCTAATGAGTCCGATGGTCCCGCCCGTTCGGGCCGCGGGTCACACCTCCGGCTCGACGTACACCGTCGCCACGCGGTCGTCGGCGGCTTCGAGCTCTGCTTCCAGCGCGCCGATGGCGTCGTCGATGGCGCCGGTCGAGTAGTCGGGGTCGAAGGATACGTCGGCGGTGACCAACACCTTCTGGGGTCCGATGAACACCGTCCGGAGGCCGTCCACGTGGGCGACACCGTCGTGGTCGGCGGCGACGCGCCGGAGGTCGTCCTCGACGGCGGGCGCGAGGCTCTCGCCGAGCAGCAGCCGCTTGTTCTGCCAGGCGAGCGCGAGCGCGAACCCCATCAGCAGCGCGCCGATGAGCACGGCGGTCGCGGCGTCGAACGTCTCGTTGCCCGTCAACTCCGTCAGCCCGACGCCGACCAGCGCCAAGACGGCGCCCCCGAGGGCGACGGCGTCCTCGGTGAACGCCGTCAGCGTCGTCACGTCGCTCGTCCGGCGGAACGCCTCCCTGAATCCCGACCAGTCGTACTCGGCTATCTGACGGCGGAGCTCGGCCGAGGCCTCGCGGAACGCGTAGCTCTCGAAGGCGACGGCGCCGAGGAGCACGACGACGTTCACCCAGACGGGGTCGACTTCGCCGACGCCGGGGACCGCCACGGAGGCGGCGCCGCCGTGGCCGCCCCCGTGGGTCAGCGACTCGTAGCCGTGTTTCAGCGACTCCCAGCCGGCGATGCCGAACAGCAGCACGGAGACGAGAAACGAGTAGAAGAACTGCGCCCGGCCGTAGCCGAACGGGTGGGCCTGCGTGGCCGGCTTCTCCGAGTAGCGGATGCCGACCAGCAGGAACACCTGATTGCCCGTGTCGGAGACGGAGTGGTACGTCTCCGAGAGCATCGACGGGCTCCCGGTGAGGAGGAAGCCGCCGAACTTCAGCGCCGCGATGGCGGCGTTGGCGACGAGCGCGGCGAAGACGACCGACTTGTTTTCGGCCATGCGTGCCGACGCTCGGGCGGCCGGGACTTAGATGTGCCCGCCGCAGGTCGGCACCGGCGCCGGAGTCGGCGTCCGAGTCGGCGCCGCGACCGTCACGACCACCGCGGTCGGCGGCCGAACCCAGCCTTCAGGGACGCCCGGGCCGAAGCCCGGACCGATGCTGGTTGTCTGCTCGGACACGCACGGACGGAACGGCCCAGGCCTCGACGGTCGCACGGCCGAGGCGGTCGCCGACGCGGAGCTGGTGATTCACGCGGGCGATTTCACGACCGCGGCGGTCCTCGACGCGTTCAGGGAGCGCGCCGACGTCCGGGCGGTCCACGGCAACCGCGACGACGCGGCGGTCCGCGACCGGCTTCCGTCGGCGCTGACCGTCGAGTACGCGGGCGTCCGCTTCGCGGTCACCCACACCCGTCGCGGCGGGCCGACGGCGCTGTCGCTGTTCGGACGCGAACGCGACGCCGACTGCGTCGTCTTCGGCCACTCCCACGCGCCGACGGTCGGCGAGGCCGACGGCCTGACGCTGCTCAACCCCGGGAGCCACGCCGACCCCCGGGGCAACCGCGCCGCCCACGCGGAGCTGGAGCCGACGGCCGACGGGCTCCGGGGTCGACTCGTCGCCGTCTCGGGAGAGGTCTTCGACCGGTTCGAAATCGGCGGTCAGCGCGCCGGTCGCAACGACGGAAACTGAGCCGGCGTCTCGACGCCGACGGGGGAGCGGGAGAAAGGCTCCCTCTGGAGGGCCGTTCAGCGCGGTGTGTCGACGACCTCGACGGGCCGGCGGCGGACGGCGCGATGGCAGTGGGTGGGAAGGGGACAGGGACCCGCCGCCGCCCGGCGCGAGGTCGTCGCGTTCTCCGGTACGGCCGGACCTATCAAATGCGCTGTGTAAACTCAAACGGCCGTTTCACCTACCGGCGAGGGTACTGTTCTGATAAGAAAGCAGCTTTGATGACTTCCCTCCCGACGACGTGGAAAGCCCGACCCGTTTCAGTCCCGCCCTGGGCGGTTGGTCGAGCCTTCCGTTGCGTACCTGAACACCGGCGGCGGGGCCGTGCGAAACGACTAACCCGACCCCGGGAATAGGGGGCCGCATGCCCCCGCTCGTTGGCTTCGTCGACGCCGCCGTCGAGTTCCTCGCCTCCGAGCCCGTCTTCGTCCTGCTGGTCGCCGCGCTGCTCGGGCTGACGCTGTTTCTCTATCTGCTGGCCAGACGGACGCTGCTCAGCCTCCAAGAGGGGTTCGACGAGGGCAAGCGCTCGTAACTCCACTGATGGTTGCGCCGCTCACCGCTGTCACTATCGTCGTCGCCGCCGTCGCCAGCCTGTTCATGGCCTGGGCTATCGGCGCCGGCTCCTCGGGGTCGACCCCGTTCGCCCCGGCGGTCGGCGCCAACGCCATCTCCGTGCTCCGGGCGGGCCTGATCGTCGGCGTGTTGGGCTTTGCCGGCGCGGTCCTCCAGGGACAGAACGTCACCGAAGCCGTGGGCACGTCGCTGATTCTGGGCGTCGAGCTGTCGGCGATCGCGGCGACCGTCGGCCTGTTGACCGCGGCGGCGCTGGTCGCCGTCGGCGTCTTCGCCGGCTATCCCATCGCCACGGCGTTCACCGTCACCGGCGCGGTCGTCGGCGTCGGCCTGGCGCTGGGCGGGGCGCCGGCATGGGAGAAGTACGCCGAAATCGTCGCCCTGTGGGTGTCGGTGCCGTTCGTCGGCGGCGGCGTCGCCTACGCGACGGCGCGTCTCCTCCGGGCCGACGCCGTCCCCGAGCGACTCGCCGTGCCGACGCTGGCCGGCGCCGTCGGCGGGACCGTCGCCAACGTCGAGTTCGCGCCGCTGGGTGGCCCCGACGCCTCGGCGTCGCTCTCGCAGACGGTCGCGGCGTCGCTGCCGGCGCCGGCCGAGACCGTGGCCGGGGTCGACCCGGCGGCCGCGGGCGTCACCGCGGCGGCGACCGTGCTCTCCGGGGCCGCCATCGCCCGCGACATGGCTCGGGACTCCGAGACCGGCCAGCGTCACTTCCTGCTCGTGCTCGGCGGGCTGGTGGCGTTTTCGGCGGGCGGCTCACAGGTCGGCCTCGCCATCGGCCCGTTGGTGCCGCTGCTGGGGGACCCGGTGTCGGTGCCGCTGGCCGCGGTGCTCGCCGGCGGCGGCCTCGGGCTGCTCGCGGGCTCCTGGACCGGCGCGCCGCGGATGATAAAGGCGCTCTCACAGGACTACTCCAACCTCGGCCCGCGGCGCTCCATCGCGGCGCTCATCCCCTCGTTTCTCATCGCTCAGACCGCGGTGGCGTTCGGCATCCCCGTTTCGTTCAACGAGATCATCGTCTCGGCTATCGTCGGCTCCGGCTACGCCGCCGGCGGCGCGGGCGTGAGCCGCCGAAAGATGGTCCTCACCGTGCTCGCGTGGGTCGGGTCGCTGGCGCTGGCGCTTTCGTTGAGCTACGCAGTGATGACCGGTGTGGCGGCGGTCGAGACGGCCGTCTCGGGGCTGTGAACCTGTGGTCGCCGTCTCTGGCGTCGGCGTCCTTACCCTTCCACTTCCTCTGATTCGCCGGCCTCCTCGCTCCGTCCGGGGTCGTACTCGTCGGGGACGTCGATGCGAGCGCGCTGGATGCGGGTGTTGTCGACGGACTCGACGCGGATGTCGACGCCGTCGTATTCGATCTCCTCGCCCTCCTCGACGAGACGGCCGGCCCGGTTGAAGATGAACCCGGCTAGAGTCTCGAACTCCTCGCCTTCCGGGAGGTCGACGCCGACCTCGTCGTTGACCTCGTCGATGTTGACCTCGCCGCGGACGATGGTCGTGTTCTCGCCGACCTCCTCGAAGGGCTCTTCCTCGTCGCCTTCGAGGATTTCGCCGACGATCTCCTCGACCATGTCTTCCAGCGTGATGATGCCCTCCGTGGTCCCGAACTCGTCGATGACGACGACCATCTGGAGGCGGTTGTTCTGTATCTCCTCCATCAGCTCGTTGACGTTCTTGGACTCGGGGACGTGCAGCGTCGGCTGGACGATGTCGTCGAGGTCCGGCGACCCCTCGCCGTAGTACCGCGCCCGGACGAGGTCGCGGACGTTGACGACGCCGATGACGTTGTCGAGGTTGCCGTCGTAGACGGGCAGTCGCTCGTGGTCGCTCTCGACGCAGGCCTCGATAGCCTCGTCGACGCTGGCGCCTTTCGACACCCCGTCCACGTCGAGTCGCGGGGTCATCACCTCCTTGGCGATGGTGTTGTTGAACCGGAAGATGCGCTGGAGCATCTCGCGTTCGTCCTCCTCGATGACGCCCTCGCGCTCGCCGGTCTGAATCATGTCCTGAATCTCGTCGCGGGTGACGTAGGAGGTCTCTATCGACGAGCGCCCGCCGGTCACCCTGTTGACGGCGCGGGTGAGGCGGTCGAAGACGACCACCAGCGGCAGGAGCACGTACTCGGAGTACTTCAGCGGCCGCGCGATGCGCAACGCCCACGATTCCGTGTTCTCGACGGCGTAGGACTTCGGCGCGCTCTCGCCGAACAGCAACACGACGGTGGTGATGCCGAACGTCGCCACCAGCACCGCCGTCCCGGGCTCGAAGTAGAAGCCGACGATGGCGGTCGCGATGGAGGACATCGCGATGTTGACGACGTTGTTGCCGACCAGAATCGTGATGAGCAGCCGGTGGGGGTTCTCTTTCAGCTCCGCGACGACCTCGGCGGCTGGAACCCCGTCATCGACCAGCGCGTCGACGCGGTGTTTCGCCAGCGAGAACATCGCGATCTCCGACGAGGAGAAGAAGCCGGAGCCGACGATGAGCAGGACGATGGCGGCCGAGCCTAACAGCGTGTACTCCGTCCTGCCGAGTCCGAGTGCTCCGGCCTGCAGCGCGGACGACGCCGTAACCAGCGACAAGCCCATGTACCACTCTCGGTTATCAAGGATGGTGAATAAGGCTTCTGTCCTTTCATTCGGGTCGGCGACCGGCTCGCGCCGAAAGCCGCCGGCGCCAAAGGGGTTACCACGTCGCCGGCCGTACAGCGGGACATGTCGGACTCACCAATCACGCTGTACCGGCTCCAGGCGTGTCCATACTGCGAACGCGTCGTTCGAGTGCTCGACCGGTTCGACCTCGACTACGACTCCCGGTTCGTCGAGCCGATGCACTCCGACCGCGACGTCGTCAAGCGAATCTCCGGGAAGCGAACCGTGCCGGCCATCGTCGACCGCAACACCGGCGTGACGATGTCCGAGAGCGCCAACATCGTCGAGTACCTCGAAAACACCTACGGCGAGACGGCGACCGACGGAGGTGCGGCCTGAATGGTCGATTTCGAGGTGGTCGAACTCCCCGAAACCGATCACGTTGCCGAGGGCGACGTCGCACCCGACTTCACCCGGCCGCTGGTGGCCGAGGAGTACTGGGAGGACCGCTCGCTGTCGGCGTTCACCGACGAGGGCCCGGTGCTGCTCGTCTTCGGCACGATGGACGGGGCGTTCCCGGCGACGTACATGTGGAACGAGCTGCGCGACCGCGAACTCGGCGACCACCTGTCCGTGCTGGGCGTCTCCGTCTCGACGCCGTACGAGCACAAGCAGTTTATCGCCGAGCGCGGGATGAACTACCGGCTGTTCTCGGACCCGGCGGCCGACCTCGCCGAGGCCTACGGCGTGACCCACGACCTCGACGGGATGACGGGCGTGGTCGAACACCGGCCGGCGGTGTTCATCCTCGACGGCGACCGTACCGTCGAGTACGCCTGGGTTGCCGCCGAGTGGCCTGACTTCCCCGACTACGACGAGGTCGAGGCCGCGGTTGAGCGGGTCGCCGGCTCGGACTGAGCCCGGTCTCGGTCCCGATTCCGCTCCGGCGCCGGCTCGGCGCCCGGACGTTCTCAGCCGGCCCACACGCCCACCGCCTACGTGGCGGCACGCTTTTCACCGGCTCACGCCGACGGTCGGCCATGCACGACGTGTCCGCGGCCGCCGACGCCGTCGCTCGCGGCGAGGCGGTCGTCTACCCCACCGAAACCGTCTACGGGCTCGGCGCCGACGCGCTCGACGCCGCGGCCGTCGACCACGTCTACGAGCTCAAGGGTCGCTCGCGCGAGAACCCCTTCTCGCTGGGCGTTCCCGGCGTCGACGCGGCGCTTTCGTACACCGACCCGACCGACCGCGAGGAGGCGTTCATGCGCCGGTTCCTCCCCGGTCCCGTCACGGTCGTCGTCGAGCGCGACCCCGTCGTTCCCGACGCGCTAACCGCGGGGCGAGACCGCGTCGGCGTCCGCGTCCCCGACCACGACCTCGCACAGCGGCTGCTCGGGGCGGCCGGCCCGCTGACGGCGACGAGCGCGAACCGCAGCGGCGCCGGCAGCGTCACCGACCCGGTCGCGCTCGGCGAGGGGGTCCGAGAGTCGGTGGCGGTCGTCCTCGACGACGGCGAGACCCCCGGCACCGAGAGCACGGTCGTCGACCCCGGCGAGGGGGTCGTCCACCGTCGCGGGGCCGGCGCCGACGCGGTCGAGGCGTGGCTCGCCGAGCACTGACGCCGTCGGCGTCGTCGGGGCCGTCGGTCACAGTCCCAGCAGCGACCGCAGCGAGCGCGTCGTCACGCCGCAGTCGGTCCGGTACTCACAGCGCTCGCATTTGCCGCGGTCGCTGGTCCGCGACGGCGGCCCGTCGATGGCCTCGACGGTCCGCACCGCGCGGCGGTAGGCCCCGCGCCGACGGGCCGTGACGTCGACATCTCGAATCACGCCGACCGCCGGGAACTCGACGACGGCGCGCTGGACCCGGGTCTCGCGGGTCCACGACAGCGCCTTCGCCGCGGCGGTCGCGCGGACGCCAACAGGTTTCCAGACGCCGTTGTCGGGGGGCTCGCCCGGGCTGACGACGACCGGGACCGGCCCGCCAGGGCGGTCGAGCACCTTGTGGACGCGGCCGCGACACTCCCGGCCGGTCAGCACTACCTCCCGTCTCGCGGGGTCACAGAGGGCCGCCCAGTCGTCGCGGTCGGCGAGGGCCTCCAGACGGCAGCGATACGTCGCCGGCGGCACCCGGATCGGTTCGGCGGCGAGGTCGCCGTCGTCGGCCGCCCGCAGCGCCGGGTAGCTGAACGCGAGGGCGATGCGCTCCCGAGCCGTCTCGGGGAGGCTGCGGTCGTCTTCCCGTCGAGCGTAGTAACACTGCCGGGGGCAGTACGCCGCCCGCGCGAGGTCGGCGAACGGAATCGCGGACACGGCGGCGATGGTCCCGGCATCGGGTTTGAATCCTCGGACCTCCGGGGGCGGTCAGAACGAGACGCCGCTCTCGATGTCCTCGGTCGCCTCCTGGAGTCCGTCCTCGCGGGCGCTCTCTGCGTGGCGACGTTCGAGGTCGGCGTCGCCGAGGAGGTCGGCGAACTCGTCGCGGAAGCGGTCGTTCGCGCAGGTCGCCTCCAGGTCGGCGCGGGCGACGGCGCTGTAGTGAGCGACGGTGTCCTCGTCGACGTCGAACTCGTCAGTCAGCTCCGCGGGCGGTGCGTCGTCGACGACGAGCGACCGCAGTCGCTCGAAATCTATCGGGGCGTCGCGGTCGCGGTCGGCGACGAGGTGGAGGTCCATTCGGGCGTCGAACACCGTCGACGCTGCGACGTCGAGTTCGTCGGCGATGGCCTCGTCGTCGGCGCCGTCGCTTTCGTGGACGAGTCGCACGAGACGGGCGAGCGACTCGTCGTCCAGGTCGGTCTCGAAGTCGTACTGCTCGCGCATCGTCGCGACGACGTCCGCGAGGCGCCGGTCGACCGAGTCGTCGGTCTCGTCGGTGAGGTCGCCGCGGGCATCCGCCTGGTCTTCGGTGACGGTGTCCGAGCCGGTGGTCTCGACGAAGATGTCCCGAAGCTCCTCGGTCTTGTCGTCCATGCGGCGAAGCGAACACGGTGCTCACGGATAAATTTGCCGGGGGTGTGCCAATGTCCTCCTCCGGCGGATTCCGCCCGTTGCTGGTGGGTTCTGCCCGTCGGTGGCGACCGGCGCTCCTGTTGAGCGATTGCCGGTCGCCTCGCTCGGAGCGTCGCTCCTCGGACCCTTCGTAAACCGCAGTTATCAAATGGCTTTACGAGAATCGCTGGGTATGGCAACGACAACGGAGTCGACGGCGCCCGTCGGCGACGAGGTCGCGCGCAACCTCGCGCGAGCGGCCGTCCTCGCCGCGCTCACGGGCGCGTTCGCGTACGTCTCGTTTCCCAATCCCGTCTCCCCGGCGCCGGTGACGCTACAGGTGCTCGGCGTGTTCCTCGCCGGTATCATGCTCGGCCCCGCGTGGGGTGCGGCGTCGATGGGGCTGTACCTGCTCGCGGGGGCGCTCGGCGCGCCGGTGTTCGCCGGCGGCGGTGCCGGCGTCGGCGCGCTGTTCGGCGCCACCGGCGGCTACCTCTGGTCGTACCCGGTCGCCGCGGGCGTCATCGGCGCGGCCGTCCACCGCGGGGTCGCGCTCCGGGACCTCGAGGCCGTGTCCTTGCCCGTGCTGGTCGGGGCGATGACGGTCGGCACCGCGGTCGTCTACGCGTTCGGCATCGCCGGGCTGATGCTCGTCCTCGGGATGGGTCCGGTCGAGGCCTTCGGCGCCGGCGCGGCGGCGTTCATCCCCGCGGAGGCGTTCAAAATCGCCGCCGCGGTCGGCGTGGTTCGCTCGGACGAAATCGCGGCGGTCTGAGCCTCGGACCCGTGATCGAGGTCGACGCGGTGACCTGTCGGTACGACGGCGCCACCGGCGGAGCGACCGGCGGAGCGACCAGCGGCGACTCCACCTCCAAGGTCGACGCCGACACCGCCGCCGACGCCGACACCGATGCGGGTGCCGTCGCCGTCGACGACGTCAGCCTCACCCTCCCCGACGGCGAGTTCTGTCTGCTGGTCGGCCCGAACGGCTCGGGCAAGACCACGCTCGTGCGGACGTTCAACGGGCTGGTCAAGCCCGACGCCGGCGAGATCCGCGTCGACGGCACGCCGGTCGTCGCCGACGCGCTCGCGGCCCGCCGGCGCGTCGGGATGGTGTTCCAGACGCCACGGGACGGCTTCGTCGCGGCGACGGTCGCCGCCGACGTCGCCTTCGGCCCGGAGAACCTGGGGCTGTCGCGGGCCGAAATCGACCGCCGCGTCGAGGCGGTGCTGTCGGCGGTCGGGATGGACGGCCGCGGCGACGAGCGCATCGACGAGCTCTCCGGCGGCGAACGCGAGCGCGTCGCCGTCGCCGGCGCGCTCGCGATGGCCCCCGACCACCTCGTCCTCGACGAGCCCTTCACCGGGCTGGACGCGCCGGCACGGGCCCGCCTCGTCGACCATCTGGCCGACCTCAGCGTCGACGGGACCGGCGTGGTCGTCGTCACCCACGACCCGCGGGACCTGCTGGCCCTGGCCGACCGGGTCGTCGCGCTGGTCAACGGCGCGGTCGCTCTCGACGCGGCGCCCGAGGCGGCCAGGGACCGACTCCCTGACCTCGGCGTCCGGCCCGACTGATGCTGCGGTACGTCCCCGGCGACACCCCGGCCCACGCGCTCGACCCGCGGACGAAACTGGCGCTGCAGGGCGGGTTCGTCGCCGCCGCCTTCGCCCACACCACGCCCGTCGGACTCGCCGCGTTGACCCCGCTGGCGCTGGCGGCGTCGCTGGCAGCGGGGCTGTCGCCGGTGCGGGCGCTGTGGGCGTATCGGTACGCGCTCGTCCTGCTGGCGGTCGGTCCGGCCGTTGTCGCCGTCGAGCTCCGGCCGCCGGGGCTCGCTCTCGGCGAGGCGTGGGCGACGGCGCTGGCGAGCTACCGGGTCGTGCTGATACTGCTCGTCGCCGGCGCGTACGTCCGGTCGACGGCGACCCGAGAGTCGCGAGCGGCCGTCCAGCACACGGTTCCCGGCAGGGCCGGCACCCTCCTCGGGGTGGGCGTCGGGCTCGTCTTTCGACTGTTCCCGACGCTACTGTCGGACGTCCGGACCGCGCGCCAGGCGATGCGAGCCCGCCTCGGGAGAGAGCGCCCGCTCGCAGAGCGGATGCGTATCGTCGCCGTCCGGGGCCTGGCGCGGGCGCTCCGGCGGGCCGACCGCCTGGCCGTCGCCATGTCCGCGCGGTGTTTCGCCTGGAACCCGACGCTCCCGGCGCTGTCGTTCGGTCGACGGGACTACGCGGGCCTGGTCGTCGCCGCCGGACTGTTCGCCGTCGCGGCCGCGGGCGCCGTCGGCGTCGACACCGTTACCGGGGTCGCGGCGGTCGCGGAGGCGACGAGACTCGCCCGTTCCGTCGCCGCGGGCTGACCCCGCTGGACCGCCCGCACGGGAAGAAATCCGCCGGAGGTGGCAAGATTTAGGTTGGGTGCAACCTCCATGCGTAACATGGTACTCCTGCAGAGTGAGCAGGTCACGCGGGACACCTTCTGGACCATCGGTCCGGTCGGGAAGGCGCTGTTCTACGGGCTGGCCGCCATGGCGATTCTCGTCTTTCTGGTCGGACTCTACGAGCGCTTCGCCGGCTACGCTCGGGCGAAAGACGACCCCTTCGACCGGCTCGACGACCTGCCGGGCCGGGTCGTCGACGCCGCGACGACCGTGCTGTCGAACCGCTCGCAGTTCGACCGCGACCTCTACGCCGGCGTGATGCACAGCTTCGTGCTCTGGGGCTTTCTCACGCTGCTCATCGCGACGACCATCCTCGGCATCGACATCGACCTCTACCGCCCGCTAACCGGGGAGTCCTTCTTCGTCGGCGACTTCTATCTCTCGTACTCGCTGGTCGTCGACGCGATGGGACTGCTGTTCGTCGTCGGCGTCGGGATGGCGATCTACCGGCGCTACGCCGCCCGCGACGGGCGGCTGTGGGGGAAACACACCTCACTGGAGGACGACGCCTTCGTCTGGACGCTGTTCGTGCTCGGAGTCGGCGGCTACGTCCTGGAGGGACTGCGCATCGTCGGCGCCGGCTTCCCCGACTTCGAGACGGTTAGCTTCGTCGGCTACTTCCTCGCGGTGGTGTTCGATGCCGCCGGCGTCGGGCCGTCGACGGCCGCGACGCTGTATCACTGGACGTGGTGGTCACACGCGGTGCTCGCGCTGGGGTTCGTGGCGTTCATCCCGCGGGCGAAGCCGTTTCACATGCTCTCCAGCTTCGCCAACGTCGTCACCCGCGACGAGCAGGCCGGCAAGCGCCTGCCCGGCGTCCCCGCGGACCTCGACGCCGACACCGGCGCGGAGTCGGTCGACTCCTTCACCTGGCGCGAACAGCTCGACCAGGACGCCTGCACGAAGTGCGGGCGCTGCTCGTCGGCGTGTCCGGCCAACGCCGCGGGACGGAACCTCGACCCGCGAGACGTCATCCTCGACCTGAAGGCCTACCGGGAGTCCGTCGAGGCCGGCGGGGAGGAGGTCGACATCGTCGCCGACGGCGGCGAGTCGGTCATCGCCGCCGAGACGATGGAGTCCTGCATGTCCTGCATGGCCTGCATGGACGCCTGCCCGGTCGACATCGAGCATCTGAAGTCGTTCACCAAGCTGAACCGCCAGCTCGTCGACGACGGCGCGGTCCGGCCGCAGGTCCAGGACGTGTTCCAGGACCTGATGCAGAAGGGCAACACGTTCGGTGAGCCCCAGCGCACCCGCGGCGACTGGACCGACGAGGTCGACGTCGAGGTCGCCGACGCCCGCGAAGAGTCCGTGGAGTACCTCTGGTACGTCGGCGACTACCCGAGCTTCGACGAGCGCAACAAGCAGGTCGCCCGCTCGCTGGCGCGGATCTTCGCCGCCGCCGACGTGAGCTTCGGCATCCTCTTCGACGACGAGAAGTACGACGGCAACGACATCCGCCGGGTCGGCGAGGAGCTGCTGTTCGTCGAGCTTGCAGGCCACCACGTCGACTCCTTCGCCGACTGCGACTTCGAGACGCTGGTGACGACCGACCCCCACTCATACAACACGTTCAAAAACGAGTACCCCGAGGTCGACTTCGCCGAGTGGGCCGACGACCCGATGATGCCGTTCGACCGCACCGAACCCTGGAACGAGGCCGGCGAGGTCGACGTCCACCACTGGACGCAGGTCGTCGAGGAACTGGTCGACCGCGACGCCCTCGGGCTGACCGGCGACGAGCTCGACTACACCGTCACCTACCACGATCCCTGCCACCTCGGGCGGTACAACGACGAGTACGAGGCCCCCCGCGAACTCCTCCGCGCGACGGGCTGTGACCTCCGGGAGATGCCCCGAAACCGCGCCGACTCCTTCTGCTGTGGCGGCGGCGGCGGCGGCGTCTGGATGGAGTTCGACGAGGAGCCAAAGCCCAGCGAGGAACGGCTCCGGGAGGCCCTGGAGGACACCGACGCCGGCGACGCCGTCGAGAAGTTCGTCGTCGCCTGCCCGCAGTGCATGACGATGTACGAGGACGGTCGCAAGACCGGCGGCTACGAGGAGGCCATCGAGATCGTCGACGTGGCGGAGCTGGTCGTTGAGGCCGTCGAGACCGACGGGTCGGCGACCGCGGCGGCCGCGACCGACACCGACGAGGAACCCGCCGCGGCGGACTGACAGCCTCGCCGCCGCGACTAATCCCCCAGGCCGAACAGCCCCGAACGTGCGCCGCGTCAACGAGGCCGATCTCACGTGGACGACGGCCGACCGCAGCGACGGCGTCGGCTGGCGCCGGAAGAACCTCGGCGCCGCCGACGGCGACGACCTCGGCTGTAGCCTCTACGAGCTTCCGCCCGGTAACCGGTCGTGGCCGTTCCACTACCACACCGGCAACGAGGAGGCGTTGTACGTGCTCCGGCCGAAGTCACAAACCGGTGGACCCCCTACCGGCGTCCATGTCCAGTCCCCGACTCGTCTACGACGACGACTGCGGGTTCTGCACGTGGTGTGCGCGAATCGCGCGTCGCTACGGCGACGTGGCACTGGTCGGGTTCTCGGAGCTGAGCGACGCCGACCGCGAGCGACTGCCCGACGACTGGCGGGAGTCGGCGCACCTGCTCACCGACCACCGCGTCTTCTCCGGCGGGAAGGCCATCGAGCGCACGCTGGCGCGGTTTCACCCGGCGGCGCGGGCGGCCTTCGCCGTGCTCAAGCTCGTCCCCGGATACCCGCCGGCCCGCGAACGGCTCTACCGATGGGGCGCCGACCGCCGCGACTGGTGGGGCCACATCGTCGCCGCCGACGAACCCTGAGCGCCGTTCCGGTCCGCTCCTCGCTCACCGCCATCGCCGAGAGTCCTCGTGCCGCTAACGCGTCACTCGAACGCGGCGATGTCGGTGAGATCCTCACCCAGAACGAGCGTATGAATGTCGTGGGTGCCCTCGTAGGTGTAGACTGTCTCCATGTTCGCCATGTGGCGCATCGGGGCGTAATCGGCCGTGATGCCGTTGCCACCGAGCATCTCCCGGGCGATGCGAGCCTGATCGCGGGCCATCCGTACGTTGTTGCGCTTGGCCATCGAGACGTGCTGTGGCCGGAGGTCGCCGCGCTCTTTCAGCGCCGCGAGGCGGTGAGCGAGCAGCTGAGCGGTGGTTATCTGGGTCGCCATCTCCGCGAGCTTGTCCTGCTGGAGCTGGAAGCGGGCGATAGGACCGCCGAACTGCTCGCGGTCGGTCGCGTACTCCCGGGCGGTCTCGAAGCAGTCCCGCGCCGCGCCGACGGCGCCCCAGGCGATGCCGAACCGCGCCTGGGTCAGACACGACAGCGGCCCCTTCATCCCGGCGACGCCGGGAAGGACGTTCGCCTCGGGAACGCGCACGTCGTCGAGGTCGATTTCGCCCGTCACCGAGGCGCGCATCGAGAGCTTGTCCTCGATCTCGTTGGTGGTGACGCCGGCGCGGTCGGTCTCGACGAGGAACCCACGTACGGGGTCGCCGTCGGCCGAGCGGTCCTTCGCCCAGACGACCGCCACGTCCGCGATCGGCGAGTTCGTTATCCACGTCTTCGACCCGTTGAGGACGTACCCCTCGGCGTCGCGCTCGGCGCTGGTCTCCATCGCCGAGGGGTTCGAGCCGTGTTCGGGCTCGGTGAGCCCGAAACAGCCGACGGCCTCGCCGGCGCCCAGCGCGGGGAGCCACTCCTCCTTCTGGGCCTCCGAGCCGAAGGCGTGGATGGGGTACATCACGAGCGCCCCTTGGACCGAGGCCATCGAGCGTAGCCCGGAGTCACAGGCCTCCAGTTCCTGCATCAGTAGGCCGTACGCCGTCTCGGAGAGGTTCGGCGAGCCGTACCCCTCCAGATTCGGCGCGTAGAAGCCGAGTTCGCCCATCTTCGGGATGAGCTCGGTCGGGAAGGTGCCGGCCTGGTAGTGGTCGGCGATGTCGGGCGCGACCTCCTCGGCGACAAACTCCCGAGCGGTGTCGCGAACGAGGCGCTCCTCCTCGGTGAGGTCGCCGGCGAGGTCGAGGTAATCGAGCATACCCCGTTTCGGAATGGAGTCGTGAAAAGCGGTTCGCCTCGCAACATCTGCCGGTTCGCCGCCGCGCTACCTCGACCCGCGCCTCAGACGTACCGGAACCACTCGTCGTGTTCGTCGGTGCGGCGCTCGACGAGGTCGAAAAACGCCGACTGCAGCTCCTCGGTCACCGGGCCGCGGCCGCCGTTGCCGACCTCGACGTTGTCGACCTGCCTGATGGGCGTCACCTCCGCGGCAGAGCCGGTGAAGAACAGCTCGTCGGCGGTGTGGAGCTCCCCGCGGGAGATGGAGACGTTGTCGTGGACCTCGTAGCCCCGCTCCTCGGCGAGGGTGATGAGCGTGTCGCGGGTGATGCCGTCGAGGATGGACTCGCTGAGACCGGGCGTGTACAGCTCGCCGTCCCGGACGAGGAAGAGGTTCTCGCCGGGGCCCTCGGCGACGTTGCCCTCCTTGTTGAGGACGACGGCCTCGGCGAACCCGTTGCGGCGGGCCTCCTCGCCGGCGAGCATGCTGTTGACGTACAGCCCGGTGGTCTTGGCGTTGGTCGGAATCTGACTGGAGGCGTGTTTGCGCCAGGAGGAGACCATCACCTCGATGCCGTTTTCCAGCGCCTCCTCGCCGAGGTACGCACCCCAGGGCCAGGCGGCGATCGTCACGTCGGTCGGGCAGTCGCCGGGGGAGACGCCCAGCGACTCGTAGCCGTAGTAAGCGATGGGGCGGACGTACGCCGAGTTGAGGTCGTTTCGGCGCAGCACTTCCAGCGTCGCCTCGGTCAACTCCTCGCGGTCGAAGCCGATGTCGAGTTCGTACGGCTTCGCGGACTCGTAGAATCGGTCGAGATGCTCTTCCCACCGGAAGAGCGCGGTTCCGTTCTCCGTGTCGTACGCCCGGACGCCCTCGAAGATGCCGGTGCCGTAGTGCAGCGCGTGGGTGAGAACGTGCGTCGTCGCGTCGGCCCAGTCGACGAACTCGCCGTCCATCCAGATTTCGCCGCCGTCTTCCATCTCCTCGAATGCGCTCATGTCACGGGATGGGGCTGCCGTCGTCATAAATATACGACAATCGGTGGTCCCGTCCGACTGCGGGGCCTCCGGCCATCGGCGGCGACCCGACCCGACTCGGTGGCCGTCGACGGTCCCGAGGCGCTGCCAGACGACGAGAGGGACGGAACCCACTGTACCGGACTCCGACGCGTCGCTGGCGGGACTCGGCCGCGAGGAGAGCTGGACGGCTCCGCGATTACCGGAGCTCGGCGACGACGCGTTCGCCCTCGACGAACGCCAGCCCGTGGCGGTCGGCGTACCGGCGGGCCGCCCGCGGCGCCAGCGCGGCGCCGGTCTCGTCGTCGAGCATCTCGCAGACGACGACCGCCGGCGGGCGGTCGGCCGCTCCCGCCAGCGCCAGCCCCAGCTCCGTGTGGCCCTGGCGGTCGGCCAACCCGCCGGGGGCGCCCCGGAGCAGGTTCACGTGGCCGGGGGTGCGGAACGCGGCGGCGAAGTCGTCGGCGCCGTACTCTCCCGCCGCGGCGGCGTCGGCCGCGCTGGCGAGCTCCGTGACGGTGAGCGCGCGGTCGTCGTCGGTCACGCCGGTGAACGTCTCACGGTGGTTCACCGGCAGCGAGAACGACGATCGGTCGTCGTAGTGGAGGTCGCCGCCGTCGGCGGCCGGGTGGTCCAGCGCCTCCGAGAGGAAGGGGAGGTCGAACGCCTCGGCGACCCCGTCGGAGACGGCGACACAGAGCAGCCCGCCGGCGTCGTTGCGCAGCCGGGCGACGTCGTCGGATTCGACGGTCCCCGCCGGGTAGACGACGTCGGTCTCGCCTTCCCGGTCGGCGAAGTCGTGAACTAGCACCGGCTCGCCGCGCTCGAAGGCGGCGACCGCCGCCGCTAACGAGTCGGCGTCCGCGTCGGCGCGCTGGGTCATTCCTCGGGCTCCCCCGTGCACTCGGCCTCGCGGACGCGTATCCTCACGGTGTCGCCGTCGTCGAGGCCGATCTCGTCGCGGAGCTTCTCCGCGGCGATGAGCTCGATCCGGTCCTCGTCGTGGTGGGTGCGCTCGGGGACGATGATGTGAACCGGACCGTACTCCGCGTCGCCGGCGACGGCCTCGGCGGGGTAACACGTCGCCGGGCCGTACGTGCGGTCCTCGCCCTCCCAGCCGTCGATCGGGACGCCCGACAGCGTGTCCAACTCCGCGCGCGAGCGGACGCTCTCCTCGTCGAGCGCGACGTTCAGGGTGCCCGCGAACGGTTCGTACCCCAGTCGCTCGCGGAACTGGCGCATGTACCCCGGCAGCGAGATGTAGTGTTTGCCCTCCCCCATCCCGCTGGTGACCGCCCCGCGGAGTTCGAGGTCGGCCCCCGCCTCGAAGATGCGGCGGTAGTCGGCGTACTCCGCCCGCAGCCGGGCCTCGCCGTCGTCGGTGAGGCTGACCCACTGGCCGTCGCCGACGACCTCGCGATCGAGCAGGCCGGCGCCTTCGAGGCGCTGGAGCCGCCGGGAGGCCGTCTGACTGGAGGCGTCCAGCCGCTCGCCGAGACCGGCACAGGAGACCTTCACCGACCCCGCCGTCCCGCCGTCGAGCGCGACGAGCTTCAGCGCCGCCAGCTCGTCGTGACCGACCGACGGTGCCGCGATTGATTCGGACATACTTCCTGTAGGTGAAGCCCACTCAAAAGCATATCGGAACTGGGAAGCGTCTCAAAGATGTGATGATGGCGGGAAAAGGCGAAGACTACTCGCCCTTGATACGACGCTGACCCTGGTAAGAGCGTCGGTTGCGGCGGTGCCGTCGTCGCCGACGACTGGCCGACGGCGGTCGGTGGGCCGAACGGCGCTCCCGCCAGCATTCCCAACGGCGAGACGCTTCGGAAACCCCTTTAGCCGGCGGCGGCAACGACGGGCCATGTTCGTCGAGTTCCGGTCGGAAGTCGAGGCGGCCGTCGCCGGCGCGTTGGCGACGCTGTCGCTCCCGACCGACGACCTCGGTATCGAGCGCCCGCCGGCGGAGATGGAAGCGACGCTCGCCTCCAGCGTCGCTTTCCGACTCGCCGGCGAGGTCGGCGCCCCGCCGCCGGAGGTCGCCGCCGACATCGCCGACGCCGTCGACCTCTCCGGGGCCGAGTACGTCGTCCGCGTCGACACCGAGGGACCGTACGTGAACTTCTACCCCGGCGACGCCTACGAGGCTGACACCCTCGCGGCCGCGGCCGGCGACGACGGGTACGGCCATCGGCCGGCCCGCGACGCCTCCGTCGTCGTCGAGCACACCAGCGCGAACCCGACCGGTCCGATCCACGTCGGCCGGGCACGCAACCCCATCATCGGCGACGCCGTCGCCAACCTGCTGGAGTACGCCGGCTACGACGTGGACCGCCACTACTACGTCAACGACGCTGGCCGGCAGATGGCCGTGTTCACGTGGGCCTACGAGACCTTCGACGAGAGCGACCTCCCCGAGCCCGACCGCGACAAGCCCGACTACGACCTCGTCCGCTACTACCGGAAGGGCAACGCCTTCCTCGAAGAGAGTCCCGAGGCGGAGGTCGAGGCCGCCGAAGCCGAAATCGAGAGCATCATGCAGGGCCTGGAGGCCGGCGAGGAGGCGACCCACGAGCGCGTCGGCGAGGTGGTCGACACCGTCCTCGAGGGGATGCAGACCACGCTCGGGCGGCTCCCCGCCGAGTTCGACGAGTTCGTCAAGGAGACGCGGTTCATGCGCAACGGTGACGCCGACGCGGTCGTCGACCGGCTGCAGGCGAGCGACCACGCCGAGCGCGACGACGGCGCGTGGGTGCTCGACCTCGCCGACTGGGACATCGACAAGGAGTTCGTCTTCGTCCGCTCGGACGGCACCTCGCTGTACACCACCCGCGACCTCGCTCACCACGAGTGGAAGTTCGAGGGCTACGACCGCGCGGTCACCGTCCTCGGCGAGGACCAGCGCCTCCACGCCAGCCAGCTCGAGGCCGCCCTGGAGACGCTGGGCAACGACACCGACCAGCTCGACTCCATCTTCTACTCCTGGGTGAACCTCCCCGGCGGCGAGGGGATGAGCACCCGTCAGGGCACCGGCGTCGACATCGACGACCTGCTCGACGAGGCCGTCGCTCGCGCCCGCGAAGAGGTCCAGAGCCGCTTAGACGACCGCACCCGCGGCGACCTCACCGAGGACGACGTCGACCGCATCGCCCGGCAGGTCGGCGTCGGCGCCGTCCGCTACGACATCGTGAGCAAGCAGCGCTCGAAGACCATCACCTTCGAGTGGGACCGCGCGCTGGACTTCGAGGCCCAGTCGGCGCCGTACGTCCAGTACGTCCACGCTCGCTGCTGTGGCATCCTCGAAGAGGCCGCCGCCGACCCGGAGCCCGAGGCGGTCGACGCCGACCTGCTGGAGACCGACGCCGAGACGGCGCTGTTGGGCAGCATCGCCCGCTTCCCGGCCGTCGTCGAGGAGGCGGCCGCCGAACTGGAGCCCCACCAGGTCGCGACGTTCACCCGGACGCTCGCCGAGCGGTTCAACGCCTTCTACCGGGAGTGTCCGGTGCTCGACGCCGCGGACCCCGACCTCCGTCGGAGCCGACTCGCGTTGGTCGCCGCCGCGCGTCACACCGTCGCTAACGCGCTCGGCATCCTCGGGGTGGCGTCGCCGGAAACCATGTGACGGTCGGACGCCCAGACAGTCGGGCGGCTGGACGACGGAGAGACCGGACGACCCGGCTGTCCGTAACCGACCCGTCGGAGGATAGACCCTTTTCTCCCGGCCCTACACCATCCCGGTGACGAGGTCGCCGCCGATGAGCAATACGCCGCCGGCACCGACGCCGAGGGCCAACAGGACGAAGACGATAATCCACCACAGCGGCACGGAATCAGATTCGGCCATGTTCCCCCTTGGGTCGGGGCGGTCTCAAGAACCCCTCGATTCCGCGGCGCCGACTCAGCCGAACAGCCCGCTGAGGAACCCGCCGTCGTCCTCTTCCTCGTCGTCGCTGCTCCCGTCGCCGTCGGGCGTTCCGGCGGCGGCTTCGCCGATCGCACCGCCCCCTGCGTCGCGCTCCTCGGGTTCGACTCCATACTCTTCGGGAGCGTCGGCGTCGCTCGCGCTCTCTCGGCTCCCGGCGCGTTCTTCGGGGGCGTCGCCCCGACCGTCGTTCTGAGACGTATCTCCTTCCCCGGTGGCGGCGGTCGCGCCCCTGTCAGCGCCCGAGTCCGTGGCGTCCGCGTCTGTGTCTGTGTCCGCTCTGGTCGTCGCAGTTTCGTCGGCGTCGCCGGGGTCGGCTTCGTCGCTCACCGGCGGCCGGACCGGCCTGTCAGCGACTTCGGAGGCGACCTCGCGGTAACCGGCGGCGGCGCCGCTGTCGGCGGCCTTGCGCGTGACGGGGTCACCGGCGGCGGTGGCGGCCGCCAGCGACTCGTCCTCGGGAACGACGCCCAGCACCGGTACGTCCAGGGACCCGGTGTCGACGTCGCTCTGGGGGTTGCCGCCGTCGACTCGGGTGAGGACGACGCCGGCGACGGTGCCGTCCAGGCGCTCGGCCAGTTCGCGGGTCTTGTCGGTGTCCAGCAGGGCGTCGCGCTCGGCGGTCGAGACGAGTATCACGTCGTCGACCAGCCCCAGCGGGAGCGCCGTCTCGTGGCTCAGCCCCGCGCCGGTGTCGACGAAGACGAAGTCCCGGTCGGCGAAGGCGCCGACGACGCGGCCCAGTCGTCGCGGTTCGGCGTCGCTGTAGGAGCCGAGGTCGACGTCGCCCGGAACGACGCTCATCCCGTGGGGCCCCGGGTATGTCGCGTCGGCGACGTCGGCGTCGCCGGCGAGCACGTCGTGCAGCGTCGGCCCGTCGACGTCGACGCCGAGCATCCCGGCGAGGTTCGCCATCCCGATGTCGCCGTCGACGACCGCGATGTCGTAGTCGGCGGCCGCGAGCGTGCTGGCGAGGTTCGCCGTGGTCGTGCTCTTCCCGACGCCGCCTTTCGCGCTGGCGACTGCGTACACCCGTGCCATGGTCGGTACGTCCGACTGCGCCCGACGGGCACTTAAATGCCGGCCACGGAGCCGGCCGCCAGGCGGTCGTCCGACCAGTCGCTGGTGCTCGGCCGTCGGCTCATACTACTGGGTATCAGTCGTCTGCGGCGGCGCCGACTTCGCCGTCCTCGGCGCGGCGACGCCGGACGTAGTCGGTGAAGTTCTGGAACAGCGTCTTGGCCTCGCATGCGGCCTCGTAATTCTCGGGGGTGATGCCCGCGAGGACGGCGTCGGTCCGGTCGTCGCCGAGTCGGTCGCGCTTGCCCTCGGTCACGTCCCGGGCGGTCGCCACGTCGTACTCGGGGTGGAACTGGACGCCCCAGGCGTCGCCGTGGCGGAAGGCGTGCACGCCGTAGTCGTTCTCGGCGAGCCGTTCGGCGCCGGGCGGCAGCTCGGCCACGGCGTCGCCGTGGGTGGTAAACACGGTGAACGACTCCCCGAGCCCGGCCAGGAGTTCGTCGTCGGCCGTCCGACGGACCTCGTTGTAGCCGATTTCGAAGGCGCCCATGTCGGTGACCTCGCCGCCGAGGGCCTCCGCGAGCACCTGATGGCCGTAACAGACGCCGAGCACCGGCACGTCGCGGTCGGTCGCGTCGGCGACGTAGTCGACCAGATCGCCGATCCACTCCTCCTCCCAGTACACCGACGAGCGTGAGCCGGTGACGACGACGGCGTCGTAGCCGAACCCCGTCGGCAGGTCCCCGGCCGTGGCGTCGAACTCCACGAGGTCGGCGTCGAGCTCGCGTCGGAAGTTCCGACTCGTGCTCTCGTCGGCGTGAGCGGCGTTCAGCAGGGCGAAGCGCAGTTGCATTAACCCCACGTGCACGGCCCGGCGACAAGTGCGTTGCGCTCGCGCTGGGTCGGCGGTACGCGCATTCGTGCTGGGTCGACGTCGACGTTGGGGCGGCTTCCGCGACCGCGTCACCGACCCGGGTGATCGGCGTTGAGAAACGCCAGCAGCTGGTCGTTCACCGGTCGCGCCGCCTCCACGTGGACGAGATGGCCGGCGTCGGCGACGCCGTGAAACTCCCCGCGCGGGAGCCCCTCGGCCAGCCGTCGGCCGACCGCCGGCGGACACAGCGCGTCGGCCTCGCCGTGGACGACGAGCGTCGGGACGGTGACCTCGTACAGCACGTCTCGCAGGTCGAACCCCGCCAGCGCGGCCCGCTGTGCGTCCCAGGCGTCGAGCGCGGCGTCCTCGTCGGCCCGCCACGCCACCATCCGCTCGACGGCGTCCTCGTGGCCCTCGACGAACGTCTCCGACAGCGCCGCCGTCAGCGACGCCGACAGCGCCGCGGGGTCGTCGGGGTCGGTCCGCAGCGGCTCGGGGTCGTAGCCGTCGGCGCAGTCCGGCGTCCCGAGAAGCGTCAGCGACCGGACGCGCTCGCTCCGGCGGGCGAGCGTCAGCGCGATCGCACCGCCGAGCCCGCAGCCGACGACGTGTGCCGACCGGCTCCCGTGGTCGCGCAGGACCGCGGCGGCGTCGTCCGCGAGGTCGGCCATCCGGTAGGGACCGGCCGGGGCGTCCGAGCGGCCGGCACCGCGGGTGTCGGCGACGACCGCCTCGTACGGTCCCGCGACGGCGCCGTGTTGCCACCCCCACTGCCAGGCGCCGAAGCCGATGTCGCCGACGAACAGCACCGGCTCCCCGGCGCCGTCGCTGTCGTAGTGCAGCCGACAGCCGTCGTTAGTCGCGCGCGGCACGACCGTCGGTTCGACCCGATTCGGCTTCAACGCACCGCCTTCGGGGTCGCGGGCGGGCCGCCTCTGGACCGGACGGCCGGCCGCGTGGGCGGAGGCGCCGACATCAAAACGAGCACGGCTGTTCGTCCTCCAAGACGAGGCGGACCGGCACCGCCGGCGACCGTGGCCCGGAGTCGGAGTCAGGCACTCGGGCTCCGGAGTCGACCCGACGGTCGGCCGATTCAAACGCCGTGGACGTCGGTGCTCCCGCACTCGGGGCACTGCGTCAGCGCACCGAGCGACGGGTGTGTGGCCGAAGCCCACTTCTCGCTCCGGGACGACGCCGCGAACCCGCAGGCGCTACACTGCAGCCGTGACTGTGTGGCTGATGCGTCGGACATCATTCGGTGATATTCTCCGAGAAAACATAACGATTCTGCCTCTGCGGGAACCGGAGTGAAAACGGACGGCGACCGATGGCCGCTACGCGAACTCCTCGATGAGCGCCGGCACCACGTCGAAGAGGTCGCCGACGATGCCGTAGTCGGCGATGTCGAAGATGGGGGCGTTGGGGTCGGTGTTGACCGCGATGATGGTGTCGCTGCCTTTCATCCCGGCGACGTGCTGGACCGCCCCGGAGATGCCGATGGCGAGGTACACGTCCGGCGTGACGACCTTCCCGGACTGGCCGACCTGGCGGCTCTTTTCGAGCCACCCGCTGTCGACGATGGGCCGAGACGCTGACAGCGTCGCGTCCGTGACCTCGGCCAGTTCCTCGACGAGTTCGACGTTGTCCTCGTCCTCGATGCCTCGGCCGACGGAGACGAGGAAGTCGGCGTCGTCGATGTCGACGTCGCCGCCGCCGACCTCCTCGAACCCCTCGACGCGGACGCCGGGGTCGATCTCGGGCGTCCACTCGAAGGCGCTCACCGGAGCGTCGCCGGCGCCGTCGGCGGCGGGCCACTCCGCGCCGCGGATGGTGACCGCGAACGGCTCGCCGTCGACCTCGACGGTTGACTCCACCTTCGAGCCGTACATCTCGCGGGTGGCGGTTAGCGAGCCGTCGTACGAGAGGTCGACGACATCGGTGACCAGCGGCAGGTCGAGCGCGTTGGCGACTGCGGGGGCGTAGTCCAGCCCGTTGACGCTGTTCGGCGTCACCAGCGCGGCCGGGTCGAGCTCGGCGACCAGCGCCTCCGTCGCGCTGGCGTACACGTCGTGGTTGAACTCCTCGCCGTGGGCGACGGTGTGGATGTGGTCGACGCCGTCGCGGTTCAGCTCGTCGGCGTACCCCTCCACGTCGCCGGAGACGACCGCCAGGTGGAGGTCGCCGCCGAGGTCGTCCGCCAGCTCGCGACCGGCGGTGATCAGCTCGTAGCTCACCGCGCGCACCTCGCCGCGGCGGTGTTCGGCCACCGCCAGCACGTCGGCGCTCATTCGCCGACCACCCCGGTCTCGCGGAGCACCTCGGCGAGTTCTCCGGCCGCCTCCTCGGCGTCGCCCTCGAAGATGGTCGCGTCGGACTCGCTTTCCGGTTCGTAGACGTCGGTCAGCCGGAGGTCGCCGGCGACGGCGTCGGCGTCGACGCCCAGGTCGGCCAGGTCACGCACCGCGATCTCCTTCTGTTGGGCCTGCCGGATGCCCCGGAGGCTGGCGTACCGCGGCTCGTTGATACCGGTCTGGATGGTTAGCACCGCCGGGAGGTCGACCTCGGTGAGTTCCTCGACGCCGCCTTCGAGTTCGCGCCGGACGCTCGCGGTCGCAGCGTCGTCGCTCAGTTCGAGGTCGTTGACGACGGCGGCGTGTTCGAAGCCGACGTCGTCGGCCAGCGCGACCCCGGTCGCGCCGAAGCCGTCGTCGGCGGCCTGGACCCCGCTCAGGACGAGGTCGGGCGCTTCCTCGGCGACGACGGCCGACAGCAACTGTACCTTCGCGTCCACGTCGAGCAGCTCTCGGTCGGCGATCGCGTCGTCCCACACCCGGACGGCCCGGTCGGCGCCTTTGGCCAGCGCCATCCGGATCGTCTCCTCGCTGCGCTCGGGGCCGATCGTCACCCCGACGACCTCCACGTCGGAGCGGGCCTCTGAAATCTGGACCGCGGCCTCGACCGCGTAGTCGTCCCACTCGTTGAGGTCGTACTCGAGATACCGGTCGTCGACGCCGAGTCCGTCGATCTCGAAGTCGTCCTCGACCTCGGCGACCTCGGTGACGGTCACGAGAACTTTCATCATCGACCACTTTCGTCCGTCGGCTGTAAATCCTTTCGAACCCCGCCGGCCGACGGCTGCGACAGTCGCTCGCTACTCCCCGTCGGCCTCGTCGTCGTCGGCCAGCGAAATGAGGTTCTCGCGGCCGATGCGAAGCTTCTCGACGCGGTCCTCCTCGGCCATCTCCGAGAGCAGCTGTGACACCTTCGCGTCCGACCAGCCGGTCTCGTCGACGATGTCGGTCTGTCGCATCCGGCCGTCGTTGGCCGCCAGCAGTCGCTCGACGCGCTCGCCGTCTGAGAGGAGTTCGGGCTCCGGCTCGGGTTCGGGTTCGGCCCCCGGCTCCACCGGCCCAGACTCGCCGTCGACCGCTGCCGATTCGGAGCCGTCGCCGGTCGACTCGGCTCCCGACGCCCCGGCGCCGTCGTCGCCCGGGCCGGCGTCGGCCGCCGTCGGTCCGCCGTCGTCGATGCGGCTGCTCCGACGGAACGCGAACACGCCGATGAGGACGACCGCGGCGACGAGGACACCCCCGACGGCCGCCAGCGGCAGGTCCCCGCCGATGCTCGGCGTTCCCTCGGTGTCGGTGCCGGTATCGGGGTCGGAGACCTGATCGTAGGAGACGACGAACGGCTCCTCGGGGTCGAACTCGTGAGGGCCCTCGACGACGAGGGAGTTGTTCCGATACGGGACGCCGGGCTGGCTCCGGAGGCTGTACCCCGGCGGCGTCCGGACGACGAGCGTCTGTCGCGGGCCGAGCCGGTCGAGCCAGGTGTCCGTCCCCCCGCTCGGCGTCGCCGTCAGCAGCGCGTCCCGGAGGACGAGTTCCTCGCCCTCCGTGCCGAGGAAGTTCGTCCACGTGAACGTCAGCCGGAGACCGCCGACTGACCGGTTCTCGAAGTCGTACCCCCGGGAGACGCCGGTGACGTTCATCGGCCGCCCGGCGACGGTCGACGCTCCGTCGGCGGCCGTCCGGAAGGTCTCGGCGTCGACGCCGACAGGGGTCTCCACGCCGCCGGCGACGAAGCGCTCCCCGTAGTCGCGAAACGCCTCGCGCTCCGTCTCGTTGGCGAGTCGATAGCGCGTCGTCACGACCCAGCGAGCGTCGCCGTCGGCCCGGAGCTGAATCTCAAACGTCGTCCCGGCGACGTCGGGGCCGGTGACCGCGGTCGTCGTCGCGGCCGTCGCCGAGCCGTCTGTCGGCCCTGACACCGACGGACTGGCCGCGGCGTCGTCCGGGCTCGGTCCGCCGACGGCGACGGTGACGGCCCCGACGGGACCCGCGAGGAGGGCGACGGCGACGAGGAGGGTGACCACGGGGGCGGCGTGGCGCATGTTCGATTGCTTTCCCGCACCCGGGAAAACGCTTTCCATCGGTGGGGCGCCGCTTCCGGCCGCCCTCCGGAGGTTCGCCCGCCGCCGTCGCCTCCGGTTTCTTTTTGAGGGTCGGCGGTCCACGTTACGGCGATATGCGCGCCCTCGCTCTCGTCGCCGTCGCCCTCCTCGTCGCCGCGCCGGTCGTCGCGGCCGCGACGGCTCCGGCCTCGCCGTCGGCCGCGCCGTCCTCGACCCGGGATTCACCGTCGTCGAGCGTTCCGACCGCGGCCGACGCCGACGCCGCTGATGTCGCCAGCGACAACGCCGCTCAGGCGACGCCAGCGACGACCGCGACGGTCAGTGCTCCGAACGGGTCGAACGCGACCCGGGTGATGAGCATTCCCGGGCCGGCGGTCCAGCGGACGGGCGTCGAGCGCTACGCCGTCAACGTCGGCGCCGCGGCGACGTTCGGCGCCAACGCCAGCGCGATACGGATGCGGACGCTCGCGGTCGTCGCTCGGGTCGAGGACGCCCCGACGAACGAGAGCCGCGCCGACCGGATCCGGGCGGCGCTCGACGACGTCCGCACGCGGACGACGGCGCTCAGACAGCGCCGCGCGGAGACGCTCGCGGCGTTCAACGCCGGCGAACTCGGCGCCCGGCGGTTCGTCGTCAGGCTCGCGCGGTACCGCCTCGAAGCGATGGCGCTGCGCGACCGCGTGAGCCGCCTGCGGACGCTCGCGAGCGACACCCCCGGCGTCTCGGGCGAGGCCGCCGTCGAACTGCAGTTCGAGCTACAGACGTTCGACGGGCCGGTCCGGCAGCGGGCGGCCGAGTCGCTGGCCGGACGCGCGTCGCCGACGCGGGTCTACGTCGAGACCGGCCCGCAGGGCGTCGAGCTGGCGACCGTCGACGGCGGCAGCTACAGTCGGGAGGCGATTCGCGGCGCGCTCCGCGAGGAGGGCGACGCCCGCGTCGACGAGTTGGACGCGCTGAACGTCACCGCCCGGAGCTACCCGGAAATCTGGCGCACCCGGACCACCGACGGCCAGGTCATCGGCCCCAGCAGCCTGCTCGTCACCCAGGTCCGCCACGAGCGCGGTCGGCTCACCGCCTTCGTCGACGCCGACTCCCGAGAGGTGTTCAAGGAGTACCAGCGCCGGCCGCTGTCGTCGTTCGTTAACCGCTCGGCGGCGGTGAACGTTCGGTCGAACCTCCGCCTCGTCGTCAACCGGAGCTACCCCGGCGGTCCGCTGCGCATCACCGTCACCGACGCCGAGACGGACGAGCCGGTCGACGCGACCGTCACCATCAACATCGGGTCGAGTCGGACGCTGTACGTCGGCCCGACCGGCGAGGACGGCACCGCCTGGGCGCTGTCCCCGAGCGGGAGCTACGGCGTGACCGCCGTCGCCGACGGCGGGACCCGGGTCGTCGTCGTCCAGACCAACGCGACGGAGCCGCCGACGCCGGAGCGGTGAGCGACCGGGGGGCTTTCCACGTCGTCGGGGCGCAACCGAGAAGAGCCGTTCTCTCGCCCGAACGGTCCCGCCACTCCACCCGAGGTTTCAAGTACGAAGCCGGGAGCAAATTCGCTGTGCTCGACGGCGACGCCGCCTCGACGGACGGGACCGACAGAGCGACGACCAGCGTGTTCGCGACGGTCGCGCTGGTCGCGCTGACGGTCGGGCTGGCGGCGACGGTCGCCCTGGCGGTCCCGACGGACGCGACCCCGCCCGAGCCGGCGACCGCGTCGCTGTCGCTGTCGGTCGTCGACGACGAGATCGCGGTGACCCACCAGGGCGGACAGGCCCTCGACGTTCGCGACCTCCGGCTCGCGGTCACCGTCGACGGCGACGCCCTCGCCCACCAGCCGCCGGTGCCGTTCTTCTCGGCGACCGGGTTCGCCCCCGGGCCGACGGGCCCGTTCAACAGTGCCGCCGACCCGCGGTGGACCGCCGGCGAGGCGGCGACGGTCACCGTCGCCGGGTCGAATCAGCCGACCCTCGACCCCGGGGCGACGGTCCGACTGCGCGTCTGGTCCGGCGAGACGCTGGTCGCCGACTCGACGGCGACCGTACAGGCGACCGAGAACGGGTAGCTGCGGCAGACGAACGGTCGCAGACGACCGCAACGGCGCGGCTTAGCGGCCGGTCAGTCGCTCGCGCGGCCGGGTTCGGCCTCGGCGTCGTCGACGTCGGCACCGTTGCCGGCATCGACG
Source organism: Halolamina sp. (assembly GCA_042216705.1). Lineage (GTDB taxonomy): Archaea > Halobacteriota > Halobacteria > Halobacteriales > Haloferacaceae > JBDGTQ01. Next base: position 24,580 of record JBDGTQ010000024.1, on the reverse strand, counting down.
TCGCTCTCGGGCACCGTCGCGAGCGTGACGATGGCCTTCGGGCTGCCGGGGCGAGCCTGGAGCACGCGGTGTTCGAACTCCTCGTAGCCGGCGGCCTCGAACATCCGGTCGGCCTCCGCTTCGCTGTAGAACAGCATGATGGCGTCGGCGAGCTTCTCCATCACCGTCGACTGCGGCGCGTCGGGGCCGACGACGAGGACGCGGCCGCCGGGCTCGACGACGCGGCGGAACTCCTCGAGGGCGTCGACCGGATTCGGCCAGTATTCGATGGAGCCCGACGACCAGAGGTGGTCGAAGGCGTCGTCCGCGAACGGCAGCCGCTCGGCGTCGCCGCGGTGGAACCGCACCCGGTCGCGTTTGCCGAACTTCTCGAAGGCCTTCTCCATCTGGTGGATGCTCTGGTCGAGCCCGTACACCTCGTCGGTGTACCGGAGCAGCCCCTCGGTGCCGAACCCCGTCCCACAGCCGACGTCGAGGACGGCGTCGTCGTCGTCCAGCGCCAGCATCTCCAGGGCCTCCCCGCGCATCTCCTCGTTCCAGATGAACGGGTTGACCCGGTCGTACACCTTCGAGAGGTACTTATAGAACAGCCGCGCCCGGGCCTTGTTCTCGAGGACTCCCATTTTCACCCTCAGTAGGCTCGCGGTGGGCTTAACGGTGGGGATTCGCGCCGGCGAACGGCCCCGTTTCGGACGCGCCGTTTCGCAAACACCTTATACGCCCCTGAGCAACGAACGGACGATTACTGAGCATGCCGCGAACCGAAGTTCTGGAGCGGATCAAGGAGGCCGAGGAAGAGGCCGACGAGATAATCGAGGAGGCGGAAGCCGACAGGGACGAACAGGTCGCGGAGGCCCGCGAGCGCGCCAACGAGATACGCGCCGAGGCCGAGGCGGAGGCCGACGAGATGGAGACCGAACGCCTCGAAGCGGCCCGCGAGGAGATAGAACAGCGCAAGGAGGAAATCCTCGAGGAGGGCGAGGCCGAACGCGAGGCGCTCGTCGCGGCCGCCGAGGACAACGTCGAGGAGGCGGTCGAGTACGCCGTCGAACGGTTCGAGGAGGCGGTCCATGCTCAGACCTGAGCGGATGAGCAAGGTCTCGGTGACCGGCTCCAAGGGCGTCATGGAGCAGGTCGTCGAGACCACCCACGAGCTGAACCTCCTCCACGTGGCCGACTACGACGGCTCCTTCGAGGGGTTCGAGGTCGGCGACCCGATGGACGGCGCCGACGACGCCGCCGACAAGCTGGTGACGGTCCGCTCGATCGAGAGCATCCTCGACGTCGACGCCGAGGAGGCCGGACCGACCCGCATCGTCACCGACGAGGCGCTCGAAGAGGAGCTCGCCGACGTCCGCGAGCGCGTCAACGAGCTCGACGACCGCCGGACGGAGCTCGAAGACGAGCTGCGAGCCGTCGAGGAAGAACGGGAGACCACGGCGCCGTTCGTCGACCTCGGCATCGACCTCGACCTACTGAGCGGCTACGACTCGCTCCAGACCGCCGTCGGCGTCGGCGACGCCGACGAGATTCGACGGGCGCTGGCGGCGACCGCCGACGTTCGCGAACACGCGGTCTTCGCCGGCGACGAGGCCGTCGCCGCCTTCGCCTACCCCGCCGAGGACGCCGACGCCGACGCGCTGAGCGAGGCGCTCGTCGGCGCGACGTTCACGGCCGTCGAGGTGCCCGACGCCGACGGCGACCCTGCTGACCGCGTTCAGGAGCTCGACCGCCGCGTCCAGCAGCTCGAATCGGAGCTCGAAACCGTCGAATCCCAGCTGGATGACGTGAAAACCGACTTCGCGGGCTTCCTGCTGGCCGCCGAGGAGAAGCTCACCATCGACGTCCAGAAACGGGAGGCGCCGCTGTCGTTCGCGACGACGGACAACGCCTTCGTCGCCGAGGGGTGGATTCCGACCGAGCGCTTCGGCGAGTTCGTCGCCGCGCTCGACGACGCCGTGGGCAACCACGTCGAGGTCGAGGAGCTCGAACGCGCTCAATACACCAGCAACGGGAAGCGCCACAGCGAGCCGGTCGGGGAGGCGCCGCCGGGCGGGGAGCCGAACGTCGCCACCGACGGCGGCGCGGCCATCGCCGCCGACGACCCGCCGGTCGTCCAGAGCAACCCCGGGTTGGTCAAGCCCTTCCAGGTGCTAACCAACGCGGTGTCGAAGCCGAGCTACGCCGAGTTCGACCCGACGGCGGTGCTGTTCCTCACCTTCCCGGTCTTCTTCGGGTTCATGATCGGCGACCTCGGCTACGGGCTGCTGTACACCGCCATCGGCTACTACCTCTACGACAACTTCGACAGCGAGGGGGTCAAGAGCATGGGCGGCGTGACCATCGCCGCCGGCGTGTCGACGGCGTTGTTCGGCGTCCTCTACGGCGAAGTGTTCGGTCTGCACCTGATCTCGACGTACCTCTGGGAAGGGGCCGTCGGCCTGAAAGCGGCGCCGCTGCACAAGGGGCTTCAGCCCGCCGAGGTGTCGTGGGCGCTGGGCTGGCTCGTCGTGAGCATGCTGGCCGGCATCGTCCACCTCAACGTCGGCTGGGTGCTCGACTTCGTCGAGGGGTACCAGCTCCACGACCTGAAACACGCCGTCTTCGAGAGCGGCTCCTGGCTGCTCATGCTGAACGGCATCTGGGTGTGGATCTTCGCCCGTCCGCAGGGGCCCAAGCCGGGGTTCCTCTACACGCTGTTCGACGGAACTCACGCGCCCCCCAGCGGTGAAGGCGAGTTCCTCCACGCCATCGTCGAACTCGGTTTCAACGGGTTCGCGCCGGTGTTCGGCACCGTCGGCCTGGCGGCGTTTTTCGTCGGGCTGGTGTTGCTGGCCGTCGGCGAGCCGGCCGAGCTGCCGGAGTTCCTGAACGTGGTCGTGAACGTGCTGTCGTACACCCGTATCGCCGCGGTGTTGCTGGCGAAGGCGGGGATGGCGTTCACGGTCAACCTGCTGTTCTTCGGGGCGTACGTCGAGGAAGGGGAGTTCCACTTCCTCCTGAACAAGGGCCCCGAGGCGGTCGAACACGGCGAAATCCTGTTCAACGGACTCATCCACGGCGGCGCCGCGATGGTGCTGGTCGGTCTGCTGGTCCTGCTGTTGGGCCACCTGCTCGTGCTCGCGCTCGGCGTCACCTCCGCCGGACTGCAGGCGGTTCGCCTGGAGTACGTCGAGTTCTTCCAGAAGTTCTACGAGGGCGGTGGTACGGAGTACGAGCCCTTCGGCCACGAACGGGAGTTCACCACGCAGGACTGACCTCTCCTGTGGGGTCCGTTCGCACACCGAAACGACGGTTAGCCGGCGGTACGCCGGCCGAGCGCGCCGTTTCGTTTGGGAAGCTTTATGAAGCTCGTGGCTGGATATTCGCTCGTTCGGAGCCGACTAAATCGCAGTTTCCAACTCAACCATGATCGACGCTGTAACTCAGTTCGCCGCCGTTGCACTGCAGGAAGGGAGCAGCTCAGGTGCCCCTGCCATCCCGAACAACGCCGCAGCCGCCCTCGCCGTCGGGCTGGCCGCCTTCGGTGCGGGGTACGCCGAACGCGGTATCGGCGCCGCCGCCGTCGGCGCCGTCGCCGAGGACGAGGACCTGTTCGTCCAGGGGCTCATCTTCACGGTGCTGCCGGAGACGCTCGTGATTCTGGCGCTGGTCACCATCTTCCTGGTCTAACCCGCCACACCTCTTCACAAATGAGTTTAGACACCGTCGTTGAGGACATTCGAGACGAAGCCCGCGCGCGTGCGGAGGAAATCCGCCAGGAGGGCGAGCGCCGCGCTGAGGAGATCGTCGAGCAGGCCGAGGCCGACGCCGAGGAGATCCTCGCCGACCGCGAGGCGGCCGTCGAGCGCGAGATCGCCCAGGAGCGCGAGCAGGCGCTGTCGAGCGCCAACTTGGAGGCCAAACAACAACGCCTCGAAGCCCGTCGGGACGTCCTCGAAGACGTTCACGAGGCCGTCGAAGACCACCTCGCCGAGCTCGGCGGCGACAGCCGTCGAGAGCTGACGGCAGCGCTGGTCGAGGCCGCGGCCGCCGAGTTCGACGCCGAGGAGTCCGTCGCCGTGTACGGTCGCGCCGACGACGAGGCGCTGCTGTCGGACGTGCTCGCCGACTACGACGGCTGGTCGTACGCCGGCGAGACCGACTGCCTGGGCGGGGTCGTCGTCGAGAGCGAGTCCTCGCGCGTCCGCATCGACAACACGTTCGACTCGGTGCTCGAAGCGGTTTGGGAGGACAACCTCAAGGCCATCAGCGAACGACTGTTCGACGATGAGCAGTAACGCCGGCAGCTCGAATCCGGAATACGTCACTGCCCGCGTTCGGTCGCGCCAGGGCGACCTCTACGATCAAGAGGATTATCGGAAGCTCCTTCGGATGGGGCCGTCCGAGATCGCCCGATACATGGAGGAGTCGACGTACGAGGACGAAATCAACGCCCTCGGGGCGCGTTTCGGCGGGGTCGACCTCATCGAGTACGCGCTGAACCGCAGCCTCGCGGCGCAGTTCGACGCGGTGTTGAGCTGGGCCGAGGGCCGCGTGTACGACCTCGTCGCTCGCTATCTCCGGAAGTTCGACGCCTGGAACGTCAAGACGGTGATTCGGGGGCTGTACTCCGACGCCGACGACGAAGCGGTCGAGACCGACCTCATCCGCGCCGGCGAGTTCGACGACGAGCTGCTCGGCCGACTGCTGGAGGCCGACTCCGTCGAGACGGTCGTCGAGGTGCTCGACGGGACGCCGTTCGGCGAGGCCCTCGCCGGCGCCGTCTCTGACTACGAGGACTCGGGCGTGCTGGTGCCCCTGGAGAACGCCGTCGACCGCGCGTACTACGAGAACCTGCTGGCCGACCTCGTCGTCGACGAGGCGACCCAGGGGTACGCCGACTTCCTGCGGGCGGAAATCGACTTCCGTAACGCCCGCAACGCCCTGCGGCTGGCGCGGTCAGGCGCCGACATCGACCCCGGAGAGTACTACATCGCCGGCGGCCGGCTGTTCACTGCGAACGAGCTGGCCTCGCTGGCGAACTCCCCGGACGAGCTGGTCGAGCGCATCCGCGCCTCGACGTACGGCGACGACCTCTCGGCCGCCTTGGAGGAGTTCGAGGCCGCCGAGAGCCTCATCGGTTTCGAGCGCGCGCTCGAAGCCGCGCTGCTCGAGTACTCCGAGAACCTCGGCTACGTGTTCCCGCTGTCTATCGGGCCGGTGGTCGCGTTCGTCCTCGCCACCGAGCGCGAGGTTGAGAACATCCGCGCCATCGCCCGGGGCCGAGAAGCGGGCCTCTCCGAGGAGGAGATCGAGCGCGAGCTGGTGGTACTATGAGCCAGGAGATCGCCGTCATCGGCAGTCCGGAGTTCACCACGGGGTTCCGTCTGGCGGGCGTTCGGAAGTGTCAGAACGTCCCCGACGACGAGAAGGCCGACAGCCTCGACGGCGCCGTCGAGGCGACCCTGACCGACGACGACGTCGGCATCATCGTGATGCACGCCGACGACCTCGACCACCTCTCGCGGACGACCCGCGACGACGTCGAGGGGAGCATCGAGCCGACGCTGGTCACGCTCGGCGGCGGCGCCGGCAGCGGCGGCCTGCGCGACCAGATCAAACGCGCCATCGGTATCGACCTGATGGACGAAGACGACAGCGAAGACGAGAGCAACCCACAATGAGCAAAGCAACTCACGACGCCGCCGACGAAGAAAGCGGTGTCATCGACAGCGTGAGCGGACCGGTCGTGACCGCCGTCGACCTCGATGCCCGGATGAACGACGTCGTCTACGTGGGCGACGAAGGGCTGATGGGCGAAGTCATCGAGATCGAGGGCAACGTCACGACCGTGCAGGTGTACGAGGAAACCTCCGGGGTCGCCCCGGGCGAGCCCGTCGTCAACACGGGCGAGGCCCTGTCGGTCGACCTCGGGCCGGGGATGCTGGACTCCATCTACGACGGCGTCCAGCGCCCCCTCGACGTCCTCGAAGACAAGATGGACAGCGCGTTCCTCGACCGCGGGGTCGACGCCCCCGGTATCGACCTCGACGAGCAGTGGGCGTTCGAGCCCGAGGTCGAGGCGGGCGACGAGCTCGACGCCGGCGACATCGTCGGCACCGTCCCCGAGACGGTCACCATCGAGCACAAGGTCATGGTGCCGCCGGACTACGAGGGCGGAGAAGTGACCGACGTGGTCGAGCCCGGCGACTACACCGTCACGGAGACGCTGGTGGAGCTGGACTCCGGCGAGGAGGTCCAGATGCGCCAGGAGTGGCCGGTTCGTCAGGCCCGTCCCACCGTCGAGAAGGAGACGCCGACCGAGCCGTTGGTGTCGGGCCAGCGCGTGCTCGACGGCCTGTTCCCCATCGCGAAAGGCGGGACGGCCGCGATTCCGGGGCCGTTCGGCTCCGGGAAGACGGTCACCCAACACCAGCTCGCGAAGTGGGCCGACGCGGACATCGTCGTCTACGTCGGTTGCGGCGAGCGCGGCAACGAGATGACCGAAGTCATCGAGGACTTCCCCGAGCTGCCGGACCCACAGACCGGCAACCCCCTGATGGCCCGGACGACGCTCATCGCCAACACCTCGAACATGCCCGTCGCGGCCCGGGAGTCCTGCGTGTACACCGGCATCACCATGGCCGAGTACTACCGGGACATGGGGTACGACGTGGCGCTGATGGCCGACTCCACCTCGCGGTGGGCCGAGGCCATGCGGGAGATCTCCTCCCGGCTGGAGGAGATGCCCGGCGAGGAGGGGTACCCCGCGTATCTCGCCGCCCGGCTCTCGGAGTTCTACGAGCGGGCCGGCTACTTCCAGAACGTCAACGACACGGAGGGCTCCATCTCCGTCATCGGCGCCGTCAGTCCGCCCGGCGGCGACTTCTCGGAGCCGGTCACTCAGAACACGCTGCGCATCGTGAAGTGCTTCTGGGCGCTCGACGCCGACCTCGCCGAGCGCCGGCACTTCCCCTCTATCAACTGGAACGAGTCGTACTCGCTGTACAAAGAGCAGCTCGACCCCTGGTTCGAGGACAACGTCAAGGACGACTGGTCCGAGGAGCGCCAGTGGGGCGTCGACGTGCTCGACGAGGAGGACGAGCTACAGGAGATCGTCCAGCTCGTCGGCAAGGACGCGCTGCCGGAGGACCAGCAGCTCACCCTGGAGGTCGCCCGCTACCTGCGGGAGGCGTACCTCCAGCAGAACGCCTTCCACGATGTCGACCGCTACTCCTCGCCGGAGAAAACGTACGCCATCCTCACCGCCATCCACCACTTCAACGACGAGGCCTTCGAGGCGCTGGAAGCCGGCGTGCCGGTCGACGAAATAACGGACATCGACGCCGCTCCGCGGCTGAACCGCATCGGCGTCCAGGACGAGTGGGAGGCGTACGTCGAGGAGCTCAAATCGGACATCACCGACCAGCTCCGGGAGAAGTACTAAGATGAAAGAATACGAGACTATCACCGAGATTTCCGGTCCGCTGGTGTACGCCGAGGTCGACGAGGACATCGGCTACGACGAGATCGTCGAGATCGAGACGCCCAACGGCGACACCCGGCGCGGCCAGGTCCTCGAATCCACCGACGGCCTCGTGGCCATCCAGGTGTTCGAGGGCACCCAAGGTATCGACCAGAACTCCTCCGTGCGCTTCCTGGGGGAGACGCTGAAGATGCCCGTCACCGAGGACCTCCTCGGGCGGGTGCTGGACGGATCGGGCGAGCCCATCGACGGCGGGCCCGACATCGTCCCCGACGAGCGCCACGACATCGTCGGCGCCGCCATCAACCCCTTCTCCCGGGAGTACCCCGAGGAGTTCATCCAGACCGGCGTCTCCGCCATCGACGGGATGAACACCCTCGTCCGGGGTCAGAAGCTGCCCATCTTCTCGGGCTCGGGGCTGCCGCACAACGACCTGGCGCTGCAGATCGCCCGTCAGGCGACCGTCCCCGAGGAGGAGGAGGGCTCCGAGGACGGCTCGGAGTTCGCCGTCATCTTCGGCGCGATGGGCATCACCCAGGAGGAGGCGAACGAGTTCATGGCCGACTTCGAGCGCACCGGCGCCCTGGAGCGGTCGGTCGTGTTCATGAACCTCGCGGACGACCCGGCCGTCGAGCGGACGGTGACGCCGCGGATGGCGCTAACCACCGCCGAGTACCTCGCCTTCGAGAAGGACTATCACGTCCTCGTCATCCTGACGGACATGACGAACTACTGCGAGGCGCTGCGCGAGATCGGCGCCGCCCGCGAGGAGGTGCCCGGTCGCCGTGGCTACCCCGGGTACATGTACACCGACCTCGCCAACCTCTACGAGCGCGCCGGGCGCATCGAGGGCCGCGAGGGATCGGTCACCCAGGTGCCCATCCTCACGATGCCCGGCGACGACGACACGCACCCGATTCCGGACCTCACCGGCTACATCACCGAGGGCCAGATCTACGTCGACCGCGACCTCAACAGCCAGGGGATTCAGCCGCCCATCGACGTGCTGCCGAGCCTGTCGCGGCTGATGGACGACGGCATCGGCGAGGGGCTGACCCGCGCCGATCACGCCGACGTGAAAGACCAGATGTTCGCCGCCTACGCGGAGGGCGAGGACCTGCGCGACCTGGTGAACATCGTCGGCCGCGAGGCGCTGTCCGAGCGGGACAACAAGTACCTCGACTTCGCCGACGAGTTCGAGGAGCAGTTCGTCGAGCAGGGGTTCGACACCGACCGCGACATAGACCAGACGCTCGAAATCGGCTGGGACCTGCTGTCGACGCTGCCCCGCGAGGAGCTCAACCGCGTCGACGAGGCGCTCATCGACGAGCACTACGCCGGCGCCGACGCCGAATCCGAGTCCGAAGAAGTCGCGGCCGACTGACGGTCCGACTCGATTCGACTCGACTCGGCTCGATTCCGGACGCCCCGTCGCGGGGCGCTCGGCTCTCGTCTTCGTCTCTCGTCTCCGCTTCCGTTCTCACTTCCACACTTCGCCCCTTACCGACCCGTCTCGTAGCCGCGCCGTCACGAACCGTTCAGTCGCTGTCGGCGTCGGAAGTGGACTCCGACCCCTCGACGCCGACGAGTCCGACCCGCCCGTCGACGTCAACGTCCAGCCCGCCGCGGCGGGCGTGGGCGACCAGCGCCTCGTAGCGCTTTCCCCGGCGCCCGAGCAGGTCGTCGTCGGTGATGCGTTCGAACTCGTCGGCGACGACGAGGTAGTCTGCCGTCGCCACGCGGTACGTCGCCGACGGATCCGCAGGCTCGCCGTCGACGGCGAGCGACGCCACTCCGCCGTCGCGGTCCCAGCGCACCCGAAGCCCGGCGACGTGACCGCCGAGCCACTCCTCTGCCCCCGGCGTCGCCAGCGCCGCGAGTTCGGTCCGGAGCCGCTCGCCGGTCAGCGCCAGCTCCGCGAGGTCGCCGCCGAACGGCGAAATCGAAACCACGTCGCCGGCGGTGACCTCGCCGGACAGCGGCGGCCCGGCACGGACCATCCCCGCGGGGACGACCGCGCAGTCGGCGTCGGTCGCCGCGAGGAAGGCGTCGGCGACGAAGTTCCCCAGTCGGCTCTCGCCGCCGCGGCGGTGGACCCGCTCTCGGCGGACCGGCTTCTCGACGCGGGCGACGACCTCGGCGACGCCGAGGGCCCGCCGGCGTCGGCGGTAGCTCTCGGCGAGGGCGGCGTCGAAGGGAGCGTCGCCCTCGTCGCCGCCCTCTGGCGCCGCGGCGGGCACCTCGCGGACGGTCGCTCGGGGGTCGTCGGCGAGCACCACCTCCGCGAACGCTCGCCCGCCCCCGCCGGTGCGGACCAGCGCGGTCCCATCGAGCACGTCGACGCGGCGCTCGTGGCTGTGGCCGCCGACGACGGCGTCGACGTCGGTCTCGCGGGCGACGGCCGCGTCGTGGGCACCGCCGTGAGAGAGCACGACCGCGCGGTCGACGTCGCGCTCGGCGAGGGCCGCCCGCACCGCGGGCACGGGGTCGCGAAAGCGGGCGTCGAAGTCGGTGCCGCTGACGGCGGCCGTCTCGGGGTGCGCGACGCCGACGACCGCGACGTCGGCGCCGGCCGCCTCTCGGACGACCGCGTCGGGGACGGCGTCGGCGTACGGGCCGGCGAGGTTGGCACAGACGTAGTCGGTCGGCACCGACGCGGCCCACTCTCGAAACCACTCGTCGCCGAGGTCCAGGTCGTGGTTGCCGACGGTCTCGGCGTCGGGGGCGACGGCCTCGAAGAACGGGTGGGCCTCGCCGGGACCGTCGTCGCCGAGCAGGCCGAGCGTGCCGAGGGCGGTGTCGTCGCCGGCGCCGACGACGAGCGTTCGGTCGTCGTTCCGGGCGGTGAGTTCGCCGGCGAAGCGGCCGACGCGAGCCGGGTGGTCGTAGACGCCTTCGAGGTCGCTGTATCCGAGTACGCGCGGCGGCACCTCGTCGGCGGGGGACCGGTCGCTCATCTCGTCTGCACGGGGGTCGGCGCGGGCTAAAGCGATTCGGTCGGGGTGCTCGCGGGGAACTAACAACTATTAACCCACTCCGGGCGTAACGCTCGCTCAAGATGGCCGACGACGTCAAACCGACCCGCAAGGAGCTGATGCGTATCGAGGACCGCATCGAGCTCTCCGAGCAGGGTCACGACACCCTGGAACAGAAGCGCGACGGCCTCATCATGGAGTTCATGGACATCCTCGACCAGGCCCAGGACATCCGCTCGGAGCTGGACGCCGACTACCAGCGCGCCCAGCGGAAGATCGACATGGCCCGGGCGATGGAGGGCGACGTGGCCGTCCGCGGGGCGGCGGCGGCCCTGGAAGAACACCCCGAGATCACCACCCAGTCGAAGAACATCATGGGCGTCGTCGTGCCCCAGATCGAGTCCTCGAAGGTCAAGAAGTCCATCGACGAGCGCGGCTACGGGCTGCTCGGCTCGTCGGCCCGCATCGACGAGGCCGCCGACGCCTACGAGGAGCTCATCGAGTCCATCATCCTCGCCGCCGAGGTCGAGACGGCGATGAAGAAGATGCTCGAGGAGATCGAACAGACCAAGCGCCGCGTCAACGCCCTGGAGTTCAAGCTCCTGCCCGAGTTGCACGAGAACAAGGAGTACATCGAACAGAAGCTCGAAGAACAGGAGCGTGAGGAGATCTTCCGCCTGAAGAAGATCAAGGCCAAGAAGGAAGCCGAAGAGGCCGAAGCCGACGAAGAGGCCGAGGAGACCGAACCCGAGGAAGCGGTCCTGGCCGACGACTGACGGCGCCGGCGGCGCTGTGGGTTCTGCTCTGTCCTGTTCCTTTCCGTTCCCTTCGCTGCACTCGACACGCCGCAGCCGCCCGACGACATCGTTTAGTGAGTGCCGGGCGGTCGCTCGGGTATGCAGTGTCCCGACTGCGGCGGGTCGACGGTGGCCTTCGACGTCCCCGACGACCTCCGGTCGCACGCGCCGGCGTCGACGACGATGCTCTGTGCCGAGTGCCTGCGGACGTTCCCGGCGGCCGAGGACGCCGCCGCCGACGACGATGCGGATTCCGACGAGCCGACGTTCGCGGCCGTCAGCGACGGGTTCCCGACGGGACGCGCGGGAGTCGCGACGGCGCTCTTGTGCGGGCACCTCGACTCGCTGGCGCTGCACCGCGAGGCCGTCGAGGCGCTGGTCGAGGCCGCCGAGACCGCCGGCGCGGACGTGTGGCTCACGCTCGACCGCTTGGCCGACGGCCGCGACGCTCACTTCGACGTGGACCGCCGACGGGTGCAGATAGAGGAGTTCGTCTGAGCCGCGGTGGGTCGCGGTGAGCCGAGGCAAGGAGAGCCGACCTGGCCCGAGGCCTACGGCCGTGCCCGGAGGACCACGTGCTCGGCGCCGGTCGCGACGCGGTCGACGGCGCCGAACCGGGCGAAGTGACGCCGGAGGTCCAGCGCCCGGTGATGGACCACCGTCGCCACGCCGTCGGCGGCCAGCACGTCACGAATCCCGACGAAGATATCGGCGAGCACGCCGTCGCCGGCGTGAGTCGGCGGGTTGCAGAACACCCGGTCGAAGGTCCGATCGGCGACGCCGGCGGTCGCGTCGGCGGCGACGACGGTGCCCTCGACGCCGGTCGCTTCCAGGCTGCGGCGGGCACAGCGGACGGCGCCGAGGTCATCGTCGGTCAGCCAGAGGTCGAGGTCGGCCCGCGACCCGGCCCAGGCGCCGACGGCGCCGTAGCCACAGCAGCAGTCCAGCACGCGCTCGCCGTCGTCGACGGTCGCCGTCTCGGCGAGCAGGCGGGTTCCGTCGTCCAGCCCGCCGGCGGCGAACAACCCGGGGACCGCGACCAGCGAGAGGTCGACGCCGTCGACGGTCGGCTGCAGTCGTCGCGGCGTCACGCACGAGGGAGCGTCGACGCGTTCCGGCGCCGTCGCCTCCAGCAGCCGGTAGTCACCGCGTGACCCGCGACGGGTGACGGCCGCGGCGTGGTCGTCGAGGAACCGCTCGAACCGGGCGAGACCGGTCCGCTTCGCGGCCGCGACCGCGAGGCGGCCGCCGGGGGTGAGCGCCGTGAGAGCGTCGGCCAGACGACGACAGCCCATCGACAGCGGCGTGTCGGGCTTGGGCGCGTAGGCGATGGTGTCGAACGGTCCCGCCAGCGCGGTCGCGTCGTCGACGATGGCGACGGTCGCGTCTCTCGACCGGCGACCGTCGACGGCGCGGTTGGCGTCGAGGTTGCGCCGACAGCACCGGGCGGCGCGGGCGCTGGTCTCCGCGAGGGTCGTCGTCGCGGCGGTTTCGGCCAGGACGGTCCCGACCACGCCGTAGTTCGATTCGAGCGCGAGCAGGTGGCCGAGGTCGCCTCCGTCCCACAGCGTCTCTAGGAGGAGGAGTTCCGGCGGGCGGAAGGTTTCGGGCGACCAGAGGCCGTCGACGGCCTGAAAGCGGAACGTCTCCCGCCTGGCGTCGACCCGCGCTTCGAGCGCGAGGTCGGCTTCGGTCGTCGTCATCGACGGCCCCCCGGGGGTACGGTCCGACGGCGGGGTGGCGGGCGGTTCGAGCGGGTCGAGCGGTTCGGACGGTCCGCGTGACCGAGCGGAGATTCGTCTGGACGGCGATACGAGCGTCGCGTCGTGGCGTCGTGCATTCGTGTGGGGCTGGCGTCGAGAAGCGGTTCGCTGGCTGGGCGACCGACGCAGTCCGCGCTCGTCGGTGCGCCGAACGAACCGGAGGACGAGCCGGCGGCTCACGCGCGACGAGAGCGCGGATGCGAGCCGGGTGCCGAGTCAGCGAAACCGCGCGAGGGGGGCATCCGGTCTGCGCGCCGGGCGACCGCCCTGGTCCCACAGTCGGCGAGCCGGCCGGACGGGTTCGAGTGCCGTGTTACCGGCAACCGTCCGGCCAAAGGCCGCTGTTCACGACGATGTCCGGTTCTCCATCGCTCGGCAAAAAGATTCTGGGTCGCGTGGCGGGCGAAGTACCCGGGTGTCGCCGACGGCGACGCTTAGACGCCGGTCTCATACCGGAGGATGCCGGCGATGCCGCCGAAAGCGTTGAGCAGCTGTTCGCCCTTCTCGAAGTCGGTGGAGATGAACTTCGTCTCCGTGCCGCGCTGGTCGGCGATGTTCATCAGGTGTTCGACGACGTCCTCGCGGTCGGCCGGCTCGGCCGCCTCGCCGCAGGTCGCACACTCGTGGTCGGGGGTGTCGTGGCGGCGGTCGACGAGTTCGTACTCCTCGTGGTCGTTCGGGCACTCGTAGACGACCACGTCGTCGGTGAGGTCTTCGCTGAGCAGGAGCCGGTCGACGGCGCCCATCACTAGGTTCTCACGCGTCGGGCCGAAGCCGTAGGTGGCCTTGCCGCCGGTGTTGAGCAGTTCGAAGAACTCCTCCATCTCCCGCTTGTCGGCCATGATCTCCTGGTCGGCCAGCACCTCCTGTGCGGAGTCGACCAGGTCGTGCAGCCCGGACTCGTCGGTGTAGGCGACGTCGAACTTCCCGAGGACCTTGTCCTGCAGCTCGTGGTGGAGGTAGTCGCCGCTGAGGAACTCGTCTTTCGTCGGCGAGGGGCCGCCGACGAGGATGCCGTCCAGCTCGTGGCGCTCGTTGACGAACAGGTCGTTGGCCATCCCGGCGACCTCCTGATAGAAGTTGTCGATGGCCTCCAGACGTAGGCGAGCGAACCGCTGGGCGGACTGCCCGCCTTTACGCTGCTTGCCGGGGACCAGCGAGGAGGCGGACTTGACGGGCTCGATGCGTTTGCCCTTCAGCCAGCCGACGTTGGCTTCCCGGCGGTCGAGGACGATGAGGCCGAACAGCCCTTTGTCGGCCATCATCTCCTCCAGCGGGTCCGTCAGGAAGTTGGAGTCGCAGTGATAGCGGAACGACTGGACGGGTTCGGGCGGCGATTCGAGCACCTTCGTCACCATCTCGGTCTGGCCGCCCCCGCTGTCGACGGCGCCGGAAAACAGCACCAGCCCGTTCTCGGGCGGGTAGGTGTCGTAGTACTTCAGCCGGTCTTTGATGGATTTCAGCGCGTCCTGAACGGCGGTGCGGGTCTGTTTGGACTTGATGTTCGAGGCTTCGGAGTGCTCCTGCGTGACGTGCTGGACGACGTCGGAAACCTGTCGGTCGTCGGGGACGTAGATGGTGACGAGCTGGGTGCCCGAGCCCTCGTACTCGTCGAGCTCGTCGAGCACCTTCCGGAACTCGTACTGCCGGCGGTCCTCGCTCGCTCCCTCGGCGTCGCTGCTCATTGAAACTGGTTTGTCCGGTTGGCGGTAAGTATGCTTTGCAAGCGTGAGAGCGGGGCCCACGGGACGGACGGGCGGACGCGGCAGCTGCGGCGGCACCGACTCGGCGACGCGAGCGATCGGACGCGGACGGCCCTCCGTCGGAGTCGGACCCGCCACGACGCCCATCGCCCACCCGTCACGCTCCTCAACGTCCTTTCGAAGTGATTAAACCCCTCAGCGGAGAACGTCGTCGTAACTCGCTGGCAGTGTGGGCCGCCAGTGGGCACCCGTACCGCGCCTTCGGCGACGGACGGGACGACATGTGACGGCGTCGCCGTCGAATCGCAAGCGCCCGCGGACCACCCATGGCAAAAAGCTTCTACTCTCACATCAAGGAAGCCTGGCGGGACCCGGACGACGGGAAGCTCGCCGAGCTGCAGTGGCAACGAAAACAGGAGTGGCGCGACCAGGGCGCCATCGAACGCATCGACCGCCCGACCCGGCTGGACAAGGCTCGCGAACTGGGCTACAAGGCCAAGCAGGGCATCGTCGTCGCGCGCGTCTCCGTCCGGAAAGGCGGCGCTCGCAAGCAGCGGTTCACCGCCGGCCGCCGGACCAAGCGCCAGGGCGTCAACCGCCTGGGCCGTCGGACCTCCGTCCAGCGCATCGGCGAACAGCGCGTCGCGCGCAAGTACCCGAACCTGCGCACGCTGGCCTCCTACTGGGTCGGCGAGGACGGCTCCCAGAAGTGGTTCGAGGTCGTCATGGTCGACCCCGAGCATCCGGCCATCGAGACCGACGACGACCTGAACTGGATCTGTAGCGACGACCAGAAGGGCCGCGCTTTCCGCGGGCTTACCAACGCTGGCCGCGACAACCGCGGCCTCAACAACCGCGGCACCGGCGCCGAGAAGACCCGTCCGAGCGTCCGCTCGAACGACCGCGAAGGGAAATAACGGCCCCCTGCCGCGCCGTCGACTTCTCCGGTTCGGAGCGTCCGCGTAGCGCTCGCTCCGGACCGGGCGGTGCTGCCCGTCGGCCGTCTATCACTACCGCTCGGCGACCTGCACGAGCTGTTTTCCGACGTTGTCGCCGCGGAACAGCCCGCGGAAGGCCTCGGGCGCGCTCGACAGCCCCTCGCTCACCGTCTCGCGGTAGGCGACGTCGCCGGCGGCGACCCACTCCCGGAGCCGCCGGGTCGCCTCAGCGTACCGGGGAGCGAAATCGCGGACGAGAAAGCCCTCGACCGTCGCCCGAGACCGGACGAGCCCCGGCAGCTTCCGCGGGCCGGTCGGCGTCGACGACTCGTTGTACAGCGAGATCTGCCCGCAGACGGCGACGCGACCGTCGACGTTTAGCCGCGGAAAGACGGCGTCGGTGATGGGGCCGCCGACGTTGTCGAAGTAGCAGTCCACGCCGTCGACGCGGTCGTCCAACGCCGCGCCGTAGTCCTCGACCGACCGGTAGTTGAGACAGGCGTCGAAGCCGAACTCCGACTCGACGACGCGACACTTCTCGTCGCTGCCGGCGAAGCCGACGACCTCCGCGCCGGCCAGCCGGGCGAGCTGTCCGGCTGTCGACCCGACCGCGCCGGCGGCGCCGGTGATGACGAACGTGTCGCCGGGCCCGGGCGCCGCGACCTCGGTGGTGCCGAAGTAGGCGGTCCGGCCGGGCATCCCCAGCACGCCCAGCGCCGTCGAGACCGGCTGGTCGCCGACGTCGACTGCGTTCAGGCGCCCGCTCGCGACGGTCGCGTACTCGGCCCAGGGGAGGTTACCGACGACGAGGTCGCCGGGGTCGAAGCCGCCGCCGTCGGACGCCACCACCTCGGCGACAGCGCCGCCACGCAGCGGATCGCCGACGGCCCACGGCTCGGAGTATGACTCTCCCGCCCGCATCCGGTCGCGCATGTACGGGTCGACCGAGAGGTACAACACGCGGAGGCACACCTCGCCGGGACTGGGCTCGGCCACGTCGACCTCGCGGCGCTCGAACACGTCGTTGTCGGGTAGTCCGTCCGGGCGGCGCCCGAGGTGGTACCGTCGGGTCGTCTCTGGAACGGTCACGTTCGTCGCGTCGAGCGGCGGCGGCAAGGGCGTGATGGTGGCGACACGGGAGAGAGCGAGAGTCGGTCGGCGGCAGTCGTTGAGCATACCGACCCGACGAGGCAGGCATCGGGCGCGTCGACCCGACAAGCGTTTTCACGCGGGCGACGAACGGACAGATAATGAGCCTCTCGCTGGACGCCACCCAGCTGGACCGCTACTCGCGGCACATCATCATGGACGAGATCGGTCCGGAGGGCCAATCGAACCTGCTGGACGGCAGCGTCCTCGTCGTCGGCGCGGGCGGGCTCGGTTCTCCGGCCATCCAGTATCTCGCGGCCGCGGGCGTCGGCCGGCTCGGTATCGTCGACGACGACCACGTCGAGCGCTCGAACCTCCAGCGCCAGGTCGTCCACGCCGACGCCGACGTGGGACGGCCGAAGGTCGAGTCGGCGGCGGCGTTCGTCGCCGACCTCAACCCGGACGTGACCGTCGAGACCCACGAGACACGGCTGGATACGGACGACGTGGAGCGGCTGGTCGCCGACTACGACGTCGTCCTCGACGCCTCGGACAACTTCCCGACGCGGTACATGATCAACGACGCCGCGCGCATCCACGACACCCCGGTCGCTCACGGCGCCATCTACAAGTTCGAGGGGCAGGCGACGACGCTGACCCCCGACGGCCCCTGCTATCGCTGTCTGTTCCCCGAGGCGCCCGGCCCGGAGGAGGCGCCGGACTGTGCGAGCACGGGCGTCCTCGGCGTCCTCCCCGGGACGGTGGGATGCATCCAGGCGACGGAGGCGGTGAAGCTGTTGCTCGGCGCCGGCGACCCCCTCTCCGGGCGGCTTCTGTTCTACGACGCGATGGCGATGAGCGTCGAGACGGTGCCGTACGCGTCCAACCCCGACTGTCCGGTGTGCGGCGACGACGCCATCGACAGCGTCGAGGGCGTCGAGTACACCGACGGCTGTCGCCTCCGCGCGGACTGATAACGTCGGCACGGACCACGCTGGGGCTGGCGTTCAGATACGCGATGGAGGCCCGACTGACCAACCCAGGGCGGGACTGAAAGGGGCCGGCGGCTGCGCGGACCCCGGCGACGTACCAGCGCAGCGCCCGGGGGCGGCGAGGGCGCGAGGCGCGCAGCGAGCCGCAGGAGCGCAGCCGTCAGGGGGTTTCCACGTCGCCGATGCGGAACCGCCTGTGGGTGCGCTCTCATCCGACCAGTACCGCGCCGTGGGTCCCGACACTTAGGTCGGCTGCGGTCGTACCCGGATACGTGCCCGAGGAAATCCTCCCGCAGGTGTACGAACTGTCGCTGCACGACGACCGCGACATCCGCGCGTACCTCTTCGACGCCGACCGACCGACGCTGGTCGACGCCGGGCTTCCCGACACGGCCGACCGACTGCTGGCGGAGCTGGAGGCGGCGCCGGTCGGACCGCCGGAGCGGGTCGTCGTCACCCACGCCGACCCGGACCACGTCGGCGGCGTCCGCCGGCTCGCCGAGGCTCACGACCCGACGGTCCACCTCCCCGAGCAGTCGTCGGTCGAGCACCTCGACGACGCCGCGGTCGTCCGGTACGGCGACGGCGATAGCGTCGGCCCGTTCCGTGCGGTCCACGTCCCCGGCCACCAGCCGGACAACCACGCCCTCGTCGACGCCGACGCGGGCATCGTCGTCGCCGGCGACGCGGTCTGTGGCGCCGACCAGCGCGGGTTGCCCGCCGGCTACCCGATTCTCCCGCCGGCGCGGTTCTCGGAAGACCTCGTCGCCGCCGAGGAGAACCTCGTCCGGCTGCTCGACCTCGACGTCGAGTTCGACGCCCTGCTGGTCTTCCACGGCTCGAACGTGCTCTCGGAGGCCCGAGACAGGCTGGACGCGTTTGTCAACTTCGCCTGAACTCCCGTCCCGTCCCGTCACCGGGGTATCAGGCGACCGGGACGCGTTCCTTTCGTGTGACGTTAACCCATGGTGAACCGGCCCACGAGCGAAGGTATAAATCCTTCCCCGTCGGTCGCTCAAAAACGCGGTACTGCGTCGGCCCGCACAATCAGACGGGGACGACAGATTTATTAGCGCTCGGGCCTTGTGTTGTAACGAAGACAGAGTAGCCCAGCGCTCTCGCCGTTCTCGCTGGGCGCCAATCCAACCACCCAATGAGCCGAGCGCAACCCACCCGATACAAGGACGAAGACGAGAACGAACGCGACGACGAGCGACTGGACGAGCAGCCGTCGACCGACGAGCTCACCTGCCCCGAATGCGGCGGCGACCTCGCGGCCGGCAACGCCGAGACG
This sequence comes from Halolamina sp., assembly GCA_042216705.1. Lineage (GTDB taxonomy): Archaea > Halobacteriota > Halobacteria > Halobacteriales > Haloferacaceae > JBDGTQ01. The sequence continues at coordinate 5,561 of JBDGTQ010000024.1, read as the reverse complement.
GTCTGTCAGGAGTGCGGGCTCGTCGTCGACGAGGACGAGATCGACCGCGGCCCCGAGTGGCGCGCGTTCGATTCCAAGGAGAAAGACGAGAAGAGCCGCGTCGGCGCCCCGACGACGAAGATGATGCACGACGAGGGGCTGTCGACGAACATCGGCTGGCAGGACAAGGACGCCTACGGCAACACCCTGTCGTCGAACCAGCGCCAGAAGATGCAGCGGCTGCGCACCTGGAACGAGCGGTTCCGCACCCGCGACCACAAGGAGCGCAACCTGAAGCAGGCGCTGGGCGAGATCGACCGGATGGCCTCCGCCCTCGGGCTCCCGGAGAACGTCCGCGAGACGGCCTCCGTCATCTACCGGCAGGCGCTGAGCAACGACCTCCTGCCGGGACGGTCCATCGAGGGCATCGCCACCGCCTCGCTGCACGCCGCCGCCCGGATGGGCAACGTCCCCCGCTCCATCGACGAGATCGCGACCGTCTCTCGGGTCGAAGAGGAGACGTTCAAGCGGGCGTACCGCTACATCGTCCGGGAGCTGAGCCTCGAAGTTCAGCCCGCCGACCCGCTCGAATACCTCCCGCGGTTCGCCTCCGACCTCGACCTCAGCGACGAGGCCGAGCGCCGCGCTCGCGACCTGCTGGAGACCGCTAAGGCGGAGAACGTCCACAGCGGGAAGTCGCCGGTCGGCCTCGCCGCCGCGGCCATCTACGCCGCCGGCATCCTCTGCAACGAGAACCTCACCCAGTCGGAGGTCAGCGACGCCACCGACATGAGCGAGGTCACCATCCGTAACCGCTACCAGGAGCTGCTGTCGGCCGCCGAATCCGCCGGCACCCTCGGCGCCGTCGCGACGTAATCCACTCGCCAGTTCTCACACCTGATACTCGGTGGGAATGATTTTTATTCTATCTCCGAGAGTATCGATTTGATGTCGTACGCCGACGGAGAGAACGCGGCCGGCGAACGCCTTCGGCGCGGCCTGCTCGTCACCGCCAGCGCCGTGCTCGTCGCGGCGGCGGTCGGGCTGTTGCTGGTGCTGCCGAGCGTCCTCGTCTGAGCCGCCCAAAGGTCGTCGCAGGCGGGCGGATAGACGTAGTGCCGCCCGTTCCGACGGTTGTGACCGTGCGGGTCCACACCGGCGGCCGCCGTGACGGTGTCGAACGGTGCGCTGGTGGCCTCAGCCGAGGCGGACGGCCTGACGGAGGTGGCGTGGGCTGACCGGACCGAGTGAGCGGACGATTCCGGTGTCGTCTCCGCGTGACGCCCGTGCGGACCGCCCACACGCGGGGTCGTGCGCGGTCCCGCCACACCCGGGCCGTGCTCTTTTGATTGGGCCGTCCAGATGATGTCGCATGAGTCAGTCAGCCGCCGACGAGTCTATCGTCGTGTTCTCCGACTACGTCTGTCCGTTCTGTTACCTCGGCCGAGAGTCGCTGTCGCAGTTCCAGGCCGACCGCGACGAGCCCATCGAGACCGAGTGGCACCCCTTCGACCTCAGGGGACAGAAGCGCGACGAGGACGGGTCCATCGACCACGACGTCGACGACGGGAAAGACGAGGCGTACTTCGAGCAGGTCCGCGAGAACATCGCCCGCCTCGAGGAGGAGTACGGCGTCGCGGTCGAGTTCGACGAGGTGCCCGACATCGACTCCTGGAACGCCCAGCAGGCGGCGCTGTACGTTCGGGAGGAACGTCCCGAGCAGTTCGAGGCCTTCGACGACGCCGTCTTCGTCGCCTACTGGGACGACCACCGCGACATCGGCGACCCGGACGTGCTCGCCGACGTCGCGGCCGACGTCGGTCTCGACGCCGACGAGGTCCGTGCGGCCGTCGACAGCGAGACGTGGACGGCCCGGTTGGAGCAGGCCTTCGAGGACGCCACGCGCTACGGCGTCACCGGCGTCCCGACGTTCGCCTACGGCGACCACGCTGCCCGCGGCGCCGTCCCGCCGTCGCACCTGGAGCGCCTCGTCGACGGCGCCTGAGGCGAGCGCCGGCCGAGTGATGTCGTGTCGTGGGTCGACCCGACCCGAGAGCGCGTCAGCGAACCGTCAGACGCTTCGGAAAGGCACTTATCCTCGGCTGCAGAGTCCGACACGTCGCGGCCCGGACGGGAACACAGGGTAGGGGCCTCCGCCGGCCGCCGCGACGATGCGCGCATTGTCGCGTGCTCGGCCGCCGCCGTGGCGGCACACGCGGTTTCGGTCGGCCAAGAGCGACGACTCTCGCGACGTCCGAGCGCGGCGCTCTCGGGCGCTCACCCTAACGAAAAGCGTTATACGCCGTACGGACCCGTATGCGGGTATGAGCGTTGAGCTGCCGTTCGCCCCGGTGGACGACATCATCCGCCGCAACGCCGGCGACCTCCGGGTGAGCGCCGACGCAGCCGAGGCTCTGGCCCGGCGCATCCAGAGCCACGGCGCCGAACTCGCGGTGGAAGCCGCCGACGGGGCCGCAGCGAACGGTCGAAAGACGCTGATGGCCGCGGACTTCGGCGTCGAGCAGGTCGTCTCACGGGACGAACTCACACTCCCCATCGCCCCCGTCGACCGCATCGCACGACTCCGAATCGACGACCGTTTTCGCGTCGCCATGGAGGCCCGCATCGCGCTGGCGGACGTCTTAGAGGAGTACGCCGACAACGTCGCCGCGGCCGCAACGACGCTCGCACGGCACGCCGACCGTCGGACGGTCCAGGCCGAGGACATCGAGACGTACTTCTCCCTGTTCGAATGAAGTTCGGCTACAGCGAGCGCTGTCTCGACCACGACACCGGCGCTCGCCACCCCGAGACGGCCGACCGCCTCCGGGCGCTCCGTGAGGGCCTCGCCAAGCGCCACGGCGTCGAGTACGTCGACGCCGACCCCGCCGACCGCGCCGCGCTGACGGCCGTCCACGACGCCGACTACGTCGACGAGTTCGAGCGGTTCTGTGCCGGCGGCGGCGGCGAGTGGGACCAGGACACCGTCGCCAGCGACGGCACGCACGACGCCGTCCTGCAGTCGGCGGGGTTGGCCCAGTGGGCCGCCGAGGCCGCGCTCGACGGCGCCGACGGCCGCGAGACGCCGTTCGCGCTCGGGCGCCCGCCGGGTCACCACGCCGTCACCGACGACGCGATGGGGTTCTGTTTCGTCAACAACGCCGCCGTCGCCGCCGAGACCGCCGCCGAGCGCGACGGCGTCGACCGCGTCGCCGTCTTCGACTGGGACGTCCACCACGGCAACGGGACGCAGGACGTCTTCGCCGGCGACGACGACCGCTTCTACGCCTCGATTCACGAGGACGGCATCTATCCGGGCACCGGCGCGGCCGACGAGACCGACGGCGCCACCGTGCTCAACGCGCCGCTGTCGGCCGGCGCAGGCGACGCCGACTACTGCCACGTTCTCGACGCGGCCGTTCTCCCGGCGCTCGACGCCTTCGACCCGGACCTGCTGGTCGTCTCGGCGGGGTTCGACGCCCACCGTCACGACCCTATCTCGCGGATGCGCGTCTCGACGGAGGGGTACGCGGCGCTGACCGACCGGTTGCAGACGTTCGCGACCGAGCGCGACCTTCCGCTTTCGTTCGTCCTCGAAGGGGGGTACGCGCTCGACACCCTCTCGGAGAGCGTCGTCGCCGTCCACGAGACCTTCGACGGCCGGGAGCCGGTCGCCCCCGACGACGACCCCGACGAGGCGACCCGTGAGCTGGTCGCCGACCTGCGCGAGCGCCACGGGCTGTCGTGAGCGCGGCCCGCCGCGGGCGGTAACGACGCGGTCTCAGACGCTCGGCTCGAAGTACTCCCGCAGTTCCTCGCCGAAGGGCTCGGCCAGTCGCGCGACCGCGTCGCCGACGAGCACCGCGTGGTCCGCCGCCAGCGACGACGCGACGTGCGTGCCGAGGGCGACGTCGAACAGCGCATCCGACCGGAGCAGCGCCTCGGGCGTGGTCACGTCGCGCTCGCGTTCGACGACGTAGCGGTCGCCGTCGATGAACGGGCCGTACGTCGCGTCGTCGGCGGCGTAGGCCTCGAAGAACCCCTCGGCGTGGTCGCGGACGGCGACCGGCGGCCCCTCGTGGCGCTCGACGGCCGGCAGCGTCGCGACCGCGCACTCGACGAGCAGCGCGGCCGGCGGGCCGTTGACGGGGAGGTCGTGGGCGGAGTTCTCGGCGTCGACGCCGTCACCGTCTGCGTCGCCGTCCCCGTCGCCGTCGGCTCCCTCGCGAGCGGCGAGGACGGTCGCCCGCAGCGGCTCGAACCCGCGACGGGCGAGTTCGTCGCGGACCCCGCCCAGCGACCGCCGGAGCTGGGGATACAGCTGGTCTTCGACCACGTCGGGGGCGGCGAAGACGACGGCGACCGGGTGGCTGTCCCGGCGGTCGAGGTGAGACTTCACGGTCGCGGGCGACATCGGCTCGGGCGGGTCGGGGAAAAACGGCGCCACCTGGGGGTCGGCGAGCAGCTCGCGGGCGTGGTGCTGCAGCCGGGCGACGTTCGCCGCCGAGCAGACCGCGGCGACGTTGCGGCCGGGGTCGGTCGGGTCGACGACGACGAGGGCGTCGTCGAACGTCTCGGTGCCGTGGTCCGCCGGGTCGAGTCGGACCGGGGGCGACCACTCCGCGACCGCCTCCAGAAGCGTCTCGACGCCACCGTACTCGACGACGAGCAGCTCGGCGAGATATCCCGACAGCCCCTCCGTCCGGAGGTCGCTGCCGTAGACGCCGACCCCCTTCGCGAACCGCTTGAACACGCGCACCTCGCGGGCGAGGGCGTCGTCCATCCGGTCGGCGAGGTAGGAGGTGTGAAACGGCGTGCGGTCGACCGCCGAGCGGATGTCCGCTGCGCTGTCGACGTCGTAGCAGGGGACGCAGTCGACGTCGAACCCCTCGTGGGTGCCCGTGACGTAGGGGTGTTCGGCGTACTCCTCGTGACCGTCGGGGAGCACCGTGTGGCCGACGTCGAGGCCGTAGCGTTCCAGCTCCTCGCGGTCGAGGTCGGCGGGGAACCGCACGAAGAGGTCGATGTCGCGGTCGCCGGCCAGCCAGGTGCCGCGGGCGGTCGAGCCGACCCGGAGCACGTCCGCCGCGACCGGGAGGTCGGCGACGGCCGCCTCGGCGCGGTCGGTTAGGGTGGCCGCGACCCGCTCCAGGCGGCGTCGCTCCTCGGGGTCGGGCGTCACCCGCTCGGCGACGTCGTCGACGACGGCCGCGAGGTCGCTCATGCCACGGCGTTGGCCGCGGCGGTGCGAAAGCGTGTCGGTGCGCACCCGCGATTCCCCCGCCGGCGCCGGCACGGAAGCGAAAGCCATATCAGATGACCCCCCGCTACGTTGGTGTGCGCGCCGCCGTAGCTCAGCTGGTAGAGCACCTCGCTGTTAACGAGGTTGTCCCAGGTTCGAGCCCTGGCGGTGGCGTCGCTGCTCTTCGAGACCGACTCGCGAGTGACCGCTTCGCCGACGCGGAGAACAACTTTGATAGGCCCCGACGGCGGAAAGGTCGGACGCGGGCCCGTATCTCAGTCCGGTTTAGAGAGAGCGGCTCATAACCGCTTCGTCCTTGGTTCAAATCCGAGCGGGCCCA
>JBDGTQ010000008.1:0-63549 GCA_042216705.1 Halolamina sp. | reverse complement strand
TCGGCACGGTGGGCCGTTACCCCACCGTCAACCTAATCGGCCGCAGCCACATCCTCCAGCGCCGGAGCGTTTCGACGAGTCGACGATTTCCAGTCTGACTCGAGTATGAGCGATTAGCCTCAGTTTCCCGAGGTTATGGCTCTCTGGAGGGGAGTTTGGCCACGTGTTACGGAGCTATATGCCACGAGTGTGAACTCGTGCGACTAGCATGGCTAAATCGGACCCCAATAGCAATGACCTCCGGCAGGATCAACCGGAATGTCCTCGCCCGAAAGGGCGAGGGGGTGGCGGGATTGTCTCCCGTGTGGGAGAGAATCACCAATCAATTGCATAGGTCCACGTTCGCTGCCACGAGGTCACCGCGACCGGGTGGCACCGAACTACCAAGGCTCACGTCAGAGACCGTCTTCCGGCGGACCGGAGGGGCGGAATCCTCATCTCTTCCGGACCTAAATTGAGTGCGGGGAGGGTCTTAAGCCCTTCCATCCGCATCGGGCGACGAGATGTCGCCGGGTCCGAGGCACGGTCGTCCGACCGCGCCCACTTCTTCGCATTACACTCGATGGCAGGGGTACACTTAAGCCGCACGGATTAGTTCCATATTCGAACGTCGATGACAGATTCGAACGTGGTCCCATCACGCGCACGGGATGAAACATTCGTCTAATCGCACCGGCCGAAGTTCGGTCTGATTTGACGCACACCTAAACCGTCGTTCAGTCGCGTTCGCGTTGACCCCGGTCTTTATAAGGAGTCCGTTTATAAGTGTGGGGTGAGGAAAAACACACGAACGATGACCTCGCCGGCAGACTCCATTGAGATTCAGAACGTGGTCGCATCGACCGGTATCGGACAGGAGCTTGACCTCGAGGCGCTCGCAGAGGACCTCCCGGGAGCCGACTTCAACCCGGACAACTTCCCCGGCCTCGTCTACCGGACACACGAGCCGAAGGCGGCGGCGCTCATCTTCCGCTCGGGGAAGATCGTCTGTACGGGTGCCAAAAGCATCGACGACGTCCACGAGGCGTTGGGCATCATCTTCGAGAAGCTCCGCGGACTGCAGATTCCCGTCGAGGACGACCCGGACATCACGGTCCAGAACATCGTCTCAAGCGCGGACCTCGGGCACAACCTCAACCTCAACGCCCTCGCCATCGGGCTCGGGCTGGAGGACGTCGAGTACGAGCCCGAGCAGTTCCCCGGCCTCGTCTACCGGATGGACGAGCCGGAGGTCGTCATCCTGCTGTTCGGCTCCGGGAAAATCGTCATCACCGGGGGCAAACGCACCGCCGACGCCAGCGAGGCTGTCGAAGAGATCGTCGACCGCATCGAGAACCTCGGCCTGCTGAGCTGAGCCGAAACGGCACAAAAGCATTAACCCTCCGTTTCATACGGGTACGCAGTGGCATCCCGACAGCGAGTGTCGGGCGCCAGGGAGGCGCCCGACCCCGATGGGTACCGCCGGTCGGACGCCGACCCACGAGCACCCTCGGGCCGCCGTCGCCCCGAGGACCCGCCAGTTCGTGACCCGACTATCTACGCTGGCACCGAACACTTCCGCCAGCGACTGCGCCAGGTCGGACGCTACGTCACGCTCGACGACGTGAGCGCGGCCATCGAGCGCGGTCAGCTCCGGTGGAACACCGACGACGGCTGGCGCTTCGCCGTCGTCCGCGAGGGGGTCCGCGTCGTCGTCGTCGTCGGCGACACGGAGACGGCCTCGCCGGTCGTCGTCACCGCCTGGACCGAACTCGCCGACAGGGCGGCCGCCGAGGCCGCCGACCGCTGGACCGATGACGACGTCGAGACCATCGCGCTGCGGGCGGCCCTGAGCGAGCGCCCGGACGAACCCCGCTCGGCCGCCATCCGCCCCCGGTCGGTGCGACTCCCCTTCGAGCTGCAGGGACACCGGGTCGTCACCGAGCACGGCCGCCCGTGGGTCGAGTGCGAGGACTGCGGCAGCCGGTTCCGCTCGAAGCGGACCATCAGCGACCGTCGCTGTCGGGCTCGCTCCTGAGCGACCGACTCCCCTTCGACCGCAGTCCGTTTGAACGACGGGCGAGTACGATGGGCCGATGAGCGACACCGACGACGGCGACGCTCCCGAGACTTCCGACGCCAGCGAGGCCGAGGGGACAAGCCTCGGCCGCGACGCCGTCCACGACGCGCTCGCGGACGCGGGCGACCCGTTGTTAACGGCGACCGCCCTCGCCGACCACGCCGGCGTCTCCCAGGCGCGGGCGGCCGAGGCGCTCGATGCGCTCGCCGGCGACGACGTCGTCGAGCGCGCGGACGTGAGCCACCTCGACGACGTGTGGTACCCGACGGAGTGGGGCGACCTCGCCGACGACGAGCGGGTCGTGCTCTTTCCCGACCGCCGGGAGGTCGTCGTCGACCGGCCGACGCAGTTCACCCGCGCACAGCTCTCGCAGTTCGCACACCTGGTGGACACCACCGGCACCGACCCGGGAACGCGGGGTTATCTCTATCGGATTCGCGAGGAGGACGTCTGGAACGCGCCCTTCGAGGAGCTCGCCGAGCTGCTGGTGACGATGCGGTCGGTGCTCCCCCGGCGGGCGCCGTCGCTGGAGGAGTGGGTCGAGAGCCAGTGGCACCGCGCCCATCGGTTCCGGCTGGAGACCCACGCGGACGGGTACGTCGTCCTCGTCGCCGAGAGTGAGGAGCTGATGGGCAACGTCGCCGAGCAGAAGCTTCCCGATGACGCCCTCCGGGCGCCCATCTCCGAGACGGAGGCGTGGGTGAACGACGAGGAGATCGCGACCGTCAAGCGCACGCTGTACGACGCGGGCTACCCCGTCGTCGACGAGCGTGACCTCGACGGCGGCGACCCCATCGACGTAGCGTTGACGACCGACCTCCGGGGGTACCAGCGCGAGTGGGTCGAGACGTTCATGGAGAAACGGGCCGGCGTGTTCGTCGGCCCCCCGGGGTCGGGCAAGACCGTCGCCGCCGCGGGGGTGCTCGCCGCGGTCGGCGCGGAGACGCTGATTCTCGTCCCGAGCCGCGAACTCGCCGGACAGTGGCGCGAGGAGCTACGCAGGCACACGTCGCTGTCGGCGGCGCACGTCGGCGAGTACCACGGCGGCACCAAGGAGGTCCGTCCGGTCACGGTCGCCACCTATCAGACCGCCGGGATGGACCGCCATCGCCACGTCTTCGACGACCGCGAGTGGGGGCTGGTCGTCCTCGACGAGGCCCAGCACATCCCCGCGCCGGTCTTTCGACGGGCGGCGGACCTCCAGAGCCGCCACCGGCTGGGCCTGTCGGCGACGCCGGTGCGCGAGTCCGACGACGAGACGAAGATATACACGCTCGTCGGCCCGCCCATCGGCACCGACTGGTCGCGGCTGTTCGACGCCGGCTTCGTCGCCGAGCCCCGCGTCGAAATCCGGCAGGTGCCCTGGGGCGACGAGGAGGCGCGCAACGCCTGGGACAGCACCCACGGCCGCGAGCGTCGCCAGCTCGCGGCGTCGAACCCGGGGAAGATCGACGACATCCGTCGCCTCCGAGCGGCCAACGAGAGCGCGATGACGCTCGTCTTCGTCGAGTACCTCGACCAGGGTGAGGCCATCGCCGACGCCCTCGACGTGCCGTTCGTCTCCGGGGAGACCCGCCACGCCCGCCGGGAGCAGCTGTTCGAGCAGTTCCGCGACGGCGAGCGCGAGCTGCTGGTCGTCTCCCGCGTCGGCGACGAGGGCATCGACCTCCCCAGCGCCGAACTCGCAGTCGTCGCCTCCGGACTGGGCGGCTCTCGGCGACAGGGCTCACAGCGGGCCGGCCGCGCGATGCGGCCGATGGGGCGGGCCCGCGTCTACGTCCTCGCGACCCAGGGCACCCGCGAGGAGGAGTTCGCCCGCAAGCAGATGCGCCATCTCGCCTCGAAGGGCGTGACCGTCACCGAGACGGTCGTCGAGGACGAGTGAGAGCGCCGGCGTCGATGAGTCGAGCGACGGCCGCCGACGGCCGACGGCCGACGACCGCCGCGAAACACACGAAAACAGGGGCCTCACTCCCCGGACGTGGCGTCGGCGGCGTCGAGGTCCGCGAGTGAGATGGCCTCCGGAATCAGCTCCCCGAGGCGGTAGACGGCCACGTCGTCGCCCTCGTCACAGAGGACGGGCAGGTCGGCGTCACAGAACTCCGCGAGCGTCTGTCGGCACATCCCGCAGGGGGTGACGCCGTCGGCGGCGGCGGAGGCGACCGCCAAGGCGGCGAACTCCCCGTGGCCGCGCTTGACCGCGTCGCCGACGGCGACCTCCTCGGCGTGGAGGCTGTTGCTGTAGTTGGCGTTTTCGAGGTTGCAGCCGACGAACACCTCGCCGTCGGTCGTCGCGAGCGCCGCCCCGACGGGGTACTCCGAGTACGGCACGTGCGCCGCCTCGTAGGCGTCGCGGGCGCGGTCGAGCAGGTCGGCGACGCTGACTCCGGCCGGCAGCGTCGCGTCGAGGTCGTGGTCGGTCACGGCGAGGATTCCGCGGCGGCGGCGTAAAAATCGGCCGTCCCGAGTCCCGCGTCCCACGGGCGCCGGAGTCGCCGCGGACCGCAAGCGACAGGGAGCCCGAGCGCCTCGACTCCGACATGAGCGACACCCGGGGCGACGGCGTGGTCGACGCGGCGGGCGACGCGACGGTGAGCGACCGGGCCGGACGCACGGCTCTGGGACTCATCGCGGCGCTGACCGTCGGCTTCGCCGCCGCCGTCGGCTGGTTTGCCGGCACCAACGCCGAGGGGCCGGTTCAGCTGTACGGCGTCGTCGCCGTGCCGGGGACGCCGGTGGCGGTCGCGCTCGCCGGCGTCGTCGTCACTGGGAGCCTGCTCGCGCTGCTGGTCGCCGGCGTCGCCGCGGCCTCGCGAGTCGAGGATTGATCGGTCCCGAACGAGCCCGAGCGGGCCCCCCGGAGGTCGACCTGCAAGCGGTGTTCGGGGGGCGACGGAGGCTCGTCCAACCGACGCCGGGTGAGGTTTCCACGTCGTCAGCGCGGACCCGATGAGGGCTGTCCGCTCGTCTGAACAGTATCGACCCGCGTGACGGCGGCTTTTTGCGGTTCCGGACCCAACGCTGCGCGTATGGCCGCACCGCCGACGGAGACCGCGCAGGGACGCAAACGGGCGAAGGGGGTGCTCGCGACGCTGCCGTTTCTCGCCATCGGCATCGGCGACGTCGTACTCCTGCTCATCTGGGGCATCGACCCCCTCTGGGGATTCATGATTCTGCCGCCCATCCTCTTCTGTTCGGTGCTCGCGTACATCGTCTTCAGCACCGACTTCCTCGAAGACCGGACCTGAGCGGTCCGCACAGCGCTTCGCTCCGGCTTACTCCGAGTTCGAGTTCGTTTCGGTTCCCGCGTCCGTTTCTTCGATCCTGAACACGCCGACGTCCGCGACCGTGAGACCGTCTGCGGCGGCGCAGTCGACGCCGGTTAGCAGGTTCGTCGCCGCGACCGCCCGGTCGACGCCGACGGTCGTCGCCTCGGCGCCGAAGTTGAGCACGACGACCAGCCGCTCGTCGCCGACGCGCTCGAAGGCGACCGTCTCCTCGGGGCCGTCGTGGGGGACGCGCCGGAGGTCGCCGGCCGGCCCCAACGTCGGGTGGTCCGCCCGCAGCGACAACAGTCCACGGAAGTGGTCGCGAAACGCCGGGCGGGCGTGGTCCCACGCGATGGTGTCCCGGCGCCCGCGCTGGCCGATCTCCTGGCCGCCGTACACCATGGGCACGCCCGGCAGCGTGAACAGCGCCCCGGCCGCGGCCCGGGCGGCGGCGTCGCCGCACTCGACGACGTACCGCGTTTCGTCGTGGTTCTCGGCGTACAGCAGAAAGTCGGCGTGGTCGGGGAACCCGGCGTCGGTGCGGCTCTCGACGGCGTCGAGGATCGCCGCCGCCGGCTCGTCGCCGCGGCCGACCTGCCGGAGCGTGAAGTACGTCGTCGTGTCGAAGTGGATGTCGAACATCCCCTCGTGGAAGTCGGGGATGTACGGGATGGTCTCGTCCAGCAGGAGGAACGAGGGGTCTTCGGCCTTCGTCATGTCCCGAAGCTCCTGCCAGAAGCTCCGTGGCACCGCCCACGCCATGTCACAGCGGAAGCCGTCGGCCAGCGACGCCCACTCGGCGGCGGCGTCCAGCAGGTGCCGGCGCACCGCGAGCGTCGAGAAGTCGAAGTTGGCTATCTTCTCCCAGTCGAAGTACGTCTCCGGCCGGCCGGGGCCGCGCCACTCGTACCAGTCGTGGTACTCCGAGTCGGGGTCGCGGGCGGCGTCCTCGTAGTAGGGGTGTTGACGGGCGGAGTGGTTGGCGACGAAGTCGAACAGCACCCGCATGTCGCGGTCGTGGGCGGCGTCGACGAAGCGCTCGTAGTCGGCGCGGTCGCCGAGGTCGTCCGCGACGGCGAAGAAGTCCGTGATGTTGTACCCGTGGGGAGCGTCGTCGTTTTCCAACACCGGCGTCAGCCACAGCGTGTCGACGCCGAGGTCGGCGAGGTAATCGAGGCGGTCGGCGATGGCGTCGAACTGGGACTGATCCTCGTCGGCGTCGACGAACCCGCGGACGTAAATCTCGTACACCGTCGCGTCAGCGACCCACCCCGGCGGGTCGTTGACGTTGCGGGCGAGCACCTCCCTGCCGCGGCCGGCGGTCTCGGTCGCCGCCTCGGGGTCGGGCACGGAGACGTCGATGCCGCCGTCGCCGGCGGCCCGGCGCAGCTCGATGGCGTCGGCGACGGAGTAGGTATCGGCGACGGCGACGGCGTGAATCCGGACCGTGCCGTCGACGGCCGACAGTGGGACCCGCGCCTCCCGGCCCGAGACGTCGAGGTCGGCGACGTCGAGGTCGTCGCGGTCGTCGGGCAGGAAGACGACCTCGAACGCCTCGGGGTCGCGCTCGTCGTCGGGGTGCGGGCGCACGTCGGCGGCGACGACGGCGTGGTCGCCCTCGACGCGAGCGCCGAGGCGGATCCGGGGGCGCCCGCCGGTCGCCGTCCCCTCCTCGCGGGCCGACCCCTCCTCGTCGGCGTCGCCGCTGTGGCCGGGCGGTTCACCCTCGGCGCCGACGACGCCGGCGGAGCCGCTCTGGCCGGCGGTATCGGGCACCGCGCGCTCGCCGTGGAACACGTGGGCCGTCAGTCGGTGGCTGCCGTCGGGGGCGTCGAGGCCGAGAACGTACCGGCCGGGTACGTCCGGTTCGAACGTCTGGACGGGGTCGTCGTCGAACGCGACGGCGCTGTCTGCGGGCGCGGCGACGACGCGCCAATCGTACGTCTCCTCGGGGTCGGGGTCTCTCGGCGCCACCTGAACGGACTCGCCGACGGCGAGGAACTGCGGCGGTCCGGGGTGGTGAGAGCGCTCCGCGGCGGATGGGTCGTCCATACGTCACCTCTCTCGTGACGGATAGTAAGCGGTTCGGCGGCGCGGACATTTGTGTCCTGGTCCGCGACAAGGCCTGACGGCGGGGAGCGCTCGGTTCGCCTCGACGGCCGCCAACCCGCGTGAGTGCCGTCCAGTCCTGTGGCATCCGTCAAGACTTATGACGCGGCGACGCAGTGTGACGCTATGCGACTGCGAACCGCGCTGAACGAGTACAAGCGCCGTCGCGGTGCTCAGTTCCCAGAGGAGGCACGGACGGGCGACGGCGCCTTCTCCGGCCACGGGGACCGCCTGGTGTACGTCGACCCCGCCGGCCGACTGCGGGACTACTCCGCGCCGCTGTCGGGGCTGCACGGCATCGACCGGTCGCGGCTGGCCATCGAGACCGACGACGACCGTCGGTGGTTCGACGACCTCGACCCGGTCCGACAGCACTACTACGGCGAGACGTCGCTGGTCGAGACGGAGTACGACGCCGGAGCCTACACCGTCCACCAGTTCGACATCACGCTCGGTCGGGCCCACCTCACCCACGTCGAACTCCGAGGCGAAATCCCGGCCAACGCCCGCCTGACGGCGTTTCTGACGTTCGCCCCCGGCGGCCGCGAGACACAGGTCGGCCGGCTCATCCACGAGAACGCCGGTCCGGAACGACCCGACGGGCCGGGCGCCGCTCGGGCGGTCGAGGTGTTCCACCGCCAGGAACACGACTACGTCGCCGCCTCGACGGGACTCGTCGACGTCCGCGGGCAGATTCCCGAACGCTTCGACGAGCTGCTGGCCGAGGACGGCCTCTCGTTCCCCCGGGACGCGGTGTTGGAACAGTACGAGGACACCCACCTCAGCGGCGACATCGTCGTCTCCGCGCCGCTGGAGCGGGAGGGCCGGGCCGCCCAGACGACGCTGGTCACCCAGCTCTCGAACCACGAGGAGGTCGACCGCGAGACGGCGCTTGCGGACCTCCGGCGCTGTGCGAGCGCCAACCGCACCGCCGACGACCTCCGCGAGCGCGCCCGTGAACGCTCGGAGGTCCACGTCGGCGACGAGACGCCGCGGGCGAACCTCGTCCGCGCGGACCTGCGGGCGCTGTCGCTGCTCACCGCCCCGACCGGCGCCCACGTCGCCGGCCCGGAGTTCGACCCCTTCTACGCCCACACCGGCGGCTACGGCTACGCCTGGTTCCGCGACGAGGCGGAGGTCTCACGCCGTCTACTCGGCGCCGCCGACCGCCTCGACCTCGACGTCGACGACCGCCTGCGCGAGAGCGCCCGCTTCTTCTGTGACACCCAGCTCGACGACGGCACCTGGCCCCACCGCGTCTGGGCCTCCGACGGCTCGCTCGCGCCCGGCTGGGCGAACGCCCGCGTCGAGGGCGCCGCCGACTCCCCGGAGTACCAGGCCGACCAGACGGCCAGCGTCGTCAGCTACCTCGCGCGGACCCTCCGCGAGCGTGGGGACGGGCTGCCCGCAGCGCTGCGTGAAGGCATCGCCGCGGCGGTCGCCGACGGGGTCGAGGGGCTGGACGCGACCCTCACCGACGAGGGGCTGCCCGAGCGCTGTCAGAACTGCTGGGAGAACATGGACGGCCAGTTCGTCCACACCGCGGCGACGTTCTGTCAGGCCTACGCCGAGGTCGCCCGCGCGCCGGTCGCCGACGACGTGGCGAACCACGCCGCCGAGCGCGCGGCGACGACGTTCGACGCGCTGGACGCCTTCTGGTCGGACACCCTGGAGATGTACGCGCTTCGCCGGGACCGCGGCGAGCTCGACCTCCGGTACGATTCGGCGTCGTTCGCGCTGGTCGACGCCGCCGTCTCCTACGACGCCCTCGGCGGGCTGACCGACGCCGCCCGCGACCGCGTCGCGACCCACGTCGAACACGCCCTCGACGGGCTGGCCCGCGACCCCGACGGCTCCGCGGTCGCCGGGCTCGTCCGCTTCGAGGGCGACACCTGGCGCAGCGGCGACCAGGCCGGTGAGAAGGTGTGGTCGGTCGCGACCGGCTGGGGGGCGACCGCCGCCGCCAAGCTCGGCTCACTCCTTGTCGAGGCCGGCGAGACCGCCCGCGGCGAGGCCCTGCTGTCGGAGGCCACGGAGCTGTACGAGGCGTTGCTGCCGGACGGGCCGCTGACGACCCAGGCCGGCTACCTCCCCGAGCAGGTGTTCGACGACGGCCGACCGGACTCGGCGGCGCCGTTGTGCTGGTCACACGCCCTGCGGCTGCAGGCGACGGCGCTCCTGCGCGAACACGACGCCCTCCCTTCGACGGCGCCGACGCCGTCGGGGCCGGCCGAGCGACCGGTGTGGACCACCGGCGAGAAGTACGGCGTCGGCACCGTCGCCGACCACGACGAACCCGAGTCCTCGAACGTCTGGTTCACCCTAACCGCCGGGGCGCTGACGGAGGTGCGGTTCCCCCGGGTCGACCTGATGAACCTCCGGACGCTGGACTTTCTCGTCGTCGACGCCGACGAGGACACCGAGTACGTGGTGCGCACCCACGCCGAGGACCGCAAGGCCGACCTGAGCGACAGCGTCGACCGCACCGCCGAAATCGTCGCCGACGACGCGCTGCTGTTCCGTCACGACATCGCCGAGCGCGGCGACGGCCAGGGTCACGAGTGGTCGCTCACCGTCGAGTACGCCGCCGACGCCGACCACGACGCGCTGCTGGCCGACGTCGACTTCCAGGCCCGCGACGGCAACGAGTACGAGGTGTACGCGCTGGCCAACACCGCGCTCACCAACGTCGGCGCGACCGACCGCGGCATCCGGCTAGGCCGGGGCGGGAGCTACCACCTCGTCGCCCGCGACGCCGGCGCCTTCGACGAGGGCGACGAGGCGGAGCCGCTGCTGACGGACGACGACAGCGAGGTGTACAGCGTCGCGGTGGCGATGACCAGCGAGGACCGCTTCGACTGGGCGACGACCGGCGTCGCGGGGTCGAAGCGCATGCGCGAGTTCTTCGCCACCGGCGAGCGACCGCCGGCCGTCGAGACGGTCGACGACGAGAACGTCGTCCTCATCGGCGGCGTCGGCAGCGGGCGGACGGTGCGGTCGACGCTCGGGCTGGGCTTCGGCGAGGACGCCGACACCGCGGCCGCGCTGGGCGAGGCCGCCGGCGCGCTGACCCGGGGGTACGAGACCGTCCGGACCGACTACGTCGAGAGCTGGCGGTCGTATCTGAACGACAAGCCGCTGCCGGAGTCCGTCGCCGACGACCCGGAGCTGACCGCCCAGTATCGCACCGCGCTCATGACGCTGGCGGCCGTCGAGGACAAGCGCTACCGCGGCGCCTCCATCGCCTCCCCGTCGGTGCCGTGGGGCGAGGCCGTCGCCGCCGCCGAGGCCAAGGGGTACGGCTACAACTTCGTCTGGTCGCGCGACCTCTATCAGGTGTTCACCGTCTTCGACGCCGTCGGCGACGTGGACACCGCCCGCGCCCAGCTCGAGTACATCTACGAGTACCAGCAGGACAACCACGGGTTCATCCCCCAGAATACCTACCTCGACGGGCGGACCCGCTGGGGCGGCGAGCAGATGGACAACATCTCGTTCCCGGCGGTGATGGCCTACCACCTCCGACAGCGCGGGGTCGGCTTCGAGAGCGCCGCCTACGACTACGAGAACGTCAAGGCCTCGGCCGACTACGTCGCCCGCAACGGGCCCGAAACCGCACAGGAGCGCTGGGAGGAGGAAGCCGGCTACTCGCCGTCGTCCATCGCCGCGGAGGTCGCCGGCCTCGCCTGTGCCGGCTCCATCGCGATAGAGGAAGGCGCCTTCGGCGACGCGCTCGTCTGGCTGGCGCTGGCCGACGACTGGACCGACCGCGTCGCCGAGTGGACCGCCACCGAGACCGGGGTCGAGCGCCACGACCGGACGCCGTACTACGTCCGGGTGACGCGCAACGGCGACCCCGACGCCGGCAACCTCCGAACGCTCGCGAACGGCGGGCCGACGCTGGACGAGCGCGAAATCATCGACGCCGGCTTCCTCGAACTCGTCCGGCTGGGCATCAAGCCCGCCGACGACGAGGTCGTGCAGAACAGCGTCGACGTCGTCGACGACGCCATCCGCGTCGACACGCCCCACGGCCCCGCCTTCTACCGCTACAACGGCGACGGCTACGGCGAGCAGGAGGGCGACGAGGAGGGCGCCCCCTGGCGGATGACCGCCAACAGCAAGGGTCGACTGTGGCCCATCTTCACCGGCGAGCGCGGCGAGTACGAGCTGTGGGCCGGCACCAACGACGGCCCGGACGACCCGGAAAACCTGCTGGAGACGATGGCCGCCTTCGCCAACGAGGGCCGGATGATAGCCGAGCAGGTGTGGGACCGCGCCCACGGCACGGCGTTCGACTGGACCTTCGGCGAGGGCACCGGCGCGGCGACGCCGCTCGCGTGGTCGATGGCACAGTTCGTCCGCCTCGCCCACGGCGTCGACGCCGGCGAGCCGGTCGAGACCCCCCGGTTCGTCAGGGAGCGCTACGTCGAGCGCGAGACGCCGCAGGCGCCGTCGCTGCGGGTCGACACCGACTTCGTCGGCAACAGCCTGCGCGTGCTCGGCGAGACCGACGGCGAACTCGTCGCCGTCCGCTGTGACGGCGAGACCCGCCTCGTCGAGCCCGAAGACGGCAGCTACGAGGTGGAGATGCCGACAGGGCACGGGGAGATCCGTATCACCGTCGCCGCCGCCAGCGACGCCGACCTCGTCGAGGCCGCGACGACCGTCCGGCGGCGTCGGCTGTAGCTCCGCCGGCTGCGTTCGGCCGCCCCCTCAACTGCGCGACCCGTTCATGTTCGGGGTCGGCCTCACCGGGCCCGAGCCCTCACCTCCGGACGTGTTCCTGTACCAGACGTGGAAGAACTTCGCGGCGCAGGTCGTCCTCCAGCGGGACGTGCCGATACTCGCCGACCTGATACGTCGGCGCCTGGTGGCCCTCCACACCGACTTCTTCGTCGAGCACTCCGAGCGCGACGGCGAGGCCCGACGCGACCGACTCCGGGCGCTGTTCGACCGGACGCTCGAGGCCTACACCGAGGCGCTGTCTGAGGGGTACGCGGAGGCTCAGGCCCGGGAAATAACCCACATCATGGCCGCCTGGGACTTCACGAACCACGGTTGGGGGGAGCTACTGGAGATTCCGCCCGAGGAACGGGAGGCGTACCACGAGCGGTACCGACCCTTTTTCGACGCCCACGGCGCGACGCCGGAGCGGCCGCTCGGGGAGTTCGCGCCCGACGGCGGGCTGCCCGAGGCCCCGGAGACCCCCGAGCGGTTGAACGGGGAGTACCCCTTCGCCGAGGGCGGCCTCGCCGACGACGTGTACGTCCACGCCGAGCGCGACGCCGTCCGGCTCTCCGACGAGCCGGCGGGGCAGGGAACGAGCCAGCCGGCCGCGGCCGCGACCGACGAGGCGTGACCGCGGTCGGACCCCGGCGCGATGCAGTGCGGCCATCGGTTGGAGTTGCTAACGACCCACACACGGCCGCCAAGCATATGCTTCCGCCCCGCGAAGTCAGAAATCCGTCAAACGCGACGCTCTCGGTCCGAGCGCGGCCCTCCAGCCGACGCAGGGTCCGCCAGCGACGGCTGGGGGGCCGAATCGGGCTCGTCGCGCGACGGGGACCGGTGACACACCATGCTACACGTTCACGGAACCGACGACCGACCCGCGGACCCCGACTCCGGCCAGGCGATAGTCGTCGCCGTTGCGGCGCTGGCGCTGCCGGTTGCGACGCTGCTCGCCGTGAGCCATCCCGAGTTCGCGCTCGGGGTCGCGGTGACGGCCCTCGCGGTCGTCGCCCGCGACCGACTCGTCGGTCGAGACCGGTAGCCCCGGCCACGCCGCGGCCCGGTCGCCGCTCGACTTCGAACCGGTCGGGGCCGTCGGGACAGGCCTAAGCCCGCCCGCCGGCTACCGGACGCCGTGCAAACGTACTCGCGTCGGACCCGCGTCGCGGCACCGCTGTCTGAGGTGTGGTCGTTTCACTCACGCATCGAGGGGTTGGAGGCGCTGACGCCGGGCTTTCTCGACCTCCGGGTGGAGGCGATTCGCGGACCCGATGGCGAGGCCGACCCCGAGGTGCTCGTCGAGGGCTCGGAGATAGACCTCTCGATGAAGCCGGTCGGCGTCGGCCCGCGCCAGTCGTGGACCTCCCGCATCCGCGAGCGCGACTCCGGCGAGGGCCGGGCGCGGTTCGTCGACGACATGGTCGGCGGCCCCTTCGCGGTCTGGGAGCACACCCACCGCTTCTACGGCGACGGCGACGAGACCGTCGTCGACGACCGGGTGCGCTACGAGCTGCCCGGCGGCTCGCTCGGCCAAGCGGTCGGACCACTCGCCGTCGTCGGCTTCGAGCCCATGTTCCGGTATCGCCACCGACAGACGAAAGCCCGTCTGGAGTGAGGAGTTGACGGCGAGTCGGCAGCGAGCCGACGAGTCGCGGCGGCCCTCGGCGGTCGCCCGCCGCCGCGCTACGCCGACTCCCGGCGGTCGCTGGCGGTGAGGTAGATGCCGGCGAGGACGACGGCGCCGCCGACGGCGGTCGTCGCCGTCGGGACCTCCGAGAGCACCACCAGCGCCAGCAGCGTCGAGCCGACCGGTTCGCCCAACAGCGACACGGAGACGACGCTGGACTCGACGTGTGCCAGCGCCCAGTTGACGACCGTGTGGCCGAACACGCCGGGGCCGACCGCCATCGAGAGGAACAACAGCCACTCCCGCGGCGGGTAGCCGGTCAGGGCGGCCCCCTCCGCGAGGACGACCCCGAAGAGCCCGACCGCGCAGGCGGCGTACACGACGACGACGTACGGCACCAGCGCGACCCGCTGACGGATCGACCGACCGGCGAGGACGTACCCCGCGGCGGCGACGGCGCCGACGACCGCCAGGGCGTTGCCCAGTGCCGCCTCCCCCGTCAGCAGCGAGGCGGCGAGACCGGCGTCGCCGGCGACGGCGGCCGCGAGCGGGTCGCCGAAGGACATGGCGACCATCCCGACGACGGCGACGGCGATGCCGGCGACCATCCGCCGGGAGAGGCGCTCTTCGAGCAGCACCCACGCGCCGACGGCGACGAACAGCGGCTGGGACTGGACGAGCGTCACCGAGGCGGCAATGGAGGTGAGTTCGACGGACGCGAACCACGAGGCGAAGTGCACCGCCAGCGCGAGGCCGGCGACGGTCGCCAACCCGAGGTCGCGGCGGGAGAGGGCGCCGAACGCCGACCGGTACCGACCGAGCGCCCACGGCGCGAGCAGCGAGACGGTGAACACCACCCGATACAACGCCTTCACGCTGTTCGGCGCCGCCGACAGCCGGACGAGGATAGCGCTGGTCGACACCGCGACGACGGCGACGGCGAGCGCGGCCAGGGGCGGAACGCGTTCGCCGACGGCACGCTCGCGGAGTCCGGTCACGGACGTTCGCTGTGGCCGGCCGGACAAAAAGCGGTCGCTCCCGGTCGTCGCCGGCAGTGTGAGAGGGCGTGGAGGCGGGCTGTCGTCGCGGTCGTTGCAGCCCGAGTCACCGTCGCTACTCGGCGTCCGACGGCGTGTCGAAGTCATGAAAGCCCTCTTCGACCTCTGCAGAGAGGATGTCGAGGGCGGCCGCGGCGCCGTCGCCCGCGGAGATGACGGCCTGAATCTGCTGTTTGCGCGTCGCCCAGCCGGCGGCGTATGCTCCGTCGACGCTGGTGCGGCCGTCGCGGTCGACATCGATCTCGCCGCTGTCGGTCGTCTCACAGCCGAGGTCGGCGGCCAGCGTCCGCGACTGGCCGGTGGCGAAGACGACGTAGTCGTACATCGCCTCGTCGTCGTCGGTCGCCACGGTGAACCCGTTGCCGGCGGTCTGGACCGACGTGACCTCCGCCTCGCGGCGCTCAACGCCGAAGTCCGCCGCCTGCTCGCGGGCGGTTTCGACGTAGGCCTCGCCGTCCATCGACTCGATGCCGAGGTAGTTGAACAGGTGCGCGTACTGCATCGCCGTGTCGTCCGTGTCGTACACGACGGCCTCCTGGCCGTTTTTCGCCAGGAACAGCCCCGCCGAGAGCCCCGCTGGGCCGCCGCCGACGACTCCGATTCGAGCCATGTCACCACACGGAGTGCGAGCCGTGTTAACTGTTCGGCCGTCGGCAGCGACGCGCGGCCGACTCAGTCGTCGACGTAGGTCGGACGCTCGGCGTACGGGATGGGGTCGCGCTCGCCGAGGCGCTGGAACGCATCCAGACGGTACGCGCAGGCGTCACAGGTGCCACAGGCCGGTTCCTCGGCCCGGTAACAGCTCCAGGTGGTGTCGTAGGGAACGCCCAGCGCCAGTCCCCGCCGAGCGATGTCGGTCTTGGAGTCCTCGACGAACGGGGCCCGGACGCCGATGTCGGTCTCGGGCTTGGTGCCCACCTCGACCATCGCGTCGAAGGCGTCGAAAAACGCTGGCCGGCAGTCGGGGTAGCCGGCGTAATCCTCGCTGTGGGCGCCGACGAACACCGCCTCGGCGCCGTTGGCCTCCGCGTAGGAGACGGCCATCGACAGCAGGTTTGCGTTGCGAAACGGGACGTACGTCTCCGGCACCCCGTCGGCGCTGTCGGCGGCGTCGGCGACGGCGAGGTCGTCGTCGGTCAGCGCCGAGGCCCCGATGGCGGCGAGGTGGTCGGTCTCGACGTGGTGGAAGTCGACGGCGTCCATCTCCGTCGCCAGGGCCCGGGCGCACTCGAACTCCTTGTGCTCGGTCGGCTGGCCGTAGGAGGTGTGGAGAAAGCGCAGGTCGTAGCCGCGCTCGCGGGCCTCGTAGGCCGTCGTCGCGCTGTCCATGCCGCCGGAGACGAGTACCACCGCCTCCGGGCGGTCGCCGTCCGTTTCGATGGCTTCGTCGGGGGCCGTGGAGTCGGTGGCGGTGACGGTATCGGCGTCGGTGTCAGAGTGAGTCATCGGATCGTGAGTGAGCGAACGGGGAGGGAGTGGAGTCTCCGCGGTCGGTCGTCGGCGGTCGGTTCGGTCACGTCTTGGGGGCGTCGTTCCAGAGAGTCACGTGCAGCCGCGGAGTGAACCGGTAGCCGTACTCCAGGGCGAGGTCGGCGACGACCCGGCGGCGCTCGGCGAGGGCCTCGCGGGTCGTCCCCTCCGGCATCAACAGCACGTCCTCGTCGGGGAGCGTCGCGCTCGCGCGGTCGCGAATGCCGGCGACGACCGCCTCGATCTCGGCCATGTCCTCCGGCCCGGTGACGACGAACTTGCACTGCACGTCGTAGCGGTCGACCAGCGCCGCCAGCGCGTCGTAGTCGAGGCGCCGACGCTCGTGACGGTCGGACCAGGCGACGGCCTCCCGTTCCGTGGGGTCTCCGACCTTACCCTCGCTCTCGCCCTCGCCTTCGGTCTCGGCGCCGGCCGGGGGTCGCTCGGCCGTCGGCGTCGACGACGAGAGCTTCGGACTGACGGACACGAGGTCGACGGGCACGTCGGGGTCGGGGACGACGGTGCCGTTGGTCTCGACGGTGGTGTGATACCCCTCGTCGGCGAGCGCCCGGAGCAGCGCCTCGCTCCCCTCGTGAATCAGCGGCTCACCGCCGGTGAGCACGACGTGGGTCGGGTCGCGGGCGGCCACCTCGTCGACCACCTCGTCGACGGCCAGCCACGCCCCGGTCGGCTCCCAGGAGGTGTGATACGAGTCACAGAACCAGCACCGGAGGTTGCAGCCGCTCGTGCGGACGAACGTCGACGGCTGGCCCGCGAGGGTGCCTTCCCCCTGAAGAGAGGCGAACAGCTCGTTGACCGGTAGCGCTGGTCCGTCGACCTCGTCGGCGGCGACGGCGGCGCCCGTCGGTTCGTCTTCGCCCTCGCCGTCGGCCGCGCCCAGCGGCTGGCTGCTGACCGGCATCGCTCAGTCTCGGCTCCGGCCGCGAGGGCCGCGCTCGGGCGCCTCGGCGGCCAGTTCGCCCGTCTCCGCGACGCTGACGGCGACCTCGGAGACGGCCTCCGGCAGGCGCTGGCGGAGACGCTCTTCCAACACCTGACCCATCACCTCCGCCGTCGGCGGCGCGTCGAGGACGACGACCGCGTCGGCGTCGCCCGCGGCCTCGAACGCCTCGACGAGGGGGTCGCCCGCCTCCAGCAGGAACCGGTGGTCCCACGTCTCGACGACGTCGGTCACCTCGCCCTTGTCGACGACCCACCCGTCGTCGCCGACGACGCCCGTGACGGCGACCGATATCTCGTAGTTGTGCCCGTGCGGTCGCGCGCACTTGCCGTCGTGATGCCGGAGCCGATGACCGGTGCTGATGCGGATCGGTCGGTCGCCGCCGACGACGAGCCGTCGCTCGTCTCGCGGCGGATGCTCTTCAGGTGCGGTTCGAGTCACACTCGGCGATTATCCGATGCGGGTGAAAAGGACACGGGTTCGCCGTCGCCCTCGCGTTCGGTCGCATCGCGGGCGGTCGACCGTCCCAGCGTCGCCGGCGGGAGGCTCCGCCAGACGTTCCCGCGCCGGCCGGCTCGCTCCATTCGCAGGGCCACAGTGTCGCCGGCGTCGGCGGCGGCGAGGGTCGCGGCGACCGCCCGCGTCTCGTGGGCGACGAGGTGACGGAGTTCGCCGGTCGCCGTCACCGCGACCGCGACGGCGCCGTGGTCGTTCATCGGGCGCTCGACGCGGACCGTCGTGACGCCGTCGTCGCTCGTCGCTGCCGGTCGGGTGGGGTCGGTGGCCATGTCAGAAATCAACGTCTGAAGGGTGTAAATCGCTGCTATGAGGGCTGTTGAGGACTCCGGACGGCTACCGAGGCGTCGCTGGCCCGTGAGTCGATGACAATCGGCGGCCGTGGCCGACGGGGTTAAACCGCTCGCAGGCCCATCTCACATATGGGCTTCGGTAGCTACGATGAATCCGAGCAGAAAGACCAGAGCGTCGACGAAAACGACGAAGACGCCGGCGTGAACGTTCACGACGGCGACGGCGGTGGCGACCTCTCCTTCGAATCCGACGCCTCGACGGACCAGCTCGTCGACCAGCTGCAGGAGATGAAAGACGACGAGGAAGCGGACGACGCCGCCGACGACGAGTAACTCGCCGCCGTTCTTTTTTGCTCGGAGCGCCGACCTGATTCCATGAGCGATCGAGCCGACCTCGCGGAGTCGTTCGCGGAGCTCGACGCCGAGGCGCTTCCGGAGTCGGTCGACGAAGCGGCCGTCGAACGGATGCGCGTGGTCGCCACGCTACTGGACGAGGCGGTCACGGTGCCGGGCACCGACGTCGCGGTCGGTCTCGACCCGCTTCTGGGCGTCGTCCCCGGCGTCGGCGACGCCGTCTCGGGACTGCTCTCGCTGTACATCGTCGCCGAATCCGCCCGCCTCGGCGTGCCGTACTCGACGCTGCTACGGATGCTCGGGAACGTCGGCGTCGACGTCGTCGGCGGCTCCGTCCCGTACGTCGGCACCGTGGTCGACGCGCTCTGGCGGGCGAACGCCCGCAACCTCCGCCTGGCGCTCGCCTCGCTCGTCGAGCGGACGGCGGCCGACGCCGCCAGCGAGCGCGACGGAGCGGGGACGGACGGGGACGACGAACCGGTCGCCGTCGACATCGAGGTTGAGTGAGGCGAGGTGAAGCGAGGTGAGAGGGGTCGCCGGCGTCGGCTCCCCGGAGTCGTGGCGACCGCCGCGTCAGCGTTTTGCGCTCGCGGCCCGATTCGACTGACATGGCGACAATCGACGCCGAGGACGTCTTCCCGACCGAGCGCACCGTACAGGCCGTCGCAGACGGCGACGTGACGCAGATTCACCGCGGCCAGCGATACGCCGCGGAGGGCGACCGCTTCGTCGTCGACGGCCGGACGTTCGAGGTCGTCGAGGTGACCGAGCGCACGATGGGCGATCTGACCGACGAAGACGCCCGTCGGGAGGGGTCGCCGAACCTGGAGGCGTACCACGACCGTCTCGAACGAGCCCACGGCGGCGACTTCGAGTGGGACGACGACGACGCGGTCGTCCGCCACCGGGTCGCGCCCGTCGAGGAGTGACGGCCGCGTGCACCTCGACCTCACTCATCCGGTGACGACCGGGATGCAGCGGTACCCCGGCGACCCCGCGGTCGAGCTCTCGGCCCACGCCACCCACGAGGCCGACGGATACCGCGTCACCGCCGTCGCCGCCGGCAGCCACACCGGCACCCACGTCGACGCCCCGAGCCACACCGAACCCGGCGGCGACGACCTCGACGCCGTCGACGTGGCCGCCTTCGACATGACCGCCCGGGTCGTCGACTGCACCGACGTCGGCTCCCGGGAGCCGATTTCGCCCGAGACGGTCCCGACCGACGGCGACCTCGACGCCGTCGTCTTTCACACCGGCTGGGACCGCCACTGGGGGACCGACCGCTACCGCGACCACCCGTTTCTCACCCCCGAGACCGCTCGTCGGTGTGCGGCGGCCGACTACGACGTCGGCGTCGACGCGCTGAGCGTCGACCCGACGCCGAGCGCCCGCGGTGACGCCGGTGACGGCGACGTTGAGGGTGACGGTAGCGACGGCCGGGAGACCGATCCCGACGGCGTCCCGGCTCACCACGCGATTCTCGGCGCCGGGAACCTCGTCGTGGAGAACCTCACCGGACTGGCGGCGGCGCCCGAGCGAATCCGCCTGCAGGCGTACCCTCTGGCGCTGGGCGTTGACGGCGCGCCGGTGCGAGCGGTCGCGACGGAGCCCCGGTCGGAGTCGAAGTAGGGTCGGCGACCGCTTCGGAGCGCCTCGCGGTCCCCCCGTCGGTCCCGGTGGCGGCGGGCGACTTCTCGGTTCCCTGACTCCGTGGAGACGGCCGGTTGGAAAATGATTCACCTCCAACCGGACTTTTTTCAACCCACGCTCTGACGGCTCCGCAAGGTTCGTGCGAACGTCCACCACGGGCCAGGACCGACCATGACAACGGATGGTACACACGACGAATCCGAGAGAGGAGACGTCACGCTCTCGCGCCGAGCGTTCGCGAAGGCAACCGGCGGCGCGGCGATGATAGCCGGCGCGTCGACGCCCGCGGTCGCCGACGAACTGCGGACGGAGCGCCGAGCCGCGAACCGGGCCGATGCGGTCGACCCGGTCGCCGAATCGTTCACCCCGACGCGGTGGGTGACCGTCGGCCCCTTCCAGTACCAGCGACGAGGCACGTCGGTCGGGTGGCTCTTCCCGGAGGGCGGGGGCGACGCCCTCGCCACCGGAGCGACCGAGCCGACTGCCGGCGACGCTCTCCCGTCGGCCTTCGCCGGCGGAAGCAGCGTCACGTGGCGCCAGGTCGACGCCGACGGGTCGACGGTCCGGTTCCCGCAGGCGAGCGAGGAGATCGACCCGACCGGCGGCGGCCTGACGCCGCTGATACGCGGCGACGGCCTGTTCGACGACTACCAGGACTGGTTCGGCGCCGGCGGCGTCCTCTACGGTATCGGCTACGCGTTCACCACCGTCGAGATGGACGCGCCGCGGCGCGCGGTGCTCGAATCGGACGCGACCGTCTGGCTCAACGGGCGGAAGTACGAGGAGCCGCCCAGCGGGGTCGTCCTCGAAGCGGGGACGAACTACCTGTTGGCGAAGGGGTTTCTCATCTTCGGGCGGTTCGGTGCCATCGATCTCGCGTTCCGGCCGCCGAGGGCGCCAGTTGAGGCGACGGACCCGGCGCCGTTCCGCGGGACGCCTCAGAACGTCGTCGTGCCCGACCTCCGCGTCGGCGAGGACGACACCGACCTGCCGGCGTTGGTCCGGGTGACCAACACGACCGCCGACCCGGTCGAGAACGCGACGCTGACGTTCGCACCCGACGACGCCGGCGACGGCGACCTCCTCGTCACGCAGACCGTCGACGTCGACCCACCGCTGGCGCCGTTCGAGACGCGCCGGGTCAACACGCGCGTCCGGTTGCCGGGCGCAGCCGGCGACGAGCCCCCGCCGTCCGAGCGGGCCGAAACGCGGGCGAGGGCCGAGGCCGACACGGTGACGGTGCCTCCCGGCGGCATGGTCAACACCGAAATCGGCGAGAAGCTCCGGGGCGGCCCGGCCGAGCGCGGCTTCCAGTCGGTGCTGGGCGGGTCGACGGCGACGTTCGACCTCGACGCCGGTCGCATCGCGGTCCGCGCCGAGGTCGGCGTCACCGGCGCGACCGACTGCCAGGAGGTCCCGCTCCGGGTCCGCGGGACCGACGAGGACCGGCGGCAATCGACGTTCGTCTCGCGTCACGACGAGAGCGTGCAGTCGTTTTCCTTGCGCCGGCCGGCCAACGCCGAGACCGGGTCGCCGCCGTGGGACCTCATCGTGTCGCTGCACGGGGCGAACGTCCCCTCGATAAACCAGGCCGGGGCGAACGTCTCCCGAGAGGACGCCTACGTCGTCGCGCCCGGCGCTCGCGGCCCGGTGAACTACGACCACGAGGACCTCGGCCGGCTCGACGACCTGGAGGCGATGGCGGTGATGAAAGATCGCTTCGACATCGACGACGACCGCGTCTACCTCAGCGGTCACTCGATGGGCGGCCACGGAACGTGGCACCTCGGGCTGATGAACCCGAAACACTTCGCGGCCCTGGGACCGTCCTCGGGATGGACCGACCACGAGACGTACATCACGGTCGTCTGGGGGCGCGATAAGCTCCACGCGTATCCGGGGCTGAAGGCCGTCAAGGAGACGTCGCTCCAGAAGAACCTCGCGATGCCGAAGACACAGAACGCACAGGACGGCACCCTCCCCGTGTTCGTTCTCCACGGCGGGCAGGACAGGACCGTCCCGACGATGCAGCCCCGGAGCTACCTCCGGACGCTCGCCAACCGCGGCTTGGACGTCCGTAGCGAGGTCGGCCTCCGGTTTTCGACGCCGGACCCGGCGGCGGTAGACGTCGCCTACCTCGAAGTCCCCGACGCGGACCACTACTGGAACGCCGACGAGTTCGGGGAGCCGACTATCGGCCCCGGCAAGGACACCATCAACCACCCCGACCTCTGGAACTTCCTTCGGTCGGCCGAGCGCGACCGCTACCCCGAGCAGTTCAGCTTCTACACCACGAACCTCCGGGTCGAACACGAGAAGGCGTGGGTCGCGGTGCACGAACAGGAGACGGTTCACGCGCCGACGAAAGTCGAGGCCGAGGTGACCGACGAGGGACTGGACGTCGTCACGTACAACGTCGCTCGGCTGACCATCGACCCGGCGGTGTTCGAGGCGGCCGGCGGCGCTGTCCCGCGGCGAGTCGTCGTCAACGGCCAGCGGTGCTCGGTCCCCCGCGGCGCCGACCGCGTCGGCGTCGACCTGACCGACGGCCTCACAGTCCGGGCCGACCCGGAGCCCTCGGCCGACGGACAGAAAGGACCCGACCAGTACGGGCCGCTCCGGGAGGTCCACCACGACCCGTACCGACTGGTCTACGGCACCCAAGGCGACGACGCCGAGACCGCGCTCAACCGCAACCTCGCCAACGTCCGCTCCCAGCGGCTCGTCGACCGGGCCCGCGCGCCGGCGACGGTGATTCCGGACACGGCCGTCACCGCCGAGACGATGCGGCGGTACAACCTCGTGCTGTTCGGTCGCCCGTCGTCGAACGCCGTGCTCGACCGGCTGCAGGGGTCGCTACCAGTGACGGTCCGCGACGGCACCGTCGCAGTCGGCGACCGGACGTACACCGGCGACCTCGGCGTCGAGTACGTGTATCCGAACCCCCGCGCCGAGGAGCGCCTGCTCCAGATCGAGACCGGGACGACGCCGGCGGGGGCCCGCCTGACTCGCGCCCGCGACTGGACGCCGACCCAGGTCGGGACGGCCGACTACATGGTGTTCGACGGGACCATCAGCTACCAGAAGTGGAACGCCTGTCTCGCGGCGGGCTTTTTCGATAAGCGGTGGCGGGTCGACGAATCACTCGGTCACCTCCGCGACGTGGACAGCACGCGGGCCAGGCCCGGGGCGCCGCCGGCTCACGGCGACGGCGGTCGCTGAGTCGGGTCTTTCCGAGCGCCGTCCCGTCCCGGCCGCTGACGAGCGGGGCTCGCAGTCACGTAGTGGGAGTCCACCCCCTCGAATCGAACCACAGCCAAACGGCTTCGCTCACTATGTGTGGGCATTGGGCCGGTATTTCAACACAGGTCGGTCGTCCTTTTTATCACCGTTCGCCGGGGCTTACCGATGGTGAACTGCGGTTCGCCCTCCCCAAGCTGAGGCGGGCAAGACTCTTGACGGTCGTCTCGCTAACCTTCCATTCCCTCCGCTTGGGGGAGCGGAACAAGCAGACCGATGGTCTGCGACAGTTCTGCGGAGAAGTCCGCCCTCCCCGAATTGAACGGGGGACAAGCCGATCTACAGTCGGCTGCTCTACCGGGCTGAGCTAAGGGCGGTCCGTCTCAACCTTGTCCCGCCACCCGACTTAAGAATTATCTTTCCACCCGACTCCGTGTGGCGATGACGGGGCACTCGACGCGATAGACCTTTGGGCTGCCCGAAGGAACCGACCGGCCATGACCGAGGACGGCGACGACCCCAACGTCGACGACGCGACCGGCGAAGACGACGCGGACGATGACCGACAGTACCACGTCGCGCTCGCGCCCGACGACGTCGCCGACACGGCGTTGCTTCCGGGCGACCCCGAGCGCGTCGAGAAGGTGACGGCGCTGTGGGACGACCACGAGCGGCGGGCCGACCACCGCGAGTACCGCACCGCCACCGGCACGTACGACGGCACGCCCATCTCGGTCACCTCGACGGGTATCGGCTCGCCGTCGGCCGCCATCGCCGTCGAGGAACTCGCCCGCGTCGGCGTCGACACGTTCGTTCGGGTCGGCTCCTGTGGCGCCATCCAGCCCGAGATGGACGTCGGCGACCTCGTCATCACCCGCGGCGCGGTCCGCCAGGAGGGCACCAGCGACGAGTACGTCCGGGAGGACTACCCCGCGGTCGCCGACGAGGAGGTCGTCGCGGCGCTGGTCGCCGCCGCCGAGCGCCTCGGGTACGACTACCACGTCGGGCTCACGATGTCCGCCGACTCCTTCTACGCCGGCCAGGGCCGGGCGGGGTTCGAAGGGTTCGAGGCTGCCGGCAGCGACTCGCTGGTGGCCGAGCTGCAGGACGCGAACGTCAAAAACATCGAGATGGAGGCGGCCGCCATCCTGACCCTCGCCGGGGTTTACGGGCTGCGAGCCGGCGCCGTCTGCTCGGTGTACGCAAACCGCACGACCGGGGAGTTCCGCACCGAGGGGGAGTCCCGCGCCGCCGAGACGGCGTCGCTCGCGACGGCGCTGCTGGCTCGGATGGACGAGGTGAAAGCCGAGGCCGGCGCCGACCGCTGGCACGCGGGGCTCAGTCTCGACTGACGGGAGCTCCAGAGCGCGGCGAACGGGGCAGCGTTCGGGCCAACCGTCGGCGTTTCCAGATAGCGACGGTTTCGCAGTTCCTTTATTCGAGGCTCGCGGACAGACAGACATGACAGACCATGTCGTCGTCGTCGGTGGCGGCTACGCCGGGACCGGTGCGGTGCAGTCGTTCGACGAGGCAATCGACCCCGGCGAGACCGAGCTGACGTGGATCAACGAGGACGACTACCACCTCGTCCTCCACGAGGTCCATCGGGTCATCCGCGACCCGTCGGTCGCATCGAAGGTGAGCCTCCCCATCGACGGTCTCAAACCCCCGGGAACGAACTTCGTCCAGGACCGGGTGACGGGCGTCGACACCGCCGACCGCGTCGTCGAACTGGAGGACGGCGACCCCGTCGAGTACGACTACCTCCTCCTCGCGCTCGGGACCCAGACCGCCTTCTACGGCATCGAGGGCTTAGAAGAGCACTCACTGACGCTGAAGGGTCTCGACGACGCCCACGAGATTCACGAGGCCGTCACCGAAGCGGTCGCGGAGGCGACGACGGGCGACCCGGCCGAGGTCGTCGTCGGCGGGGCCGGCCTCTCGGGCATCCAGACCGCCGGCGAGGTCGCGGAGTACCGCGACGAACACCGCGCCCCGGTCGACGTGCGCCTCGTCGAGGGACTGGACGAGGTTTTCCCCGGCAACGACCCCGAGGTCCAAGGCAAGCTTCGCGGGCGACTCGAAGACGCCGACGTGGAGATTCTCACCGGCGATTTCATCTCGGAGGTCGACGAGGAGACCATCTACCTCGGCGGCGGCGAGGACGAGCCCCCGAGAGAGATGTCCTACGACGTGCTCGTCTGGACTGGCGGCATCACCGGTCAGGACGAACTGGCCGACGCCGACGTCGAGAAAGACGAGCGTAGCAACCGCATCCACGCCGAGTCGGACTTCCAGACCTCCGACGACCGCGTGTTCTGTATCGGCGACTCAGCCCTCATCGACCAGGGCGACGACGACATCGCGCCGCCGACGGCACAGGCCGCCTGGCAGGCCGCCGACGTCGCCGGCAGGAACCTCGCGCGCGCGGTTCGCGGGGCGCCGCTCCAGAGCTGGCGCCACGAGGACAAGGGAACGCTCATCTCAATCGGCGAGGAGGCCGTCGCCCACGACGTTCAGGGCGTCCCGGTCGGCACCTTCGGTGGACTCCCGGCGAAGCTGCTGAAGAAGGGCGTCGCCAGCCGGTGGATCGCCTCGGTCGCCGGGGTCGGCCGCGCGGTCGACGCCTGGAGCGACATGTAAAAGATAATATTCCGGAGACCGCAACCCAACGGACGGCGGCGGTCCCCGTGCAGTTGCCGGTTTTTGTCATCGCCGGTGAGGAGCTAGTTGGCGGTGCTCTCTCGTCCGAACACCGCCGAAGCGCCCGGGCGAAGTTTCATTTGACTGAGGACGTTAGTCGTTCACACGATGGATTGCCGAGTCGTCGTCGAGGCTGCGGTGCCCGTGTACGACGTTGAGACCGCTGACGAGGCCGTTCGCATCGCCATCTCCAAGACGGGAGAGATGTTGAACCCCGACCTCAACTACGTCGAGATCGACATGGGCGAGCGCACCGCTCCCGGCGGCGAGGAGTTGCCGCCGGCGTTCATCGCCGCCGACGAGGCGCTGGTTGCCCTCGAACTGGAGATGACGGTGTTCAACGTCGAGCGCGAGGAACACGCCTCCCGCATCGCCCGGAAGGAGATCGGTCAGCGCCTGCAGAACATCCCGCTGAAGGTGCTCACCGTCGAGGAGATCGCGGACGAAGGCGGCGACCAGGAGCAGGAAGGCGCGGACGACGGCGGTGACGGCGACGCCGAGGTCGACGTCGACGCCGGCGGTGACGCGGTGACCACTGGCGACGGCGACGACGCGGACGACGACCTTATCCCCGAGTTCGAGGACATGGTCGAGGAGTGAGTCGGCCGCGGTCGACGCCGACTCGGTCCGCGGCGGTCTCGACCCAGCGACCGGCGGAGAACGGAGCCGGCGCGGAGCCGTCGCTGGTCGGACGGGCGTCTCGGAGAAGCGACTGAAGTTCCTCAGTCGGCGGTGGCCGCGATGCGCTCGCTCTCGGCGTCCTCTTCGAGCGAGGATGTCAGGCCCTTCGCCAGCTTGAACACTGCCGCCTTGTGGTCGGTCTTCGAGCGATGAATAGAGGTCGGCTGTACGCCCATGTCCTGATACTCTGAAAGGTCGAGTCCGTCTTCTCCTTCCCACTCCGCGCACTGGTTTCGTACCTCGGCAAGAAGGCCGTGCAGGTGGATGAGCTCCTGTTTCTTCATGAGCGAACTACCCTTGCGACCGGAGATATAAATTACTATCCTGAGTCCCATTACCAAACGTTCCGTTTTCGCCAAGGAAAGACCCTGATAGACCGCTTCGTCGCTGGCGGGACCTTCACCAACGCTTATGAACGACGACCGGATACCGGAGGACATGGACTACGAGGACCAACTCGACCGGGCGATGGCGGAGACCCCCGACATCGAGGACGCGGAGTCGCGCTTCGAGGTGCCCGACCCCGACGTCCGACAGGAGGGGAACGCCACCGTCGTCGAGAATTTTCAGGACATCGTCGACCGGCTCAGCCGCGACGAGGACCACGTGTTGCAGGTCCTCCAGCAGGAGGTCGGCACCGCCGCTCACATCGACGAGAGCGGTCGCGCGCGGCTAACCGGCGACTTCCGGCAGAGCCGCGTCGCCGACGCCGTTGACGCTTACACGGACGACTTCGTCTTCTGCCCGGAGTGTGGCCTCCCGGATACGCGCCTCGTCACCGAACAGGGCGCCCGCGTCATCAAGTGCGACGCCTGCGGTGCGCTGTCCCCGACCGGCGCCTGACCGTCGACGGCTGGAAAAGCGTCGGCTCCGGCACGCCCCCAGCGGTCGACGGCGACTACTCGAACTGCTTGACGATCTCCATGTCCCGTTCGGTGCGCATGAACTCCGTCAACCGACGGGTCGCGTGACAGGACGGACAGCTGAAGTTCTGTTTCACCTCGGGGAGGTCGCTCGGGTTCCCCTCCCACTCCTTCTCACACTCCGGACACAACAAGCGCACAAACGCCTCGACCATATGCGGGACCAGCGTCGCTCGGTCAATAAACCTTGTCGCGGCCCGGACCGGCGCCGGTGACGGCGCCGACGCTGGCGACGGAACCGACGCCGACCCGCTCGCGTTCGGCCGTCACTCGGCCGGGTGCTCCGTGTTCTCCATCAGCGTCACGATGTTGCCCCGCTCCTCGTCCTTGCGCGTCGGGTAGATGCCGACCGGGACGACGAAGTCGCTGCTGTTGCCGTAGTCGTGTTTGACCCTGGCGACGAGAATCTTCAGCTCGATCTCCTGCCCGTTGTACGTCGTCTTGGCGTCGAACTCCCCGACGGTCGCGCTCTCCCCGACGACGGTCGCCTCGAACTTGCCGGCCTTGGAGACGCTCTCGACGGCGTCGTACCGGCCCTGAATCTGCTGGACCAGCTCCTCGCGGCTCATCTCGCTGATGGGGTTGAACTCCTGGCCGGCGACCTGCACCGCCGGCGTGGTGAACGCGACGTAGACGCCGAGCCTGGCCGACCCCAGCGGCCCGAAGTCGACCTCCTTCTGGTACTCGGCGATGTGGTTGGTCGCCTCGACCTGCTGGCCGCCGACCTCGCGCTCGATGGTCATCTCCCGGGTGTCCGTCTCCTGATACCCGGTGTCGCTCTGTGTCTGACTGGGTACTCTGGCAGGCTCGGATTCGAACGTCGTCGCCCCCTGAATGGCCGCACAGCCCGCGAGCGACGCCAGCGTACCGACTGCGATTCCCCCGAATCCCCGTCGAGTCGGTGACATTAGCCCAGGATTAGTTGCCCGCATAATAAGCTTCGTGGCTCCGCTGGGGTCGTTAACTCCCGGGCAGGATGTCACCGAGCGCCGCTCCGAGAGCCATCGCGACGAAACAGACCGATATCTGCCCGGTCGCGACCCACGGCTCGCTCCAGTCGACGCGCCCCCAGCCCGTCATGGTCGTCGTCGCCGTCACGGCCGAAACTGCGAGCACGCCCGCCAGCCGCCGCGGGACGACGCCGAGCAGCGGGTCCTCGACCCGGACCTGCTGGACGTCGGCGACGAACAGCAGTCCGGCGACCACCCCGACCGTCCCCACGAGCGTCCCCGCGAGCGGGACCGGCCGCGTGGCCAGAAACGCCCCGACCTCCTGGGTCCCGCCCTCGACCAGCATGGGGATGCCGAACACGAGGCTTCCGACGAACGCCTCCGCGGCGTCGCGACGGTCGAAGCCGCTGATGACCGTCCCGAACGGCCCCCGGTCCCGGAGCCGTCGTGCGGTCCGCATCGTCTGTCGCACCCGTTCGCGGTCCTCCGGGTCGACCCGGTCTTCGAGCCGTTCGAGGTCGTCGAGGAGGTCGTCGACGTCCGGTTCGTCCTCGGGGTCGGAGTCTGCGTCGGCCGGGGGCGACCGTCCGACGCCGTCGTCTGCGGTGTTCACGTGTCAATCGCCGACACGCGGGCACAAATCGGTGTGGGTGGTCGACCGTCGCTCGCCACGCCACTCCGGGTCGCGGCCCCCAAGGAACGCGTCGATGCCCTCGTCTTTGTCGTGGCTGTCGAACAGCCCGACGAACAGCTCGCGTTCGTGGGCCAGGCCGTTGTCGAGCGGTCGCTCAGTCGCCGCCTGGACTGCCTCCTTCGCCCGCGCCAGCGCCAGCGGGCTATGGCTCGCCATCCGACTCACGAGGTCGTCGACGGCGGCGTCGAGTTCCTCCGGCGGGTGGGCGGCTTCGACCAGCCCGATGTCGGCGGCCTCCTCGCCGTCGACGAGTTCCCCCGAGAGCACGAGTCGCATCGCCTGCCCCGTGCCGACGAGCCGGGGGAGCCGCTGGGTGGCGCCCCCGCCGGGGATGAGCCTCAGCGATATCTCCGGCTGGCCCAGCGTGGCCTCGGTGCCGGCCACCCGGACGTCACAGGCCAGCGCCAGCTCGCAGCCGCCGCGGGCGTGGCCGTTCACCCGCGCGACGACCGGCACCGGACAGTCGGCGACGTGGGAGGGCCTAAACGTTCGGGTCATCGCTTGCCTCGCCCGCCGGAGTCACCTTCGAGCCGTACCGTGCCAGCCCGTCCTGGGTGTGGATTCGGCGGACGACCGCCCGGACCTCGTCGCCGGCCGCGACCGACGCTCGCGTCGGGCCGGTGACCTGCATCGGGACGGCGACCGAGGCGTCGGCGTCGTGGGGGTCGGGTCCGTCGCCGTCGCTTTCGCGCTCGGCTTCGGGCTCGCCTCCGGGTTCGCTGTCGTCCGCCGCGACCGGGAACTCGACGACCGTCACGCCGAAGTCGCCGACCCGGTCGGCCTGCTCGACGAACTCCGGCGGCGCGCCGTCAGGCCCGACGGTCGTCGCCGTCGCGACCGTTCCGCGGCGAGCCAGTCGGGTCGGCTCCCACACCCCGAGGGAGCCACAGCCGTCGCAGGCGCCCTCGCCGGGGAACTGGACGCTTCCACAGTCGGCACAGCGGCCGCCGACGAGTCGGTACCGCGCCTCCTGACGCCGGCGCCACGACGGCGTCGACACGCGGGCGCCGCCGCCGGCCGGCCCCCCGTCCGTGAGTTCGCCCCGGAGCCGGAGATACGTCGCGTAGTCGACGAAGGCGCCGTCCTCGCGGGCGAGGTCGCAGGCGGTCGGAGCGGTGCCGCCGACGACGACCGCGTCCGCGCTGGCGCCAGACCCCCAGCCGACGACGAGCGTGCGGTCGATGCCCTGAGAGTGGGCGAGCGCGAGCGCGACCGGCGCCGAGGCCGCCCCGAGGTCGCCGAGGTCGGCGACGGGGGAGACCACCTCCGCGGCGTCGAACCCGAGCTTCGCCGCGACGCGGTAGGGGCGCTTGCCGTCGGCCGCGGTGAGCGCGAGAGCGTCGACGCCGCCACCGGTGACCGGCTCGTCCAGCTCGGCGACGGCGTCGGCGACCACCTCGGTCGCGGCCGCGCGGTCGTAGCTCCGGACCGAGAGCCCGCGAGTGCGGTCGTCGGCGGCCTCCCGGAACCGCGTACCGGGGTAGTCGGCTCCGGCGCTGGCCCGGTCGAGCACGGCCGCGTCCCCGCCCGTCGCGAGGACGAACGCCGCCGCGCCGGCGCCGGCGGCGTGGTCGACCGCGTCGGTCGGGGCCCCGCGCGGGCAGTCGGCCGCGACCGCGAGCGCCGGGGTGCGGTCGGCGTCGGCGGCCGACAGCAGCGCGTCGACGCCGGCGCGGGTACTCCCGAGGTGGTACCGGCGGGTCGCTCGCTCCGGGACGCCGAGGAACGCCCCCAGCCGCGAGGTGAGGTCTTCCTCGGCCAGCGGCGGCGTCGTCGTCCCGAACGCGAGCAGTTCGACGTCGGCGGCGTCGGCGCCGGCGGCAGCCAGCGCCCGGCGCCCGGCCTCCCACCCCATCGTCAGCGCGTCCTCGTCGGCGTCGGGGACGGCCGTCGCCTCGACCCCGCTGGCCGCGAACCGGCCGAGCCCCGCCCGCACCGCGTCGGCGTCGATACGGTGACGCGGCGCGTAGGCGCCGACCCCGGCGATTCGGGTCACGGCATCACCTCCGGAGCCGCCTCGAAGACGTGGACGACCGCCGCGCCGCCGCTGCCGCCGACGTTGTGGGTCAGGCCGAGTTTGGGGTCATCGAGCCCGCGGTCGCCGGCCCGGCCGGTGAGCTGTTCGAACGCTTCGACGGCCTGGCCGGCCCCGGTCGCGCCGATGGGGTGACCCTTCGCCTTCAACCCGCCGGAGGTGTTGACCGGGAGCGCGCCGTCGCGGTCGGTCGCGCCCGATTCCAGCAGGTCGGGGGCGGCCCCGCGGTCACAGAAGCCCAGGTCCTCGTAGGCGAGCAGCTCGGCGACCGCGAAGCAGTCGTGGACCTCGGCGAAGTCGAGGTCGTCCGGCGTCACGTCGGCGGCGTCGTACGCGACGGTCGCGGCCGCCTCGCTGGCCGGAATCGACGTGTACGTCTCCCGCTGGTAGAGGCCGAGGTCGTCGCTTGCGGCGCCGACGCCGGCGACCCGGACGACGTCGGCGCCGCCGTCGCCGGCCTCGGCGAGCGCGGCCGCGCCGTCGGCGCTGGCGACCAGAGCGACCGCGGCGCCGTCGGTGGTCGGACAGCAGTGATACAGCGTCAGCGGGTCGGCGACCTGCGGGGCCGACTCGACGTCCTCGAGCGTGCAGGGAAACCCCAGGTGGGCCTTGGGGTTGTCGGCGGCGTTGCCGTGGTTCTTCACCGCGACCCGGGATAGCGCCTCGGCGTCGGCGTCGTGTTCCCGGAGGTAGGCGTCGGCCATCTGGGCGTAGACGCCCGCGAACGTCGTGCCCGCCATCCGCTCCCACTCCGTCTCGCCGGAGACGCCGAGCCAGTACTTCGTCGCCTCGGCGGCGGTGTCGGTCATCATCTCCACCCCGCCGGCCAACACCAGGTCGGCCATCCCCGAGCGGACGGCCATCACAGCCTGTCGGAGCGCGAACCCCGAGGCGGCACAGGCGTTCTCGACGCGGGTGCAGGGGACGCCGTCGAGTCCGACGTGCTCGGTGACGGCTGGCCCGGAGAGCCCGAGCTGGCGACCGCCGACGCCGAGGGTGCCGACGTACGCGTCGTCGACCGCCGCGGCGACGCTGTCGGCGGTCGTCGCGGCGCTGGCGACGGCGCGCTCGTAGGCGGTCCGGAACAGCGACCGATAGCTCTCCTGAGGGAAGCTGCCGAACGCGGACTGTCCCGCGCCGACGAGGTACGCCTCTCGCATGTTCGGGGGTTGTCCGTCCCCCGACTAATACTCACCCTGTGAACGGCACCCACGGCCGCGTCCGCGAGAGCGACCGAGCCGGCGCCGACGGCCTTACTCCTCCTCGACCAGCGAAAGGTACGAGACGGACGCCTCGCCGAGACGCGGGTGGTCGAGTCGGTCCCGGAGCGCGTCCCCGACGGCCCGGCGCCACTCCTCGACGGCGGCGGCGTGGCGCTCGCGCTGGGTCGTCACGTCGTGGCCGCCGTCGGCGCCCATCTCGTCGGCGGTGTCGTCCGGGGTCGGAAACGGCGGCGGGTCAGCCGCGAACGCCGCAGGCGCGATGTGGACGGCGTCGTACGACGGATCGAGTTCGGCGCCGGCGACGTGCAGGCGGGCCCGAGCGCGGGCCGTGAACGGCGGCGTCACCCGAAGGACGGCGTTCCGACGGCCGCGGGCACGGACTTCGAGCGCACGGAGGACGTCTTCGGCGTGAACCACGAGGCGGTCGACGGCCGACGGTGAGCCCGTGGCTGAGTCGTCGCTCGACATGCTCAGCGGCGGCGAAGCCGCCCGCCACACTGGGGACACTCGGCGTGGTAGGACTCCGCGCCGACGATCGTGTCGCACTTTCGGCAGACGAACGGCCGCGTGGCAGCCATGCGTGCTTGTTGGGTCGGCAACGGTGTTAAACGTTATCGCGGTATCGACGGCAGCGTTCAGACAGGCGATGCTGGCTCGGCCGACCGACGTCGGTGGGACTGAACCGGGTCGAGTCTCTGTCGCTCCATGCACTACTGCAACGGCTGCGAGCAGCCGTTCGAACGATTCGGCTGAGCGCGCTCTGGGTCGCCCCGACGTTGTGCCCGCCTCCTTTACCGGCTTCCCGCCCTTGCTCCCGATCGACCGGCCGGACAGACCACGGTTAAGAGTCTCCCCCGGCAAATGCCTCCATGACAGACGACGAAGCCTGGTTCGCCGCCCTTGACGGCGACAGCGACGGCGACTCTGACCCCGCGGTCGCAGCCGTCCGGGAGGGGACCGCCCCGGCGCCAGCCGACTGGCCGGGCCGAGCGGTCGCCGCCGGCGTCGCCGACGACGGCGCGGCTTACTACGACCGCCTGCACGAGGCGACCGTCGCCGCCGCCCGGGAGGCCGCCCGCGAGGCCGGCCGCGCCGACGACCGCCAACTGGTCCACGCCGTCCGAGCCAGAGACGACGCCGAGCGGACGGCCAACGAACTCGCCGAGCGGGTCGCCGAGTGGGGCGAAAGTCGCCGCGACGGCGAGGACGCGACCGGGGTGGAGTACGCCCGGACGCTGGCGGCGACCGAGCCGTCGGACCCGACCGAGCGCCGGCTCGTCGCGCTGGCCGCTCGCGTCGTCGACCTCGCCGACGAGGCCGACGCTCTCCGGCGCTTTCTGGAGCGGCGCACGCCGGAGGTCGCCCCGAACCTCGCCGCGCTCGCGGGGCCGGTGCTCGCCGCCCGGCTGATTTCGCTGGCCGGCGGGCTGGAGTCGCTGGCGAAGAAACCCAGCGGCACAGTGCAGGTCCTCGGCGCCGAGGACGCCCTGTTCGCCCACCTGCGCGGTCACGCGCCGTCGCCGAAACACGGCGTCATCTACACCCACGAGTACGTCCACGGCACCCGTGAGGCGGACCGCGGCTCGGCCGCCCGCGCGCTGGCCGGCAAGCTCGCCATCGCCGCTCGCATCGACCACTACAGCGGCGACCGGCGGCCGGAGCTGGAGGCGGAGCTGACCGAGCGAATGGAGCGGATTCGGGCCCGCGCCGACGACGACGTCGACGCCGAATCCGGGGGTGAAGGCGATGAGTGACCGCAGCCTCCCGGACGGCGTCGCCCGCCGGACGGTCGACGGCGCCGAGCGGCTCTGTACCCGCGGCGAGCCGGTGTACGGCGAGCCGACCGACGGCCCGTGGCGGGTGTGGGACGCCGGCCGCTCGAAGCTGGGAGCGATGCTGGAGTTCGACCAGCCGACAGACCTCGACGGGGGGGAGACGGTGCTGTATCTCGGTGCCGCCAACGGGACGACGGTCAGCCACGTCGCCGACTTCGCCGGGCCGACGTACGCCGTCGAGTTCGCGGCCCGTCCGATCCGGGACCTCGTCGATGTCGCCGCCGACCGGCCGAACCTGTTCCCGTTGCTGAAAGACGCCCGATCGCCGGAGACGTACGCCCACGTCGTCGAGGCCGACTGCGACGCCGTCGTCCAGGACGTGTCGACCAGGGGCCAGGCGGACGTGGCGCTCGAAAACCGGCGGTTCCTCGCCGACGACGGCCAGCTGCTGGCCTCGATCAAGGCTCGCAGCGAGGACGTTGCCGCCGACCCGCAGGCGGTGTTCGACGACGTTCTCGCGGACCTGCGCGAGGGGTACGAGATTCTGGACACCGCCGACCTCGCGCCGTATCACGACGACCACCTCGGGGTCGTCGCCGCGCCGCGGTAGTACTCGTACCCGGGTCGTATCTGCCTCGCCACGTCGACATCTCCGTTCATATCAACGCCTGCGTCCGCGCCCGTGGCGTCGCCGTTGACGCTCCTGCTGGAGGCCGGCGAACACAGCTCGCCGGGGTCCGCACGCTATTTACCCGGGGGTCCGTAACTGCCTTTCAATGGAGGAACTGGGTTCGCCCGAGTCGTTCGACCGGATGGGCACCCTCGGGGTCGAGGAGGAGTTCTACGTCGTCGACGACGAAGGACGGCCGGTCTCCGGCGTCGACGACCTCGTCTACGGCGACGCCGAGCCGCCGGCGCTCATCGCCGGCAAGCTGGACCACGAGCTGTTCAAGTGCACCATCGAGACGCAGACCCCTCGCGTGGAGTCGCCCGAGGCGGCCGCCGAGCAGCTGCGCGAGGTGCGCGCGGCGCTCGCGACGTTCGCCGACGAACAGGGGTACGGCGTCGCCGGCGCCGGACTCCACCCGGCGGCGCGGTGGCGAGAGCTGGACCACGCCGAGAAGCCCCGCTACCGCTCCCAGCTCGAACGCATCCAGTACCCACAGCACCGCAACACGACCGCCGGACTCCACGTCCACGTCGGCGTCGACGACCCCGACAAGGCGGTGTGGGTCGCCAACGAGCTCCGCTGGTATCTTCCGGTGATGCTCGCGCTGTCGGCGAATTCCCCGTTCTGGAACGGGTTCGACACCGGGCTGGCCTCCGCCCGGGCGAAGGTGTTCGAGGGGCTGCCCAACACCGGGATGCCGACGGCCTTCGAGAGCTACGAGGCGTTCCAGCGCTACGAGCGCCGGATGGTCGAACTCGGCTCCGTCGACGACCGCGGCGAGCTCTGGTTCGACGTGCGCCCGCACACCGGCCACGGCACCGTCGAGGTCCGCGCGCCAGACGGCCAGTCCGACCCGGCGGTCGTCGAGGCCTTCGTCGAGTACGTCCACGCGCTCGTGCTCGACCTCGCGGCCCGCTACGACGACGGCGAACCCGGGAGCGACCTCCGGCGGGAGCTGCACGACGAGAACAAGTGGCGGGCGATGCGTCACGGCCACGACGCCTCCTTCGTCGACCGCGACGGGGAGTCCGTCGTCGACCTCGGCGAGGTCGCCGAACGCGAGCGCGACCGTCTCGGTACCGACGCCCTCCTTGCGCTGTACGACCGCGACTCCGGCGCCGAGCGTCAGCGCCGGCTCCGCGAGCGCGAGGGGTTCGCGGCCCTCTGTGAGTCGCTGCGTATCGGCCACTGAGGCGGCGCTGTCGTCGGAAACGTTTATTCGCGTCCGGTTGTGACCTACCGTCGAGAACACATGGCTTCCGACAACGGCGTCGACGACGGTTCGGATTCCGACGACGGCACCGACGGGGGACGCATGGAGCTACAGGACGCCCGTCAGCGCCTCGAACAGGGAGCCGACAAGGCGATCGACGAGTTCGACCAGGGGGTCGTCGACCTCCTCGCGTGGCTGCTCGACACGGAGACGCGAGCGCGCATCTACGTCTACCTGCGTCAACGCCCCGACAGCACCAGCGACGAGGTCGCCGACGGCACCGGGCTGTACCCCAGCACCGTTCGCGAGGCGCTGGCCGAACTCCACGAGGAGGGGACAGTCACCCGGCACAAGCGCGAGAGCGACGGCGCGGGCAACAACCCCTACGAGTACGAGGCCATCGCCCCCTCGAAGCTGGTCCGGGAGACGGTCGGCCAGGTCCAGAACCAGCTGAACGCGGTGTTCGAACTCGAAGGGCGCCTCGGCGGCGACGACGGTCCAGTCACCATCACCGTCGCGAACGACGGGGAGAGCGAGGCGACCGACGACGGCACCGGAACCGAAGCGACCGACGACGAGGGCAGCGACACGCCCGACCAGGCGGTCACCGGCTCGGACGCCTGAGGACGAGCGGGGCTGAGCGAAGAGGCGATGGTTTAATTACCGGCAGACCGACTCCCAGAACATGAACGTCGCGCTGGGGGGCACCTTCGACCCCGTTCACGACGGTCATCGTGCCCTCTTCCGGCGGGCCTTCGAGTTGGGTGACGTGACGATTGGGTTGACCAGCGAGAAGCTCGCGCCGAAGACGCGCCACGAACAGCGGTACGTTCGTCCCTTCGAGGACCGCCGCCGGGACCTCGAAGCGGAGCTCGCAGGCCTCGCCGCGAGCGACGACTGCGAGTGGGAGGTGCGTGAACTCACCGAGCCGACCGGCATCGCCACCGAGCC
The DNA here is from genome assembly GCA_042216705.1 of Halolamina sp. GTDB lineage: Archaea > Halobacteriota > Halobacteria > Halobacteriales > Haloferacaceae > JBDGTQ01. Next base: position 26,388 of record JBDGTQ010000008.1, on the reverse strand, counting down.
GGGGTTCGACGCCATCGTCGTCTCGCCGGAGACCGTCGACGGCGCCGAGCGCATCAACGACATCCGCGCCGAGCGCGACCTCGACCCGCTCCGGATCGAGGTCGTCGACCACGTCCCCGCCGAGGACGGCGACCGAATCTCCTCGACGCGCATCGTCAAGGGCGAAATCGACCGTCACGGCAACCTGACGCCCGACCGGGACGGCCGCGGCAAGGAGCGACCCGAAGAACGAAGCGGCGAAGCCTGAGCCGGCGCGTCCGCCCAGGGGTCACCAGCCCGGCGGCTCGAACCCGTTCGCGCACAACAGCTCCTTCCAGCGGGACTGAATCGACAGCCGCGAGGTGTCCATCACCTCCGCGACGGCGGTCTGTGACCGCTGCTCGCTCTCGATGAGCGTGGCCGCGTACAGCGCCGCCGCCGCCGCCGCTCGCTTCGACCGCTCCGCTTCGGGCACGTCGTCGAGGAAGAGGCTCTCCGCCGTCGAGCGGGTCTTGGCGCCGACGTCGAGGGCGTCGGCCGCCGCCTGGATGTCGTCGAGCCACCGCTCGTGTTCGACCCGATCTCTCGCTCTGTACACGGGTGAACGGTGGTGCCGGGACGATATAAATCGTTGCGCTGGGGCGGGTTTTCGGGACGCGGCGAGTCGCACTGAGGGTGTCGTAGAGCGCTCCCTCAGAGGTCGTTTTCCTCCCGTAAAGAGAGGGATACGGTAGTCGTCCACTCGACCGCGCTGACGTGGTCTCCCAAGAATCCCTCGGTTCGAATCCGTTCCCGAGCAGTGACGACGACAAAGACGGCGCCCGCGCCGACGCCGAACGCCTCCCGGCACCCGCTCGACCGGTCATCACTCAGTTCCGTGCCCGAGCGACGTGATCGCTCGGAGAGCTGAGCGATAATTCCTAACTGGCGTCGGACTCGTCGTCGAGCAGTTCCGGAGTCCCGCTCATTATACCGCGCATCTCGGTGAGCGGGTCGCCGACGGTGATCCCGTGTTTGGTGATTTCGAACTCACGGAGCGTCCGCTCGTAGTCGCTCGTTCGCTTTTTCAACACGCCGATGGCCTTCCGTAACTCGCCTTGGAGTTCGAGATGCCGCAGGAAGACGATATTGTCGGCCAGGTAGCTGATGTTTTCCTGTGTCGCGGTGAAGTCGCCGGTGACATTCGAAGTTTCGTCGACGAAGACCGCGGTTACGCCCATATTCTTGAGATACCGGCCCAGCGCGTGCATGCGCTGAAGCATCGTTCCTTCTTCGCCCCGGAGAGTGAGTCGGTACCCCGAAATCCCGTCGAGCATCACGATCTGTGCGTCCTGCTCTTCGACCTCTTCGCGGACCATCGTCGCGAACTCCTGTGGCGACCGTTCGAGCGTCTTGACCTCATGGACCTGTAGCGTGCCCCGCTCGATCATGTCATCGACGGGGATGTTGACCGCCCTCGATCGGTCCATGAACGTTCTCCTGTTCTCCTCGAACAGGAACATCACCGATCGTTCACCGCGGCCGGCTGCCTCCTTCATGAACTGCGTCCCGAGCGTCGTCTTACCGACGCCAGTCGGACCGCTGATGATGCTGACCGTTCCTCGTTCGACGCCGCCGTTCAGGAGTTCGTCGATTTCCGGGACGCCAGACGGGATCTGCCCACCCGAGAACTCGCGCTCGTGGTCGCTCGGCTCTAGTTCAGGATACACCTCGATCCCGCCGTCGGAGATGCGGTACGAGTGACCGCCGCTTTGGCTGTCTGAACCGCGGAACTTCGGCACGGTGAGCATCTGTCCGTGCGAAACGCTCCTGAGGAGAATCGTTCCGTCGGTGATGAACTCAAGCTCGTCGGTCGGCAGGGTCTCGGTGTCTTGGACAGTGAACACGACGGTTGCGCCCTGCTGTTTGAGAAACCGCATGAACCCGACGATCTGCTTGCGAAACTCGTAATCGTCGGACGTGAGGTACCGGAACTGCGTGATCGGATCGACGACGACCCGGTCGGGATCGACGTCAGTCACCGTATCGAGGATCTCGTCGGTGAGTGGTTCCTGTTCGACTTCGGAGGCCTCGAACACCTCGTAGGACTGATCAGCGGTGAAGACGTCGGCCGTGGGGCTCAGATCGAGGAACTCGACGGCGTCCGTATCGAATCCGAGCGCGTTCGCGTTCGCCCTGAGATCCCCGATATCCTCCTCGAGATTGATGAACAGCCCCGTTTCGTCGGCGGCGAGACCCGCATCGAGGAAGTGAAACCCGAGAATGGTTTTGCCGGCACCGGCTTGGCCCCGCAACATGTAGCTTCGTTCCGCGATGAGTCCGCCGTGTAGGATTTCGTCCAACCTTTCGACTCCGGTCGACAGACGTCGTGTGGACGTAGGTGACATATTTCAATGAACGTTTGCCTCACGGAGGTATAAAGGATAGTACGAGAGACGCCGTCCTGTGCCGTCGGAGCCTCCTTTAGTGCGTGGTAGGTCGGATCCTCGCGATGACGTATCGCCCTGTGCCGACGGCTGTGTGACGTGCATCGTTCCGGTGTCCTCCACTGCCCGTTCGTCTGAGACGAAAATTCGGGCGAGCGAGGGTCGAGTCCGGAGAATACTGATTAATACGTGGAGGACAAAAACAACGAGTATGACACCGACCCCGTCACCTGACGAGCCAACTGCCCGTGTCGGTGACGGGGACGAAAGCGCGAACGAGCCGCGAGTGCTACTGTTCATGCGGTCCGGGCGGGATCGTGAACTGCTGTCCGAAACGCTCGGAAATCGGTATCGGGTCGAAACGACGACCGACGTGGAGGTGCTCAGCTCTCAGTTCGACTGCTGTGTGTTCGATGCTCCGGAGTTCAATCGGGTCGCTGGTACCGTCCAATCGAGACGGGACACTTCGGACCCCGTCTTTCTGCCGTTCGTACTACTGATCGGTGAGACGTCGCCCGAGATGGCGCGAGCGAAGATCTGGGACTACGCCGACGACGTCATCGAAATGCCGGTCGAGAAGGTCGGACTCCTCTCGCGAATCGGAAATCTCGTCGAGCGGCGACGGACCGCCGTGGAACTCGCCCAGCGGGAGGCTCAGCTCGAAGCGACCGTCGAGGATCTCACGTTGAAAGAGCAGGCGATGGACGAGGCTCCGATCGGGATCACGATCGCCGAGGTGGGAAACGGGGACGAGCCGTTGATCTACGCCAACGAGCAGTTCGAAAGGATAACCGGCTACGACTCGGACATCATCGGTTCTGACTGCCGATTCCTGCAGGGCGAGGAAACCGATCCGGACACCCGGGCGACGATTCGAGAGGCGCTTGACGCCCACGAACCGGTCTCCGTCGACATTCTGAACTACCGGAAGAACGGCCAGAAGTTCTGGAACAAACTCGACATCGCTCCCGTTCGCGAGTCGGAGGGGTCCGCCACGCGCTTCGTCGGGTTTCAGACGGTGATTACCGATCGCAAGATCAGGGAGCGACGGTTAGAGGTCTTGAACCGCGTCTTGAGACACAACCTGCGGAACAAGATGAACGTGATCGAAGGGTACACCGCGTTGCTCGAAGACGAGTTCCGCGACGAGCCGCCGGACGCGATAGCGAAGATGAAGAAGATAACGTCCGAACTGTTCGAACTCGGAGAGACGGTGCGGGAGATCGACCGAACGATTTCCGGGGCCGACGCGGCCTCGTCGGTCGTCGAGTTAGACGAGCGGATGAAACAGGTACTGAGTGCATTCGAAGATCGGTTTCCGGCGGCTTCGTTCGACCTCGTGGTGGCGAGTGACGACTCGTGTGAAGTGGCTGCGACGGGTCTCATCGCTGCTATCGAAGAAGCGATCGAAAACGCCGTAAAGCACAACGACAGTCCCGAGCCGACCGTCAAGATACGCGTCGTCAAACGCTCCGACGAGTGGGTCGAGGTCGAGATCGAGGACGACGGGTCCGGACTTCCGAAACAAGAGATCGCGGCTCTCAGAGACGGGGAGGTTCCGCTCCGTCACAGCCAGGGTCTCGGACTCTGGATGCTGTACTGGATCGTGAGCAAAGCCGGCGGACGGTTCAGCGTAACCGATGCCGACCCGAGCGGAACCGTGGTAACGTTATCGGTCCCTCCAAGCGACTGACGGCTCGGTGGACAGCCGTTGGGAGACGAAAGTCCTCTCGACCCGAGACCGTGTGGATAAGCGACCGAGCCGGTCCGGTTCCGCACCGGAGACGCGGAGAGCCCTCGGTCGGGTCACTCCTGGCTCGTACCGGTCGGTCAGCTCGACGTTACCCATCCGAACGCCGTCGTTGACACTGTGGGAAATACTAAACACCCAACAACACGATGGTCCGTCCATGGACGTCTCCATCCGGGTTCTACACGTCGACGACGATCCGGAGTTTGCAGACATAACGGCCGAATTTCTGCAGCAGGAAGACTCCGACTTGGAGGTCATCACCGAGATACACGCATCCGACGCCCTCGCGCACCTCTCGGAATCGGACGCTGAGTTCGACTGTATCGTCAGCGACTACGCGCTTCCCGAGATGAACGGAATCGAACTTCTCGACGCCGTTCGGGCGGAGTACCCCGAACTCCCGTTCATCCTGTTCACGGGGAAGGGCAGCGAGGAGGTAGCCCGCGACGCGATTAACGGGGGTGCAACCGACTATCTGCAGAAACAGAGCGGCACCGAACAGTGGGGGCTGCTCGCGAATCAGATCCGGAACACGGTCGACCAGTACCACACGCAACAGGAGCGAAAAAAGGGGGAGCGTTACCGACGTAAACTCTACCAAGTGACGTCGGATACGTCCCTGGCTACTGAGGAGAAGATCGATCGGCTGCTCGAACTCGGGTGTGAACGGCTCGGCGTCGAAAACGGTCACGTGGTCAGAATCGACCGGCAAACGGACCGACACGAGGTCGTGGCCGCCGGTGGATCGGACTTGGTTCGGTCCGGCACGGTCTCGGACCTCGAGGAGACGTACTGTCGCAGCACGATCGAGCAGGGCGACATCCTCAGCATCTACAACGCTCCGGAGCAGGGATGGGGGAACGATTCAGCACACAACAAGTGGGGAATCGGGTGTTACATCGGGGCCGAGCTCAGAGTACAGAACGACCTCTTCGGGACGCTCTGTTTCGTCGACGGTGAGCCGCGAGACAGGACGTTCACCGAGGAAGAACGCGGGTTCGTGGATCTCATGAGCCGGTGGATGAGTCACGTGTTCGAACGGCGGGAGCATCTGGACCACCTACGACACGAGAAAGAGCGGTTCCGGCTACTGGTCGATGAGGTCGAGGAGTACGCGATATCCATGCTGGACCCCGATGGGCACGTTACCAGCTGGAACAACGGTGCACAGCGAATTAAGGGGTACGACGAGGGGGAGATCGTCGGTGAGCACTTCTCGACGTTCTACACCGACGAGGACCGAGCAGACGACCGCCCGGACGAGTTACTGGCCCGGGCCGAGACCGAGGGCTGGGTCAACGACGAGGGGTGGCGCGTCCGGAAGGACGGGAGCAGATTCTGGGCGACGGTCACGATCACTGCCCTCACCGACCAAGACGGCGAGCTCCGCGGATTCGGGAAAGTGACGCGCGACATGACCGACCGCAGCAGGTAGCGAGACTACGCCGAATCCAGGAGCAGTTCGACACCTTGCCGGATATCTTCTACGTCACCGACGAGGACGGGCGACTCGTTCGGTTTAACGACCGACTGAGCGACGTCACCGGGTATACCGAGGACGAACTCGATTCGATCTACCTCCTCGATTTGATCCCTCAGAAGGATCGCGACCGCTTCGAGCACGATCAGGAAGAGCTGTCTGACACCGACGATATCGTCACGATGGAGTCGTGGCTGGTCACGAAAGACGGGGAGCACATTCCCTACGAGTTCAGACGGCGACAGCTGGTCGATCCCGAGGGAGGAGTGTTCGGGTTTGCGGAAATCGCCCGCGACATCACGGAGCGAAAACGCTACGAGCGCCAGCTGGAGCAACACATCGATCGGTTGAACGAGTTTGCGAGGGTGTTGACACACGACTTGCGAAACCCACTATCGGTCGTCAAAGAGCAGATGGATACGGTTGCAGACGACGTGGGCGAAACTCACACTATCAATATTGAATCGGTTAACCGCTCGCTGGACCGAATCGAGGACATCATCGATGACGTGTTAGAGATCACGCGGACTGGACTTCCGGTGACCGAGCCCGAGGCGACCGACATCTCCGCGCTCGCCCGACGTACGTGGGAAGACATGGCCAAAGGGCCCGCCCATCCCGATCTAACCTGCGAAGACATCCCGTCAGTGATGGCGGATCCCAGCCTGCTGGAGCGACTGTTGATGAACCTGTTCCGAAACGCCGTCGAACACGGCGGGAGAGAGGTTGTCGTCCGAGTCGGCCCGCTCGACGACGGGTTCTACGTCGAAGACGACGGGCCCGGAATCCCACCCGAGGGCAGAGAATCGATTTTCGACTGGAAGTACACGACGAAAGCCGAGGACTCGGGAATCGGACTGAAGAGCGTCGAACAGATCGTCGACGCCCACGGTTGGGGGATCAGCCTGACGGAAAGCGGGGAGGGTGGAGCTCGCTTCGAGATCACCGGCGTCGAGTTCGCTGACCGCTAACACGCGAGTTCGTCCCTTAGCTACTCGCTTCGAGCACCGGCGTCGAGCCACCGTCGACCGCGAGCTGTACGCTTCTGACGCCCAAAACGTCGCCCCGAGCGCGGCGCCGGGACGCGTGAGTGCGGTCGACGCGAGGCGGCCACGTCCGTCGTCGGTTTCGCGGTTACTGTCTCGCGCGCGACGGCGTTCTCCGCGAGTCAAATGGTCACACGGACGGCTAATCCTCTCCGGTTCGGATTTTCTGTCCGGCAGAACGCCCTTTTGTCGTTCGAGATGGTCCGTTCGGGATCGGATTCGAACCGGGGCAAGACGGACCTTCTCGCTCCGCTCGCAGGTTGCGACTTGCAGGGTCTGAATCGACCCCGCTCTCTCGATCCCTCCGGTCTCTCGATGCGCGGGACCGGATTCGAACCACGGTCGGACGTGCTCGGCTCGCTGGCGCTCGCCTGCGCGCGACCTCCCTGATTCGAATCCGTGCCTGTCGTTCGCTCGCTCACTGCGCGGGACCGGATTCGAACCGGCGGACCCCTACGGGACAGCGTCCTAAGCGCTGCGCCGTTGGCCTGGCTTGGCTACCCGCGCCCGTAGCTCGATAGTCGAAATCGCCGTAAGAAGCTGTCGCTCCGAGTCGATTCAAACCCCCTCGGCCGCCAGTACGGACTTGAGGCCGGCCAAGCTGTCCAGCACGTAATCCGGCTCTCTCTCGGCGCCGCTGCGGCCGCCGGCGACGCCGGTTTCGACCAGCGCCGTCTTCATCCCCGCCGCGGCGCCCATCGCGATATCGGTGTCCAGCCGGTCGCCGACGACGAGACACTCCTCGGGAGCGACCCCGAGTCGGTCGAGCACCAGCCGCCGCGTCGTCGCGGAGGGCTTGCCGAGCACCGCCTCGGGGTCGCGTTCGAGCACCCCTGCGACCGCCCGGACCATCGCCCCCGACCCCGGCACGTCGCCCTCGGCCGCCGGGATGACGGCGTCGGGGTCGGTCCCGATCCAGGGGATGCCGTCGAGAGTCCGAAGCGCCGCCGTCAGCCGCTCGTAATCGAACGCCCGGTCGATGCCGACGACGCCGACCGCCGGCTCCGACGCCGCGGTCACGTCGGCGGCGTCGACGCCGCCGTCCCGGAGGCGCTCGGTGACGGCGTCCTCCCCGACGACGGCCACCGTCGCTCCCGGGTACTCGGCTTCCAGATACGCGACCGTGCTCGTCGCGGCGGTGACGATCTCCTCGGCCGACGCCGTGAGGCCGGCTCGTTCCAGCTTCTCGACGTAGGCGGCCGGCTTCCGGGTCGGGTTGTTCGTCACGAACAGGCGGTCCAACCCGGCGTCGGCGACGGCAGCCATCCCCTCGGCGGCGCCGGGGAGAAGCTCATCGCCGCGAACGACCGTCCCGTCGACGTCCAGCGCGACCGCCCGGAGCATCTGTACCACCGATAGTGCCCGCGGCGACATGAACCTCGCGGGAAGGTCGGTCGCTCCGGTCGGCCCGGACGCCCGGAGACGCGGGCGGCCGTCACGAATCCGAGAATGCCAAACGATATTGAGCACGGAACCTCAGTCGAAGACGTGACGAACACGCAGCTAACGCACATCCAGATCGACAACTACGGCCCGTGGACGGTGACGCCCGAGCCGCGCCGTGAGATGGACCTCCAGACGCTGCAGTCCCGGCTGTTCGCCGACCTCGCGCAGTTCGTCGGCTACCGCGGCGGCTACGTCTTCTTCACGCGCTTCGACAACATGGTCGCCGTCACGAACGGCCTCGACGGCGACGCCCACGACCGCCTCCAGGAGTCCGTCGACAACCGCTACCCGGTTAGCGTGAGCCTCGGCACGGCCGTCTCCGACTCGCCCATCGAGGCGCTGGAGACCGCCACCGAGCACGTCCAGGCCGCCGGCAGCGCACAGGACAAGAGTCGACAGGAGGTGCTGGCCGGCGACTACCACACCGGGCTCGGCGACGACGACGTCGCAATCGCCCACTTCGACGTGAACGACGCCACCGGAAAGTACACCGACCGCCTCAACGAGTTCGACTCGTTCATCCGCATCGAGTCCGGCTACGCCTCGCTGATGCAGTACCTCCGCGAGGAGTACGACGGGCTCTCCTTTTTCGTCGGCGGCGACAACGTCATCGGCGTCGTTCCCGACCTCGACCGCGCGGCCTACCGCGACACCATCGCCCACGTCAGCGACGACGCCGGCGTCGAGCTGAAGGTCGGCGTCGGCACCGGCCCGACGGCCGAGGAAGCCGGCTACGCCGCCAAGGAGGCCCTCGAAGACTGTCGCTACGAGGGCACTCGCGTCGAGTTCGCCGACTGAGAGCGCTCCCCCGCCGACGGCCCGACGCGACCCTACCGTCACCCGTCGTCGCTCGACGCCGCCTCGGTCCCGTCGCCCCCGTCGGTCGCCTCGTCCGCGGCGCCCGTCTCGCTCCCCTCGCCGCTACCCGCGCACCCGTCGCCGACGGCCGTCTCGCCGGGCGAGGGGCCGTCCGTCACCGCGGTTGCGACCTCCGAAGGGATGTCGGCCTCGACCACCGGTCCCGAGCCGGCGTCGAGGTTCTCGGTGACCGCCGCCACGAGCCGCCCGACGTCGTCCGTGTCGAGGTCCACCCCGACCTCCAAGCTGACCGTCAGCGTCCGGTCGCTCGGCTCGTCCTCGTCGGCGACCCACTCGTAGCGGTCGCCGTCGCTCTCGACCAGCCCCGCCCACAGGTAGCAGTCGAGCAGCGTCGACAGCCCGCTGTGGTCGCGGGATACGTCCGGGTCCGCACCGAAGCGGTCGGCCAGCTCGATGATGGCCGCCGTCGCCGACAGCGACCGGCCGGAGAGCAGGCTCCGGACCTCCTCGGTCGGATCCCACGCCCACAGCAATCGGCGCAGGTCCTCTCGGGCCGCGCCGTGGTCGGTGCTGAGGTGGCGGCCCATCGCGGCGCCGGCGTCCGAGAGGCGGTGCTGCTGACCGTCCGGCTGGAGGACGCCGAGCGATTCGAGGAACGCGGTCTGACGGCCCACCGAGTCGGCCAGGTCCAGGTCGTCGGCGACGGTCGCCGTGTGGACCGGCTCCTCGGCGGCGCCGGCGGCGTACCAGCCGCGGACGACGTCGAACAGCGTCTCTCGGCTGACGCCGCGGGGGATGGGAGTGTCGCTCATACGCGGCCGTTCTCCCGGCACCGACCTAAGCCTCCCGGCGGCTCCGGTCGACGAACCACAAGACACGAAACCCTACGGACCGTTCGCGTAGCTATGAGCAATTACGTCGTCGCCATGGAGGCGGCCTGGTTGGTTCGTGACGTCGAGGACATCGACGACGCTATCGGCGTCGCCGTCAGCGAGGCCGGCAGACGCCTCAACGACGCCGACAAGGAGTACGTCGAGGTCGAGGTCGGGGCGACGACCTGTCCGGCCTGTGGCGAACCGTTCGACTCCGCGTTCATCGCCGCCTCGACGTCGCTCGTCGGACTGCTGCTGGAAATCGACATCTTCAACGCCGACAGCGAGGAACACGCCTCCCGCATCGCCAAAAGCGAGGTCGGCGGCGCTCTCCGAGACGTCCCCCTCGAAGTCATCGAGGTCGTCGAAACCGAAGACGGCGAGGACGACGACGCCGACTGAGCGACCCCCGTCGCCGACGGCCGAAACCTTTTCAATAACTATCGGTTATTAACGGGTATGGAGCTTCCGACCCCACAGGACCTGCGCGAGCGTCGGACGGACCTCGACCTCACGCAGAGCGAGCTGGCCGACCGCGCCGGCGTCTCCCAGCCGCTCATCGCCCGCATCGAGGGCGGTGACGTGGACCCCCGGCTGTCGACGCTGCGGAGCATCGTCGCTGCGCTGGAGGAGGCCGCCGGCGCCGTCGTCCGCGCCGACGACCTGATGCACGAGGACGTGGTCAACGTCGCCCCCGACGACGCGGTGTCGACCGCCGTCGAACGGATGGAGGCGGAGGCGTTCTCCCAGCTGCCGGTGCTCGACGCCGGCGTTCCCGTCGGCTCCATCTCCCAGGGCGACGTGGTCCACGCCGGCGAGGACGTTGGGAACCTCCCCGTCAGCGAGGTGATGAGCGAGTCGTTCCCGACCGTCGCCCGCGACGCCGCCGTCGACGAGGTACGCAACCTGCTCGACCACTACAAGGCGGTGGTCGTCACCGACGGCGGCGAGACCGTCGGCATCATCACCGAGGCCGACATCGCCCGGCACCTCTCCTGAGTTTCTCACCCGGGGCCGCGGGGGGCGAACGGCACGGGCGCGACCGCCGCGAAGGCGACGCCGACCACGCCGACCAGCATCGCATCACACAGCGCCCCGGCCACCAGCAGCCGTCCGCGCGCCGTCGACGAACATTCGCCAGGCGGGGCAGCTTTTTGTTCGCCGGGGTCGAGCGTCCGACATGGCCGAGTCCCCGTTCGAGCGGACGGTCCGCGTCGGCGAGGTCGTCGACGCCGAGCCGTTCCCCGAGACGCGCAAGCCGGAGATGACGAAGCTGTGGATCGACCTCGGCGACGAGGAGGTCGCGTCGGCGGCCCAGCTCGGCTACAACCACGACGCCGACTCCCTCCCCGGCCGACAGGTGCTCTGCGTGACCGACCTCGGCGAGGTGAACATCGCCGGCTTCCGTTCGGAGGCGCTCACGCTCGGCGTCCCGGACGCCGACGGCAACCCGATGCTCGTGGCGCCGACGGAGGACGTCCCTCTCGGCGGCGAGCTGTACTGAGCGTCAGGCGTCCAGTTCCAGGCCGCGAATCACGACGGTGGCCTGCGTTCCAGCCTCGGCGCTCTCGCCGCCGTCCCTTCCGGACCCGGCCTCGACGTGACCGATGACCCGGCCGTCGGTCGCGGCCGCCAGCGACGCCGCGCGGTCGTCGTCGCCGACGGCGGCGACGAAGCCGGTGCCCATGTTGAACGTCCGGTGCATCTCCGCGTCGGCGACCGCACCCTCGCGCTGGACGAACTCGAAGACGGGCTGAGCCTCGAACGGGTCGTCGACGACGTAGCGACGACTCCCGAGGCGACCGAGGTTCGTCCAGCCGCCGCCCGTGACGTGGGCCGCCCCGCGGACGCCGTGGTCGCGCATCGGGCCGAGCAAGTCCGTGTAGATGCGCGTCGGCTCCAGCAGCGCCGCCCCCAGCGTGTCGTAGTCGCCGAACGGACAGGGGTCGGCGTAGGCGTGGTCGCGGGTGACCGCCTCACGGGCCAGCGTCAGCCCGTTGGAGTGGATGCCAGAGGAGGGCCAGCCGACCAGGGCGTCGCCCGGCTCGGCGCGACCGTCGAAGACGGCGTCCGTGGGCGCGAGCCCGGCGCAGGTGCCCGCGAGGTCCAGCTCCGCGACCACCTCGGGCATCACCGCCGTCTCGCCGCCGACGAGAGCGACCCCGGCGCGGTCGGCGGCCTCGGCCAACCCCTCACCGACCTGTTCGGCGAAGGCCTCGTCGGGGTCGGCGACCGCGAGGTAGTCGACGAACGCAACCGGCTCGACCCCGGCGGCGACGAGGTCGTTGACGTTCATCGCCATGCAGTCGATGCCGACCGTGGAGTACTCCTCTAGCGCCCGCGCGACCAGCAGCTTGGTCCCCACGCCGTCGGTCGCCAGCGCCAGGTAGCGGTCGCCGATGTCGACGAGACCGGCGTAGTCGCCGGCGCCGGTGTCGCCGACGGCTCCGACCAGCGCGGCGGTGGCCGCCTCGCTGGCGTCGACGTCGACGCCGGCGTCGGCGTAGGTCAGCCCCTCGTCGCCGGCGTTGCCGTCCTCGCCGCCCCCGTCGCTTCCCGCCGGGTCCGCCTCCGAAGCCGGGTCGTCCATGCCCGAGCACACGCCGCGACCGGCAAAAACGTGCCGACCCGCGCCGCGAGAGAGGGCGAAGTAAGCACGTCGGTGGATATATCCGGCAAACGCGGCGACGCCGGTCAGATACCGATATCGACCGCGAACAGCGCGAGGACGGCCGCCGCGAGCGTCGGGAGGAAGGCGCCGAGCCACGCCGCCGTCGACCAGCCCCGGACCGTCGCCCCGTCGAGCGACCGGATGGGAACGAGGTTGAACGCCGCGAGGAAGAGGTTGACGACGAGCCCGCGGGCCCCGACCAGCCCGAGGAGGCCGCCGGCTCCGCCGGCGCTGCCGACGCCCGTCCCCAGGACCACGACTCCGAAGGGAACCGCGAGCGCGACGTTGGCCGCCGGGCCAGCCAGCGCGACCAGCCCTCGCTGGCGGTCCGTGAGCCGACCGCGGTGGTGGACGGCGCCGGGCGCGACGAAGAGGAAGCCGATGAGCGCGCTCATGACGCCGAGAAACAGCATGCCGTAGTCGGCCCGGAACTCCGCTATCTGGTCGAACCGGACGGCGACGTACTTGTGCGCGAGCTCGTGGGCGACGAAGGCGACGCCCGCGGTCACCAGGCTCACCGCCAGGGCGGCGCCGAGGACGACGGGGTCCGAGAGGAGCGCGACGAACTCGGAGCCGCCGCCGTCGAAAAACAGCGCGAACGCCAGCCCGAGCACGAGCCAGGCGACCAGCAGGTCCCGCAGCTCCCGTCCGCTGAACCGCATCAGCCGTCCACCTCTGCGGCCGGCCGGGTCACGTCCCGACCACTCCCAGCAGGAGGTCGACCGTACGGCGGGCGCCCTCGATCATCTGGTCGGTTAGCGCGGCCGGCCCGCCCAGTTCGGCCCCGAACGTCGGCAGCACGTAGGCGAAAAACAGCGTCGTGCCGAGGATGCTGCCGATGTTGGTGGCGGCGACGATCATGATGAGCCGGAACAGCGGCACGTCGAACAGCTGCCGGAGCAGCTGCGGAATCGGCGTCTCCTCGTCGGACAGCAGCCCGTTCAGCGTCGAGATGTCCGAGACGTTCACGGTGGTGTATCGCAGCTCGACGTAGCCGGCTATCCACCCCGGCGCCAGCAGCGGGTCGATGGAGGAGAACCACGCGATCGCGCCGCCGGCGGCGGCCGCCGGCCAGCGAGCGCCCGCCAGCTTCGCCAGCCCGGCGGCCAGCACCCCGTTGATGACCACCCAGGCGGCGAACAGCCGGACGAGGAACGGCCTGCCGACGCCGGCCATCCCGAGGAAGATGAACGCGGCGAAGAAGCCGACGGTCACCAGCCCGCCGGCGACGGTCCCCCACGGGACGCCGCCGTCCTCGGTCCCCGTGAGCGACGCCATCGCCGGCAGCTCCTCGGGGTTGTCGAGGTAGTGCTGGATGCCCTCGCGGTGGCCGGCGCCGACGACGGCGACGACTTCCTTGCCCTGCCGACGCAAGTCGACGAGGTGGTGGGCGATGAAGGCGTCGCGCTCGTCGATGAGCGCCGAGGCGCCGCCGGGGGAGAACTCCCGGAACTCGTCCATCATCGCCGTCACCACGTCGGCGTCGGTCATCGCGCCGGGGTCGAACTCCTCGAGTTCGTCCTCGGTGCGGCCGACGCCCGTGACCGTCATCGCGGCGCTGACGGCGAGCCCGACGCCCAGTCCGGCGACGAGGCCGACGGTCAGGCTGCCGACGGCGTCGACGACGAACCCGCCGAGATACGTCGTCACGGGGGCGTCGAGGACGCCGAGGCCGGCACCCAACACGCCGCCGACGGCGACGCCGACGCCGGCGGCCGTCGCCAGCGCGGTCAGTTCGTCGAGCCGGCGGTCGGCGGCTTCGAGCGCGAGGTAGCCGGCGACGACGGCGAGCACCGCGCCGCCGGTCGCCCGGCGCAACACAAAGTCGGTGACGCCCACCGCGCCGCCGAACAGGCCGACGACCGGGCCGAGGAACAGCCCGACGAGGACCCCGAGCGTGACGCCGGCGACTCGCGGGTCGGTGACGCCGAAGGAGAGACTGCCGACCATCCGCAGCTTCTCGCCGGCGGTCATCCGCGACCAGAACCGCTGGATGGTGGTCTGGATGTCGCGGTCGACCAGCGCCACCTCGCTGCCGACGGCCTCGGCGGTCTCGACGGCGGCGAGCATCTCCGCGCCGGGCTCGATGTCGAAGCGGTCGCCCAGTCGCGCCTGGACGTACGACAGCATCCAGTACGCGAGGAACTGAAAGACGGTGTTGCCCTCCAGCAGGTCGCCCGGTTCGAGGTCGTCGGGCGTCTCCCCCTGGAGCTGTCGGTAGCGGCCCTCGTCGAGTTCGACGGCCACGGCGTCCGGGTCCGTCGTTTCGATGGTCTCCTCGACCTCCCGGACGCTCTCCTCGGAGACGTGCGCAGTGCCGACGACGCGCACGCTGCCCTCCTCTGTCATCGACCGACACACGGTGGGGGCGGCCTTTACCGTTGTCGGAGTCCGTCGCCCGACCCCCGCCGAGCGTGCCGTGCTCGCGACGGTCGCAGCCATCGACCCGCCGGCGTCTCGGAGGACAAAACTTGTTTCCCCCGAGAGCGAACGCGGGGATGATGGCCGACCTCTTGCCCTCCAGTCCCGACCTCTCGGAGCACGACGGCGGCGAACCGCGCGTCGTCGGCGTCGACAGCGACGACGCCGACGAGATGCTGTCGGCGCTGTCTTCGGAGACCGCCCGCTCGATTCTCACCACGCTACACGAGGAGCCGGCGTCGGCCTCGGAAGTCGCCGACCGCATGGAGATGACGCTGCAGAACGTCCAGTACCACCTCGGCAACCTCGAAGACGCCGACCTCGTGACCGTCGCCGACACCGCCTACTCCGAGAAGGGCCGCGAGATGAAGGTGTACGCCGCCGCCGACCAGCCGCTGGTGCTGTTCGCGGGCCGCGAGGAGGAAACGCTCGGACTCAAGCGGGCGCTCAGTCGCCTGCTCGGGGCCGTCGGCGTCCTCGCGGCACTCAGTGTCGTCGTCGAGGCGCTTTCCGGCGACCCGCTCTCGTTCGTCGTCGGAGAAGCCGGCTCCGGCGGGGGCGACGCCGCGGTGTCCGCGCAGGCGACCGCGGAAACGGCCGGCGCGGCCGCGGGCGGGCTCCCGCCCGGACTGGTGTTCTTCCTCGGTGGGCTCGCCGCCGTGGCCATGGTCGGCGCGTACTGGTACCTCCGGCGTCGGTAGAGCCGCCGCCCGAGCGGTCGCCGGCGGTTCAGCCGTCGTTTCCGTTCTCGCTCGCGTCGACGTCGCCCTCGACGGCTGGCGTCGACTGCCCGCTTCCGACCTCCGTCGTCGAATCCACGTCGGTCCCGGTCGGCGGCGCCTCGGCGGGCGGCTCCGCGTCGGCCGCGGTCGCCGGCGACGAACCCCTACCGAACTCGGACCCCTGCTCCTCGACGGTGGTGCTGACCTCGCGGGCCACCTTCCGGCTGATGACGCTGGTCGATGCCGTGTCGATCTGCTCGTCGGCCGCCCTGGCGTGGGCGTTCAGCCGCGCCGCGGTCCGGCCGATCCGCCTGACGACCACGCCGGCGGCGCCCAGCGCGACCAGCGGGACGGGCGAGACGGCGCCGAGTAGCGCCGTCAACATCTGCGCTCCGGGCGGCTGGCTCGCCACAGCGCTCAGCGCCCCCTGGAAACCGAGGAAGACCCCGGCGGCGACGAGCGCGCCGCCCAACAGCGTCGCCCCGAACGCGAGTACGTGATAGTACGCCGATAGCTTTAACGCCGTCTTGACACGCATGCGTTGACACCTACGAGCCAGCGACAAAAGTGAACCGCTGGTCCGGAGACGGTCACTCCTCGCCGGAGTCGTAGTGGTCGCCGGCGGCGTCGGGAATCTGCGTCCGGCCGACCAGCGCCAGCACGACGATGACGGTAACGTACGGGATCGTCTGGATGAGCGTGTCGGGAACGTTGTACCCCTGCACGTACTGGAGTCGGAGCTGAACCGCGTCGAGGCCGGCGAACAGCATCGACGCGAGGAAGGCGCCGACCGGGTTGTAGTTGCCGAAGAGATACGCGACGATGGCGATGAACCCCTTGCCGTTGACCATCGTCTGTCCGTTGCCGACGAACTGGCCGAGGTTCAGCGACAGCGCGGCGCCGCCGACCCCCGAAAGCACGCCCGACAGCAACACCCCGGCGTAACGCACCCGGGAGACCGAAACGCCGACGGTGTCGAGCGCCTCGGGGTTCTCGCCGCCGGCGCGGATGTGCATGCCGAAGGCCGTCCGGTTGAGGACGACCCACGACAGCGGGACCGCGAGCAGCATCAGGTACACCGTCGGCGCGGCGTCGAACAGCGCCCCGAAAACGGGAATCTCCGACAGCACCGGCACCGTAATCGTCCCCAGCGTGCGGTTCGTGTCGGCCGTCGAGGGGCCCCCGTAGATGACCTTCGAGGCGAACGGTGCCAGCCCCAGCGCAATGAGCCACACCGCGAGGCCGGCGATTATCTGGTCGGCCTCGTAGCGGATGCAGACGACGCCGAACAGCCCCGCCAGCGCCGCGCTCGAAAGGACCCCGGCTGCGAAGCCCAGCCAGAGGTACGTCCGGGTCATCGACCCGTCGCCGGCGAGGAGGTTCGCGGCGAAGACGCTGGTGAACGCCGAGATGATGAGCAGCCCCTCCAGGCCGATGTTGATGACCCCGGATTTCTCGGCGAAGATGCCGCCCAGCGCGGCGAAGACGATGGGCGTCGCCAGTCGCAGCGCCGAGGACAGCGTCGACCGGGAGAGGAGGATGTCCAGCAGGCTGGCCCAGATGCTCTCCGGGAACGCCGCCCCGGCGACGGCGACGGCCAGGACGGAGCCGGCGAACAGCAGTCCGAGCGTCACCCGGTAGCTGAGGCCGCCGCCGCGGCCGGAAAGCGTCGGCAGCCGGTCGGCGACGCTCACCGGGACTCACCCCCGTCGGTCGCGACCGCGTCCTCGCTCCGGCTCGGGCCGAGGTCGACGACGCGAGTCCCGACGAGTCGGAAGAACTCCGGCATGGCGACGAACAGGATGATGAGTCCGCGGAGGACGCCGGCCAGCTCCGGCGGCACGTCGGTCTGAAAGCCCAGCGCGAACGAGCCGCTTTTGAGCACGCCGAACAGCAGCGCGGCCAGGCCGACCCCCAGCGGGTTGTTGCCCGCGAGGATGGAGACGGTGATGCCGTCGAACCCCAGCGCCGGCATCCCCTCCAGCCACTTCCCCTGCACCATCAGCACGTACACCGCGCCGGCGACGCCGCCGAGCCCGCCCGAGAGGCCGAAGCTCTTCACCGTCGTCGCCGCGGCGTCGACGCCGCCGTACTCCGCGGCCTCGGGCTGGCGCCCGGAGACGCGGATGTCGTACCCCAGGGAGGTGTGCTCGACGAGCGCGTAGACGCCGACGACGAGCGCGAGCGCCAGCCCCAGCACGGCGACGGAGAACTTCGCGCCGGTCGGGAAGAGCCGAGGGAGCAGCCGGGCGTACTCCGGCAGGGGGGTCGTCTCGACGCTCTGACTCGCCTGGTTGCGGAAGTACAGCGAGACGAGGACGAACGCGACGTTGCTGGCGACGAAGTTCAGCATGATGGTCGTCACCACCTCGTTGGCGTCGGCGTAGGCCTTCAACAGGCCGGGAACGACGCCGTAGGCGGCGCCGACGGTCGTCCCGACGACGAGCCCGACCGCGGCGAGGACGGCCGTGCCGAGCGTCGTCGCCGGCACGAACGGCACCACCGCCTCGACGGCGAGGGCGGTGCCGAGCGCGCCGAGCACCATCTGGCCCTGGGTGCCGATGTTGAACAGCCCGGCCCGGAACGCGACCGCGACCGACAGCCCGGTGAACACCAGCAGCGTCGTCGACTGCAGCGTCCGCGCGACTGCGTAGGAGTCGCTGAACGCCCCGTTGAACAGCACGCTGAACACCTCGACCGGGTCGTAACAGAAGCCGACGCCGGCAAGCGTCGTCGCCGCCGACTGGCAGGTCGCCGCCCGTCCCGCGACGAGGACGATGGCGGCGCCACAGACGATGGACAGCGCCAGCGCCGCCAGCGAGATGAGCAGCCGCTCGACCGGCCCCAGCGCGACGAGTCGGCGCAGTCCCCGCCGGGCGACGTCGGCGGCGCCGACCAGCCGGTCGCGGCTCATCGCTCACCCCCGTCGGTTTCAACGGCGGAGGTCTCGGGGTCGGCGTCGTCCCCCGCGCCGGCGTCGCCGTCGGCGCCCGACGACCCGGCGACCCGAACCGTCTCGACGGTCGTCTCCGGTCGCTCGCCGGCCATCAACAGCCCGAGTTCTTCTTCGGTGACGCCCGCCGGGTCGACCACGTCCATCAGCTCGCCGTCGTGCATGACGCCGAGGCGGTCGGACAGCCCCTGAACCTCGTCGAGCTTCGAGGAGACCAGCAGGACGGCGACGCCGTCTCGGCGGAGCTCCCGGAGGCGGTCGTGGATGAACTCCGTCGAGCCGACGTCGACGCCCCGCGTCGGGTGGGTCGCGACTACGAGGTCGGGGTCGCGGTCGAACTCCCGCGCGACGACGAACTTCTGTTGATTGCCGCCGGACAGCGACCGCGCGTCGGCGGTCGCGTCGGCCGGGCGCACGTCGTACTCCTCGACCAGCGCCTCGGCGTGGGCCTCGGCGGCGTCCCAGTCGAGCCGGCCGGCGGCGGCGAACTCGCCGTCGTGCTGGCTCCCGAGCACGCCGTTTTCGACGAGGTCGAACCCCATGACCAGCCCCCGGGCCTGGCGGTCCTCCGGGACGTACGCCATCCCGCGCTCGACCCGTCGCTCGCGGGACTCGTCGGTCACGTCCGTCCCCCGGTAGCGCACCCGGCCCTCGACCGGGGTCCGCAGGCCGGTTATCGCCTCGACGAGTTCGGCCTGACCGTTGCCGTCGACGCCGGCGACGCCGAGGATTTCGCCCTCGCGGACGGCGACCGACACGTCGGAGACGGCGGTCGCGCCGCGGTCGTCGGCGACGGACAGCCCCTCGACGCCCAGCACCGCCTCGCCGGCGGCCCGAGCCTCGACGGTCGGCTCCGACAGCACCTCGCGGCCGACCATCATCTCCGCCAGCGCCTCGCGGTCGGTCTCCGCGGTGGGCACCGTGCCGACGTTCTCGCCGTCTCTGAGGACGGTCACCTCGTCGGCGGCGGTCATCGCCTCGCCGAGCTTGTGGGTGATGAACACGATGGTCTTGCCCTGGGCGGTCAGCTCCTCGAACACCTCGAACAGCTCTTCGACCTCCTGGGGGGTGAGCACCGCCGTCGGCTCGTCGAGGATGAGCACGTCGGCGCCGCGGTACAGCGCCTTCAGTATCTCGACGCGCTGTTGAACGCCGACGGAGATGTCGGCGACGCGGGCCTCAGGGTCGACGTCGAAGCCGTACCGGTCGGAGAGGTCGGCGACGGCCCGCCGCGCCGCCGCGCGGTCGTAGGCCAGCCCGAACCACTTGCGGGGTTCGTTGCCCAACACGACGTTCTCGGCGACGGTCATCGGGTCGACCAGCATGAAGTGCTGGTGAATCATGCCGACCCCGGCGTCGATGGCGTCCCGCGGGGAGTCGAACTCGCGGGCCTCGCCGCCGACGCGGACCGTCCCCTCGGTCGGCCGGTACAGCCCGTAGAGGACGTTCATCAGCGTCGTCTTGCCGGCGCCGTTCTCGCCCAACAGCGCGTGCACCGACCCCTCCTCGACGGCGAGGTCGACGTCGTCGTTGGCGACCACCCCCGGGAAGCGCTTCGTGATACCGTCGAGGTGAACGGCGAGAGACATCTACGGTGCAGTTATCGCGGGGGGTCTGATAAGCGCGTGGATTTTCGAGGGTCGGCCGCGAGACGGCCGCTCCCGGCGGGGTCGCCGGATGTTGACTCGCAGACGTCGTCGCCCGCCCGGGCGCCGAGGACCGCCACCGTACCCCTTTTACCGGCCGGCGGCCAACCGTGGCTCGATGGAACTGCTGGTCGTCGGCGCGGGCGAGATGGGGCGCTGGCTGGCGCGCACCGTCGGCGCCGACGTTGCCTTCGCCGACCACGACCCCGACGCCGCCGCGGCCGCCGCCGAATCCGTCGGGGCCGACCCCGACGCCGCCGGCGCGGCCCGCACGGTCGCCCTCGACACCGCCGAGACGTTCGACGGCGTCTGTCTCGCGGTGCCGCTATCGGCGACGGTCGACGCCATCGGCACCCACGCCGACCGCGCCGAGCGCGCGCTGTTCGACGTCGCCGGCGCCATGGCCGGCCCGGTCGCCGCGATGGCCGAACACCGCCCGGACTGCGAGCGAGCGAGCTTCCACCCGCTGTTCGCGCCGCCGCGGGCCCCCGGGACCGTCGCCGCCGTCGTCGACCGGTCCGGCCCAGTCGTCGAGGCGGTTCGGAACGACCTCGCCGCCGCCGGCAACGAGGTGTTCGACACCACGCCCGAGGAGCACGACGCGGCGATGGAGACCGTCCAGGTCGGCGCTCACGCCGCGATTCTGTCGTACGCGGTCGCGACCGAGGCCGTCCCGGAGCCGTTTCACACGCCGGTCTCGGCCGAACTGGAGTCGCTGGCCGAGACGGTCACCGGCGGCTCGTCGGCGGTGTACGCCGAGATTCAGGCCGCCTTCGACGGCGCCGAGGGGGTCGCCGAGGCGGCCGAGGCCGTCGCCGACGCCGACGAGGCCGCCTTCGCCGAACTGTACGACGCCGCTCGCCGGCGCGTCAACGTGACCGCGAGAGAGAGCGTCGCCGGTGAGGGCGAGGACCAGGGCGGGGTCGAGAGCGGAAACGAGAGCGAGAGCGAGGACGACCCCGAGACGGCCACCCGCGACCCGGACCCCGAAGGGGGCGTCTGACGATGGTCGACCGACAGAGCGTCCGCGAGAACGCGCAGTATCTCCGCGAGGTCCGTCCCGTCGACCCCGAGGAGATACACGAGTACGTCCCCGGCGCCCCGCATCCGGCCGTCGTCCGGCGGGTGCTCCGCGAGGAGGCCGCCGACCTCCGGCTGCGCGAGCGCGAGGACGGCACCTTCGTCCCCGCCTCCGAGGAGCCGGCGCCCCGAGTCGAGTGGGAGCCGACCCGGTTCCCCGAGCGCTACAGCCGGGCGGTCGAGGACCTCCTCGTCGAGCGCTACGGCGCGAACTGGCACCGCGGCGACTCCGGCGACGAACTCCGGACAGCCATCTCCCGGCTCAAGTCCGATTACTTCTTCGGCAACGACGTACGCTACGACGAGCCGGCGGCGCTGGGGTACGCGCTGTATCACCTGCCGGACTACTACGCGGTCGCCGGCTACGTCCTCGGCGATCTCGCCGAGCGCGGCCTGCTCCCGCGGACGCTGCGCGTCCTCGACGTCGGCGCGGGCGCCGGCGGCCCGGCGCTCGGCCTGCACGACTACCTCCCGGACGACGCCGTCGTCGACTACCACGCCGTCGAGCCGAGCGCGGCCGCCGACGTACTGAAACACATGCTCGCCGAGACCGGCCGGAACTTCCGGCCGACGGTTCACCGCGAACGGGCCCAGTCGGTCGCCTTCGAGGAGCCGTTCGACCTCGTCTGTGCGAACAACGTCCTCGGCGAGGTGGACGACCCGGTCGCCGTCGCCCGCGACCTGCTCGACTGGACCGCCGCCGACGGGACGCTGCTGCTGACCGCGCCGGCGGACCTAGAGACCAGCACCGGGCTGCGGAAGGTCGAACGGGCGCTGGTGCCGGCGGCGGCGACCGGCGATGACGACGCGCCGTCGGTGTACGCGCCGACGCTGCGGCTGTGGCCCGGAGAGGCCCCGACCGACCGCGGCTGGTCGTTCGACGTGCGTCCGGAGCTGGAGCCGGCGCCGTTCCAGACCCGCTTAGAGGAGGCCAGCGCCGGCGACGCCGACCCCGGCACCTACATCAAAACCAGCGTGCAGTTCTCGTACTCGCTGGTGCGGCCCGACGGCGCTCGCCGGCTCGACGCCCGGGCCAGTCCCGAACGCCACGCCAAGATGGCCGCGATGGACGACCACGTCACCGAGCGCGTCGACCTCCTAGCGGTGAAGCTCAGCCACGATCTCACCGACGAGCCCGAGGCGAACCCGCTGTTCAAAATCGGCGACGGGAGCCAGACGGTCGACCACTACGCCGTCGTCACCCGGGCGTCGGTGCTCAACCGCGACCTGCTGGCCGCGCCGTACGGCGCCGTCGTCGCCTTCGAGAACGCGCTGGCGCTGTGGAACGACGACGAGGAAGCGTACAACCTCGTGCTGGACGGCGAGAGCGTCGCCGACGTGGTCGCGGTTTGAGCCGAGCCGTCGGGCTCAGTCGAGCGCGTCTTCGAGGCGGTCGACGTACGCCGCGTTGCCGACGTACACCGGCGTGCGCTCGTGGATGTCGTCTGGGTCGAGCGCGAGCAGCGACCGCTCGCCGTCAGAGGAGCGGCCGCCGGCGGCCTCGACGATTTGGGCGACCGGCAGCGCCTCGAACAGCGCTCGGAGCTTCCCCCGTGGGGCGTCGGTCAACGCCGGGTACGCGAACACGCCGCCGTAGGTCAACACCTGGGTCACGTCGGCGACGAAAGCGCCGCCGTAGCGCAGCTTCAGCTCCTCGGCGACCGAGTCGGCGTACGCCCTGAACGCGTCGGGCCAGGCGTCGCGCCCCCCGCCGAACCCGTACACCGTCGGTTCCGCCGGGAGCGCGAGGTCATCGGTCGCGAGCGTCGCCCCCTCGTCGTCGACGTGGTACTCCTGAACCCGACCCTCGCGGGCGGCGACCATCCGGGTCGTCGGGCCGAAGAGGACGTACGCCGACGCGACGAGGTCGGCGCCGCCGGCCGGCAAAGGAGCGTCGTAGACGCCGACGATGGTGCCCGTCGGGTTGTTGGACTGGAGGTTCGAGGAGCCGTCGAGCGGGTCGACCGCGACGGCGACAGCGTCGGGGTCGGCGGGGTCGGGGCCGACGTCGACGACCGCCGACTGCTCCTCGCTGACGTACTCGCCGACGCCGCCGACGGCGCCGACGACCTCCGCGAGACGCTCGTCGGCGTACACGTCGGCCTCGGTCACGTCGTCGCCGCTCTCGTTCGTCTCGGCGACGTACCCGCGGTGGCGCGAAAGCGACGCGCGGACCTCTGGAGCGACCGCGGCGACGGCGCCGAGGACCGCCGCCGCGGGGTCCGCGGCGCCGGCGGCCCCCTCCGCGGGCACCAGTCGCCGTTCGTCGTGGCCGTCACCGGAGCCGTCGGCGGAGTCGGGGCCGTGGTCACTCATCAGTCCAGCGCCGGCTCGGCGGCGTCCATCCGTTCGAGCGCCGTCTCGACGTCGACGTCGTCGAAGATGACCGCCTCCAGCCCGTCGAGGATGCGACGGGGGTGGTCGCGCTGGAACACGTTGCGCCCGACCGCCAGCCCGGTCGCGCCGGCGTCGAGCGCGGTGCGAACCGTCGAGAGGAACTCGCGGTCGTTGGTCTTGGAGCCGCCGGACATCACCACCTTCGACTCCGCCGCCATCTGCGTCGCCTTCGCCATCGCCGCCTCGGAACCGGGGTATTTCACCTTCGTGATGTCGGCGCCGAGTTCCAGTCCCAACCGGGCGGCGTAGGCGATGGTGTCGGGCTTCCTGTCGTTTTTGATGGCCTGACCGCGGGGGTAGCCCCACATGACGACCGCCATGTCATGGTCGCGGGCGGCCTCCTGGGCCCGCCGGAACTCCTCGGCCATGCCGATCTCGTTGTTCGCGCCGCCGTAGAGGGTGAAGCCGACGGCGTCGGCGCCCAGTTCGGCGGCGTACGCCACCGAGCAGTTGACCGCCGTGTCCGGCTCGCCCATCCAGAGGTTCGAGGTGCCGTTGAGCTTCGCCAACAGAGACACGTCCTCGGCGTACGAGGGATAGTACGTCTCGGCCAGTCCCTTTTGAACGGCGACGGTCGTCACCGCGTCGTGGGTCGCCAGCTCGAACACCCGCTCGGGGTCGGCCGACTCCGGGACGTCCTCGAAGTCGACCGGGCCGTGTTCGAGCCCGTGGTCGTAGGCGAGAATCAGTTGGCGACCGTCGCGTGAGATGGCGTCGTCCACACCTGATATCATGATACGAAATCGTGTGACCTGCAACTAAAATCCTTCCGTGGCACCGACCCACCGCTTCGACCGGTGATGGCGCTCAGAGACGCTGAAACTTCCAGTTCCCGGCTGAGACTTTACTACGGAAGTTGTAAAGTGGTTGGCGCGTTCCCGGACCGTCACTCGGCGGCGTCTCTCGCGGCGTCGCGCCAGGCGGCGACCGCCTCTCGGTCGCGGCCGAGCAGGTCGGCGACGAGGTCGGGATCGGCCGTCGCCAACGACCGTACCGAGGTGATCCCGGCGTCGGCGAGGGCCTCGGCCGCGTCCGCATCGACGGCGTCGAGCGTCTCGACCGGCGTCGGCGCCGACCGCTCGCGCCAGGCGCGCTCGCCGGCGACAGCAGTCGCGTCGTCGTCCCCGCTCGCGTCCGCCTCCGTGTCGGTCTCGACCGCTCCAGCCCCGCAGTCGTCTCCGCCGGTCGCGCGCGCTCGCCAGGCGGTCTCGCCGGCCCCGTCGGCGTCGTCCGCCGCGCCGGCCCAGTCGTCGGCCGCCTCGCGCCAGGCGGCCTCGGCAGTCGTCGGGTCTGTCTCGTCGTCCTCGGCGGCGACGCCGGACTCGCGCCAGGCCGCCTCCTCGTCGGTGTCGGCGTCGGCTCGGCCGTCGTCGTCTCTGCCGTCCCCGCCGACGACGCCGTCGTCCGTCGCGGCGGCGACCCACTCGCGTTCGCCGTCTTCGAGCCCCCACACCTGCTCGGAGCGTCGGTCGAGGTCGCCGCCCTCGTTCGACCACGGGAGAGAGTGCTCCCGGCGAATCCGGGCCGCGACGCCGGGGTTGACGCCGGCGGCGACGAGCCGGTCGTAGGTCACGCCGCCGGCAGCGACGTCGGCCGCGGACCACTCGGAGTCGGCCAGCGTCTCGGCCGTCGCCGGGCCGACGAACCGGAGGTCCGTCGGCTGCGTCACCGCGTCCTCGTCGCCCTCGGCGGTCGACTCGATGGGGCCAGTTCGGAGCCGTCGCCGGCGGTCGCGGGCGTCGCTGTCGGCTCCCCGGCGTCGCCCGTAAACTCCGGCCGCTCCCCGGTCATCCTGGGTCGAAGCTACGCGGGTCGGGACTTCAACCTTGTCGTGCGTCCGATGCCGGGACGAGACGGGACGTCGGTGGTTTCGGCGTTTTCGATGCTCGCGGCGCGGTCCCACAGCCCCACGACCCCACGAACGTGCACGCTCGTGACTCCGCGGCTCCGGACGCCGCGTTCCCGTAAATCCGTGAACCTGCAAGCCCGCGACCCCGCGAAGCGGGTCCGTTATACGCCTTCGTCGGCAACGACTGGGCAATGAGCCAAGAGCAGACCCGAGGCGACCTCACCCAGACGGGGATGTCGCTCAAACACGACCGCGAGTGGGATTACGAGCTCGACCGCATCGTCGAGGCCATCGAGGAGCGCGACGCCCAGAAGGTCGGGTTGCAGTTCCCGGAGGGGCTGAAGCGGCGCGGCTCCGCGGTCGCCGACGACCTCCGCGAGATCACCGACCAGGTGACGTTCATGATCTCCGGCCAGCCCTGCTACGGCGCCTGCGACCTCGACACCTACCTGATGCGCCGGACGGACGTGTTCGTCCACTTCGGCCACACGCCGATGAAGGAGTCCGACAGCATCGTCTACGTCCCGCTGTTCTCGAACGTCGACCCGTTCCCCATCATGGAGGAGGCGGCGGCCGAGGAGCTGGCCGACCCCGACGACGACCCGGACGTCGGCCTCGTCACGACCGCCCAACACATGAACCGCTTCGAGGAGATGTACGACTGGCTGGAAGAGCGGGGGTACACCGTCCACACCCGCCGCGGCGACGACCGCCTCAGCAAGGAGGGCCAGGTGCTCGGCTGCAACTACGCCTCGGCGGACATCGACGCCGACCAGGTGCTGTACGTCGGCGGCGGGAAGTTCCACCCGCTCGGGCTGGCGATGGAAC
>JBDGTQ010000019.1:0-68937 GCA_042216705.1 Halolamina sp. | reverse complement strand
CGCCCTCGACGAGCTGGAGCGCCTTCAGGCTCTGCATCTGGTTGCGGATGGTGCCAGGGTTGCGGCCGACCTCCTCGGCGATGTCCTCGCCCTTGACCGCCGACTCGGAGTCGCGGTGGAGGTTGATGAGTGCCCGGAGAATCTTCTTCTGGCTGGTCGTGAGCTCGATAGATGACATGCCGAACGTTTCGGTGCGCCTTCGCTTAAACCCGGTGGATGGTTCCGGCGAACTGGCAACGACGCGGCAAACGACAGGACTTAGCCCCTCGGCCCTGCGGTGTCAGACATGCACGGTCAACGCGTCCTCGTCACCGGCGGTGCAGGATTCATCGGTTCGAACCTCGCGAACTACCTCGCCGACGACAACGACGTCGTCGCCCTCGACGACGGCTTCCTCGGCACGGCGGCGAACCTCACGGACGACGTGGAGTTCGTCGAGGCGTCGGTGCTGGACGACGACCTCCCGACGGACGTCGACGTCTGCGTCCACCTCGCGGCGCTGTCCTCGCGGGCGATGCTCGAAGACGAGCCTCGTCGCGGCGCCGCCGTCAACGTTGAGGGGTTCGTCAACGTCGTCGAACAGGCCCACGCCGACGGCTGTGACACCGTCGTCTACGCCTCGACGTCCTCCATCTACGACGACGAGATTCCCTCCAGCGAGGACGAGGCCATCGAGGCCGACACCGGCTACGAGGCGTCGATGCTCTCTCGGGAACGGTACGCCGAGTACTACGACAACTACTACGACGACCTCTCGGTCGCTGGCACGCGGTTTTTCTCCGTGTACCAGGGCTACGGCGGCGCCGAGGAGCACAAGGGCGAGTACGCCAACACCGTCTCCCAGTGGGCCGAGAAGATCGCCGACGGCGAGCCACCGGTGCTGTGGGGCGACGGCTCCCAGACGCGGGACTTCACCCACGTCAGCGACGTGGTGCGAGCCATCGAGGCCATCGCCGACGAGGAGCTCTCGGGCGTGTACAACGTCGGCACCGGGCGGAACTTTTCGTTCAACGAGCTGGTCGAACTCGTCAACGACGCCCTCGGCACCGACGTCAAACCCGAGTACGAGCCAGTGCCGCTGAAGAACTACAACTACCGCCAGCGGGCGGACCCGAGCAAGCTCCGAGCGGCGACCGACTGGACGCCGACCGTCGACTTCGAGGACGGGGTCGAGCGCGTCTGCGAGCCGTACCTGGACTAAGGACCGGCGAGCGTCGTCCCGACTCGAGCCGGCGGGGGCTTTTGATGCTGGCGTGTTAACGTTTGACTCGGTCATGTCGTTGACCAGCACCGCAAACTGTCCGGACTGTGGGTGGACCGGCGAGCGTCGACGGCTCGACCGCGACCGCGAGCGGCCCTCTTGCCCTGACTGCGGGTCGCCCGTCGAAGTCGGGTGAGTGCCAGGCCGCCCGAGCCGTCCCGGGTCAGGCCTTTTTATTGCTTGAGGTCGCGCTCGTCGAGGACGACCGGTATCCCGCGCTCGGCGACGTCGGCGGCGAACCCCTGGGCGTCGGCGGTGAGCATCTCGAAGGTGTCGTAGTGGACCGGGAGCACGAGGTCCGGCGCCATCGACTCCGCGAGCGCGGCCGACTCCGCGGCGTTCGAGACGACCGTGCCGCCGACGTTTGCGAGGTACAGCGACACGTCGAGCTCGGCGTAGGCGTCCAGCGCGTCGCCGTCGCCGGGCCAGAACACGGTCGTTCCGGCCAGCGAGAGCAGGTAGCCGACGCCGAACCCCTCTGGGTGGTGGGGGTCGCCGTCGGCGTCGACGTGGGGGCCGTCGGGGTCGTTGTAGGCGGCGACGGTCCACAGCGTCACGTCGTCGATGTCGAGGCGGTCGTTCTCGCCGACGCGGACCACCTCGTGAGCCAACTCCTCGGGCGGGGTCGCGTCGCGGTCGATGCGGCCGGCGTCAACGCCGTCGTAGACGACGACCGTGGCGTCGTCGCCGGCGACGTGGTCGACCCCGTCGCTGTCGTAGTGGTGGTCGTGGGTGACGCAGACGAGGTCGGCGTCTTTCGGGTAGTGGCCGTCGAGGACGCCGTAGCGACCGGGGTCGAGGTAGGCGACGTATCCCGAAGGCGTCTCGACGCGGACGGTCGCGTAGCCGAGCCACTCGACGGCAAGACTCTGGTGGTGGATGGTCACGCTCGACACCTCGCGGGAGACGCCCTTCACCGTTTGGACTGCGGCCGGCTCACAGCCGGTCGGCGAGTTCGCCCGCCCAGAAGCCGGCGGCGAACACCCACAGCACGACCGCGAGCGCGATGTCGTTCAGCAACGCCTGCGTCGAGGCGGCGCCGCCGAGGGTGAGCGCTGCGGCCGCCGAGGCGACGACGGCCGCGGCGGTCAGCGCGACGGCGACCGGGTTGTCGGAGACGAGCGCGCGGAGGTCTGACACGACTCCGGCTTCGCCCGGCCGCCTCAAGGCGTTTCCGAACTTCGGCGGGGGCTCACTGTCGCTCGGCCAGACGCTCGACGCGGGCGAGGGAGTCGGCGTCGGCCGGGGGCTTGTCTTCGCGGACGGCGACGAACCGCGGGAACCGCAGCGCGTAGCCCGCGGAGTACGTCGGCGACGCTTGAATCTCCTCGTAGCCGACCTCGAAGACGACCGACGGCCGCAGGTCGACCTCGGTGCCGTCCTCGGCGACGATTTCGGGCTCCAGCAGCTCGGTCAGGTCGGCCAGCGTCTCGTCGGTGATGCCGGTCGCGACCTTGCCGACGGTCTCGAAGCGGTCGGCGGTTCCGCCGTCTCCGTCGGCGGTCCCGTCCTCGCGCCGGACCGACAGCAGGAACGTGCCCAGCAGGTTCGCCCGGCGACCCTCGCCCCACTCGGCGCCGGTGACGACGAGGTCCAGCGTTTCCACGTCGGGTTTGCGCTTCAGCCACCGCTTGCCGCGCTTGCCCGGGGAGTACGCGGAGTCGGGTCGTTTCAGCATCACGCCCTCGTGGCCGGCCGCGAGCGCCTCGTCGGCGAAGGCCTCTATCTCTTCGGGGTCGTCGCTGCACAGCAGGTCGGCGACGGCCGACGGCACCGCGATGTCGAGGCGGTCGTGGCGGGTCGTCAGCGGCTCGTCGAGGAGGTCGTCGCCGTCGTGGTGGAGGCAGTCGAACGCCCGGAACCGGACGGCGACCTCCTCGCGCATCCGGTCGACGTCGTGCTTCCGGCGGAACCGCCGCAACACGGCCTGGAACGGCAGTGGATCGCCGTCGTCGTCGTCGACGGCGACGACCTCGCCGTCGAGGATGACCGGCACCGAGACGGCGTCCCGAACCGTCTCGACCACCTCCGGGAGCGCCCCCGTCACGTCCTCCATGTTCCGGGAGTACACTCGCGTCTCGCTGTCGGGGTCGTGGTGCACCTGGACGCGCGCCCCGTCGAACTTCACCTCGACGGCGGCGCGGTCCCACTCCTCGAGGGCACCGGCGACGCTGCCGGCCTGTGCGAGCATCGCCTGCACCGGCCGGCCGACTTCGAGGCCGACGTCTTCGAGGGCCGCTCGCCCGCCGTCGCGGGCGAGTTCTGCCACTCGGCCGTAGTCGTTGGTCACCTGCAGCGCGCGCTCGACGACGGCGACGGCGTCCGCGCCGGGCGCCGGCGGCTCCGCCTCCCCCGCATCTGCGTCCGCAGCCGCGCTCTCGTTCGCATCGTCCGCGCCGTCGGCGTCGTCGATGTCGTCGCCCGTCGCGTCCGCCTCCCCTTCGTCCGCCGCTATTCCCTCCTCTGTCTCCTCACCCGCCGTCTCGCCCGGCGACTCGTCGCCTCCGGCGAAGGCGGCCAGCGTCGCGGTTCGGGCGTCGTCGGCGTCGTCGCTGTCGCCGTCGCTCGCATCGTCGTCGACGCGGTCGCTCCCGTCGTCGACGAACGACAGCGCGACCGCGTCTCGCACCGTCCCCTCGCCGACGCCGACGCGCATCTCGCCGAGCACCAGTCGAGCGAGGTACTTCGCCTCCGCCGGGGCGGCCCGGTTGAACAGGTCGAACAGGAGCTGTCGCTTGCGGTCCTCGCTCCCGTCGCCGTCGGCGGCCCCGAGCTCCCGGAGCCGGTCGTCGACCGCCGCGACGGTGAGGTCGTCCCGGCCGTCGCCGGCGAAGGCGCCGAGTCCGCGCTGGCCGCCCAGGTCGAGGTCGGCGGCGACCGCGCCGATTTCGCCCGCCTCGGCGAGGCGGTCCTCCACGTCGTCGGTAGCGACGTTGGGACCGGCCGCCCGCGCCAGCGCCTCGTAACACAGCGACGGCCCCACGTCGAGCGTCCGGTCGGAGTGGGCCGGGAACACCCGTCCCTGGAGGAACCGGACGAGCGCCGGGAGGTCGGCGCCGGCGTCGGAAAACAGCGCGGCGACCAGCGCCCCGGTGGCGAGGTCGCCGGATTCGGCCTCGATGTCCGCGGCGCGGTCGGCGAAGGCGGCGAAGTTCATCGACGGCGCTACCCGCGGACGACTCTTAATCGACACGGACTGTCGGAGCCACGACGTTTTACACGGTGCGGCCCACAGAGGGTGCCATGAGCGAGGACCTCGCCGGCGACGTCGACGAGGCGCTCGCGACGGACGTCGAAGCGTTCCGCGAGCGGGCGGCCGCCGACGCCGAGGTGGTCAAATCGGAGCTCCGGGAGGGCGCCTTCGACAACCACCAGTCCATTATCGGACTGGAGTACGAGTTCTACGCCGTCGCCGACGGTCGCTGGACCGACGACGGGTCGACGGAAGGAGAACTGACGCGGGTCCCGCGGCGGCTGCTCGAACACATCGGCTTCGAGAAGGAGCTAGGCCTGCACAACGCCGAGATGCGGACCAGCCCGCAGCCGTTCAACCCGGCGGGCCTGCGCGCTCAGCGGTCGGAGGTCCGTGCTCGGCTGGAGGCGGCCCTTTCCTGCACCGCGACCGAGGGGATGCGCCTCGTCAGCGACGGCATCTGGCTAACCCCGCCGGCCGGCGAGGCCGCTCGCGGCTATCTCTCGGACTCCGTCGTCGACGACGGCGTCCGCATCGCGACGAACATGAGCGACGCCGTGCGCTATCACGGAATGGCCAACAGCGGCGCGCTGAACTCCCCGATGTCGGTCGACGTACCGTTCGTCGACCTGGAGGCTCAGACCGTGATGCCCGAGAGCCTCATCACCTCCATCCAACCGCACTACCAGATGAGCCACGCCCACGACCTGCCGCAGTGTTTCAACTACGCGCTCCGGGTCGCCGGACCGTTGCTCGCGCTGGGCGTGAACTCACCGCTGTTCCCGCCGGACTGTTACCGCGACGACGCCGCCCCCGAGGCCATCCTCGCGGACGGGTGGGCCGAGAACCGCATCGCCGTCTTCGAATCCGTGCTCAACGCGACCGACGACCCCGACAAGGTGCGGTTCCCGCGTGACCTCGACTCGGCGGCGGAGGCGGTCGACCGCGTCGTCGAGGACCCCGTAGTCGTGCCGATGCCGGCCGAGGAGACGGGCGACCGCTTCGACGACAGGTTCGCGACGCTCCGGCTGAAACACGGCACCTACTGGCGGTGGGTGCGTCCGGTGTTCGGCGGCGCCTCGCGCTCACAGGCTAACGCCCGCATCGAGTTCCGCCCCGTCGCCGGCCAGCCGACGGTCGCCGACTCGATAGCGTTTCAGGCCGCCTTCGCCGGGCTGATGGAGAGCCTCCCGCAGCGACACCACCCGGCGCTGGACATGGACTGGGCGGTGGCCGAACGGAACTTCTACAACGCCGCTCGCGACGGCCTCGACGCGGAACTGGAGTGGATCGGCCACGACGGGGCGGCGACGACCGACCACGACGAACTGTTCGAGGACCTGCTCGCTCACGCCCGCGCCGGGCTGGAAAGCGCCGGCTTCTCGGAATCCGGCGCGAAGCGGTATCTCGAACCGCTCAGGGTCCGCGCCGAGAGGCGAATCACGCCGGCCGCCTGGAAGCGCGACCGCGTCCGTGACCGTCTCAGCGCGGGAGAGGACTTCGAGACGGCGGTCCGTGGCACCCACCGGGCGTACGTGGAGAACCAGGCCGCGACGCTGCTCGACGGCCAGTTCGCCGACTGGCTGGCGTGACTGTCGTCACTCCGGGACGCCGTAGGCGTCGTTGACGGCCGTGACGAGCCGACCGACCGGGAGCGTGAGCCCGACCCGCCGGGCCAGTACCGCGACCGGCAGCATCAGCAGTCCGAGAACGACCGTGAGCTGGTAAACCGTCAGCGCGAGGAGTCTGCGAGCGGTGGCGAACATCCGATACCACGTTCGCAGCGGAGCCTGGTATAAAAGCGTGGCGGACGGACAGGCGTCGCCATCCCGCCGCCGTCTGCCTATTCGAGAATCTATCACGGTTCTTCTCGGCGAGCGCGGCCGGTCGCCGAGGTTTCGGTGACCTTCGGCGCCTCGTCGAGAGTGTATCGCCGTAACTTATGC
The DNA here is from genome assembly GCA_042216705.1 of Halolamina sp. Classification (GTDB taxonomy): domain Archaea; phylum Halobacteriota; class Halobacteria; order Halobacteriales; family Haloferacaceae; genus JBDGTQ01. Next base: position 62,537 of record JBDGTQ010000019.1, on the reverse strand, counting down.
CGATTCCCTCGGTATCGTGCGCGGACCTGGCCGCCCGGCGAGGTCGTCGGCGGTCGCGTCGTCCCGGGTCGCCGAGCGTCGTCGGGTGGGAAACCCTCTTCAGGTCGGTTCGCCTACGGCGGCACATGTCAGACTGGACCGACGCCATCGTCGGCGAGCGGATGACGGTCGACCAGCAGTTCAGCGACCACGTCCGCCAGTCCCGCTTCTCAAACCAGGAGTGGGGGCTCATCATGACCGCCGTCGAGTTCGAAATCGAGAACGCCGACGACCCGGAGTCGGCACGGGTCGTCGCCGACACCGAGAGCGTCCCGTCGGTGTTGCCCGAACTGGAGAACGTCCGTCAGGGGATGGGGGCGATGGGAGGCCCGACCGACGGCCCTGGGTCGGGCGGCTCCGGGTCGGGCGACGGTCTCGTCGACTCGGTGAAGAGCGCGCTCGGGTTCGGCGACGGTGACGGCGGCAACAACGCCGAGCTCCGGGCCGCCGAGGAGCTCGCACAGACGTACGCCGACCAGCTCCAGCGGGAGCTGGAAAACAGCGGCAAATGGGAGCAGGTCAGGGTCGCCTACCAGGAGTAACGCCCGCGAACGGCTCGGCGACGGGTGATGGCGCAGAGGAGCGTCGATGGCTCGAGAGTCGTCCGAGAACCGCTCAGAGCCGATCGAGAACGGCGTCGGTCATCTCCTCGGTCGTCGCGTCGCCGCCGAGGTCGGGCGTCGTCGGTCCGTCGGCCAGCGTCTCCTCGACCGCCGCTCTGACCCTCCTACCGGCCTCCTCACGGTCGAGGAACTCGAGTAGCATCGCTCCCGAGAGTACCGCCGCCGCCGGGTTGGCGACGCCCTCGCCGGCGATGTCGGGCGCGGAGCCGTGGACCGGCTCGAACACCGCCCGCTCGGGACCGACGTTGGCGGAGGGGAGGAGGCCGAGCCCGCCGACCAGGCCCGCTGCGAGGTCCGAGAGCACGTCGCCGGCGAGGTTCGGCGTGACGACGGTGTCGAACTCCCCGGGCGACCGACAGAGGTGCGTCGCCAGCGCGTCCATCAGCGCCGGCTCGGCGGCGACCCCGCGGCGCTCGGCCACGTCGGTGACGGCGTCGAGGAACCGTCCGTCCGTCTCGCGCATCACGTTGGCCTTGTGCGCGACCGTGAACGACGGGTCGGCCTCGTCGGCGACGTAGTCGCAGGCGAACGCCGCGAGCCGGCGCGAGGCCGAGTCGGTGACGACCCGCGTGAGCGTGGAGACGTCCTCGGTCAGGCGGTCCTCGTGGCCGCCGTAGACGCCCTCGGTGTTCTCGCGGAGGACGACGAGGTCGGTCTCCGGCTGGAGCGCGTCGACGCCGGGGTAGGCCCGGGCCGGCCGAACGTTCACGAACGAGTCGACGGCCGCCCGCAGCGGGAGGATAACGTCGGCCGCCGTCTCGCCGGCGGCGCCGAACAGCGTCGCGTCGGCTTCGGCGACCACGTCGACGGTCTCCTCGGGCAGCGCCTCGCCGGTGGCCGCCTTCACCGCGTCGCCGGCCGCTGCGGTGACGAACTTGACGTCCGCGACGGCGTCGAGCACCCGCTGGGCCGCCGGCGTCACCTCGCGGCCGATGCCGTCGCCGGGGACGACCGCGACGGTTGGCTCCGACTCAGCCATCGTCGCCCCCGGTCGGGTCGTCGTCCCCGTCGGGTTCGCCGTCGACGCTCGCCGCCTCGGCGGCCGCCACGTCGGTGTACGGCAGGTCCGCGGCCGTCTCGGCGGCTTCGGTGAGGTTGGCCCGCATCACGGCGGTCGTGTCCCAGACCCCCTCGACGAGCGCCTCGCGCATCGCGTCCGGAATCGAGACTGCGGTCTCGCGCTGGCCGTCGTCGCCGTCGGGGAAGACGAACCGCTCCTTCTCGACGTCGAGTTCCATCCCGGCGTCGGGGTCGCTCTCGATGCGGCTCTGAATCTCGGCGACGGTGTCGGCGTCGGTCGTCGCGGTTGGGATACCCAGTGACTTGCAGTTGTCCTGAAAGATTTCGGCGAAGGACTCGCCGACGATGGCGCGGACCCCCCAGCGCATCAGCCCCTGCGGGGCGTGTTCGCGCGAGGAGCCACAGCCGAAGTTCTCGTTGACGACCAGGATGGAGCCGCCGCGGTAGTCGTTGAACGGGTGTGCGACCTCGGCGCCGTCGTCGTCGTGGCGCTCGTCGTAGAAGACGTACTCGCCCATGTCGTCGAAGGTCACCTCCTTCAGGAACCGCGCCGGGGTTATCTGGTCGGTGTCGACGTCGTCGCCTCGGAGCGGAACGCCCGTGCCGGCGACCCGGCGGATGGTCGGCTCCGAGCGCTGGGTGGGGAGGTCGGACATCAGGCTACCTCCTCAGCAGCGTCGTCGCCGTGGACGACCGGCTCGCCGTCGACGTCGCCGACGTCGTCGCGGTCGAAGGCCCGGGCGTCGGTGATGGCGCCCTCGACAGCCGCGGCGGCGACCATCGCCGGCGACATCAGCACCGTCCGGCCCTCGGTCGACCCCTGGCGGCCGACGTAGTTGCGGTTCGAGGAGGAGGCACACACCTCGTCGCCGACGAGGCGGTCGCCGTTCATCGCGAGACACATCGAACAGCCGGCCTCGCGCCACTGGAAACCCGCCTCCCGGAACACCTCGTCGATGCCGACGGCCTCGCATTTACGCTTGACCGTCTCGCTGCCGGGGACCGCCAGCGCCCGCACGTCGTCGTCGACCTCGTTGCCCGCGAGCACCTCTGCGGCGGCCCGGAAGTCGGCGAACCGGCCGTTCGTACAGGTGCCCAGGAAGGCGACGTCGACCTCGTGGCCCGCCATCGTCTCGCCGGGCGTGACGCCGGTGTGGTCCTGGGCTTCCGCGGCCGCCTCGCGGGTCGAGCCCTCGAACTCTTCGGGGTGGGGCACCGGCTCGTCGACGCCGACGGCCTGACCGGGGTTGGTGCCCCAGGTGACCATCGGCGAGAGCTCGTTGGCGTCGATTTCGACGTAGTCGTCGTACTCGGCGTCGGGGTCGGACTTGACGGCCTCCCAGTACTCCGTGCGGCGCTCGAAGGCCTCGCCCTCGGGAGCGTAGGGTTTGCCCCGCAGGTAGTCGTACACCGTCTCGTCGGGGTTGACGTAGCCGGCGCGGGCGCCGCCCTCGATGGACATGTTGCAGACGGCCAGCCGGCCCTGAACGTCCATCTCGCGGATGGCCGGGCCGCCGTACTCGTAGACGTGACCGACGCCGCCGTCGACGCCCAGTTCGCGGATGATGTGGAGGACGACGTCTTTCGCGCCGACGCCGTCGTCGAGCGATCCCTCGACCTGGACGCGGCGCACGTCCTGCTTGTCGGCGGCGATACAGCCCGTCGCCAGCACGTCTCGAATCTGGGAGGTGCCGATGCCCATCGCCACCGCGCCGAGGGCGCCGTGAGTCGAGGTGTGTGAGTCGCCACAGACGACGGTCGTCCCCGGCTCCGTCAGCCCGAGTTCGGGGGCGACGACGTGGGTGATTCCTTGCTTGTCGGAGTCCAGGCCAAAGAAGGTCACGCCGCTGTCGCTGGTGTTGCGTTCGAGCGCCGACAGCATCGTCTCCGCGCGGTCGTCCGCGAACGGTCGCTCGCGGGCCTCGGGCTCCGTGGGGACGATGTGGTCGGTCGTGGCGACCGTCCGCTCGGGGAAGGCGACGTCGACGTCGCGTTCCTCGAGCATCCCGAACGCCTGCGGGCTGGTCACCTCGTGCATCAGGTGCAGCCCGATGAACAGCTGGTCCTGCCCGTTCGGCAGATCGGCGACCTTGTGGCGCTCCCATACCTTGTCGTACAGCGTGCCGCGACTCATCCGTCGACGCCCCGTTCCCACACCTCGGCGACCGACTCGCCGTACGGCGGCGTGTGTTTCAGGTCGCGCATCGTCTCGCGGGCGTGCCGCTCCTCGGTGTCGGTGTCGGTGTCGTCGTCAGCGTTGGCTGTCGAGTCGTCAGCACCGGCGTCGGCCGCGTCGTCAGCGTCGGTGCGCCGTCGTTCCCCGCCGTCGGCGACCGCCGGACCGCGCTGGAAGGCGGCGCCGAACGTCTCCCGCGTCCGCGGGTTCACGTGGCTCAGGTCGCCCATCGTCGGTCGCGGGCGGCTCGGTTCCTCGGCTCGGTCGTCGCGTCGAGAGTGGGAGCGGTTTCGTCGCGTGCGTACGTCAGTCATCTGCGGGTACCTCCTCCGGGTCGGAGCTCTCGTCGGTCGATCCCTCCTCGGCCCAGGCGAAAAGCTCCCGCAGGTCCTCGCCGACGGCCTCGATGTCGTGATTCTTCTCGGCCCGGCGGATCTGGGAGTAGCTCGGGCGGTCGGCCTGGTTCTCGGCGATCCACTCCCGGGCGAAGGTGCCGTCTTGGACGGCGTCGAGGATGTCGTCCATCGCCTCCTCGTCGACCACGTCGGCGCCGCGGGTGAGCCCGCCGTACTCGGCGGTGTCGGAGACGGAGTCCCACATCTCGCCGAGCCCGCCCTCGTACATCAGGTCGACGATGAGCTTCAGCTCGTTCAGACACTCGAAGTACGCCATCTCCCGGGAGTAGCCGGCGTCGACGAGCGTCTCGTAGCCGGCCTTGACCAGCTCGGTGACGCCGCCACAGAGGACGGCCTGCTCGCCGAAGAGGTCGGTCTCGGTCTCCTCGCGGAACGTCGTCTCCACGACGCCGGCCCGCGTACAGCCGATGGCCTCGGCGTAGGCCAGCGCGCGCGCCTTGGCGTCGCCGGTGGCGTCCTGGTAGACGGCGACCAGCCCGGGCGTTCCCTCGCCGGCCTCGAAGTTGCGCCGAACCAGATGGCCCGGAGACTTGGGAGCAACCATCGTCACGTCCACGCCCTCGGGCGGGCGAATCTGGTTGTAGTGGACGTTGAACCCGTGGGCGAACTGGACGGTGTCGCCGGCGTCGACCTCGCCGCGAATCGTCTCCCACACGTCCGGCTGCACGGTGTCCGGGACGAGGATGGAGACGACGTCGGCCTCGGCGGCGGCCTCGGTCGGCGTCGCGACCGTCAGCCCGTCGTCGCGGGCGGCCGCTCGGGAGGACGACCCCTCGCGGAGCCCCACGACCACGTCGACCCCGCTGTCGGCGAGGTTTTGGGCGTGGGCGTGGCCCTGCGAGCCGTAGCCGATGACGGCCACGGCCGCGTCTTGGACGTGCGATTCGTCGGCGTCGTCGTCGTAGTACACTGTCGCGTCGAAGTCGGAGTCTGTCGCTGTCATAGCTGTCAAGAGTCGGATTCGAATTCGGAGTCGGAGTCGGTCGTCGGTCGGTCGGTCGATGCGTCCGCCGGCGGGTCGGCGTCGTCGCGGCGGTCGGTGGGCGCTCGTCCGCCGTCGGTCGCCGGCGCCTGCGGGACGTGGTCGGGGGTGGTCGGGGCGGCGCCACCGGCGAGGGCGGCCGTGCCGGTGCGCTTGACCTCGCGCACGCCGAAGCGCTCGAAGGCGGCGATGGCGGCCTCGACGCTGCGCCGGCGACCGGTCACCTCCAGGGTGATGGCCTCCGGCGAGGCGTCGACGGCCTCCGCGTCGTACATGTCGGCGACGGCCGCGACCTCGTCCGGGCGACCGGCGTCGACTTTCACCAGCGCCAGCTCCCGGCGGGTGGCCTCGTCGTCGAGTTCGGCGACGGTGACCACCGGCACCAGCTTGGCGAGCTGTTTCTTCGCCTGCTCGATGCCCGGCTCGGGCTCCTCGATGACGACGGTGATGCGGGCGTGGTCCGGGTCGGCGGTCGGTCCGACGGTGAGGCTCTCGATGTTGAACCGTCGGCGGGAGAACAGCCCCGAGACGGCCGAGAGCACGCCGGGCTCGTGGTCGACCAGCACCGACAGCGTCGCGGTGCGCGCCTCGGCGCTGACCGCGGCCTCCGGGTCGACCCGGACGCCCTCGGGAGTGCGCCGACCGCTCGGCTGGGGACGCTCCTCGGGTGCCGGGCCAGGCATCCCCTGCTCGGGCGGCACCGAGTCGGGTTCGACCTCGGCGTACTCGCTGTCGGCGGGGCCGGCGGGAATCTCCGCGCCGGCCGGCCCGTCGTCTCGCGGGGAGTCGGACTCGCGGTCGCTCACAGGTGGTCCTCCGACAGCGCGAACTCCCCGTTGGCGCCGCCGCTTGCGACCATCGGGTAAACGTTCTCCTCGGGGTCGATGCGGAAGTCGACGACGGAGGGGCCGTCGTAGTCGAGGGCCGCCTGGACGGTGTCGGCGACCTCGTCGTACTCCTCGACGGCCCAGCCGCGGGCGCCGAAGGCCTCGGCCAGCGTGTCGAACTCCGGACACCAGCCGTACTCCGCGGCGGTGTGGCGCCCCTCGAAGAAGGCGTCCTGCCACTGGCGGACCATCCCGACGTACTCGTTGTTCAGGACGGCGACGGTGACGTCCATGTTCTCGCGGACGGCGACCGCCAGCTCCTGTATCGTCATGAGGAACGAGCCGTCGCCGTCGAAGCAGACGACCGGCGTGTCCTCGTCGCCGCGCTCGTCCAGCGCCGCTCGCGCGCCGATGGCGGCGGGCAGCCCGTACCCCATCGTCCCCAGGCCGTGACTGGAGACCCAGGTTCGGGCCTCGGCGTACGTCCAGTACTGGGCGGCCCACATCTGGTGCTGGCCGACGCCGGTGGTCACGACGGTTTCCTCGGGCGTCGCGGCGTCGAACGCCTCGACGACGAACTGCGGCTTCAGCGGCTCGTCCTCGGGGGCGGCGTAGGTCAGCGGATACTCCTCGCGCCACTGCCGACACTGCTCGCGCCACTCGCGGGCGTCCGGCGAGGCGGCCATCTCGGCGTCGATGGTCTCGACGGCGGTCGCGGCGTCGCCGACGACTGGGTAGTCGGCGTAGACGTTCTTCGAGATCTCCGCGGGGTCGATGTCGACGTGGACGACCTCGGCCGCGGGCGCGAAGTCCTCGACGCCGCCGGTCAGGCGGTCGTCGAACCGGGTGCCGACCGCGATGAGGCAGTCGGTGTGGGTGATGGCCATGTTGGCGTAGCCGGTGCCGTGCATCCCCGCCCACGACAGGCAGAGGTCGTGGTCCTCGGGCATCGTCCCGATGGCGGGCATGGTCGTCACCACGGGGATGCCGTGGTCGGTGGCGAACGCCCGCGCCTCCGCGGTGGCCTCGCCCTTGACGACGCCGCCGCCGAACAGCAGCAGCGGCTTCTCGGCGCGCTCGACCGCTCGGGCGGCCGCGGCGACCGACTCGGGGTCGGGGTCGGTCGGCGGCTTCGCGCTGTCGGGGGTCTCCGGCGGCGCGGTCGGTCGCGCCGGCTCGCCCATCGTCGCGTCCTTCGGTAGGTCGACCAGCGTCGGGCCGGGGCGACCCTCGCCGGCGAGGGCGTACGCCTCGCCGACGGCGTCGCCCGCCTCGGCCGGCGACTCGGCGAAGTAGTTGTACTTCGTGATGGGGTCGGTGACGCCGGTGGTGTCGGTCTCCTGGAAGGCGTCGGAGCCGACCATGTCGGTCGGCACCTGGCCGGTTAGCGCCACCACCGCGTCGGAGTCCATGTTGGCGTCGGCGATACCGGTCACGAGGTTCGTCGCCCCGGGGCCGGAGGTCGCCAGGCAGACGCCCGGCTCGCCGGCGACGACGCCGTAGGCGTCGGCCGCGTGGGCGGCGCCCTGCTCGTGGGCCATCGTGTAATGGCGCACGTCCGAGGCGCCCAGTTCGTCGTAGACGGGCATGATGGCCCCGCCCTGGACGCCGAAGGCGGTATCGGCGCCGGCCGCCTCCAAAGCGGCCACCGCGGCCGCGGCCCCCGAGTCGGGGTCGCCCGCCGTCGCCGTCGACGACGTCTCGCCGCTCGCTTCCGCCGCGGCGTCGGTGTCGGCGTCAGCGTCAGTTTCGGCCTCGGCCGCCTCCGTGGCGGCGGTCGTCGCGCGTTCACTCATCGGTCGGTCCTCCGCGTCGTGTCGGTGGTCGGTCGGTCATTCGGTGTGGGGTCAGTTCCGTGGCGCGGACGCGACACGGGCCGGTCGGTGGTCGTCGAAGGCTGTGCGAAACCGCAACGAGAACGAGGTGGTGTAGGGGCTATGCGGCCCCTACGATACCGAGCGACCGCCCGACACCGACGGCTGACGTGCCGCGCGAGGCGGGCGCCGTCACGTCGTCGGTCGACTGCATGGGCACTGCTACCGCGGCAACGCATATAGACCTTGGTGGTCGTGCAACCGTTGCGACAGACGGGCTGGGGCGTTCGGCACGAGCCTGACGGTCGGGGCCCGCTGAGCCGTCGCTGGTCGGTAGCGGTCGTCGGCCCCAGCATCGTCAGGCCGGGACCTCGTCGGAGTCCGACTCCGACTCCTCCTCGTGGGAGATACCCTCCTCGCGGGCGAACTGGACGACGTCCGAGGCGGTCACGTCGGCCTCGGCGCCGCGCGCTTTCACCCGTCGGGTGACCGTGCGGACCTCCTCGTCGGTCGGGTCGAAGCCGGCCTCGACCATCGACTTCCGGACCGCGTTGGTGCCGGTGTGCTTGCCCAGCACGAACTCCCGCTGGGCGCCGACCATCTCGGGGGTCATCACGCCGGGCTCGAAGGTGTCGCTGTTCTCGATGACGCCGGCGGCGTGGATGCCGCTCTCGTGGGCGAAGGCGTTGTCGCCGACGACCGGCTTGTTCGGCGGCGTCTCGATGCCGCTGGCGGCCTCGACCTGGCGGGACACCTCGCTGATGCGCGTCGTGTCGATCCCGGTGTCGGCGCCGTACACCGATTCCGCGGCCATGACGACCTCCTCGAAGGCGGCGTTGCCGGCGCGCTCGCCGATGCCGTTGACCGACACTTGCGCCTGGTCGGCGCCGGCCTCGAAGCCGGCCAGCGCGTTCGCGCCCGCCATCCCGAAGTCGTCGTGGGTGTGGACGTCGATGGAGGCGTCCGTCTGCTCGCCGACGATTTCGACCACGTCGGCGAACCGTGACGGCGTGGCGACGCCGCAGGTGTCGGGGATGTTCACCCAGTCGACGCCGACTTCGTCGACGGCAGCGACGACCTCTCGCAGGAACGCCTCGTCGGTGCGGGTGGCGTCCATCGGCGAGAACATCGCCGTCGCGCCGGCCTCCTTGACGCGGCGGACCGACTCGACGGCGCTGGCTTTGACCTCCTCGCGGGTGCTGTGCATCGAATCTTGAATCTGCACGTCGCTAGTCGAGACGAACACATGGACCATCTCCACGCCGGCGTCGAGGGCGGCCTCGACGTCTTTGTCGACCACCCGGGCTAGCCCGCAGGTGGTTGACTCCGTCGCGGCGGCGATGTCGCGCACGGTCTCGAACTCCTGTTCGGAGTTGACCGGGAACCCCGCCTCGATGACGTGGGTACCCATCTCCGACAGCGTCGCCGCGATGGCGCGCTTCTCGTCGTAGCTGAAGGAGGTGCGCGGCGACTGCTCGCCGTCTCGCAGCGTCGTGTCGAAAATCCGTACCGAATCGAACTCGTCAGTCGAATCTAACGTGCCCTGGAAGAACCCGTTCCGCCGGACTGGATACCGACGCATGCGTATTGGACATGACATCTGTCGATGGTGAGAACTCACATAAAAGGGTTCCCCTGTGACAGACCGCCTCGCGTCGACAATTGCGATGAACGATAATAAAGGATGAGAAAATCGCACCACTGCGTCGGGTACCAGGAATCGGCGTGTGATTATATACCCTTATATCGGCCTGCGTTCGCGATCGCCGGCGACAACGACGGAGCGGGGTTCGGTGGGGGAAGTCGACGATCGCTCGGCGCACGCGCGGTGGCGGACCGGCCGCCGGCTGCGTGCCCGAGGGCTTTCCAAGCTGCCGACGGCGGAACCTCCAAGCGGCTGGGACGCCAATCAATGTTCATGACACGGACCGCGACGCTCGGCGGGGGCTGTTTCTGGTGCATCGAGGCGGCGTTCAAGGAGGTCGACGGCGTCGAATCGGCGACCAGCGGCTACGCGGGCGGCCACGTCGACCAGCCCAGCTACCGGGAGGTCTGTTCGGGCACCACCGGCCACGCCGAGGTCGTCCAGCTCGAATACGACCCCGAGGTCGTGAGCTACGTCGACCTGCTGGCGGTGTTCTTCCGCATCCACGACCCGACGAGCGCCAACAAACAGGGTCCGGACGTCGGCTCGCAGTACCGTCCGGCCATCTTCTACCACGACGACGACCAGCGCGACCGGGCCGAGGCGTTCGTCGACCGCCTGGAGGCCGAGGGCGCCTACGACGACCCCATCGTCACGGAGGTCGAACCGCTGGAGAAGTTCTACGTCGCCGAGGAGAAACACCAGGACTACTACGAAAAGAATCCCAACGACCGCTACTGTCAGTTCCACGCCGAGCCGAAGATCGAGAAGGCCCGCGAGGCACTCGCCGAGGGCCACACCGCCGACTGAGCCGGCTATCGCACCCCCGAGAGGACCGCGTACAGGAGGAATAGCGAGTGGTGAACGACCACGACCGCGAGGACCGACTTCGCCGCCGGGTCGGCGCCCGGGACCCCGGAGAGCACGAACCCTGCGCCGGGGACCGCAAAGAAGGCGAGCCAGAGATACGCCGACCGCAGTCGCTCTGGCAGGAACGCGAACATCTCAGTCTCGTCGCCTCCGACCGGGCGGACGCGCGTCGCTCCGCGGCGATGACGCCCCTCGCCGCTTTCCCGACCCTCCCCTCGCGTCGCCGTCTCGACTCATCGTCCTCTCCTCCGCGGGCCACCGAAATAAATCGCACCACCCGTCCCGGCGAGGGGTCGCGGCTTGGGGGGTTGCGTCCTCTCGTCGGCGCTCACGGGTGCCCCGTTTAACCGTTAGCGTGCGGGCGGTCCGGGAGCGCGTCGAGGCCGGCGGCGTACTCGGCGGCCCGCTCGCGTATCTCCGCGGCGGTTCGGTCGGCGGCGACCAGGTCGCCGTCGCGGTAAACGACGTCGCCGCCGACCATCGTGAACCGCACGTCGTCGCCGTGAGCGGCGTAGACGAGGTGTGAGACGACGTCGTGCAGCGGCGTCGCGCGAGCGTGGTCGGCGTCGAGACCGACGACGTCGGCGCGCCATCCCTCCCGCAGCTCCCCGAGGCGGTCGAACCCGGCGGCGGTCGCCCCCTCGGTGGTCGCCATCTCGAAGGCGGCCGCGGCCGACAGCGCCGTCGGGTCGCGGGCGGCTACCGACTGCAGTAGCGCCGCCTGCCGGAGTTCGGTGAACTCGTCGAGAGCGTTGTTACACGGCGGGCCGTCGTTGCCGAGGGCCACCGTGATGCCGCGGTCGCGGTACTCGGCAACCGGCGCGACCCCGGAGCCGATCTTCATGTTCGCCGACGGGCAGTGACAGACGTTCGTGCCCGTCTCGACGAGGAGTTCGCGCTCGGCCTCGGTGGTGTGCACGCAGTGAGCCAGCACCACGTCCTCGCCGGTGAGTCCGACCTCGTGGAGCCAGCGAACTCCGCCGGTCTCGGTGTCCGTTTCGGGGGCGTCCTCGGCGTCGACGCGGTCCCCGTCGGCTGGGTCGACCCCCTTGGGTGGCCGCTCGGCCGCGTGCGTGTGGATGCGAACGTCGTCGTGGGCGTCGGCGACGTCTCGGGCACCGCGCAGACACGCCTCCGAGCAGGTCACGTCGAACCGCGGCGTGACCGCGTACCGCAGGCGGTCGTCGTGGCTCCGGTGGAAGCGGTCGACGAGCCGGCGGCTCTCGGCCAGCGCCGCGTCGGTGTCTTCCTCCAACCCCGCCGGCGACTCTTGGTCCATCAGCACCTTTCCGAGCACGCCGCGAATCCCGAGGTCGCCGGCGGCCGCGAACGCCTCCTCGGCGTGGTGGACCGTCAGGTGGTCGACGACGGTGGTGGTGCCCGACGCCAGCAGTTCGAGGTAGCCCAGCGCGGCCGCGACCCGGACGCCCTCGGCGTCGAGTTCGGCTTCCATCGGGAGGACGGCGTCGTACAGCCACGAGAGCAACGACACATCGTCGGCGACGCCGCGGCCGAGCGACTGTACCGAGTGGACGTGTGCGCCGACCAGTCCCGGTGCGATCACGTCGAACGAGAGGCGCTCGCGGTCGGGGTAGCGCTCACGCAGCGTCGTCGCGTCGCCGACGGCCGCGATGCGGTCGCCGTCGACGACGACCGCGCCGTCGTGGCGGACGGTCTCCTCGTCGACGACGACGGTGCCCTGAAGAAGCATTACAAGTGTCTCGTAGCCGTCGCGGTCGTTAAAGGGTGATGGCGCTCGGGCGGTCGGCGGCCGAGGGAAGGGCAGGCGTCGATTCGCTCGGGACGAGTTCGCTCTTTCCCCGGCGCGGTTGTGAAAGAGGGGCAAAGTTTAGTATTCCGACGCGTCGTTTGATGGACATGCCTCTTCGTCCAGTCGACCGCGACGCCCTGGCGGACGTCGCCAGGACGATCGCACAGGACAGCTTCGGGTTCGTGTACGTCGACGCCGAGCGCGACCGGCTCCGGGACCGCTACGAGGCCCAGGAAAAGAGCGTCCTGAAGGCGAGTTCGCCGTCGACGTCGCAGCTGAAGGAGGCACTGCAGTCGATCGCCGAAGACGAGACCTTCGCCTTCGAGCGCATCCGGTCGGGCGTCTACTACCGCGACCCCTTCGGTCGAGGGGAAGCCGGCATCAAGGAGAAGCTGGAGGACGTGTTCAGAGACCGCATCGTGGTCACGACCGAGGACTTACGAGAGGCGTTCAACATCTCCCACGACGACGCCGGCTTCTTCGCGAGCGAGCTTCGCGGCCGAGAACTCGTCGAGCGCATCTCGGCGGGGAACCGCGAGTACTACATCGTCGGAAAGAAGCTCCGGGAGCATCTGGGCGGCGGGGACCTCGACGACAAGCTTCGCCGACGCAGCATTCACGGCAAGATTTCACATGACCAGCTGGAAGACGCCATCTCGGTCGCTGCCACCTCGGACGTCATCTCATATCTCCAGAGCGAGGGGTACATCGTCGACATGGACGGCGAGTACCTCGTTCGGGCCGCGCTGTCGGAGTTCGCTCGCCACATCGCCTCGGAGATCGAGGACGACATCGTGGCGGCGTTCGACGACGCCGGCTACCTGCTCCCCGAACGGGAGTACGAGTCGCTGCTGAGCGACGAAATCGAGGCCCGAACGCCCGTGTTGTCGGCGGCGCGGTCGACCCGCGGCGACACCTCCGAGAGTGACGTTCTCTCGGCCGTCCGCGAGGAGTTCGCGAGCAAGGACGCCCCACAGATCGAGACGCTGGAACGCACCGATCTCGCGGTGCATCGCGACCCCTTCGACGAGCAGATAGAGGCACAGGCCGAGGAGCTGACGCGACCGGTGCTCGCGGACACGACGGCGAACACCCCGTCGAGCATGCTCGAGGAGATCGAATCCGACATCGAGGACCTCAGGCTCGCGACGACGGAAGCGGGCAACGGATACGCCCGCGACCGCGTTCGGGACCGGGCAGAAGAGCTGATCCAGGAGAACTTCTAACAATGCGAACGTTCACCGACTTCCAGCCGAACGACGACGGCACAGTTACCGCGTACCCGCGGAGCCAGAACGACGAACCGGTCCGGTTCGAGGCGTCCATCGCCGAACGCAACGAGGACAAAGAGGAGGAGGGCAACTGGGAGGAGCTCATCAGCGACCTGATGGACTACGAGCTTGGGGAGGCCCTCGACATCAACGACGACGGCGAGGCCGTCATCGGCCGTCAAGAGGCCCAGTCGGCGCTGGTCGAGGCCGACGACGAGTTCGCCTCCACCGGCTACCAGGCCGAGGCCGTCATCGACTACCTCCACGAGCAGGACATCATCGAGACCGAGGACGACCGGGTGACCGTCCTGAAGGATTTCAAGAACATCAAAGAGAGCGGCTACACTAGGATGTACAACAACTGGGCGGCGATGTTCGACACCTGCATCGAACGCATCGACGTCGCCCGCGACCGGGTCGAGCAGGCGAAAAACCGCTTCGAGCAGCGCGAACGCGAGACCGAGGCGGCCACCACCGACGTCGACTCCGCACAGCGGATGGACGAGATTCGCCAGGAGATCGACCGCATCGTCGGCAACCGGTCGCCGAACGAGCTCAGCGACCAGGAACGTCAGCGCGTTCAGAACCTGCGCAAGCAGTATCACTTCCACGAGTCGATGGAGGAGGCCGAGGGTGTCGACGTCACCGAAGTGGCGGACAACGCTGAGGAACTCGGGTTCGTGATGGAGCGGTTCGAGAGGATGCGAGCGGAGATGAAAAAGCGCCGCGAGGAGTTCCGCGAACTCGCGCTCGGCGAGGCCATCTTCCCGGAAGACCTCGTCGACCTCTCGGAGCAGTACTCGAGCTTCCTCTCGGCGATGAGCGACACGATGGCCCCCGCCGATCGGATGAAAGAGGAGTCCCTCGGCGGGTTCTTGGACGACATCGGCGTCGGCGGCGACCAGATCGATGAGCTCAGCGAGCAGGCCGAACAGATAGAAGGCCCCGACCTCGCACAGAGCCAGACCAACTGAGCTCGACGACTATGTACGCCGCTTCGTGGACCGACAGGGTTCGTGTCCTCCGGGAGGAACTGAGCGTGCTTCACGAGCGGCGCCGGCTGGGCGACCAGGATGCGGCGTGGAAGCGAGCCCAGCGCCTCACGGACGTGCTGTGGGAGTTGGGAACGCTGACGGCCGGCATCGGCCCGCCGCCGCGACTGGAGTCACAGCCGACCGACGCGGCCGACCTCGCGGTGAGGCAGATCCTCGACGCGCGGTACGACGACCGCGCCCCGACCGACGCCGTCGCAGAGGCGGTTGACCGCGCGTGTCAGGACGACCGCTGTGACCGTCCGACGGGGTCGTTGATCGTGCCCCTCCGCCGGGACGGCCCGACGACCGCGAACTGGTACGTCGTGCTCCCGTGGACGAGCGAGCGGCTCCGCGAGCTCGCAGGGGAGTGCCGGCGCCTCCGACGGCGACTCGACCTCGTCGCCGGGGAGCATCTCCCGGCGACGTTCGGCGACATCGCCGAGGCGTTCGCGACGTTCGCCGGCGTCCTCGACAGGTTGACCGCCGAGATGCTGTGGTTGTACCCGCCCGACGGGTTGGTCGATGCCGACTACGACCGCGTCGAATCGTTCCTCAAACGAGTCATTCAGACAACCGAATCATGAGCTCGTTCAACCTCACTCCGATAGAGACCCCCGACCAGCCGACCTCACACGTCACCGTCGGACAGAGCACTGTCCAGTCGAGCGCCGACGTCGTCCGCGTCCGCTGCGGGAACCGGAAGGCGTTCTTTGAGGTCGAAACCGAGATGGACCGCGTCGCCTCGACGATCAAGGGGAAAGCCCGCATCGCTCCGGAGGCGGCTGCGCTGTTCGGCGGCATCGAACAGCAGCCGTTCTACGTCGACGACTCCGTCCAGCGCAGCTCCGTCCGAAGCGCGACCCACGTCGAACTCAATCCGCTCGGCGCTGACGAATCCGCCCTCGCCACGGCGCTCCAGGACCGAAACGCGCTGTTGCACCCGATACACGAGCGCTACGACCTCGGCTCTCAAACCGTCGAGTTCGTCGTCACCGCGATGGAACCGGCGGACGCGACCACGCTCCGGGTCGACGTCGGGACGGAGTTCGAGTTCACGACCGAAACCGCCGAGGCGGAGTTCGACCCCGGCGGCGACGGCTCCGGCGGCGACGGCTCCGGCGGCAACGGCTCCGGCGGCAACGGCTCCGGCGGCAACGGCTCCGGCGGCGCTCCCGGCGAGGAGGCCGAGGCCTCAATCGACATCACGCCGACGAATCCGCAGGTGAGCTTCGAGGAGGACGTCGCCGGTCTGTCGGAGGTCCGGCGCACGGCCCAGATGGTGCTGTCGCTGTTCGACCCGACGGTGCGCGAGGAGGTTCTCGACCGGTACGGTGAGGAGTTCGTCGACCGCGGCGGCGGGATGCTCCTGTACGGGCCGCCTGGGTGTGGGAAGACGCTCGTCTCGGAGGCCATCGCCCACGAGGCCAAGTACAACACGGACATCGAAGAGAGCTACGGCAACGTCGTCTTTCTGGAGGTTCGGGGCAGCGACGTGGTCTCGAAGTACGCCGGCGAGTCCGAAAAGAACGTCCACGCGGCGTTCGAGCAGGCCCACGAGGCGGTCGGGAACGGGGGCTTCGGCGTGCTCTTTTTCGACGAGGTGGAGACGCTTATTCCGGACCGCTCGGACGACAACCTCCAGCGCCACGAGCGAGCGCTCACGAACGCCTTCCTTCAGGAAATGAACGACGTCGAGGACAACCTGCTGGTCATCGGCGCGACGAACATGCCCTTCTCCATCGATCCGGCGGCGACTCGGCGGTTCCCGATTCAGCAGTTCATCCCTCAGCCGGACGAGACGGTGATGGCGGACGTCTGGCGGAAGTCGCTCGGACGCATCGCCGAGCGCGACGACGTGGACTTCGAGCGGCTTGGCGAGGCGTCGGTCGGCTACACGCCCGCCGAGGTCGCGGACCGCATCCTCGGCAGCGAGCTCCAGCGCGAACTCGTCGAGAGCATCGTTCACGACGATTCCGACCCGATCGTCCCGGACACGGAGTACCTGCTCGACCAGCTCCGGGGGACCGAGCCCAAGACGGTCAGTCAGTACGTTTCGAGCGTCCTCAACGAGGCGGCGGAGCTCGAAGGGTACCCGGAGATGAAGGAGTACGTCCAGGAGCAGGCAGTGGACCTCGGGATGGTCCCGGCGGGGACCTTCGACGACGGAGGTGACCGCCCCGAATGAACGCCGGGGAGCGCACGGAGGGACGCTTCGCTCAGCGAGGGGCGTTCGAGGCTCCCGCCGTCCGCGCGACGGCGGTCGGCACCGACGCGGTCGCGCTCGGCACCGACGACGGCGTCGTCGTCGCCGACTCCCGCGACCGGCGGACGGTCGCTCAGGGGGAGTCGGTCACGGACGTGGCACTGAGCGACCGGGTGTACGCCCTCACCGAGGCCGGACTCACGGCCTACAGTCAGGCGGGAAGCAGGGTCTGGCGCGTCGACGACCTCGGCGCCGCCGCCGTTCACGTCGACCCGGCGACCACCCGGGTCGTGGTCCGGACGGAAGACGCCGCGCTCGCCGTCCTCGACGGCGAGACCGGAGTCGAGCGCCGCCGGTTCGAGCAGCCTCACTCGGACGTGACGGCGGACCCGGCGGTGGTGGCCGCGGAGCCGTTCATCGTCGTCGCCGCCTGGTCGTTCGTCTCGGTCGTCGACTGGAACGGGGAGGTTCTGGCCGACGAGACGCTGGACGGTGCCATCGACGCGGTCGGCGTCGTCGACGACGTCGTCGTCACGGCGTTACGGGACGGTCGAACGGTCGCGCTCGGGTCGGACGGCGACCGCCGGTGGTCGACCGACGTCGCCGTCGACTGGCTCGCGCCACGGGGGTCGAGAGAGCTGCTGTGTCACGCCGACAGCGACATTTTCGCCCTCGGCGTCGAGGGCGACACCGTCGACGTCGGCGGACTGGACCCCGGCGACCGAATCGTGGTTAGCGCGGACGGCGGGGTCGCCTGTCGGGTCACCGAGGAGACGGTGAGCGTGTTCTCCCGAACCGTCGACGCGACCGACGAAGTCGGCGTCGCCGTCGACGTCAACGAGGTGGACGAGTCCACGGGCGCTATCCCGATGACCGTCTCCAACGAGGCGCCGACGTCGGTCGACGCGACCATCGAGGTGACGGCCGAGGGGGCGACCCTGTCGACGACCCGGCTCGACGCCACCCTCGGCCCCGAGGAGTCGACGACCCGACGCGTCGGCGTGCGGTCGATTCGAGCGGACGCCGAGGCGGTGACGGTGACCGTCCGGGAGCCGGACGACGAGCGAAGTGTCACGCTCCCGGTGGTCGAAAACGAGACCGCACTGGTCTCCGAGGCGACGGCGACGGCGGTCGACCACGGCGCCGTCGACGTCGACGTGACCGTCGAGAACGCCGGCGAAGCACCGCTCTCGGAGGTAACCGTCGACGGGACCGTCCTCGGCGGCCTCCCCCCCGGAGAGACTGAGACCGTCGGCCTCAGCCGCTCGTTGCCGACCGGCGAGGTGGCCGTCGACGCCGCCGAGGTCGACCGTCGGACCGTCGCGCTCGACTACCCCGTCACGCCGACGGAGATACGCGTCGACGCCGCCGCAGACGGCTTCGTCGACGTTCACCTCTCGAACGGGGTTCCCGCGGCCGCGGTCGACACCGTCGCCGTCGAGGGAGTGCCGGCCGACGGCGAGCGCGTCGAGCGCGAACTCACGCTCCCGGCCGATGGTGCGGCCGTCCTCGCGGTTCCGACCACGGCGGCCGGCGAACGCGAGGTCGTCGTCGACACCGCTGCCGGGACCCTGTCACAGTCGGTTGCGGTCTCCGAACCGACGGTGGAACCGCCGACCGAGCCGCGCCGCGACGCCGGCCCGCCGACCCCGGACTCCACTACCTCGGCTACCTCGGCTAACTCGACGGACTCGGCCGATTCGTTCGGCTCGGCATCCGTCCCGACCAACGAAGACGAGTCGGCGTCGTCGCTGTCGGTCGTCCGGGAGCTCTCGACGGAGCGGGCGGTCCGCGGGCACGTCTTCGAGGAGACGGTCCGCGTCACCAACGAGAGCGACGACCCGGTGCGGGCGACGCTCTGGACCGACGACGGAGAGTTCGAGACGACCGTCGGTATCCAGCCGGACGACTCCACCGGAGCGACCAGACGTCACGTCTCGTACGACGACGAGGTCGACATCCCGCAGTTCACCGCCGAGGCTAGGCCGGTATCCGACCGCGGGGCCGAAAGCGAGACCGAGGCCGAAACGGCGACGCCGACGGAGACGGCCAGCGCCCGCGGTCGAACGCTCCCGGTCACCGAGAACCCGTTAACGCCGTACGCGCGCCTGCTCGCAGGCGACGACGGGAACGAACTCACCGTCGTCCTCGACGGGTCCGACCCGCAACTGAGCGTCGCCCACGCGACGGTCGGCGAGACGGCCGAACGCGTCACGGTCGACGAACGAATCGACGACGTCAGGCTCGTCGAGCGCGAGTTGACGCAGTCGCCCGACGTCGAGACCGCCACCGTCGAGCTACAGGTCGACGGCCCCGACGGCTCGCGGACAGTTCGGACGCTTGCCCCCCGACACGAGGTCGACCGCTGGGCCGAGTCCGCCCCGCTGTCGGAGCTGACCGTCGCCGCCGGAGCGGCGTCTCGTATCGAGGGCGACACGGGGTTTCTGGAGGTGGAACTGACCAACGACGGCGACCGATCGCTCACCGGACTGGAGACGCTGGCGACCGGCGAGGCCGTCGACGACTTCCTCTACGACGGCTACCAGTTCGAGACGGTCGAGCCGGGCGAGACGGTCACCGACGATGTCGACTTGGTGGACGTCGACGGCGACGTGACGGTCGGCCTCGACCTCGAAGTACGAGGACCCGAGCCCGACTCGGGGTCGGTGTCGTTCCACGGCACGGACCGCGGAGAGGAGTACGATTGGGAGCTTCGGCGCGACGACGACGGTGGGCCCCCGCCGGTCAACGACCGGCTCTCAACCGGGTTCCGCTGAGTGCGGGCGGGCGACGTCAGCGGAGGAAGTCGCCGGTCGCGGCCGCGGCCGTGTCCTGGACGAACGCGTAGGCGTTCAGCGACAGTCTGGCGACGACGGCGAGGAACCCAATGCCGTAGGCGCCCGTCGTCCCGTACAGAACGTACCGCGATACGGTCGCTCGGCTCGACACCGTCGCGGCGCGCTGGTTCACCGCCTCAGCCTCTGCGGTCGCGCCCGCCTCGGCGTACATCGTCTCGGCCTCGGCATAAAGCCGATTCACTCGGCTCGTTCGCGCCAGCGTGGTGTCGAGCCTGGCGGGGTTGAGGACGAGCGGATAGCCGGCGACCACCAGCGTCGCCTCCGCTCGGTAGGCGGTCCAGGCGCTGCCGGCCTCGGCGCGGGCGGTCGAAGCGTTCTGCACCAGCGTCACGTACCGGTCGGAGGCGGCCTCGTACTGCTCGCGGTGTTCGCTCGCGGTCGTCTCGTCGCCGGTGATGGTCGCGAGCCTGGCCAGAGCGCGGTGGGCCCTGGCCCGTTCGAACGCGCTCGGGTCGTCCGCGAGAACGTCCTGGTAGTGGCCGCGCTGCGCGGCGACGCTTTCCGACAGCGACGCGTTCGCGGCCTGGAGCGACTCCCGCGCCGCCGAGCGGACCTCATCGGACTGAATCGCGTCTACGTACTGCACCAGCAGATCCCTGGCTGCCGCCGCTCGGGTGAGGTTCTCCTGGGCGCCGGCGTACTCCCCGTCCTCTTGGGCGGTACGGGCGTCCTCGATGGATTCGATGAACAGTAGCGTCGCGCGGCCGGCCGCCAGCGCCGACGAGAGGTCGCCGTCGGCGACCGATCCGTCGCCGCGGAGATCGGATTCGAGCGTCGAAAGCGCCGAGAGCGTACCGCTGGCCGTCTCCGCCCGCCAGTCGCCTCGGTCGGAGTACTCCCCGAGCGGCTCCGTGACGCGGTCGAAGGAGTAGGGCTTCGCCGTCGCGGAGATGGTGACGGTCTGAGGCTCGACGTCCTCGCCGTCGACCCGGATGGTCCAGGTGTACTCCGTGTACAGTTCGGCCTCGGTGTCGAAGCGGACGGCGGCGACCAGCGACGACTCCGTCCCGGCGTCGAGGCGCGATGGCGGCTGCTGGACCAGCGTCAGCCACTCTTCGGGCCCCGATACCACCTCGACCGTCAGCCCGGTCACGTCCTCGTAGCCGAGTCGCTCGGCGACGTCTGCGGACCGGGTCTGGTTGCTGGTTATCGTCACCTCGCCGAACTGCATTCGGTCGTCGACGACGAGCTCGGCCGATTGGGTCACCTCGACGGTGGTTTCGACGGTCTGCGTCCCGGCGTCGGCCGTCCTGACCGTCACCACCGCGTCGTAACTCCCCTCGGGAGTGTCCGCGTCGGCGCGGTACCGTATCGTCACGTTCTGGCTGGAGAGTCCGGCCACCGTGTCGGGCACGTCGACGGCCCTGGCGGAGATGTCCTGGCTTCCGCTCTGCATCGTCACGTCGACGCCCGTGACGTCCATCTCCAGGTCCCCGGTGTTCTCGACGCTGACCGTCGTCGACCCGTCCTGAGCCGACACCTGGTCGCGGGGCTCGTCGAAAGGAAGCGTCGTCGACGACGCCTCGACGGTGCCCAGTCGCGCCGGATAGATGACCCGCGCCTCGAACTCGACCTGCCGCGTCGGCGAGTCGGGCGCCTCGCCGCTGAGCTGCACCGTCCACGACAGCGTCTCGTGTTGTCTCGCGTCGCTGCTGACGTCGACGACTGCCGTCGCGGTGTCGGAGCCGCTCGGCTGCGTCGACACCCGCGACAGTCCTTCGAAGTCGAGCGTGGCGTCCTGCTCCGCCGACGAGTCGTCGACGGTGACGCCGCTCAGACCCTCGAATCCGGCCGTCTCGGAGACGCTGAACGTCTTCCGGCTCGTCTGCCCGACGAGCACGTCGCCGAGGTTCGCCTCCGTGTCGGAGACGTCGGCGATCGGCGGCTTCGAAACCGTGGCGTCGACGGCGAACGACCGCTGGTTGCCCAGCGAGTCCGTCACCGTCACGTCGAAGCTATATGTTCCCTCGTTGACGTCGTCGTCGACGGCGAGTTCGACGGTCCCTTCGCCCTCGCTGCCGGGCGAGACGGTGTCGGGCAGCGCCGTCGAGGCGACGGTGAACCCCTGAGGGAGGTTGCTCACCGAGACGTCCGTCGGCTTCATCACCCCCTGGCCGGAGTTCGGCACCGGAAACGACACCTGGCTCGAAGCCGATTGCAGGTCCGCGTCGTCGAACACGACCTCGGTGGACTGCCTGTCGACGAAGCCGAACTGCGGATACAACACGTCGACCTGCAGCGACAGCGACTCGTCGGCCACCAACGACCCGTCGCTGGCGGTGACCTCCGCCGTCCCGAAGTAGGTGTCCTCGGCGGCGCCGGACCGTGCGGTGGCGACGTACGTCACTCGGTACTCGACGCCGGCGACGACATCCCAGCTGTTGTTCGTCCCCGACCCCTGGCCGTCGGTCCGCTCCCACTCGTCGAACGCGAACGTGACGTTACCGTTCGCGCGCTCGATGCGGTCGGTGGCGGTGACGGTCGCGTCCTGTGACGGGGTGAAAGTGAACGTCAGCTCGTCGGTCTTCGATTGCTCCGACAGCGCGGCGTCGAGTTCGACGCTCCCGGACGCGGCGACGGCGCCCGTCGATGCCCCCGCGACCAGCAGCGCGACCATCGCCAGCGCCGCGAGCGGACGGCGCCCCCTCACGACTCGGTCACCTCCGGCTCGACTTCGACGGTCGCCTGTGGGACGATGCGTCCGACTCGTGCGCCCTCGACTTCGAGCGCCCACGTTGCGAGCCGGTGGCTCACGACGGCACCGACGAGAGCAACGGCACCGCCGTAGCCGAGCGCGAGGAGGACGCTCGCGACCGCGAAGCTGCCGAGCGCCGTCCCGGACTCGTCGACCAGCGTCGCGGCGCGCTCGGAGCGGGCGGTCAGGCCGTGTTTGTCCGACAGGCGCTGGGCCTGTCGAGCGGCGGCGTGGGCGCGACGGGCGTCGGTGTAGGCGGCGAAGACGTTCGGTCCGAGCGCGGCGAGCGCGGCGAGCGGACCGTCACAGCCGTCGCCACAGTCGGCGACGAACGCCGAGGCGTTCGCCAGCGCCCCCGACAACCGTCGGCTGTCGACGGCGAACTCGGCTCGGAGCTCCTGGGAAACCACCGTTATCTCCGCGAGCCGTCGGTCAGCACCGCCGGCCTCGTACGCCTCACGTGCGGCGCCGTACAGTTCGAGCTTCGCCGTGGTGTTCGTGGACTCCTGTCCGCGCTGGTAGAGCTCGTCTCCCTGGTCGCGATAGAACCGCTCCAGAGCCACCTGCGCCAGTCGCGCGTACTGGTCGCCGCCCGCTTCCCTCACCGAGTCGATGGCCGTCTGCGTCTCGTTCGCCGCTTCGAGGCTCTCGATGCGGTCGCCGGCGGCGGCCAGCTCGTACGCCTCGACGAACTCCGAGAGCACCGTCACGATGCCGGCGATACGGCGTCGCTCGGCGAGGGATGCGTTGCCGACCTGTACCGTCGAAACCGCCTGACTCCGCATCACCTCCAACTCGCTGTACTCGCTCAGCGCCGGCTCCTCCTCGAAGGACTGGAGCCGCGTGAGCAGTTCGTCCGCCGTCGGCGGCGGGACTGCCGTCGTCGCCGTCGCCGTCGTCGCCGTCGCTGCTCCGGCGACCGCGCCCGACGCGACCGTCGTCGTCAACACGAGGGCGACGACCGCACCCACCGCGACGCGTGCGTCTGTCGGGACCATGATCAGTACACCGTCCTGTTGAGTCGGTCCCGGAGTTCCGGATGGTCGAACAGCGTTTCCACCGCGTCGGCCAGGCCGACGACGACGACGGTCAGCGCCGCGTGGCGGACCTCGTCGGACTCCCGCGTGTCCTGAACGTGCGACTGAAGCTCGTCCATGACGGCCCGGGCCGGGGAGGCGACGGTCACCTCCGACCGCTCCGCCTCGACCGTCGACTCGGCCTCGGACAGCGCCGCCCGCAGCCGGGACCGCTGTTCGCCGCGGTCGGCCGCGGCCAACTCGAAGAACGAGTCGAGCTCGTAACCACTTTCCCAGCGGATGTCCGCCTGGCGCATGTTCGCACACGCGCTGAAGAGGTCGACGTTGTGCTTCGTGTTCAGCGCCGGGTCGATGATGTCCAGCAGCGACTCGCCGGCCCACAGCAGCGCCTCGACGGTCTCGTCGGGGCCGACGTCCGCGCCGGCGAAGCGCGCGCCGAGCCGCGGCACCCGCTCGATTTCGCTCACCAGCGACCGAACGACGCTGGCGTAGTAGCGGTGGACGGCCCCGTCGAGCTGACTCGTCGGCACGAGGTCGTCCGCGGCCGTCTGCAGTTCCGCGAGTCGGTTCCGCTGGTCGGCCGAGAGGTCGTACTCGAAGCTGACGTCCAGCCGTGCCCGAGCGCGACCCCCGTTCTGGACGCGCACCGTCTCCGTCGCCGTGTCGAACTGTTCGCCCCCGACGGCGGTGGTCACCTCGTACGCCCCGGCCGGGAGGCTCTCGAAGCTGACCTCCCCGTCGGAGACCTCGGCGTACTCGACGTCGACGCGGTCGCGTAACCACCCTTCGGCAGGTTCGAGCTCGATCCGCCCGCAGTCGGTCGCCTCGCCGTCTATCGACAGCGACGCCGTCACCGACCCGGTCGGGACGCCGAGCACGACTCTGCTCGGCAGGTCCGCGGGCTCGTCCACGTGGACCGTCTCGTCGGTCAGGCGGTCGTGTTCGACCGTGAGAGTGATGTCGCGTTGCACCGGCGACAGCTTCAGCTGAATGGTGCCATCGTCCCGGACGGCACGCTCGCCCGACACGTCGGCGCCCGTCAACGACACGTCCGCCTCGGTCACCGGCTCGCTGCGGTCGTCGACGACGGACAACTGCGTCCGCAGTGGCGGCAACGAAATCGACAACTGGCGGTCGCTCGCGAGATTTTCGACCCGCTCGACGGCGGTCGTGCCGCCGTACTGAGCTTCGACCCTGTAGCTGGGGCCGGGTTCGAGCGTGAGGTCGGCCGTCCCGTCGACGAGTTCGGCCGACGCAGCCGGCCCCTCGGTATTGAACTCGTTGCGCCCCGCCTTCCGGGCGACGACGCGGCCCCCGTCGACCGGGTGGCCGGTCTGTTCGTCCCGGACCGTCACCTGCACCGAGGCGGTCCGAGCGCCGCCGGCCCGTCGTGACCTGCGTCGTCCGCCCGACCCTCCAGGTGCCACGGAGAGCAAGGCGTACACGCCACCACCGCCGAGAACAAGCGCCACCAGCACGACGAGAACGTTCCGCGGCGACAGCGACGTGCCGGATGAGCGGCCGACGCCCGAGTCGCTCCCCGACGATATCGCTTCGTCTCCGCCGACCTCGCCGAGTGCTCCCTCGCCGACGGTGAGCCGAGCCGTCCCGTCGGCGCCTATCACAGCGAGTTCGTACCGCCCCGAGGTGACCGACAGATTCGGGAAGCGGAGCAGACTCCCGTCTCGATTCACCTCGTTGACGGCGTAGACGTCGTTAGCTGTCTTGAGGAGCACCTTCTCGACCGTTCCGACGTCGCCCATCCCCGAGACGTTGATCACCGTCGCGTTATCGCCGGATCCGTTATATTCCAGCGTGGCCGACAGCGGAGCGGTGGTCGTCGTCGCGGTCGCCGACGTGACGTCCGTACCGCGGTACGTCACGCTCGCCGTGAGTTCGCTGGCCGCAGTGACCTCTCCGTTCTCCACGGTCAGTCGTGCGATTCCGTTATCCGGCTGTCCGGCGGTCGCACGGTCCTGGTACTCACCGCTCGGCTCCGTCGTCTGCACCGTCACGTCGTACTCCGCCCCCCCGACGAGCAGCGGACTTTCCACGACGACCGTGTCGCCGACGACGCTGACGGTTGTCCCCGACGACACCGTCTCTGGGATGGGTACCGTGACCTCGTTCGGGACGGTCGCTCCGCCGTCGGCATCACCCACCGTTATCGACGTCGGAGGGAGCAACGCCGTCTCGACGAACGACTGCGTCCGGGCCAGCCGGACCGTCGACCCGTCAGCGCCAACGTCGACCGGGACCTGCTCGGTCGCGCCGTTGCCGGTTACCGTCAGGTTGACTGTTGCACCCGCGACGCCGACGCTCCGGTCGACGTTGAGCACCAGTCGCCCTCGGTCGTCAAACCGCGGGCCGTCGCTCAGACGGAGGTACCGCAGGTCGAGCGTCGCCGTCGCCAGTCGGTCCCCGTCCTGAGTGACAGTCACGTTCGTGTCCGCGACGCCGCCGTCCGGGAGCTCGCCGGCTGCGACCGTGTACGTGAGCGTCTGGTTCCCCGACCCCGGCCGCTCGTACGTCTGGTCGGCGACGGCGATGGTGACTGCGTTGCTCTCGTTCACCTCGCTGGCGTCGAGTTCCACGACCAGGTCACCGTTGGCCGCCTGTCGGACGTCGCCGTCGGCCTGAGCCGTCGCCGAGGTGGCGCTCGCGGGAGCGACGCCGGCGAGGGTCGTCACGGCACCTCCCATCGCGGCGCCGGCGACGACGGCGGCGACGAGAGCCGCCGTCACCGCCGCGGGCAGTCGTGGTGTGCTGGCTCTCACGCGCGGTCACCTCGCGTTCAAGTCGACGTACGTCTGGAGGTTGTCCTCGAGGTCGGCGAGGTACGCCTCCGAAACCGCGGACTCGGCCTGGGTGCCGAGCTGTCTGGCCGTTTCGAGGTTCTCCTTGTGCTCCTCGAACCGCCCCCGCGCGTGCTCCAACAGGGGGTTCAGATCGAAGCCGCCGAGCAGTAACAACACGTCGACGTCGTTGCTGCGGTCGTCTTTGGGGGCCAGCGTGGACATGCCGACCGCCGCACCCAGCCCGTGCTTGCGCTTCCAGTCGTTGAACGCGCTCTTGACGTCGTTCGTGGTCAC
This sequence comes from Halolamina sp., assembly GCA_042216705.1. Classification (GTDB taxonomy): domain Archaea; phylum Halobacteriota; class Halobacteria; order Halobacteriales; family Haloferacaceae; genus JBDGTQ01. The sequence goes on along the minus strand of JBDGTQ010000019.1, from coordinate 36,164 downwards.
CTCGCCGCTGTCGATCAGCCTCTCGGGAGCGCGTACGATGGCGTAGGCTGCCCGCGAAGTCCCCACGTCCATCGGAACGAACGCGTTCTCGGCGGCGCGGTCGAACAGGAGTTCGAACTCGAGCATCTTCGCGTTCAGCCCCTCGCCGACCGCCGGGGTGAAGTGATACGCCCCGATTTCCGACGGCTTGGCGACGTAATCTTCGACGTCGACGACGCCGTGGGCCTCTCGACCGGCGCTGATGAGCAGGTCGATGGCCGAAAGAATCCGCCTGTTGACCGCGTCGTAGCTGTCGGCAGCACCGCTCTCGTCGAGGTGGGAGTTCGCCGCCAGCAACACCATGTCGGCGTTCTGTTCGCCGTCGCGCCGGCGGAGGAGTCGGGAGAGACCGCAGATGGCGTTGAACTGTCTGTGAGCCGGCTCGTCGTAGTACGGCCACGCCGCCAGAGCGATGTGGACCGCGCTGTCCATCCAGGGCCGTCGCGTCTCCATCTCCGACCCGGCGTCGAACTGTCGCATCAGATACGGGATGGTGCCGTTGCCCGTGCCGCCGCCCAGCGTCGTCGTGTGGAGGAACGCGTCGGCGTCGGGCGCTCTGTCGTCGATCTGTCTAGCGATGTCGTCGAGGCCCTCCCTGGCGCACTCCTCGCCGGCGAGGAACGAGTTGCCGACGCCGCGTTTCGACCCGAAGACCGTCGTGTACTCGTCCAGCGAGTCCTCGATGTTGGCCTGCTCGATGGTGTTACGAATGTCGGCGCGGTTCGTGTTCAACAGGACGATGCGGTCGTCGATTCCCGGGTTGTCGCTGCGGGCGAAGAACTCGGCGGCGATGCGGCCGCCGCCCTCGCCGGCGGCGACGATGCCCCAGCGCGTGTAGGTGTCAGCTCGGGCCATCAGGCGTACACCTCCCCGTCACGCACGGTGACTGACCCGTCGATATCGGTCACGATGTCGGCCAGTAGCTCGTCCGAGGCCGGCACCGAGAGAAACTTCGCTCGCATCTCGTCGAACGTCATCGAATCGCCGTCGGTGATGTTGTGGTTCACGATGGTTTCCAATCTAGATCCGAACTGGTCGTCGTCGTAGACGAGCACCCTCCCGTCGTCGCGGCGGGCGGTGTGTCCCTCCTGCTCCGCCCAGAGGACCAGCAGACAGGGGATGTACTCGTCTACGATGGGGAACTCCTGGTCGGTCGAGAGATGCTCCTCCTCGTCGAAGCGCTCTGCGAGCACCTCGCCGACCGTCGAGAGCTGTGACTGTACAGCGTCGAGTTCGGCGCCGCAGACCTGCTCTCGGAGGCTCCGCTCCGGCAACAGCAACTCGACCGTCTGGTCGCCGTCGACGTGGACGGAGTCCTCGGCGTCGCCGAAGTCGGCCGGGTCGGCGGTCGCCGTGACCGTGACGTCGCCGTAGGGGACGTCTTCGAACGTCTCCTCGACCGCCGCGAACGTCTCCGTCGTCCGCTCGTCGTCGTATCCGGACCCCTCGACAGCGACGGTGAGCCGTTCCTTGGCACCCATGCTGCCCTCGGTCCGCGCGGTCACCGTCAGCGCGTACGTCTCGTCGCCGCCGGGAGCGGTGACTGCCGGCCCCGACGGGTCGTACTCCGCCTCGTCGTGTTGCTCGGCGTACAGCTCGAGGAACGGCTCGGGGTCGTGGACGGGGAGGTCGGCCGCAGCGGCGCGTCCGTCGCGGCGAAGCTCCTCCCCGATTCGCTCGGAGACGGGAACATAGCTGTCCGCGACCGCCGCCTTGCGCTCGGCCGTCTCCACGGCCTCCATGAGGTCGCCGACCGCTGCGAGCCACTCCTGGCGGAACGCGGTGAGCGTCTCGGTCGCGGCGAGCGTCGACTCGTACTCCGTCCCGACTGCCGGCGGCGCCGTGTAGAACCCCATCGGCATCTCCGCCGCGCGGATACTGTCGACGTGCGCCGCGAGGTCGCCTTCGAGCTCCGCCGCCATCCGGATGCAGGCCTGCCGCGCCGTCGCCGCCGCGTCGTTGAGCTCCGTCGCCTGCAGCGGCGAATCGAGGTCGGTCACCGTCTCGCGGACCTCTTCGACGGTCTCGACGTACTCCCGTGACACCCGGTCGGCGACGCCTGTGGAGTCGACCGTTTGCAGGAGGCGTTCGAGTGCCTTCCGATCGGCCTCGAACGAGCCGCCGACCTCACCGCTGGCCGCCTCGGCGCTCTCTCGGAGCGCCGACACCGCTCCGTCGAAGTCACCCTCGTCGGCGCGTTCGCGCGCTTTCTTCGCGTTCCTGTGGCTCGCGTCGCCGCTCGCGTCGTACTCGCCGACCGACCGTTCGAGCCGGTCGAGCGCGGACTTCACGACGGCCCTCACGTCGTCCTCGGTCGTCGAGATGACTGCCTCGACGTCGACGTAGTCGCCCGTGCCTGGAACCGCCGTGGCGTCCGTGACCATCGGTCCACCGCCGTCGAGGAACTCCTCGCTGATGTCGGCCGCGAGGTCGTTCAGCCGCTGGACCTCCGTCCGTGCGAACTCACGGAAGGATTCGTCCCGGACGTCACGATAGTCGTCGACGTCCTCCCGGAGGCGGTCGAACTGCTGAACCCGCTCGGGCGAGTCGACGGTGAACGTCGCCGCCGACAGGTCGAAGTCGACGCCCGCGTCGGCGAAGTCGTGGGCGAGTTGCTCGCCGCGGGTCTGAACGCGGTCGTCGTCCCACCGTGGATACTCCGTCATGAGGCGGTCCGTCGTCGTCACCGCCTCGCGGAACGACTCGGCGGCGTCGCGGGCGGCCTGACGAACGAAGTCGCTCTCGCCGGTGGTGCTTGTCGTCACTCCTCGCGCGTACACTGCCACCGAGGCGACGAGTGCCAGTGGGACGCCCCCGCCGATGACGAACACGCCAACTCGGGAGCTCACGTAGAGGAAGACGACGGCTCCCAGGACGGCCGTTCCGAGAACGATGCCACCGATTCCGAGCGCGGCTCTCCACTGTCGTTTCATGCGATTACCCCCAAGAACGCCCTGCCGAGGACGGCGAGCGCGCCGACGCCGACGAGCAGAAGCGCCGTCCCGATTCCGAGCGGGAGTTTGACGTCGGCGAGACTGAACTCCCGCGCCGACACCTGTTGGTCGTACTCCACTCCGGCGAGTACCCGCCGGCCCAGGGCGTATCCGCCGCCGGCGCCGACGAGCGCCAGACCGAGCAGCGGAAGCACGAACATGAGTCGGACCGTGCGCGTCGCGTCGCGACGAACGTCGCTCAGCCGCTCCCGGTACGCCCGAAGCGCTGCGACCGTCTCCGAACGGGCGGTCGCCTGCCGCTGACCGGCGGCTTCGATGACGGCGCTCGCGTCGCCGCCGTCGCCGGCGTCGACCGCGGCGAAGGCGCTTCTGTTGAGTTCGGAGGCGGTCGTCGCCAGCTTCCCACTCGGACCGATGCTCCCGTTGATGCGTTCGAGTTCGTCCTCGGGGAGCGCTCCGAGCGAGCCGTCGACGGTCGCGTTCGTCGAGTTGATCTCCTCACGGACGGTTTCGAGCTCCCGCAACTCGTTTTGGAACGCCGTCTCGTTGCTGACGAACGCCGACCGACTCTCCGCAGACGGGAACGTCAGCGTTCGGCTCTCGTCTCCGAGTTCCGATGTCGCTCGGTACGCCGAGACGGGGGTGAACGACGGTGCACCCGAAAGGGAGTAGTCGGTCTCGACGTGGTCGGCGAGCGACACCGCACCGTCGGCGGCGGTGACGACGACTGTGACCGACGACTCCCCCTCCGTTTCGATCTTGAAGCCGTCGGCGCCGGTTATCGACCACGTGGTGGTCGGCTCGGTGTCGCCGCTCTGACAGAGGAACAGTTCGATTTCCGAACCGGCGTACAGCGACCTGTCGCTTTCGACACGCTCGTTCGTCGGCAGGTAGCCGACGAGCCGCGTCTCGGAGACGCCGGCACAAGGTGCGTCGGGAGCAGAGACGCCGACGGAACTCTCGTTGGCGGTCGGTGCTGCGCCGCTAACCGGCTGGCTGACCCCCGTGACGGCGAGCACCGCCACCGTGACGACGACCGCGAGCAGTCGCGTCGCCGGCGTCATCGCAACCCCCGACGGCTGTACGCGACCACGCCGCCGCCGACGAAACCCGCACCCAGTCCGAGCGCGCCGCCGGCGACGGCCACCAGCGGGTCGCCTGCGAGACGCCGCGCGTCGAGCGCGGCCTGGTGGGTCGTCGCGACCGACTGGACGAGTTCGGCCGTCGTGGCGGGGCCGCCGCCGGCGGTCGGCGTCGCCAGCGCCAGCGCTCCGACGACCACGACGGCGCCCGTGAGGAGCGTCCGCAGTCGGGTCACGGCGACGCCTCCGCGCGGGTCGCTCGGTCGGCGATTTCCTCCAGCTCCTGGATGCGGGAAACGTCTTCACGTTCGAAGGTCAACAGCGTCGTGAACGACGCCAGGTTGCGCTCGGTCAGCGTCATGCCGATGTTCACCTCGGGGCAGTACGAGTCGAGCAGGCCTCGTATCATCGACACCTCGATGCGGTAGCTGTCGTCGGTGATGTATCGCGCCGGTGCCCGGACCTGCCCGATCGCCTTGATCGCATCGTCCGGTGCGATGTCGGCGACGCTCCGCTTGCTCACCGCCAGCCGTGACAGCGTCGCCCCGTCGACCGTCTCGTTGCCGACGAACGGGAGCAGATACCCCAGCATCGACTTCGTCATCGTCACCGACCGACCCAGCGTCGCGTACCCAGGGCCGCCGTCGGACAGCGTCAGCGACGTCACCACGTCCTGCAGGTCGATGACTGGCGCGTCCAGGTCCTCGTAGGAACTCGGGTCGATGCGTTCGAGCACCGGCCCGGAGATGAGGTCGACTATCGCCGCGGCGACGTACTCGTTGTACTCGCTGAACCGTCCTTCCGCGGCGTCCTCGTAGGCGAGGCGCTGGTTGTCGACGAGCACGACGCCGTCGACGGCGTCCTCCAGACGGTCGAGCCCGTACACCGTGTTCTCGGCCTGGCGAACCGCGGACGCATCGTCGCCGTCGGTCGTCGATCCGGCGGTGTTCGGCAACACGCCGACTGCGATGACGTCCGTCGACGGCCCCCCGAAGGACTTGACCGCCTCGGCGACCCGCGGCGCGATTCCGCAGCCGGTTCCTCCGCCGAGTCCGAGAAAGACGAACGCGAACGGCGGGGCGTCCTCGCCGTACTGCTCGGCGAAGGCGTCCCGCAGCTCCGGCCCGGCGTCGGCGACGGCGTCGGCCGCCGCTCGCGGATCGCGCCCGAACCCACCCGTCACCTGTTCCTCGAAGCCAGGGACGGTCCCCGGAACCAGCCCTTCACCGCTCGCGACTCCGTACCACGCGTCTCGGTCAACGTTCGAGAGGTTCTGGAGGTCCCTGATGGTCGAGTTTATCGCCACCGGTGTCGCGAGCTGTGCGATGCGCTGGTGGTCGAACACCGCGTCGACGATTGCACACCCCGCTTGGCCCGCGCCGACGAAGAGATATGGCATTTGGTTACGAGGCTCAAATGTCGGGAATACCTCATATATGTAACGACACTTTCCGGAAATAGTTGTTATGAAATTAACACCGTGGCCTGCCAGTCGAACGGGCCGCCGACCTCACCCATTTCGGCGGCGGCCGCACCCACCGTCTCGCGGTCGTTAGCCCCGGAGCCGACGCAGCATCACGCTGTACTCGTTGCGCTCGTACAGGTCACGGACGTGGTCGAGCAGCGACCCCGCCGCAGCCGCGAAACCGGCGGCTCGTTTCGGCTCCCCTCGGGCCAGCGCGTCGTCGGCGTCCTCACGCAGTGACTCCACCAGTGAGAGGAAATGCAGCGGGATGCTGTGGTTGTGGTCCGCGACGCCCTCGATGAACTCCGCCCGGATGCGTTCGGTTCGGTCCCCGAGTCGTTCGACGGCGGCCGCGGCGTCGTCGGCGCCGTCGTCTGTCGTCCCCTGACTCCCGTCGACGCCGTCGAGCCTCGGCAGGAGGTCGCGCTCGTAGAAGCGCAACTCTCGTCGGGCGGCGTAAGCGACGACGGAGTTCGACTCGTCGGCGCGGTCGACCGTCTGCCGGAGCTGCTCGACCCGGTCTCCGAGCGCCGCGGCGGTCTCTGGGTCTCCCAGCCTGTCGGTTGCTGCCGCGACGTCGTCGGCGAGGTCGCGGACGCTGTCGTGGTCCACGTCGCCGACGACGCTCCGAACGGTCGCCGCCTCGTCGAGCTCCTCAACGACCGCTCGCAGCGTCTCCTCGACGGCGTCGCCGCCCGAGCGGTCGTCAGCGAGGTCGCCCAGTAGCCGTCGCGCAGTCGCGCTTCCCGCGTTGGCCGACTGCCGGACCGCCCGAGCCGCGGCCGCGGTCGGCCTCTCGCCGTCCGCTCGACCCCCCAAGTGGTCGGCCAGCTCGGTGGCCGCCACCGTGGGGTCGACGCCGCCGTCGCCGACCTGGCGGTCGAGTGCCACCGCGTCGAGGGCGCGCTGGAGCTCCATCATGAGCCTCTCGTCGCGCTCGTCGGCGGCGACCGAATCCGAGTTCTCCGCGGCGTCGGCAACGACATCGGCGAGCGTCCTCGCCACGTCGTCGTCGCGGGCGTCCAACCGCTCCGCGAGGCGTCGGTACTCCGCCGCCGTCGTCGTCTCGTCGACGCGGTCGGTGAGGGTCCGACACGTTTCCAGCCGTCGGGTCGCGTCGCGGAGACTGCTCAGAAGCTCCGCGTCGTCGACGGTCCGGGCCGCCGCGAGCCGCTCCAGCAGGTCGGCCGCGACGCCGCCCGGGCGCTCGGTCCGGCGCACCTCACTCGCGGCGGTCGCGACGGCGCCGTCTTCGGTCCGAGTCCCGGTCGGCGACTCCCGAGATACGGTGAGCTCCCCGGCTTCGACGGCCGCCGCCAGCGCCTCGATCTTCTCGACCGGCGTCGCGTCCGGCGACACGCGGCCGGCCGGACCGGAGACGTCGGCGGCCGACGTCAGCTCGTCGGCCGCGGCCGCCAGGTCGTCGAGCCGAGACTCGACCCGGCGTGGGTCCGGCCTCGTTCCGAGTCTGTCGGCCACCCGCGCGAGGTCGTTGCCGTCGTCGTCGTCGCCGCCGAACAGGCCGAACACGGTGAGTAGCGGGATCATCGTCTTACAGGAGGTTCTCTCGGCCGAGACAGGAGAACAGCTTCTCCACGTCGTCCCAGGTCTCGCGGAGGTTCTCGGCCTGTCTGGTGCCGCCTTCCTCCTTCAGCTGGCGAGTGTGTTCGTACATCTCTTCCAGTGCCGGCATCCGCGGGTTCCACAGCGTTCCCCACATGAACACGTCGTCGAGATACGGGATGACGATCTGGTTGAGCTGAACGTCGATGGACTCCACGGACTGGCTCTCGGTGCTGTCGAGGAACTCCTCGCCGTTGAGGATTCGCTGGACCGTCCCGTCGTTGACGAACGAGGAGACGCGCTCCATCTTCTCGGCCGGCCCGTAAATCATGAAGTTCCCGCCCCAGGCCGTCGACGGGTCGAAGTCGGCCAGCCTGTTCTGCAACAGCGTGTTACGCGCCAGCAGTTCGAGGTTCGACCGGGATATCTCCTCGGAGTGGAGCCGACCGAGCGCCGGAGCCAACACCACCGCCGGCTGTTCGTCGGTGTCCATCTCGGAGGGGTACTTGTCCTCGACGAGACGGAAGCTGTCGGCCACGTCGAAGACGCTGCCCCGGACGGTCATCGTCGCGTCCCGGTCGACGAACTGCGGGGTCGACGACATCGTGAACGCCTCCAAGAACGCGACCAGCGGCTTGTTGAGATCGGCGTACTCCGGGGGGTTGTACTCCTCTAACGCGTCGATTCGCGGCGTGATGTCCGTGCTCGCACGGCGGAGGTGGTCGTTGTTGAACGGGATGACCGCGTCGACCGACTGCGAGAGCCGGGCGAGTCCGACGACGCCGTTGCTCTTGGCACGACCGCCGATATCGGACTGTTTGCCTCCCTCCGAGGGGATGACGACCGTGCTCAGCACCGCCTTGCCGATGACGCCGTCGTCGTTGAGCACCTCGTCGCGGAGCCTGTCGACGATGACCGGCGTCGAGCCGCACCCGGTTCCCTTGGTGACGCTGTGTGCGAGCATGATGGCCTGGGCGTCGCGGACGTCCTGCTGTTTGATGTCCCAGCGGTCTCGGAACGGGTTTCCTGCGTCCTCGAAGTCGGTGGCCGCGACCTCAGCCCCGTTGCTCCAGCGGTAGCCCATCCCGCTGTAGCCGTGTTCGCCCATGCCGATGATGGCGTTGCTCAGGAGGTCGTTGCGGGAGTACTCCTTCAGCTCGCGGGCGTAGTACGTCTGTTCGAGCTCGGCGATGTTCGTGTTGAGGATGCCGTAGCCGGCTAGACCGCCGCGCCAGATACGTGCGCGGTCCTCGTCGTTGCGCAACAGCGTGTCCCGGCGCATCAGTATCGCGTCGATGATGTTGTTGCCGGCGCCCCCGACGCCAATGGCGTACCACTTGCGCCCGTACAACTCGTCGTCGTCCGCGGCGTCGTCGCCGACGGGGATGTCGGTCGTCCCGCCGGGGACGACGCCGTCGTCCTCGTCCTCGTGGCCGTCGTCGGCGGCCGCGTCCGCCGGCGCCTCCCCGCTCGCGTCGAAGACGTGGCCGAATCGCCCGCCGTAGATGGCACGGACCGACGCCTCGTCGTTCACGTGCACCTCCCGGATGTGCCCCTCCAGCGAGTCCGCCTGCCAGTCGGGGGCGGGGGTAAAGCAGATTTCACATTCTTCTGTCATTGTCCTTGCGTGGTGATGCGGGGGCTATCATGAGAATCTTTCCCGCCGTTTCCGCCCGAGCTCACGCGTACTTCTCCCTGAACCGCCGGCGCGTCTGTTTTATCGCTCGCGGTGCCGACACCCCATCAGAGACGTCGAACTCGACGAACCCCGGGGGTTCGGGGGCCTGGAGCTCGACGTCGTCGAAGAGGTCGGTCTGGCGCTCGGCGAACCGGCGGACGTTGACGAGCGCGTCGCGGGTCGCGACGGTGTCGGGCAGTTCCGAAAGGTCGTACTGGACGAACGGCTCGTCGGCGGCGCCGTCCTCGAACTCCCGAAACACGTACAGCACCTCGTCGACCACGTCGCTTGCGGGCGCGACCGACTGGCGCCGGTCGGTCGTTTCGGACGTTCCGACGGCATCGCGCTCCTCGCCCGCGTCGTCACTCGCGTCCGACTCGGACTCCGTCGACGCCGTCCCTTCGCCGTAGCGTAGCCGCAGTTCGCCGTCGTCGACCGCGACCTCGACGGCGGGATTCGCCGCCTCGATGGCCGGTGCCAGCGCCCCGACGGCGTCCGTATCTACCGCGTCAGGAATGGAGACCGTCTCGTGGCCGTGATCGATGCTCGCCGACAGCGTACTCACGAACTCGACGAAAGGGACGAGTTTGCCGGCCGCGGCGCGGGCGTCGTCGGCGAGAGCGCGCGCTTGCTCTGCCCGACAGTCGTGCAACGCCTCCTTCGCGCGGTCGAGCTCGTCGCGAACCTCGTCGACGCCGGTCAGCCCGTCGCGTCGTCCGTCCACGGCGATTTCTTCCACCCGCTCGGCGTAGCCAGCCCGGAGCGCCTCGACCTGCGACTCGGCGGTCGCGAGCTCCTCCTCGGCGGTGTCGATGTCGTCCGCGATCTCGCTTTCCGCGCGGTCGAGGTGAGCACGCACGTCGTCCAGGTGGCTCTCGACGGCCTCGATGCGGTCGGCCAGCGCCGAAATCGACGCGTCGCCCCGAACCGCGTCGATCAGCTCGTCCGCGAGGTAATCGACGTGGACCGGTGACGACGACCCCGGGAGGTCGGCCTCCCGAAGTTCCGTCGGGAGGTTCACGAGGGTGTACGTGTCGCCGTAGCGCGACCGTATCGTGACGGTACCGTACGTGGTCCGAACGCCGGATTCGAGGCGTTCCCGGAACGCGGCGTCGAGGGCGTCGACGCGGCCAACAGGGTCGAGCGACGCCACCGTCTCCCGGAGTTCTGTCGCTCGACGGCTCACCTCGTCGGCGCCCGTGCCAGCCTGTGCGGCGGCGACGTCGTCGGCGATGTCCGAGAGCTCCGCCTCGAACTCCGTCCGTCCCTCGCGGACGGCGGTGACGCCCTCAGGCGCCAGATCGGAGAGGGCGTCGAGGTCGGCGAAGCGAGTCTCGTAGGCCGACTCGAAGCGCTGGCGGACGTTCGCGAGGTCGCGCTTGACCGTGGCGAGGTCGGCGCCGGCCTCTTCGAGGACGACGTCCGACCAGTCGTAGGCGGTCGCGGCGTACAGCATCGCTCCGGCGGCGACGAGAGGGACGAGGAAGAAGCCGAGACGCTGTGCCGCGGAGATTTCGGCCCCGAGCAGCGGCGAGTAGACGCCGAAAAACAGCGAGAAGAACAGCAACGCGGCGAGGGTGGCGAATCCGTATGTCGCCTCCCGGTGTTCGAACAGCCGCATGCTCAGGCCCTGTGCGATCCACGCCCCGGCGATGAGCACGAACAGTCCCATCACGATGACCGACCGGGTCTTGAACACGACCGCGGCCTCGTACAGGATCGGGATCGACAACACCGGCTCGGCGATCGGCTTGATACCCGCCGCCGACGACGTGTACCCGAACAGCGCCATCAGCGTCTGAACGAACGACACCGCCAACGGAACCCCCGCCAAAAGCCACGCTCCGGTCGGGACGTCTACCTCCGCCCTGGGCTCGGACGACCTCAGTTTCATCAGGAAACCGTGAACGACGGAATCACTAAACTGTTACCCGACTGTAAGAAGGACTGAGTGCATCGTCGACTTCGTCGCCCCTCGCTGTTATGACCATCCAGCTTCATCATAAGACATCGACGATGAGAGGGGCCGTTCGAAAGCAGAGACGACTGCTCGCGGCCGTCGCCGTCATAGCGCTGCTTGCGCCGATACCGTTACTCGCGTTCGTGCCGGACGAGCCGAACCCGTATCAGGCGACCGTCGAGTTCGTCTTCGTCGCCATCGCGCTGGGCGGGCTGGTCGCTATCCACCGCTGGCACATCCCCGATCGGGTCGACCGACTGCTGTTCCCGGCGCTGGCGGTGCTGGTACTGTACGGCGCTAACGACATCGTCGACGAGTACGTCATCTACCCTCGCTGGGCCGCCATCGTCGCCGAGGACGGCCCGCTCATTCTCGGTACCGTCCTTCTCCTGGCGGCGTTCCTCCGGTGGGCGGAGCTCCGAAACGAGCGCGAACAGCTCCTCCGGCGGCGAGAGCGGGAGTTAGAGGCCGAACGCGACCGCCTCGAAGCGGTGACGAGCATCATCTCACACGACCTCCGAAGCCCGATGAACGTCGCCACGGGGTACGCCTCGATGCTCGCCGAGGACGACTCCTCGGCGGCCGACAACGTCGTCGACGCGGTGAACAGGATGGACGAAATCATCGACGACACGCAGATGCTGGCGTCGCTCGACGACGACGCCGTCGAGCGGGAGCCGGTCGCCGTCGGCGAGGCCGCGTCCCGAGCGTGGGCGAACGTCGACGCTCCGGAGGCCGACCTCGTCGTCGACGTCGCCGCCGACGACGACGTGTCCGCCGACGACTCCCTGCTCGCCCAGCTGTTCGAGAACCTCTTCCGGAACGCGCTGGACCACGGCCCGGCGGACGTGACGGTCACCGTCGGCCGAGGGCCCGACACCGGGCGGCTGTACGTTGGCGACGACGGGCCTGGGATTCCGCCCGAGGACCGCGAGCGGGTGCTCGAACGCGGCTACTCGACCGGCGGCGACGGCTCCGGGCTGGGGCTCAGCATCGTGACTCGCATCGCGGAGGTCCACGGCTGGGAGCTCGTCGTCACAGAAAGCGATGCCGGCGGCGCCCGGTTCGAACTCGCCGGGAGCTGACGTCGTCGCGCCCGCCGGGTTCCGGTCGCCGACTGGCGGCGCCCGCTCGACCCCGGTCGCCGACTCGACAGCCCCCGCCGCCCGTCGCCGACCGCGCCGGTGACGGTGCCATCAGACCGGCGTTTCGTATCGACTGAGCGACAGCGTCTCCGGGTCGAGCTCGTAGTACGACTCCCAGGCGGGGGCGAGCGAGACGACCGGCACGCCGTCGAACGACATCTCGGCGTGAGTGTGGTGATGGCCGACCAGACAGAGCTCGGGGTCGACCGTCTCGACGATGCGGTCCACGTGCCGACAGCCAGGGTCGTAGGTCTCGTACTCGACGAGGCCGTGAGGCGCCTCGTGAAACAGCAGTACGTCGGCGTCGAGGGCGGCCGCCCGGTCCACGTCGTCACGGACGAAGTGGCGGCGGCGGTCGCCGACGAGCGCGTCGCGGTCGCGCTCGTACCGCGTCGGGGCGTGATTCCCCGAGAGCCCGCCGACGGAGACGCCCTCGACGGTCGCGGTGTCGCTGGCGAGCAGCGTGAGGTTCGACGTGCCGGCGGGATCGCCCGCGCGCAGCGACTCGATGCGGTCGAAGTCCTCGTTGTTGCCGGCGACGAACCACGTCGGCGTCGGGAGATCGTAGTGGAGGAGGTCACCGAGCTGCAGCGCCCGCTCGGCGTCGCTGGCGGCGTAGGCCGCGAGCAACGCCTCGCGGTTGTCGGGGTCGTCGGCGTGGGCGTCACCGAGCACCAGCATCGTCCCGGGGCTCGGCCGCCCCGCCACAAAAGCTCCGCGGACCGAGCGCCCTCAGCCGGACGGTTCGACCTCGGACTCCGGCCGCAGCTCCGCCGAACACCAGGGGCAGAACTCGAGGTCGGAGTCGAGCTCCTTGCCGCAGTGGGGACACTCCTCGTCCTCGCCGTCCGCCGACGCGACCGGCGCGACGGCCGCGATGCGGTAGGCGTCGACCGCGGCGGCGGCCTGGACGACCAGCACCGGCCACAGCGTCTCCAGCGCGAGGACGCCACCGTCGAGGACGGTCGACAGCGTCTCCGTCGGCACGACCGCCACGGCGACGGCGTACGAGAGCAGGAACCAGCCCAGCGCGCGCACCCAGCGCCGGAGATACAGGTGTCCCAGCCCCGTGGCAAGCAGGCACAACACCCCCGCCAGCCACGGTCGCTTGCCCCCGCCTCCGCTCGACCTCGGTGCCATCGTCCAGACTGCCTGCGGCGTGAGGACAAAAGCGTTCCGCGTCGCGGACGAACGACTGAAAGGTGAGCCGGCCCAAGCAGACGTATGTCATCTTCCGAGCCAGCCGACGACGCCTGCCCCGTCGTCGACGCGCTGGAACAGGTCGGCTCGAAATGGCGCCTCGTCGTGCTCAACAGCCTCAACGACGGCGAGAAGCGGTTCAACGAGCTGGAGCGAGCGACCGGCGCCAGCTCGCGGACGCTCTCTCGCGTGCTCGACGATCTTCAGGAGGGCGACCTCGTCGACCGGCGGCTAGAGGAGGACGCGCCGGTGGCGACGTACTACTCGCTCACCGAGAAGGGGCGGTCGCTGTGTCCGGTGTTCGACGTCATCGAGACGTGGGCCGAGGAGTGGCTCGGGGAGGACGAGGCCGAGGGGCCGGCGGACTCCGAGACCGACGCCGAGGCGGTCGCCGGCCCGGCCGAGTAACCGGTCACCCGTCGCTGCCCGGCAGTCGCTCGGGCTCGCCGGCGCGATAGATGTACTCCACCCCGATGCCGGTCATCGTCGAATCGGAGGCGACGGCGGCCGTCCGCGCACGATCCAAGTACCGCTCGGTGAGTTCGACCACGTTTCGGTAGGCCGTGCGGTCGTCCTCGGCGAGGACGTACTCGGCGGTCACCGGGGTGAGCTGGCCCTCCTCCATGTCCGCCGCGAAGTCGTCCACGTCGTCGAGCCACAGCTGGGCGCCGACGATGGCGAGGACGACCGCCCGCTCGAAGGCGCGCTCGACGTCGACGCCGGCGGCGCGGAACATCTCGACCATCCCCTCGTAGATGACGCCGACCCGGCCGTACTGGGTCTTGAGGTACGGCAGCGTCAGCTCCTCGTCGGTGAACAGCGCCGGCGGCTCCGCGAACTCGGCGTGCTTGTAAGTCTCCCGCAGGCGCTCGCGGGCGTCGTCGGCGTCGGTCACGTCCGCGACGGTCCCGCGCTCGCTTCCCTCGCCGGTCTCGCCGGCGACCCGCTCAGGTTCGCCGACGGCGGCGGCCATCAGCGCCCGGAACCGCTCGTCGCGGTCCTGGTGGGCCTCCGAGACGGCGACGGCCTCGTCGTAGGCCTCGCTCACGGCGTCGGGAAAGGCGTCGAACCGGCGCTCGACGGCCGTCTGCAGCGTCGACTGCGCGACCTCGGCGACGCGCCGGCGCTGGTCAGGCCCGGCGACGGGGAAGTCGACCTCGAAGTCGCCGAACTCCTCGTCGTTGATGGCGTCGCGCATGTCGCCGTCCAGCAGCGCCTCGACGACGAGGGTGGTCACGGACTCCGCGCGCTGGACGTCGGCGACGACGGCCTCGGCGTCGGGCCCGTCGTAGCGCCGTCGCCGCAGCCGCGAGAGCGCGTCCGTCCGGCGAGTGCCGTCGACGGCGTCGACCCCCGGCGGTGCCGCCGCGGTCGCCCGGCTGTATACGTACCCCAGCGTCAGCTCGACCGGCATCGTGAGCTTGGTGTCGTAGCGGAACGACACCGACTCGCGGTCGAACTCCGCTTCGAGGGCGTCCTCGACCCTGCCGTGGGCCTCGCGCAGAATCTCGTCCATGCGGGCGTCGACGCGGCGCTTGAGCGACAGCGCCGCGGGGTCGAAGGTCCCGGTCTCGGCGTAGTTGCCGACGACGGCGCGCACGGCCGTCGGGAGTGCGTCGACCGCGGCGAGCCCGGCGGCGCCGGCGCGCAGCGGTCCCGCGACCGGCCCGGTCCCCGAATCCGTCATGGCGCTCAGTCGGTCGCCGGGGGCAATCAAAGCTGTCGTTCGGGCTGGGGGTGCCGACCGCCGACCGGGGGGCTTTTGTTCGCGCTCGCCCGCCTCCCCGACGATGAACGCGCGAACCGCCGCCGCCGGTCTCGGGCGGCTGCTGTCGCGGCGGCTCCTCGACCGCAACCCGGTGCCGCGGTCGTGGGACCACGTCACCAAGGTCGACCCCGAGCCGGCCAAACGGCTGTCGCTGCTGTTTCCGCTGTACCTCGACGGAACGGACGCCGTCGAGGTCGGCGGCTCTCGCGGGGTGACCGCCGCCGACGCGATCGCGACGTTCGACCTGCTCAGGGCGACGCCGACGCCGACGCTGCAGGAGCCCTCCGGTCCGGCGCAGGTGACTCCCGAGACCGTCGCCGCCGCCGACCTCCTGGCGGTGCCGGAGGTGCTCAACGGCGACACCGGCGCGCTCGTCGGCGAACTCGGCGCCGCCGTCGAGCGAGTTCACGAGGCGTTCGTCCCTGCGGTGCTCGACGACGCCGCCCCCTGGCTGCCCGGCGTCGTCCGCCGGCGGCTGGCAGACTGGGGCACCGACGTGCTGCTGGGCGGGGCCGCCTTCGAGGCGTACATCGTCCAGAACCCCGACAGCGCCGCCGCCCGGGAGTCCGGCGTCGGCGCCGACGACGTGCTCGACGCCGTCGAGGCCCGTCGGCGGGCCGTCGCCGCGGAGCGCCACCTCGACAGCGAAGTCGTCTACCTCGAATACTCCGGCACCTACGGCGGCGAGGCGGCGCTGACGACGCTTCGCGAACTGGACGACGCTCTTGGGGAGGCCCGACTGTGGTACGGCGGCGGGGTCGACGACGCCACAAAGGCCGCGGCGGTCCGGGCTGCCGGCGCCGAGACGGTCGTCGTCGGCGACGCCTTCCACCGCGTCGCCGAGGCGGAGGCGTCGCTGCTTTCGGCCGCCGACGACGCCGGGCTCGCGGCCGACCCCGAGGTCGTCCGCGAGTGGGTCGGTAATGCCTACGACCCCGAGACGGCGGCGTCGTATCTCGCAACGCAGCCGACGACCGACGAGCCGAAGCCCCGCGCTCGCGAGCTCGCCGCGACCGCCGTCTTCGGCTGGCGAGTGGCGGCCGAGCTGGCCGACGACGGGACCGACCACCGCTCGCCGGCGCGAATCGTCGCCGACCACGGCCGGAAGCTCTCGCCGGTCGTCGACGCGCTGAAGCCGGTCCTGAACGACGAGGCGGCGACGGCGTTCGCCCGCGACCTGGTGGCGACGCTGGTCGCCGCCCGTCGGGACGAACCCGACCGGGCGCCGCTGTCGACGACTCACCTCGCGGTGCCGGCCGCCGAGGCGGTCCAGACGCGGTAGCCGGCGGAACCGAACCGCACAAATCCCCGCCGCCTCTGGGCTCGCCCGTGCCCTTCGAGACAGAACTCGACGTCCGGTTCCGCGACCTCGACGCGCTGGGTCACGTGAACAACGCCGTCTACGCGACCTACCTCGAACAGGCCCGGGTTGAGTACTTCGAGCGGGTCGTCGGCGTGTCGCTGTCGGCGGTCGACTCCGTGCTCGCGACGCTGTCCCTCGACTACGAGCGTCCGATTCGGAAAGACGGCGACGCTGGCGACGCTCGTGACGGCGTCAACGACGGCGACCAAACGGTTCGCGTCACCGTCTCCGTCCCCCGGCTCGGCGACAGCAGCGTTCCGATGGAGTACGAGGTGTACGACCCCGCGGGACGGCTCGCGGCCACCGGCGAAACGGTCCAGGTCGCCTACGACAGCGACGCCGCCGCGGCCCGGCCGTTGCCCGAGTCGTGGCGGGAGGCCATCGTCGACCACGAGGGGATTTAACGGGCCCGCTTCCGGACTCGCGAGGCCATTATCATGTCCGAAATTTCGGCGTGATTTTATTACCGCCAATCGTAATCAGCAGATGAATGGCAACCAGCGAGGTTCAGCACGACGTGGGTCCGCTCGTGCTGGTTGGGACGGGCCTCGTTCTCACGCTCTTCCACGGAGCACATGCGCTCGAAGCCGACGAGTCGCTGCTGGGGCTCGCGACCGGCGTCCTCGTTCCGATCGCACTGAGTCTGCTCGTCACGTACGGCAGCTACTGGCTCCATCGGTCGTCGCTCGGGCCCGAACGGTCGTTCAGGGTGGCCGTCTGGGGCGTCATCGGCGGGGGGATTCTCGGGGTCGGCGTCAGCTCCGCCATCGTTTACCAGGCCACCCACGGCGTCATAATAGCCGACCCGATCGCCTCCGGGCTGGGTGCGGTTTCGCTCGGGATGCCCGCCGGCACCCTCGTCGACGTTTACGACGCCCAGCAACGTCGCGAGGGCGACCGGGCGAGACAGGCCAACAACAAGCTGACCGTGCTCAATCGCGTGCTCCGTCATAACCTCCGGAACCGGATGAACGTGATACAGGGCCGTGCGGAGCTGCTCGCGGAGACCGCTGTGAGGGACCCGGCCGCGTCCGCCGACCACGTGCGAGCCATAGACCGAGCCGTCGACGACCTCAACGCCATCAGCAGGCAAGCCGAGGACGTCGAGATGCTCGTCGGGAGCACGTACGCCACTCGGCAGGTACTCGACCTCACCGTGGCGGTCGAACGGGCGGCCGCCAGCGTTCGCGAGGCGTATCCGGAGGCTCAGGTCGACGAACCGGACGTCGACACCTGTCTGGTCCGTGCACACCCACGGCTCGAACTGGCGGTCGAGGAGTTACTCGAAAACGCCGTCGAACACGGCGACACTCAGAACCCCGGCGTCGAACTCCGCGACGGACCGGGCGCTGACGGCGTCGAACTCCACGTCGTCGACGACGGCTCGGGGATTCCGGAACCGGTCGTCGAGACGCTCGACCGGGGGTACGAGATGTCGCTCGACCACAACACCGGGCTCGGCCTCTGGCTGGTTTCGTGGCTCGTCGACGCCTCTGGCGGAACGGTTCGCTTCCGAACCGCCGAGGGGACAGTCGCTTCACTGTCGCTCGACCGTGCACAGTCGGCCGGAACGCCGGTGGCCGAACTCGTCTCGTCGCCGCTGGAGGACGGTCCCACCGCCCCCTCGACCGCGGACGACTGAGTATCAGCCGCGCGACTCTTGTCCGTGCCGGTCCAATCCGTCTCATGAACCGACGACGCTACCTCGCGCTCGCCGGCGCCGGCGCGCTCGGGTCGGTGGCCGGCTGTTCGTCCGCGCCGCGGTCCGCCAGTGACGAGCGCTCTCCCAGCGACGCAGACGCCGACATCGACGCCGGTACCGGGGTCACCGTCACCGAGGCGTTCACGGGCCTCTCGAACCCGTGGGGGCTCGCGTTTCTCCCCGACGAGTCCGGGCTGTTGGTGACCGAACAGAACGGCACGCTCCGGCTGGCCGACCCCGAGACCGGCGAGGGAGTCGCCCTCTCCGGGGTGCCGGAGGTCCTCGCCCGCGGACAGGGTGGCCTGCTCGACGTGACCGTCCACCCCGAGTTCGACGCCAATCGACTGGTGTATCTCACGTTCTCCGTCGCCGGCGACGGCGGCTCCACGACGCGGGTCGGTCGCGGCCGCCTCGACGCCGCGAACGACCGCCTCGCCGATTTTACCCCCATCTACACCGCTCGCCCGTTCGTCGACTCAACCGCCCACTACGGTTCACGCGCGGCGTTCGACGCCGAGGGCTACCTGTACGTCAGCGTCGGCGACCGACAGTTCAAGAACTTCGGTCCGGACCACGTCGCTCAGCGGCTCGACGACGACCTCGGCTCGGTGCTCCGGTTGCACGACGACGGGACGATTCCAGCGGACAACCCGTTCGTCGACGACGCAGGCGCGAGCGACGCGGTGTTCACATACGGCAACCGCAACCCGCAGGGCCTCGCGGTCCACCCCGACACCGGTGCCGTGTGGGAAACGGAGTTCGGCGAGCGAGACGGCGACGAGGTGAACGTCCTCGAGGCGGGCGGGAACTACGGGTGGCCCGTCGCCGACAACTCCTGTCAGTACAACTCCGACGACCCGGTGGGCGTCGCCCACGACGACCGCGACGACGTGGTGGCCCCGGCCTACGGGTGGCCGTGCGGTTCGGGCGGGTTCCCGCCGAGCGGAGCGACGTTCTACGACGGGGACGCGTTCCCCGACTGGGACGGCGACCTCTTCGTGGCCGGCCTCGCCAAGCGGTCGCTCGCGCACTTCGCCGTCGACGGGGGCGAGGTGACGGAGCTGGAGCCGTTGCTCGCCGACCGCGACCGACGGATTCGCGACGTGACGGTCGCGCCAGCCTCGGGTGAGCTGTACGTCGCGGTCGACGCCGACGACGCCCCGATTTACCGTCTCGCTCCCGAGCGGTGAGGGCGCTCTGACGCCGTCCTGGGCCGCTCCGGAACCCGCTTGAAGCTGTCACGATGCTTCCGGCGGCGTATCACGGGCGACACACCGCCGGGAGTTTCCGTCCGGCGACGTTTCATGCGGTATGAAACTCGGGGCGACGGTCGGCCCGCACATCGACCACGTCGGCGACCTTCCGGACCGATTCGACTACGTCGAAGTCGGGCTCGGCGAAGGGGAACGCCCGCTGTCGGAGTTCGACCCGGCTGCGCTGCGGGAGCGAGCGACCGCGAACGGGCTCGACGTGGCGGTTCACCTCCCGTATCGGCAACCGCTCTCGACCCCAGTCGACCGCATCGACGAGGCGACGCTGTCGTACCTCGACGACGTGTTGGCGGCGGCCGCGACGGCCGGCGCTCGCACGGCGGTCGCGCATCCGAGCGCACGCGGAGCGGGCCACCGGACGGACGCGCTCGTCGAGCGGTTGGCCTCGCTGTCCGCGCTCGGCCGCGACCACGACGTCACGGTCTGCTTCGAGACGACCGGCTACGCCGGCGGCATCGAACTCTCCCGACTCGGATCCCTCGCGGAGCAGGCCGACGTCGCGCTGTGTCTCGACGTCGGTTACGCCTACCTCGAAGCCGGGACCGAAGGGATAAGGACCGCTCTGTCGAGCCACGGCGACCGCGTCCAACACCTCCACGTTCACGACGCGCGTCGCCGAGGAGATACGCACATCCCGGTCGGAAGCGGCGATGTCCCGCTCGAAAGCCTCGGCGAGGAACTCGCGTCGGAGCTCTCCGAGCCGACGGTCTCTATCGAGGTGTTCACCGACGACATGCCGTTGCTCGCCGACTCGGCGGCGCGGACCGAACGGGCGCTGAGCGACGGGGAAAGGGTCTGAGGGCGACGCAGTCCGGAGTTAATTCCTCGGACGGGCTCACTGCGACTCGCGAAGACGCAGGATCGACCGCTCCTTGCCGTGAGATTCTATCATCACGTCCGACCCTCGCCGGAGCCACTCCGGGACCGTCGCGACGTGCTCGGAGTGATTCTGCGGGCTGGCGTCCGGCTCCCCGTGCAGGCGGGCCGGCTCGGAGTAGTGGGTCACCGGCCGGACGTCCCCCCACGTGTCTCGAGCCAGTTCGAAGCCCTCGCGATACGTGAGCCCGCGGTCGGTGAAGCTGTGGTGGTGGTAGTCGAACGTGACCGGAACGTCCGCGCGGGACGCGACGTTGTCGACGAGTTCGCTGACGCTCCATAGGGACTCGGTATCGTCGTTCTCGACGACCAGTCGCTCCCGTGCGCGCGGCGGCAGGTTACGGATGACCTCACAGAATCGGTCGGCGGTAGCCGCCTTGTCGCCGTAATGGGCGCCGATGTGGACGTTGATGGCGTACTCCGGTGACCGTGCGAGCTCCATGAGGTCCAGCCACCGACCGTGATGAGAGACCGACTCGACGGCGCGGTCGACGGTGTCCGCGGACTCGCTGGCGAGCTTACACCAGTGACTCGGGTGGAAGGTGAGCCGCATCTCGTTGTTCCTGAGGATGTCGCCACATTCCTCTGCGAGCGAGCGGATGCGTTCGAAGTTCGGAAGCTCGGCGATGTCGAACTGGGAGTTCCACGGAACGAGCGTAGAGCTACACCGATAGAAACGGATGCCGTGGTCGAGGTTCCACCGCAGAACGGCTCGGAGGTCGGCGAAGTTCTGCGCGGCCAACTCGCCGGCGTATGCCAGCCCTTTCCTCTCCCACGTCCGCTTTCGCATGTCCCGATTACACCGCCGCGCCGGCTCCGCCTCCCGAAGCGTGTGGTTCATCGCCGCGTATCCGAGCATACGAGTCGTCCGCGCCCGACGCCTTTGACACCCTCGGAGACTCGGACGGAGCGCCACGTCGTCGCGGTCCCGCGCCGCCCTCTCGACGCGCATCGGCGGCAGTCGCGTCTCGATTACCCGCCGCCGAGGTACAGCCGCGACACCTCGTCGTCGTCGAGGAGCGTCTCGGCCGGCCCCTCGAAGCGGACGGTCCCTTGGTCGAGGACGTACCCGCGGTCGGAGATGCCGAGCCCTTCGGTGGCGTTCTGCTCGACCATCAGGATGGCCGTACCCGTGTCGTTGACCGCCTCGACGTGGCCGAACACCTCCGCTGCGGTGTTCGGGGCCAGTCCGGCCGAGGGCTCGTCGATGAGCAGCACGTCCGGCTCCATGATCAGGGCGCGGGCAAACGCCAGCACCTGTCGCTGGCCGCCGGAGAGCGTCCGCGCCTTCGCCCCGCGCTTGTCGTCGAGCAGCGGGAACCGCTCGTAGAGAGTCCCGATGACGTCGTCCAGCCCCGATTTGCGGGCGACGCCGCCCATCCGGAGGTTCTCAGCGACGCTGAGCGAGCCGAACACGTTGTCGGTCTGTGGGACATAGCCGATCCCCTCGCGGACGACGTCCGCGGGGTCCATCCCGCCGATGTCCTCGCCGTGGTAGGTGACGGTCCCGGTCCACGGCGTCAGCATCCCGAACACCGTCCGCAGGACCGTGGACTTCCCCGCGCCGTTCGGGCCGATGAGGCAGACGACCTCGCCCGCGTCGAGGTGGAGCGAGCAGTCGTCGAGCACCTGGACGTCGCCGTAGCCGCCGTCGACCCCGTCGAGTTCGATGACGTGTTCGCTCCCGTCGGCGGCCGCGGCGTCGCCGGCGTTCACGGCGCCCCTCCGAGGTACGCGTCAATGACGCGGTCGTCGTTCCGTACCTCCGCCGGCGTCCCCTCGGTGAGGACGCTGCCCCGGTTGAGGACGACGACGGGGTCGGCCAGTTCCATCACGAAGTCCATGTCGTGTTCGATGAGCAGGAAGGTTGTTCCCTCCGCTCTGAGTCGGCGAATCTGGGCCGCCAGTTGCTGTCGCAGCGTGGGGTTTACCCCCGCGGCCGGCTCGTCGAGCAGGAGGACCTCGGGCTCGGCCAGCATCGCCCGGGCGAGTTCGACCAGCTTCATCTGCCCCCCGGAGATCTGCGTCGCGGGTTGGGTCGCGAGGTGGTCGATCTCGAACTCCTCGAGGATGCGTTCGACGGCGGCGAGATGCCGTCGCTCCCGTTCGCGGACCGCGTCGGTGTCGGTGAACAGCTTGTGGAACGACTCCCCCGGCTGGTTCCGTGGCCCGACGAGCATGGCCTCGCGGACGGTCATCCCCTCCAGCTTTCGGGGGGTCTGGAACGTCCGCATCAGCCCTCGGGCGGCGATCTCGTACGGTTCGAGGCCAGCCACGTCCGCGCCGTTCACCTCGACGCGGCCGCCGTCGGGCTCGTAGAAGCCGGAGATGAGGTTGAAAAGCGTCGACTTGCCGGCTCCGTTCGGACCGATGAGCCCGGTGATGGTGCCGCGCTCGACCGCGAGGGAGGCGCCGTCGACGGCGACCAGCGCACCGAAGGACTTCCGGAGGTTCTCGACCCTGAGGACGGCGTTGTCTTTCCGCATGTCCGCCGGGGTGGGCTCCGGGCGTTGGCTCTCCTCGTCTGCGCCCGTCGTTGATGCCACGGGTTCCTCAGTCATCGCTCTCGCCTCCTCTGGCGGCCCGCACGCCCGTCTCCGGCTCGGTCGGCGCCTCGTCGACGACGTCCGGCCAGATGAGTTCGCGCTGCGGGGGAAGAATACCTTGGGGGCGGAACTTCATCAACGCGACGATGGTGACGCCGATGAGTAGGAGCCGCAGCGGGGCGGCGTCGACGGGCAGCCACCGGGCGCCGGTGAGGAACCGCGTCCCCTCGCGAATCGCGACGATGACGACGCCGCCGAAGACCGCCCCGCGGTTGGAGCCGCTGCCGCCGAGGATGACGGCGACCCAGACGTAAAACGTCGTGATGGGGTCGAGGTCGCCGGGGGCGACGAACAGGTTCAGATGCGCGTAGAACACGCCCGCAAGCGTCATGATGAGGCTCCCGAGGACGAACGCTTGCATCTTGTATCGGTAGGTGTTCTTTCCGAGGGCGCGGGCGAGGTCCTCGTCCGATCGGATGGTCCGGAGGAGCCGTCCCCACGGCGATCGGTGAGCGCGTCGCAACACGGCGTAGCTGACGGCGATGAACGCGAACACGAGCGCGACGTTGAGCAGCGCCTGCCAGAACGGCGTCCGAAGCACGATTCGCTGACCCGGAATCCACCCGACGACGACGCCCGGCATCGCCTGCGGGAACGTCCCCAGAACCGGCCAGCCGTCGAAGAACGTCGGGATGCCGCGTAGACCGGCGCTGCCGTTCGTCCACGGGCGCTCGTTGAGGATGACGATCCGAACGACCTCGGCGAGGCCGATGGAGGCGATGGCGAGGTAATCGGCCTGCAGTCGGAGCGTCGGGACGGCGATGGCGAGGGCCAGCACCGCCGACAGTCCCAGCGCGATGAACAGCCCCACGACCGGCGGGAGGCTCCCGGCTATCGGCGAGGAGTCGGCGCTGGCGAGGGCCGTGCCGTAGGCGCCGATGCCGAAGAACGCGGCGACGCTGAAGTTTATCAGCCCGGTGTACCCCCACTGGACGGTGAGTCCGAGCGACATCAGGGCGTACATCCCGGCCAGCCCGACGAGGAACAGGAAGTACGTCGGTGCGAGCCCGCCCGTCAGGAGGCCGCCGACGAGGAGGAGACCGAAGGCGACGACGACGCCGACGACGCCCCGTTCGGCGCGAGTGAGTGTCGCCCAGCGACCGCCGAGGTCCGACGACGACCCGGGACCCGCCATCAGACCGCCTCCCCGGCGATACCCTGCGGGCGGACGAGCAGGACGACCACCATGATGACGAACGCGATGGCGTTGGCGTACTCGATACCGATCGGGATGCCCCAGGCGTCGGGCACCAGCGGGACCAGCGCGCCCAACTCGGAGAGCGCGGGCGTGAGCCGGTTTATCATTCCGATGAGGAACCCGCCCAGCATCGCCCCGTACACCGAGCCGATGCCGCCGAGAATCACCGCGGCGAAGACGATGAGCAGGAGGTCGAACCCCATCCGCGGGGCCAGCCGGCTGAACAGGCCGAGGAAGACCCCGCCGGCGCCGGCGAGGCCGCCGCCGATGACCCACGTCCAGCGTTTCACTCGGGCGGTCCGGATGCCGCTGACGCGAGCCAGGTCCGGGTTGTCGGACATGGCGCGCATCTTCCGCCCGAGGTCGGTGTACTGCAACAGCACGTGCAAGCCGACGACCAGCGCGACCGTCACGGCGACGATGACCACGTCGTGTTCGGTGATCCGGACCCCGTAGGGCACCAGCCCCTCAATCGGTCGCTGGACCGGCACGTCGTAGCGGGTGAACTCCGCGCCGAACTGGAGCTGGACGAGGGCGCGGTAGACGAAGGCGACCCCGATGGAGGCGATGAGCAGGCCGATGGAGTCGACGTCCATCCCGTCGTAGACGAGTTCCTCGGTGGCGACGGCGACGACGGCGGGCGTCGCGATGCCGACCGGAAGCGCCAGGAAGAAGCCGTAGGGCAGACCCAGCAGCGACCCGCCGAGGTCGCCGGTAGTGCTCAGCGCGAGCAGCGCCGCGTAGGCGCCGAGGGTCATCGTGTCGCCGTGAGCGAAGTTGGCGAAGTCGGCGATGCTGTAGATGAGCGAGAGGCCGATGCTCCCCAGGATAATGATGCTGCTGAACACGAGGCCGCTGGCGATGAGGTCCAGTACCATCGTGGCCGCTCAGGACTCGACGAAGCCGATGGGCTCGTAGCTGTGGTTCCGGACCTCCAGAATCTGGAGGAACCCCTCCGGGTCGCCGTTCTCGTCGAGGTTCAGGGGCCCGCTGACGCCCTGGTAGTCGACGTCGCTCGGGCCGCCGCCGTCGGCGAGGATATCGCTCGCGGCCTGATAGGTGGTGACCGTCTGGCCCTCCGGGCGGGTCACGTCGCGGACGACGTCGCCGAGGGCGGCGCCGGTGAACTCATCGGCCGCCTGAACCGAGAGCGCGGCCGTGACGACGGCGTCGTAGGCGTACGTCGACCAGACCGTCGGCGACTCGTCGTACTCCCCCTCGAACCGCGAGACGAACTCCTGGTAGTTGTCCTGCTCCAGCGGTGCCGAGGGGACGGCGATTTTCATTCCGTCCATGCTGCCTTCGGGGGTGTTCTCCAGAACCTGGTCGCCGGAGACGGAGTCGGCGCCGTACAGCTGCGGGTCGTAGCCGCTCGAATAGATCTCGTTGACGAGCGTGGCGAACTCGGCCTGGTAGGTGACGAACAGCCAGGCGTCGGCCCCCGAGTCGTTCATCTCGCTAACCACGCCCGAGTACGACTGCTGGTCCTGGTCGTGAGGGTTGTTGTAGGCGACGGAGCCGTCCCAGGCCTCGACGAACGCGTCGGCCAGGCTCTGGCCGTAGTTGTTGTTGACGTATGTCAGCGCCACGTCGTCGTAGCCGTCCTCGGCGACGATGTCCGCGAGCGCGGTCGATTGGGTCCGGCCGGTCGGCGAGATGCGGGCCAGCCCCGGGAAGTCGGTGAGGCCCAGTCCCGTCGAGTTCTGACTCAACTGGACCACGTCGGTGTCCTGAACGACGCTCTCGTAGATGGACAGTGAGACGCCGGAGCCGACCGCGCCGATGAGGAAGGGGACGCCGTTCTGATTGACGAGCTTCTGGGCCGCCGAGACGCCGCCGGAGCTCTGACTGGTGGAGTCCTCGACGACGATTTCGAGCTCACGACCATCGATGCCGGCCTCGTTGACCGTGGCCAGCGCGAGGTCCTTGCCGCGCTGGTTGCGCTGGCCGAACGCCGAGAGCGAGCCGGTGAGGGCGTCCACCATCCCGATTCTGTACGGGTCGCCCCCGCCATCGCCCTCGGTGGCCGTGTCGGTCTCGCCGGTTGACTCGCTTTCCGTCTCGGTCGGAGTGGCCGTGGCCGTACTCCCGCTATCGGTCGTCGTACAGCCAGCGAGGCCGGTGAGACTCGCCGCGCCCGTCGCCCCCGCCAGCTTCAGCAGCGTGCGTCTGTCGGTTCCAGTCGTCGTCTCGCGTGACATAGGCCTCTCTTTTTGCCTCACCCTATATTATCCTATGCCATCTCCCGGCGGCGAGCACCCGGTCGCGGGCCACTGACGCGCCGGTCGGCGTCGGCATCGCTCGCCGCGGCGCAACGCTTTGTACCCTCCGGGTCGCCATCGACTCCATGGAGCGAGTCGACTTCGACGAGGCGGAGACGTACGAGCCCGACGAGGGATGGCAGCGACGCGCCCTGGCGGGCTCGGAACGGTTCAGCTTCGAGTGGTTTGAGAAGCCGCCGGGCCACTCCTCGCCGATGCACAGCCACGAGAACGAACAAGTGTGTCTCTGCCTGTCGGGCGAGCTCACCGTCCATACCGAGGAGCGGTCGGTCACGCTCGGCGCGTACGACTCCGTCCACCTCGGCGCCGACGAACCCCACCGCGTCGAGAACGAAAGCGACGAGCCAGCCGTCGGCCTCGACGTGTTCGCCCCCGGTCGGTCGTTCGACTTCTGGACGGACCGGGCCGACGACGGGGGCGGCGAGGCCGACGCCGGCGACGACACCGCCGCCAGCGACCCCGAATGACCCGGCTCGCACGCGCCGTCGACGGCACCCCGTTGGTCGGGGACGACGAGGGGTTCGTCCCGCTGTCGGCCGCCGCTCCCGACGCCGACGGCGTCGCCGACGCGCTCGCGGACCCGCCGACCGTCGACGACGCGACGGCGTCGAGGACCCCGGCTGAGGAGGTGCGATTCGGGGCGCCGCTGGCGACGTTCGGCAAGCTGTTCGGCATCGGACTGAACTACCGCGACCACGCCGCCGATCTGGACGAAGACCGCCCGGAGGCGCCGGCGAGCTTCTTCAAGCCGCCGTCGACGGCGGCGCCCCCCGGCGGGCCCATTCGGCTGCCCGACCCCGAGTTGACCGGCCGAGTCACCGCCGAGGCGGAACTGGCCGTCGTCGTCGGTCGAACGTGCCGGGACGTGGCCGAATCCGCGGTCGACCGCGTCGTCGCCGGCTACCTCCCGGTCGTGGACTGCACGGCCGAGGACGTGCTCGACCGCAACCCGCGGTTTCTCACCCGGGCAAAGAGCTTCGACTCCTTCCTCGTCGTCGGTCCGTGGATTCGGACCGGCGACGCGGTCGAGCTCGACGACGTGACGGTCCGAACCGTCCGCAACGGCGAGACGGTCGCCGCCGGCGAGGTCGACGGCATGGCGTTCCCGCCGCGAGAGCTGGTGGCGTATCACTCCCGCGTGATGACGCTCGAACCCGGCGACGTGCTGTTGACGGGGACGCCCGGGGCGGTCGCCGTCGAGCCGGGCGACCGGGTCCGCGCCGAGGTCGAGGGCGTCGGCAGCGTCGGCGCCGACGTGGTCCGGCGCGACCGGCGCTGACGGGCGACTGCGGGCGCCTCTCGGCCTCAGAGGTTCGCGGCGCCCGCCCCGCCCTCGATGGGCAGCGCGACGCCGTTGATGTAGGAGGACTTCGACGAGGAGAGGAAGGCGACGGTGTCGCCGAGTTCCATCGGGTCGCCGATGCGCTCCAGCGGGACGCCCTCGCCCCAGTCGGCCAGCCCCTCCTCGTAGTCGTCGTAGTCGCCGCGCTCGACGGCCTGGTCAACGAGGTCCTCGATGCGGCTCGTCTCGTGGGGGCCGGGGAGGACGGCGTTCGCGCGAACCTCGGGCGCGAGCTCCTTCGAGAGCGTCTTTTCGAGGCCGATGACGGCCATGCGGACGGAGTTCGACAGCACCAGCGAGTCGATGGCCTCCTTCACCGACCGCGAGGTGACGTTGACGACGGTGCCGTCGCCGCCCTCCGAGAGGTACGGCTCGGCCTCGCGGACCAGCCGGACAACGCTCATCACCAGCAGGTCGAAGGCGTCGTACCAGTCCTCGTCGGTGGTTTCGAGGAACGGTCCCGAGGGCGGCCCGCCGGCGGAGGTGACCAGCGAGTCGATGGTGCCGAACTCTTCGACCGTCCGGTCGACCAGGCGCTCGATGTCGTCGGCGTCGGTCAGGTCGGCCTCGACGGCGACGACCTCGCCCGTGCCGGCCGCCCGTACCTCCGCTGCGGCGTCGGCCAGTCGGTCGGAGTCGCGACCGTTGACGACGACGTCGGCCCCCTCGCGAGCGAGCGCCGTCGCCGACGCCTTGCCGAGACCGCTCGATGAAGCCGTCACCAATGCTGTCGTTCCGTCGAGTTCGAGGTCCATGTCCGAGTCAACGCGGGCCGAACATATAAATCGGCCCGAGGCGGTAAGCGGCGTCCGACGCTAGCTCGGAGCGCCAGCGAGGGGGTTAAGAGCGTCGCTGCCCCGAGACAAGCCGTGAACCAATCTCGCTCGCGGCCGCTGTCGGCCGCGATACGGTGGGGGGTCGTGGCGGCGGTGGCAGCGAGCGTCGTCTCCGGTCGGGCGGCCGCACACGTCGACTACGTCACGGACGGAGAAAACACGGTGGGCGACGTCGTTCGCTTCCTGCTCGAAACGCTAACCGACCCGATGAACGCCGCGCTGCTCGCCGGCGGCGGGGTCGCCGCCGGGGTCACGATCGTCGGCTACCTGACCTTCGCCGACCTCGTCCCCGACGTCGAGGTCGCCCGGCGGACGCTTCGGTCGTACGGGCCTTATCTCCCCTGGATGCTCCGACTGTCGCTGGGGCTGCCGCTCGTCGGCGCCGGCTTCACTGGCTACCTCTTCTCGCCGGCGATCGCCGTCGAGGCACGGTTCCTGCAGGTCGGGGTCGGCTTCCTGTTGCTGTTCGGGTTGGCGACCCGCGCGGTCGCCGTCGTCGGCGTCGTCGCGTACTCGCTCACGGCGATCCAGTACCCCCTCGCGTTCCACGCCAGCGAGTACGTCGCCGGCTTCCTCGCCGTCGCCGTGATGGGGCCAGGCCAACCCTCGGCGGACATGCTCATCAAACGCCTCGCACAGACCGACGGAACCGTTACCGGCCGGCTGGCCGAGGGGGTCGACCTGAGCTGGGCCGACCCCGAAGGGGGTCGGCGAGCGGCGGCGGTCATCCTCCGGGTGTTCGTCGGATTGAACTTCGCGTACCTGGGCGTCAGCCAGAAGCTGCTCGAACCCGGCCGCGCGTTGCAGGTCGTCGAGAAGTACGACCTGACCGCGGTGGTCCCCGTCGCGCCGGAGCTGTGGGTCGTCGGCGCCGGGCTGACCGAGCTCGCGGTCGGTACGCTGCTCGTCGTCGGCTTCCTCTCCCGCGGGGTCGCCGCCGTCGCGTTCATGATGATGACGCTGACGCTGTTCGGCCTGCCCGACGACCCCGTGCTGGCACACGTCTCGCTGTTCGGGCTGGCCTCGGCCATCATGGTCGTCGGCAGCGGGCCGTACTCCGTCGACGAGGTGCTGGTCCCTCGGCTCCGGCGCAAGCTCAGCGCGCGGCTGCGCGACGACGCCGGCGACGTGCAGGAATCGGCGACCTGAGCGGCTCCCAGCCCCCCGGTCGCCGGAGGCGACAACTCCTTGGTCCGGGCCGTCGTCGACGCCACACGTGACCACGGACCGCGCCACCGAGACGCCGACCGAGGCCCTCGCCGCCCGCGAGGCCGACCACTTCGAGGATCTGTTCGAACTGCTCGCCCAGCCGTCGCTGTCGGCCACCGGCGAGGGGGTCGACCCCTGCGCCGACCTCGCCGCCGACCTCTGTACGTCGTATGGCTTCGACGAGGCCGTCAAAACGCCCACCGACGGCGCACCGGCGGTGCTCGCACGCGCCGACGCCGACACCGACGCCGAGGCGATGCCCGACGACGACCCAGAATCGACGCCGACGGTGCTGCTGTACGGTCATTACGACGTCCAGCCGGCCGACCCGGCGGAGTGGGAGTCGCCGCCGTTCGAGCCGACCGTCCGGGAGGGTCCGGACGGCCGCGAGCGGCTGTACGCCCGCGGCGCCGGCGACAACAAGGGGCAGTGGTTCGCCCACCTCCGTGCGGTCGACGCCCTGCGAGCGACGACCGGCCTCCCGGCGAACGTCGTCCTCCTGCTGGAGGGCGAAGAGGAGTCCGGCAGCCCCAACCTCGATTCGATCGTCGCCGATCACGCTGACCTGCTCGCGGCCGACCTCGCGGTCGTCGCCGACGGTCCCATCGACGTCTCCGGCCGGCCGACAGTCCTGCTCGGGGCCCGCGGGCTGTTGTACGTCCAGATCGACGTCGAGGGGCCGAACCGCGACCTCCACTCGGGGAACTACGGCGGCCCGGTGCCGAACCCGGCCTGGGAACTCGTCCGGCTGGTCGGCTCGTTGAAAGACGCCGACGGCCGGGTCGCCGTCGACGGCTTCTACGAGGACGTGCGCTCGCCGACGGCGGCCGACCGCGACGCGGTCGCGGCGCTGTCGTTCGACGAGGCGATGGCCGAGGTCGGCGTCGACGCTCTCGCCGACGGCCCGGGCGAGAGCTACGGCGAGAAGCTGCTCTCGTGGCCGACCGCCAACATCGCCGGGCTGGCCGCCGGCTACGGCGGCGAGGGGTCGAAGACGGTGCTCCCGGCCTCGGCGACGGCGAAGCTCGACTTTCGGCTCGTCGCCGATCAAGAGCCCGACGCCCTCTACGAGAAGGTCCGGCGTCACCTCGACCGCCACGCCTCTGGGCGCTGTGCGGTGTCGGTCCGACATCACGGCATGATGCACCCCCAGCGGACGCCGCTCACCGGTCCGGTGCAGAACCTCGCGGAGACGGTCACGCGCCTGGCCTGGGAAGACGACCCCGTAGTGAAGCCGACGCTCGGCGGGTCGCTGCCGACGGCGGTGTTCGAGCGCGAACTCGACGCGCCGGTCGTCGTTCTCCCGTACGCCAACAGCGACGAGAACAACCACTCGTCGGACGAGAACATCGTCCTCGACTGCCACCGTGCCGGCGCGCGGACGACCGTCGAGCTGCTCCGCCGACTGCCGACGGCCGACCTCGACGACGCCGGCCCGGCGTGAGCGCCGTCGTTACCGTTCCCGGCGGACGCTGCCGCCGGCCGATGGAACAGATAGGCCGAAGCGGGCTCGCCCACTCGATCGAACCATGACCGGCGACGGTGACGACCCTGACTGCGCCGGGAACGCCGACGCGGTCGTCGTCGGCGAGTCCGTCGTGTCCGGCGTCGACGTCGGTCCCGAGACGCGCTGCGCTCACTGGGCGGACGACCGCGACGTCATCGCCCTCCGCGGGGGCTGTTGCGGGCGGTTCTACCCGTGTCACGCCTGCCACGAGGCAGTTGCCGACCACACCCACGAGCCCTGGCCGCGAGAGCGACTCGACGAGCCGGCGGTTCTCTGTGGGGTCTGTGCGACGGCGCTGACCGCTCGGGCGTACCTCATGGCCGGGTTCGCCTGTCCCGAGTGCGGGGCCGCGTTCAACCCCGGCTGCCGGGCCCACTACGACCGCTACTTCGAGGGGTGGCGCGAGGTGGTCGAGTCGTGAGCGGTCGTCGTCGTGGATAGCGTCGACGCTGGAGCCAGAGCCGGCCGCGAACGACTCCAGACAGCGATTACTGCGAGCCTTTCACGCCGTGGTGATTCGTGCCGGTGACGAGAGCTACTGAACCGCTGTCTTTCGACACCCCCGATGAAGACTACTCGCAGTAATCGCTATGAGACGGCCCCACGAAGCCACCGAGAGTCAGAACGCTTTTCGCCGACGGCGACCGCGTGACGCCGTATGCCCACCTGCCAGAACTGCGGCTCGTTCGTCACCGAGCGGTACGTCAAGGTTTTCGAGCCGGACGGCATCACGCAGCCGCGGGTCTGCCCGCACTGTGACGACATGGTCCGACGCGGGACTGACGTCCGGAAGAAGAAGAACGGGCAGGACTGAGCCCCCGGCCGACCCAGTCGACCGTCGCATCGGTAGCTGTTTCAGCGTCGCCCCGCCAGCGACGGCCATGGATCTCGATTCGCTGCCGGATCGGCCGCTCTCGCGCTCCGAACTGCGGTCGCTTCGCACGGCCGACGCCGTCGTCGAGGCCGCCCCGCTCGGGGTGGTCCCTGACGACGAAGACGAGGAGGCTCAGACCGTCGCCGCCCTCGCCGTCCAGCGCGAGGAGACGCTGTACGGCCTCGGCTACGACGACGGCTGGACGGTCGTGACCACCCGGACCGCCGGCGACCCGGACGACCTGCGGGCCGTCCGCGACGCGGTGCGAACCTGGCGCGGTGAGGACGACCCCGACGAAGCCGCCTGACAGGGTCGCCTCGAAGGCGCCGTTCAGTCCGTCACCGTCCCGTCGAACTCGTCGACCGGAACCACCGAGTAGTTCACGCTCAGCGTCTCGCGGGTCGCACGGACCCCGCCGACGAACTCCGAGATCTCGTCCAGATGGCCCTCCAGAACGAACAGCTCCATGCAGCGGCGGTCGCCGACGTGGCTGTGGACGTTCGAGGCGACGAGCTCGTCGTGGTCGTGGCGCAGTCCCATCAGCCGCTCCTCGACGGACGTCGTCTCGTAGTCGAAGACGACCGTCACCAGTCCCATCAGTTCCCGGCCCTCCAGGCGCCTGTCCTCGAACTCGCCCAGCAGGTTGCGCGCCGCCTCGCGGACGACCTCGCTGCGACCGGTGTACCCGTGCTCGTCGGCGAAGCCGTCGATTCGTTCGAGCAGTTCCTCGGGCATGGAGACGCTGACGACCGTCATATGTGAACGTGCGACCAGAAATTAATAATCCTTAGCATCGCCCTCCGGCGGTACGGCGAGAGCGCCTTTCGAGTCGTGGAATCCGTCTCGCGTCCGTGGCGGTACTGACACCGCCCGTAAACGGCCTCCCGGAAGCCCGCAGCCAACGCCTCGCCCTCGGAGTCGGACGGCACCGTCCGGTCCGGCAAGATCGTTGGCACATCCGGTTCGTGTCCGGCCCCATGGAGCGCCGCGCGAAGTCGGTCGTCGTCGGCAGCGGGCCAAAAGCGCGGGACTTATCTGGGATAGCGCGATATTGAAGTGTGCGGGCGCTTAGCTCAGCTTGGACAGAGTACCTGGCTTCGGACCAGGCTGTCGCGGGTTCAAATCCTGCAGCGCCCATCCGTTTTCATGATGGTTAGGATTCCACAGACAGCGGCGGGTTCCTTATAAAATACCCCCCGCTTACCGCGGAAGATTCCATCATTTTTCGTGATGCGGGTCGACGCAGTCATGCGATTCGCAAGATACCAAACGTGCAGAACCGTGTTAAATGTTCGCGAATCGGGTCGCGCGCAGTGTGGGACGCACGGGCTCGATCCACGAGAGGAGCAGACCACACGTCTGCCCAGCGTTTCCGTCGCACGCTCTGTGAGTCGCGCTCACTCAGCGTGCGACCTATCACAAATAAATATACGGAATCGGTACTCCTTTTCCGGGAGAATTCTACTACTGAGGCGTCTTAGTTAGTAACCAGTAAACATCAATACTCAGTAATTACCAGATGATATCACCTGACCCTTTTAATTAGCAAATCGAACTATATTCATATGCAGCATGGTAGAACAGACGATACGACCCCTCCAACGCCTGAATGCGCGTGCTCTCCCTCCGCAAAGAGCACGTCTGTCGGCCTGGAGGATGAGACGCACTGCCCCTGTCAGTCTACTCCCATCCAGCGATAGGGCGCGAACGAGCATCGCCAGTTCCGACTTGAGTCCCGCTCACCTCTCAAGAGGTGGTCGGAATGAGTAGTCAGAGTCGCCGGGAGGATGGCCTCCCCTACGAACCCGCGTGCATCCCCGTCGGGCTACTTCAGGAACTTCGGCGTGTGCGTGATGAGGTGGGACGAATTCCGAAGACAACAGACATGGACAACCACGGTCGGGTTTCAGCGTCCATGTATTCGAACTTCTTCGGCTCCTGGACTGAAGCCATCTCACTCATCGAAGACGCCACCTCAGCTACTTCCGGAAGTGGGGGTTCTACTAACGGCTCAGAGAGTGACACGCTGAGCGAGAATGACGAAGATGTACTGACCTGGGAAGATATTCCCGGGAACAGCCGTCTTCCGGGACCCATTGCGGTCCGGATTGTAGAGAAGCGTTCTACACGATCTGACAGCGTCGATGGACGCTACCTGGTTCGTGACTTGGGCGGAAGAGAGTTCGAATTCAAGATTTGGGCGAAGCACGGAATTCCGGTTGACTGGGAGACTGGATGTTGGTACGTGCTCTCGGAAGCACGGGGGACAGTTTGGGAAAGCGATGGCGAGGTCAAACGAATGCTGGACAGCACTCGAGACCTGAAGACTGTCGAATGCCGAGATCGACCGACGAAACAGGACCTCCCCTAGTAGCCCTTTCCGAAAATAATTCCTTTAAGTAAGAAATATAACCTCGGAGGCTCTACGTTCTGGCATGAGCGACTCTGAGCGGGAGAATGGGCCGCCGAGTTTCGAAGACCCGTTCGGACAGACCGACGTCGAGCAGCGGATTTACGCGACGATCCTTCAGACACGGGAGCCGACGGCGACGAGCGCAATTGCTGAGCGTGTCGACTGTGACCCGAAAACCGCGCGGAAGTACCTGCGGTGGTTCGCACAGTTGGGTATCGTCACCCAGCACGAGGGACGCCCAACGACCTACGAGCGCAACGACTCGTACTTCGATTGGCGACGGGTCAACGACCTCGCAGCCGACAACTCAAGCGAGGCACTCGAAGCGAGGGTCCGAGAGCTCAGCGAGCGCATCCACGAGTACGAACACCAATACGACGCCGATACTCCGGCTGACGTCAACGCGGTCGCTGCCGCAGAGAGCGGCGAACATGGGACGATTGACGACGTGTACGGTGACCTGGGCGACTGGGCGACTGCACGACACGAACGGCAGCTCTACGAGCGCGCTCGCCAGCAACACACCGGAACAGGCGATCGGGAGCAGGCGTCGAGCTAGATGGTGCCACCAACTGGTGATGGGGGAAGCCCGGCCCCGATAGATCGACAGATCCTCGAATACCTTCGGGAGCGTCTCGAAACCACAGCCCAAGTAGCAGACGCGAGGATCACGGACACCGAAGGTCACCTCGCGCTTCGAGTGCAACTCTCAGACTCCTACTATCCGACTGACGTCAAGGAAGCTACACTCCTCGTGCGCTGGTACACGAACGACGACTGCAAGATTCACTACCGTGAGGTCCAGCAAGACTCCGAGTGGGAATGTCGGTGGGATCGACACCCAAACCCTCACAATACCCGTGACCACCTCCATCCACCACCAAATGCACCGACGCCTGGTGAGGATGCTGACTGGCCAGCGGATTATCGGCAGATGCTCACGTTAGTCCTCGAGAAAATCGAAGCACGAATCCGCGAACTGTGGTAGATGTAGCACGCAGGATTCAGGACTCGGCAGTATCC
The DNA here is from genome assembly GCA_042216705.1 of Halolamina sp. Classification (GTDB taxonomy): domain Archaea; phylum Halobacteriota; class Halobacteria; order Halobacteriales; family Haloferacaceae; genus JBDGTQ01. The sequence continues at coordinate 808 of JBDGTQ010000019.1, read as the reverse complement.
ACCCGAACTAGGTTCTGGACGGGGAACGGATTGTTCTCGCCCCCGTACTTCTCCTCATCAACATAGTGCCAGATACAGCCGTCAACCTCGTAAAGGAATGATTCGTCCCCCTCGGCTTTGACTCGAACTCGTTTCCCTACGTTCTCGTCATCTTCCCGGCTAATCACCGTGAGTGGCTCAACGGGCCATTCAAAAAATTTCACTACATCCCCCTCCTCGAGACTCTCGAATAGCTTTATATCGCCCTCAGCAGGCTCTCTTGCATCAATATCTGGAGAGTGTTTGATTTCCATACTCCGGTCGAGTGACGCTGTCCACTTAATCCTACGATATGGTGAGACTCTATCAGTTGCTTCTGTTGGAACCCCCACGGTTGACACAATCGGCGTGCTGCATACAGGGCGCGAATCTTGCATTGCTTCGGTTCTTGAGTGAGGAAGCGGGACCAATACAGAGTTCTACGCCGCTGTCGTCGTATCGAAGAAAACGGTCTCGTGAAGAAGATTGTCGAGAGAAGTCTCATCTGTGGCGTCAGAAAAGCAACCGCTGGGCTGGTCGCTCCATAACCGAGTTCACGTGTCGACCGACTGCAGGTCGAATCGGCAGACTGCTCTCTATCGACGATGTACCTCGCAAGAGCGTTCATTTTTGACATTAGGACACACTATCGAATCGTATCGGTGGACCGGGATAGCCGTGAGCGCGTCCTAGCGACCCAGATGTCAGTCTGCCGGTCGGCAAGATCACTCCAAGATCGACGGAGCGGACGTCACCGATCGCCACCCCAGTGAACGCTCCATCGCGATGG
>JBDGTQ010000025.1:0-69239 GCA_042216705.1 Halolamina sp. | reverse complement strand
GGGATGAACAACTCCTACGTCCTCGAAGAGCAGATCGCGACGCTGCTGGGGTACTCCGACACCCGGGAGATATACGACGACCTGGCGTTCCGGGCCACCCTCGTTGAGCGGATGATTCAGGAGGGCATCCTCGGCTACCACGAGGTGAACGACGCCATCGAGAGCTTCCAGCGCGACGGCGTCGAGGGGCTGCCCTTCGACATGGCACGAACCGACTTCTGACACATGGTCGAAGCAGAAATCGAGGTCGACACCGCCACGGCGCTACAGGCCATCTCCTCGCTGACCGACGCATACGACGAGATGGAGATCTCCAAGCGGCGGTACGTCCTCTACGTGCTGTTGCCGGCGGCCGGCTTCTTCGTCCTCAGCCTCGGCGGCCTCGCGCTCCCGCTGCCGGTGTTCGTCAGGGCACCCGTCCCGCTGCTCGGAGTGCTCGTCTTCGGCGCCGCCGTCGCCTACCCGAAGATCTACATCAACAGCCGGCGGACGGCCATCGAAAATCAGCTCCACCTCGTGATGACGCACATGACGGTGTTGTCGACGACGAACATCGACCGGATGGAGGTGTTCCGGACGCTGGCCGACGAGGAGGAGTACGGCGTCGCCGCCGAGGAGATCGGCCGCGTCGTCCACCTCGTCGACACGTGGAACCAGAGCCTCGACGAGGCCTGTCGCCGCCGGGCGAAGGAGGTGCCCAGCCCGGCGCTGTCGGACTTCTTCGACCGACTGGGGTACACTCTCGGCGCCGGCCAGGAGCTCGACGAGTTCCTCCTCAGCGAGCAGACCGTCGTCATCGACAACTACGTCACCGTCTACGAGAGCGCGCTGGGCAACCTGGACGTGATGAAGGACCTCTACATGTCGATGATACTGTCGATGACGTTCGCGCTCGTCTTCGCCGTCGTCCTCCCGATTCTGACCGGCACGGACCCGACGACGACCGTCGCGGCGGTCATCGTCCTGTTCACGTTCGTCCAGGTCGGCTTCTACCTCGCCATCCGCGAGCTGGCACCGCACGACCCGGTGTGGTTCTACCCCGACCGGCGGACGCCCAGCGACCGGAAGCTGTACACCGCTTTCGGAGTCAGCATCGCGCTCACGGCGCTGCTGTTCGCGGTGGTGGCCGCCGGCATCTTCGGCGTCGGTCCCGGGCTCCCCGGTCTGCTGTTTTTCCTCCCGTCGGTGCCGCTGGCGCTGTATCTCGCCGTGCCGGTGACGCCGCTGGCCATCGCCGGGGTGGCGGTGCGCTCCGAGGAGCAGCTCATCGGCGCTCGCGACCGGGAGTTCCCGAACTTCATCCGCGCGCTGGGGGCGACGGAGACGGCCAAGCAGTCGACGACCTCCGCGGTGTTGGAGTCGCTGCGCAAGAAGGACTTCGGGGCACTAACCGCGGACATCCAGCGGCTGTACCGCCGGCTGAACATCCGCATCGACCCCTCGGAGGCCTGGCACTCCTTCGCCGTCGACACCCGCTCGTATCTCATCCAGAAGTTCTCGGAGATGTATCTGGAGGGTCGACGGATGGGCGGCGAGCCCAAACAGCTCGGCGAACTCATCAGCGAGAACATGAACACCGTCCTGCAGCTGCGCCAGCAGCGCACCCAGGCGACCATCACTCTCATCGGCCTGTTGTACGGCATCACCGCCGCGTCGTCGTTCGCCTTCTTCATCGGTCTGCAGGTGGTGTCCATCCTCGCCGACCTCTCCGAGCAGCTCAGCCTCTCCCAGGAGGGGTTCGATTTCGGCCAGATAATTTACGCCGGCGTGTACGATATCCCGCTCATCGAGTTCCTGCTGCTGTTGGTCATCCTGTTCAACGCCCTGCTGTCGTCGGTGATGATTCGGACCATCGACGGCGGCAACAAGACGAACGCCTATCTCCACTTCGTCGCGCTGACGTGGCTGGGCTGTCTGACCGCCATCTTCACGCAGACGCTGGTGGCGGGGATACTCTCGGTGAACTGAGCGGCCGTCGAGTCACTCCGTTTTGGTGAGTTCGAGGTCCTCGACGTCGCCGTCTTCGAGCGTGACGCCGTCCTGTGCGACCTGCCGGGCGAGCACGGCGCACTTGATGCGCATCGGCGAGATGTCGACGCCGAGCATCTCGGTGATGTCGTCGGTGTCGAGCGCGGCGAGTTCCTCAAGGGTCATCCCCTGGAGGCGTTCGGAGAGCATCGACGCTGATGCCATCGAAATCGCACAGCCGTCGCCGGTGAAGCTCACGTAGTCGATGGTGTCGTCGTCCTCGGCCAGCTGAACGTCGACCTGAATGGTGTCCCCGCAGGAGGGGTTCTCGCCCACGTGACTGATGTCGGGGTCGTCCAGCTCCCCGTAGTTACGCGGGTTCTTGTAGTGGTCGAGAATCTGCTGGCGGTACATGTCTGAGCCGGCCATCGTTACCCGTAACTACACCGCTAACCCGGAAAAGGGTATCGTCCGAACGGAGGTTCGACGACGTCGCGAGCGTCAAAGCGGCGTCGACGCCGGGGTGTCCGTTCAGGCGAACAGCTTCCGCGTCTCGTCGACGGCGTCGACGAGCGCGTCGATTTCCTCGCGAGTGTTGTAGACGTAGAAGGAGGCCCGCGTCGAGGCGGGGACGCCTAGCTTGTCGTGTAGCGGCTGAGTGCAGTGGTCGCCGGCGCGGACGGCGACCCCGTGGTCGTTGAGGATGCTGGAGAGATCGTGAGCGTGGACCCCCGAGAGGTTGAACGAGACGAGGCCGCCGCGGTCGTCGCCCGGCGGGCCGTACACCTCCACGTCGTCGAGGGCGGTTAGCCGGTCGTAGGCGTACTCCGCGAGCAGCGACTCGTGGCGCTCGACGGCGTCCATCCCGACGTCTTCGAGGTAGTCGATGGCGGCGGAGAGCCCGACCGCCTCGGCGATGTTGGGGGTGCCGGCCTCGAACTTCCAGGGGAGGTCCTCCCAGGTCGAGTCCTCGAAGGTGACCTTCCGAATCATGTCGCCGCCGTAGAGGTACGGCTGCATCTCCTCGAGGACTGACTCCCGGCCGTAGAGGACGCCGATGCCAGTCGGACCGAGCATCTTGTGCGCCGAGAAGGCGAGGAAGTCGGCGCCGATGTCGCCGACGTCGACCGGCCGGGTCGGCACCGACTGGGCGGCGTCGACGAACATGAGCGCGTCGCGGTCGTGAGCGACGTCGGTGAGTTCGCTCACGGGGTTGACGGTGCCCAGCGCGTTCGAGATGTGGACCGCGCTAACCATCTCGGTGTCCGCGTCGATGAGGTCGCGGGCGTGGTCCATGTCGAGGCGGCCCTCGTCGTCGATGCGGACGTACCGCACCTCGGCGCCGGTACGGTCGGCGACCTGCTGCCAGGTGACCAGCGAGGCGTGGTGTTCCATCTCGGTGAGGACGACGTTGTCCCCCGGTGAGAGCTCCGCCAGCCCCCAGGCGTAGGCGACCAGGTTACACGACTCGGTCGTGTTCTTGGTGAAGACGACCTCCTCGCGGCCGTCGGCGCCGATGAACTCCGCGACGCGGTCGTGAGCCTCCTCGTAGGCGACCGACGCCTCCTGGCTGAGGCTGTGGATGCCCCGGTGGACGTTGGCGTTGTAGCCGTAGTAGTAATCGACGGTGGCCTCGACGACCTGCTTGGGAGTCTGACTCGTCGCCCCGTTGTCGAGGTACACCAGCGGGTCGGTGTCGCCGTCGCCCTCGCCGGGGTCGGAGACGTCGCCGCCGACCTTCCGGCGCAGAACGGGGAAATCCTCGCGGATGGCCTCGACGTCAAGGGGGTACGGTTCCTGTGTTGCCATTACACATCTGTCGGGGCCCCAGCCCCGTTACCCCTTCGGTCCGGGCGCTGAGAGCGACGAATTCCGCTCACTGCGATCCGGCAGCGGCACCCGAACCGGAACTGAGGGCGTCACATCCAGAGCAGCTGTGCGTGGACGGTCCCGTCGACCCGGAGGACGCGCTCCTCGTCGACGAGGCCGGCCTCGACGGCGACGCCGACGCACTCCTCGCCGACGAGGTTCGCCACCGATGCCCGGGTGAGGCTGTCGACGACCGCCTCGGCGTCGGCCTCGACGGCGTCCTCGCCGCCGTAGAACGATTCGGTCACCTCGAGCGACAGCTCGCCGTCCTCGTAGGTCTCGCCGAGACAGTCGGGGTCGCAGACGGACACCAGCAGCCCCTCGGCGGTATCCCGTTCCCTGAGGAGCATCTACAGCCCTCCCAGTGGGTCGTCGTCCTCCTGGATGCCGGCGTCCTCGAACGGCGCCTCGCCGGTCAGCCCCTCTGCGGCGGCGCCGGAGCCGCCGGCCTCCTCGACGAGTTCCTGTTCGGCCTCCTCGCGGAGTTCGTCGGCGCGCTCCTGAACCTCCTCGGCGCGCTCCTGGTCGCCCATCTCCTCGAGGGCGCGGGCCTTCTCGTCGAGCACCTCGGCGTTGCGCATCCCCAGCCGGATGGCGTTGTCGAAGGCGTTGACGGCGTCCTCGGAGAGCCCGCGTTCGAGCAGGAAGAACCCGCGGTTGTACCACGCCTGTGCGAACCGCGGGTCGGCCTCGACGGCGCGCTCGGCGTGTTCCAGCGCCTGCTCCTCGCGGCCGAACTCCCAGAGCGCGTACGCCAGGTTGGTCTCGGCGCTGGCGGCGTGTTCGGACTCCTCGGAGATGTCCAGGGCCTCCCGATAGGCGCCGATGGCCTCGTCGTACTCCTCTAACTCGGCGTGGGCGACGCCCTTGTTCACCCACGCCTCCTGCTCGACCGCGGAGTCGTCTGGGGCGAAGCGTGCGGCCCGTTCGAACGTCTCGGTGGCGGCCTCAAAGCGGTTGATGCCCATGTACGACAGCCCAACGTCAAGCAGCGAATCGACGTCGACCTCGTCGCTGGCGATGTCCCGCTGGTCGAGGGCGTCGGTGATGGCCCGGGTGTCGACCGGGTCGACCGCGCCGGGGTCTTCGGCGAGGTCGGGGTCGAGGGAGAACCCCTCGTCGTAGTCGGCGTCGACCCCCTGGCCCTCGGAGAAGTCGTAATCGTCCTCGTCGCTCATAGTGACCGAGATTCGTCGCCGCCGCTGGTAAGGATTGCGTTGCGGACGGTCTCGGCCGGCGACGACGCCTGCCCGCCCGAGGCCGGCCAACCGGCGGCGTGAGGGGGTACGAGGGGGAGGATGGCCGCCGGCGCCGGCCACGGAACAGGAACTTTATCCCCCGAACCCGCCCAACCCACCCGTATGAGCCAGGAGTCGCCGGGGAACGTGCTGTTCGTCGTGCTCGACACGGTCCGGAAGGACCGCCTCGGGCCGTACGGCTACGACCGGGACACCACGCCCACACTCGACGCCTTCGCCGAGGAAGCGACCGTCTTCGAGCAGGCGGTCGCGCCGGCGCCGTGGACGCTGCCGGTCCACGCCTCGCTGTTTTCGGGGCTGTACCCGACCGAACACGGCGCTAGCCAGGAGAACCCCTACCTCGAAGGGGTGACGACGCTCGCACAGACCCTCTCGGCGGCGGGGTACGACACCGCCTGCTACTCCAGCAACGCCTGGATAACGCCGTACACCCACCTCACCGACGGCTTCGACGATCAGGACAACTTCTTCGAGGTGATGCCCGGCGACCTCCTTTCCGGCCCCCTCGCCCGGCTGTGGAAGACGCTCAACGACAACGAGGCGCTGCGGGCGGTCGCAGACAAGCTCGTCAGCCTCGGCAACGCCGCCCACGAGTACCTCTCCAGCGGCGAGGGCGCCGACACCAAGACCCCGGAGGTCGTCGACCGCACCCGGGAGTTCATCGCCGACTCGACGGCCGACGGCGACGGTGAGGGCTTTTTCGCGTTCGTCAACCTGATGGACGCCCACCTCCCCTACCACCCGCCGGACGAACAGCGCGAGGCGTTCGCCCCCGGCGTCGACTCGACCGCCGTCTGTCAGAACTCCAAGGAGTACAACAGCGGCGCCCGCGAGGTCGACGACGAGGAGTGGGCGGACATCCGCGACCTCTACGACGCCGAGATCGCCCACATGGACGCCCAGCTCGGACGGCTGTTCGACTGGCTGAAAGCCGAGGGGCTGTGGGAGGAGACGACGGTCGTCGTCTGCGCCGACCACGGCGAACTCCACGGCGAGCACGACCTCTACGGCCACGAGTTCTGTCTGTACGACCCGCTGGTGAACGTCCCGCTGCTGGTCAAGCACCCCGACCTCGACGCCGACCGCCGCGAGGACCAGGTCGAACTGCTGGACTGCTATCACACCGTGCTCGACGCGCTCGACGTCGACGGCGGCGACCCCGCGGAGCCGGGCGACCGCGCCGTCGCGCGCGACCCCACCCGGTCGCTGCTGTCGACGGCGTACCGCGACTTCGCCGACCCCGCGGTCGACGTGACCGACGCCGACCCAGATCCCGGCCAGCGGGCAGTCCGAGCGGCCGGCGACGGCGAGACGTACGCCTTCGTCGAGTACTCCCGGCCCGTGGTCGAGCTGAAGCAGTTGGAGGAGAAAGCGAGCGCCGCCGGCGTCGCCCTCCCGGAGGAGTCGCGGTTCTACGCCCGGATGCGCGCCGCCCGTCGCACCGACGCGAAGTACGTCCGCGCCGACCGCATCCCCGACGAGGGGTACCGCCTGGACGACGACCCCGGAGAGACGACCGACTGCGTCGAGACCGACGGCGACCCCGCGGACGACGCCCTCGCGGCGACCGAGCGCGCGCTGGCCCACTTCGAGCGCCGGGTCGGCGGCGCCTGGACCGACGCCGACACCGGCGACGTCGAGGCCGACGCCGTCGCGGAGATGGACGACGACGTACAGGACCGGCTGCAGGACCTCGGCTACGTCGAGTGAGCCGCCGGCGGCCGTCGTCAGTCCGGCGCCCGACGGTCAGCGCTCGCCGTCGCCCGCCGCCTCGCTCCCGCGGACGCCTGCGCCCCGTTCCCACGCCCGGACCACCTCCAGCAGCGTCTCGACGGTCGGCGTCGCGACGCCGCGAGCCCGCCCGCGGGCGACGACCTCGCCGGCGATGGCTTCGATTTCGGTCCGTCGACCGGCCGCGACGTCCTGACGCATCGAGGAGCTGTTGGCGGCGGTGTCGGCGGCGACGTCGCCGACGGCGGCCTCCGCGTCCTCGGCCGCGAGGTCGACCCCCTCGGCGCGGGCGACGCGGGCGGTCTCGGCGGCCGCCCGGCGCCCGATTCGACCGGCGGGAGCGTCGCCGTCGACGAGGGCGCCGTTGTCGACCCGGGCCAGCGCCGTCACCGCGTTGATGCCGGCGTTGACCGCGAGCTTGCGCCAGCGCCGGCGAGGCATGTCCTCGGCGACGACGCAGTCGACGTCGGCCGCCCGCAGCGCCGCGCCGACGCGATCGGCCGCCCGCGACGGACCGCCCTCGACCGCGCCGACGGCGAGTCGCCCGACCCCCGTGCAGGCGACCGTCCCGGGCGATTCGAGCACCGCGCCGTACGTCGAGGTGCCGGCGAGCACCGTCGGCCCGTCGAGGCGGTCGCGGAGCCGCTCCTCGGTGAGCCCGTTCTGCAGCGAGACGACGCGGTCGACGTCGCCGGTCGACAGCGCCGCGGCCGCCGCGGCGGTGTCGTGTGCCTTCACCGTCACGACGGCGACGTCCGCGTCGAGCCCCGTCCCGTCGGTCGTCGCTGCCGGCGTGACCGTCGTCTCGATCTCCCCGACGACGCGGAGTCCATCGGCCCGGACGGCGGCGACGTGGGGATCGCGCCCGACGAGCGTCACGTCGTGAGCCGGGTACCGAGACAGTAGCCCCCCGACAAGGCTGCCGAGGCTGCCGGCGCCGAAGACGACGACGTCCATACCCGATGGCGGGCGGCCCGTCTCAAAGCGGTGTCGCTCGCGGGCGAAAGAGAGTTGTCCGTGGCACCCGGACGCTGGGTTCGTGCTGGGTACGAACGTCACCGGCCGGGTGCTCGCGGCGCTGAAGTCGTGGTCCCCGGCGCCGCCGGCGGAGACGTCGACCGCCGACGACCGCCGGCTCCGACGCCACCTCGACCGGGAGCTGAGCGGCCGCCGAAACGTGCTCGCGTCGGCGCTGGGTCTCGGCGGCGGCCACGTCGTCCGCGCCGGCGGCCCGGGGACGACGCCCGCGGCGGTCGTCGACGACAGCGTCGGCGTCGAGGTCGTCTGGGACGCCACCGACGCCGAACTCCGGACGCTGGCCGACCGGCTCCGTCGCTACGACGGCGAGTACGACGACGTCGCGGTCTGTGCCTGCGGCGTCGAGGCCGTCGACCGCTGGAAGCGCGTCCGGTTCAACTTCGAGGGCGGCCGCGGCGACGTCGGCGACGGCACCCGCTATCACTTCCTCGCCAAGCGCCGGGCCGACGAGGGCGCGGCGGTCGTCGACGACGACGACCTCGGCTGAGCCGGCGCCGCTCTGGCGGTCGGCGCGGTCGGCGCCGCCGCGACCGCCGGGCGCTCACATGAAGTCCGCGATGCCGCTCTGTTTGTTTTTGTCGTTCTCGAAGACGGACTCCAGGGATCGCTCCAGCTTTTCCAGGCGCTGCTTGGTGTAGTCCCGACAGCCGAACTCCTCAGCGACGCGGATAGCGGTGTCCATGTACTTGTTCACCGACCCGCGGTGGACGGTGAGGTTGACCCGGCCGCCGCACGCCGGGCACTCCCCGCTGAGTGGCATCCGCCGGAACTTCTCGCCGCAGTCGAGACAGCGGGTCTCCTGGCGGGCGAACGCACGGAGGTTGCCGATGAGGTCCGGCAGGAAGTGGTACTCGATGATGCGCTCGGCGACGTCGGTCTCGTCGACCGCCCGCAGCGTCCGGGAGATGTCGAGCTGGGCGTCCATCTTCTCCTCCATCGACCCCAGCGTTTTATATGCCGAGAGGTCCGGCCCGGCGGCGATGTCGCTGGTGTCGTGGGTGTGGTCGAAGCCGTGGTACTCGTCGTCGGTGCCGAGGGTGTCCTCCCCGAGCTGGACGAGTTCCTCGACCGCGCTGGGGTCGGCCATCTCGCGGGTGGCCTCGTAGAACTCCCGTGGGTACTCCTGGACGATGTCCATGTTGTGGGCCTCGTCGTCGATCTCGCTGGGGTCGATGCGCGAGGACATCACCAGCGGGGCGTCCATCTGCCCGCCGCGCTGGTCGGGGAGGAACTCCTTGCTGAAGTTGAGCAGGCCGTCCATCAGGAGCATGACGCAGTCCTCGTCGCCGTCGCACTGCTTGGCCGACAGGTCGTTGACGACGAGCGAGTGGGTCCCCTCGACGGTGAGACAGTAGGTGTGGTCGACGTCGCCAGCGACGTACTCGACGGATTCGACGGGCTCGACGAGACAGTCCGCCGCCCCGCCGTCAAACGCCCGGCGGGGGGACGTCCCGCGGTCGCGCAGTTGCGCCCGGAGCGCCCGGTCTTTCCGGTCGAGGTGGAAGCCGACTCGGTCGGCGAACGCCGCCGCGTCCTCGGCGCCGACCGTCAGTGCGTACGACCGGCCCGACGCGGCCGGGTCGTCGGCGTCGTCGTGGTCGGGGAACTTCGTCGCCAGCGGGATCGGTTCGGCCGCGTCGGCGCGGGCGGTGATACCGAGTCGGGTGAGCAACGCGAGCAGGTCCTCCTTCAGTTCCCGGCTCACCGTCGTCGCGCGGACGGCCGCCGCGCTCGTGTCGGCCGTCCCGTCGCCGCTGAAGTAGCCGCGGAGGTAGGCGGCGACGATTCCGTCGGGGGCGTCGAAGACGGGCTGTGGGACCCGCTTCGACTCCGGGCCCGCCCCGGCGTCCAGTACGTCGTCGAAGAACGCCCGCAGCAGCCGTCCGGAGGCGGTCACCTTCGCCTCGTTCTCCCGGTAGGTGTCGGCGCCGAACTCCTCGGCGAGCACGTCGAGGTAGAACTCCCGCGCCTCCGTCGCCGTGCCGCAGACGATCGTCCGGTGGACGGTTCCCTTCGCCGTCTCCTGTCGACGGGCGAACCCCTCGGCGGCGTAGTAGCCGAGGAGCGTGGCGACCCGCTCGTTCAGGTCGACGACCCGGTCGAGTTCGGCCGTGTCGCCCTTCACGCCCAGTGTCACGTCGTCGGGCACCGACTCGAGCATCGCCTCGGCCGACCCGAAGAGTTCCGACAGCAGCGACGCGGGAATCCGCTCGCGGCAGAGGTAGTCGCTCAGCCGCTTTTTCGTGACTTCGAGGTGAGCGGCGATGCTCTGGAGGAGGGAGAACTCGCCGTCGCACTCGTCCGCGAGTTGCGCCTCGAAAAGTTCGTACAGCGTCTCTTCGCCGAGTCCCTGCACCATCAGCCGGTCAGGTTCGATCGTGTCACCGTCGAGGAACGCCGCGAGCAGGTCGAACCGCTTCGACTCCCTGCTCCCGACCCCGTCCAGTTCGGCGGGCGTCACCATCCGGTCGTCTGGGGACAGTTCGCTCGCCCGCTTCGCGTCGACGGCGCCGTCCGCGAAGACGTGGACCTCGTGGTCCGGCGTCACCGTCAGTTCGCGCCCGCTCCGCGTCTCGATTCGCACTACGTGCTCCGGCGCCGGGTGTTTCGACACCGCCTCGACCGGCCGCACCACCTGCTCGCCGTCGTCCGTCACCGAGGGGACGAACACGTCGCCGTTCAGCTCCTGAACGAGCGTTCCGAAGTCGTCTCGCTTCGCCGTCTCCGAATCGAGTCGCTCCCCGACGAACGCCTGCATCTCGTCGTGGTGCCATCCACCGTCCTCGTCGCGGTACCAGAGCTTCGTCTCCGGGTGGAAGCAGTTGCGCCGTTTCGCCGCGTGGAAGTACGGGTGGGCGTAGCCGACCGCCGCGGAGGTGAAGCCGACCACCCGACCGACGACGGCGGCGGAGGTGTGCGGCGCCATCCCGAACACCAGCTCGCCGACGAGGTCGTCGCGCTCCTCGACCTGGTAGAAGGGGTCAAGCCCGTAGAACCGCTCCAGCAGGTCGTCGACGAAGTTCGCCGTCTGCATCATGTGCTCGGCGGCGCCCTCCGAGAGGACGACGTCCTGGACCTTCAGCTCGACCAGCTGGTCGTCGTGGCGCAGCGCCTCGCCGTCGACGTCGGTTCGGTACCCCAGCTCGCGGAAGTGGTCGGCGGTCACGTCCAGCTCCGCGGGTCGGACCGCGGTCACGGGGAGGTCGGTCATGTCGTAGCGGACGGTGCCGTCTTTGAACGCCGAGACGCCGTGTTTCGCCCGGAGGACGCCCTTCTCCATCGGCTCGGGCGTCTTGTTCGACGACGACAACCCCTTGACGCCTTTCAGCATCTCGAAGCCGGACTCGCGTTCGCCGACCGCCTCCATGGCCTCCCGGTAGCGCTCGCCCACCGCGACGGTGTGCCAGGTCGGGCTCTCGACGACCGACTCACAGCGAGGGCACTCGACGCGGCCGGACTCGTCGGGCTCGGCGGCGACCCCGCAGTCCTCGCACTCGTAGTACGGCTCGGTGTGGCCGCCGCAGTCGGGGCACTCCGTCCGGTAACTGTGATTCCCGCAGGCCTCGCACTCGCGCTCGCCGAGCCGGAGGTCGAGCGTTCCCCGCCCGTGGTCGGTGCGCTCGCGGGCGGCCTCGCCGACCGACCGCTGGCTGCCGCCGGCCTCGGCGATGGGGAACAGGGTGTGGACGGCCGGCGACAGCTCGCGGCTCTCCGATTTCTCCGGGCGGCCCATCCGGTTACCGATGCGGGTCGGCGCCCGCTCGCGGACGGCGACCCGGCCGACCGCCGCGACGGCGCGCGTCGCGTTCGACCCGTCGGGGTCGCCGTACGACCGGGCGGCCGCCGAGAGGTCGCCGTCGGTCCAGGTCCGCTCCAGGCCGTCGGTGACGCCGAGCTGTGCCAGCAGCGGGCGGAACGTCGGCACCCGGAGCTGCTCGTCGGTCTGGGTGTGCTCGACGAGCAGTCGCTCCAGGGCGCGCCGCACCTCCGGGGAGCGGTCGAGGACGAGCGTCCGTTCCTCGCCGTCGGCCGTCGCCGTCGAGGACGCGCCGGCGCCGTCGCCGACGACCACCTCGCCGTCGGCGGCGGCGGCCGCCAGCGCCTCGAACTCCGCGACGGTCACGTCGTGCCAGAGGTAGGTGTACGTCGGGTGCAGCGGGCAGTCGTACGTCTCGGCCCACGACAGCGCGCGGTCGACGCTCGGCTCGGCGAGGTCGACACGGGGGTCGTCGGCCAGCGCCTGCACGTCGGCGCCGGCGGCCGCGAACTCCTGGCGCCACCACTCGACGGTGTAGGAGGCGGGCGCCAGCGGGTGGTTGTTCTCGACGAACTCCCCGAAGTTAACGAGGTACTCCCCGAGGTCGAGCACCTTCTCGACGCCGTTGCGAACGGCCTTGGCCTCCTCCGGGTCGTCGATACGCCGGACGTCGCCGTTGGCGAGCCTGACCGTCGGCCCCTCGATGGAGTCGACCGGGACGACCCCGGCGGCCTTGCCCGGACGCTCGGTCTTTATCTGCGTGCCGGCAGCGAGGAAGTCGTCGACGAGGTGCATCGTCGCCGGGTGGACGCCCGCCGTCGCGAAGCCGTGGTTGCGCGCCCGGCCGTACCGCAGGCGGAACCCCCCCGACTCCGATGGGTGGGAGAACACCGGCCGTCCGGCGATGAGGTCGCGGAGGTACTTCTTCGTGGAGTCGGGCCGCGGCGGGGCGCCGCCGTCGCTTCCGCTCCCGTCGGCTTCGTCCTCGGTATCGGCCGCCTCGGCGGCACCGCCGGCGTCGTCGTCCGCGCTCTCGTCGCCCCCACCGTCGGTCCCGTCGTCGGCGTCGCCGTCTGCTTCCCCCCCGGCGTCGTCGCCGTGGTACGTCCCGTCGATGAGGTCCTGGAGCCACGGCCAGCTCACCTCGTCGAGGTCACGGGTGTAGCGCTGAATCTTGGGCGCCTTCAGCGCGATGCCCTCCGCGAGCACGAGACACATGCCGCCGCGGGCGTTGTTGGTGTCGACGCGTTCGAGGTCGCGAAAGCCTGAGACCTCCTCGTCGCCGGTCGCCTCCCCGTCGAGCATGATGGGCATGTGCTCGGCGATGAACGTCGCTTCGTCGTCGTTCGGCGTGTACTGGAGGCCGGTCTCCGTGTCGTAGAGGGCGATCTCCTCGGCGTAGCGTTCGACCTCGGCGTCGCGCGGGCGGTACTCCTCAATGCCCAGCAGCGCCCGAGCGTAGTCGGCGACCAGCACCGACAGCGCCTGGGCGGTCCCGCCGGCCGAGCGGATCGGTCCGGCGTAGTAGACGTTGATGAACTCCGTGCCGTCGTCGTTTTCGAGGAGTTCGACGCGGTCGATGCCCTCGATTGGCGCGGCGACGACCCCCTCGGTGAGCAGCGCCACCGCGGTCCGGACCGCCCCCTCGATTTTGCCCGCCCGGGAGTCGAAGTCGCCGACCGTCCCCTCGACGAAGTCGGTGACGAGTTCGAGGGCGGCTTCCTCGCGGGACATCTCCCCCTCCAGCTCCCGGACGCGCTCGGCGACGCCCGGGATGCCGAGGATGTTCTCCACCCGGTCGGCCATGTCGACGGCGACCGGGATTTCGATCTCCGTCGACGGATCTTTCCCCTTCTCGCGGGCCGCCTCCGCGCGGGCGAACGCCTCGTCGAGGTCGGTCTCGATGCGGTCGAAGTATCGTCTGTCTGCCTCTCTCATGTGGGTCCTCCGGGGGGTCGCGGACGCGGCCGACCGGGCGGCCGTCGCCGCGACGCCACTCAGCGCACGTCAGTGTGGTGTGACGGGGACGGTGAAAAGTATACGGCTCGGCGACTCGGCGACCCGCGGACCGACTGTCCACGATAGCCGCCACCCGTAGCGACCCCGACCGCTCAGGGGCGGAGGTCGACGAAGGCGTCGCGTGCGTCGACCCCGTCCAGCGTGGCGTCGACCTTCGCTCGTGCCGTCTCGATCTCCTCGGTCAGACGCTCGTACTCCTCGCTCTCCACGTTGCCGGCGGCCTCCAGCGCGGCCTTCTTCGAGGCCAGCCAGAAGAACTCCTGGCTGCGCTCGTCGTACTCCTGACGCCGGAGTAGCACTTCGACGGTGCTCCGAAGCTCCCGCTTGTCGACCGGCTTCGTCCGGTAGTCGTCGAACGGGAGGTCGATGATTCCTCTTTCGGGTTCGACCGCCGTCAGCATCGCTATCTGATACCGGTTCTCGTCGGCCCGCAGCGTCGACAGCACCTCGTCGCCCGTCGTCCCCGGCATTCGCCTGTCGAGGACGACGACGTCGACCGCCTCGTCGGCCAGCGCGACCGCGGCTTCCCCGTTGGTCGCCGTCCGGACCTCGTACCGGTCGGCGAGAAACGCGGCGTACAGCTCGACGAGGGCCTCCTCGTCGTCGGCGACGAGAACCGTCGCGTCCGACGGCTCACTCACCGGCCTCCCCCTCGGTGGTGTTCCGACGTGCTGCGCCCATGATGTTCCGATATCTCCGAGTGAAATTAAAACCTCCCCTACAATTATCGAATCTGATTTCTTCAGCCGCGTAACGCCTCCACCGGCCGTTCGTTCGCGGCCTTCCAGGCGGGGTAGAGACCGCTGACGACGGCGGCGAGCAGCCCGAACGCGACGCCCTGGGCCAGCGACCGAACGGCGGCGGGGGTGAACGCCGTCGGGTCCGACAGCAACGCCTGATTGATGACCATTCCGAGGCCGACGCTTATGACCCCGCCGACGGCGGCGCCCGCGACGCCGAGCAGGGCGGCCTCCGCGAGCAACAGCCGAAGCACGTCGAAGCGCCCGAACCCAACGGCCCGGAGGACGCCGATCTCCTCGCGGCGCTCAATGACGCTCATCAGCTGGACGTTGAGAATCGAGATGCCGGCGACGAGCAGGGAGACGGCACCGATGCCGAGCAGGAACGTGTTGATGCGCTGGGTCTGCTGGTTGAACCGCTCGATGGCCTCCTGGAAGTCGACGACGCGGTAGCGGTCGCGGCGGCCAGCGTCCAGCTCCGCCCGGAGGGCGTCGGCGCTCTCGGCGGCGGCGGCCGGGGAGTCGTGGCGCACCTCGACGCGGCTGTAGCCGCGGTCGAACGCCCCCGGCGGCAGCAACACGCCGTCGTTGAGGTCCCGGAGCGTGCCGGCCCTGGGCTGGCGTTCGAGCACGCCGACGACGCGGTAGCTCTCACCGTCGACGGTGACGCTGTCGCCGACGCTCACGTCGTGGCGGTCGGCGGTCTCGACGCCGACGAGGACGCCGTCGCGCAGCGTGTCCGGGACTCGCCCGGCCGACGCCGAGACGAACCGCCCGGGGTCCTCGATGCCGTAGGCCGTGACGCTTGCGCTGGTCCGCAGGTGCCCGAACCGAACCCGACGCTGGCGCACCCCGTAGACCGTCGCGTCGCCGTCGACCGTCGCCCGCACGCTCCGGAGGTCGTCGCCGCTCAACAGCCCGCCGGCGTCCTCGCCGGGGGTGACGATGACGCTCTGACCGATGGTCGCCCCCTGGAGGAACGAGGCCTTGAACGCGGCGCCGAAGACGCCCAGCGAGGCGATGGCGACGACGCCGATGACGATTCCCAGGACCGCCAGCCCCGACCGCGCCCGGGCCCGCGAGAGGTTCCGCCGGGCCAGCATGGCCGTCGGCAGCCGGCGGGCGAGCCACCCGCTCATCGCCGAGCCCCGTCGACGAGTTCGACGGTGCGGTCGGCGAACGTCGTCACCTGTTCGTCGTGGGTGACGGCGACGACCGCGACCCCGTCGTCGGTGATGCGACCGAACTCCGCGAGCACGTCGGCGCCGGTGTCGCGGTCGAGGTTCCCCGTCGGCTCGTCGGCCAACAGCAGCCGCGGCTCGTTCACCAGCGACCGCGCGACGGCGACCCGCTGTTTCTGCCCGCCGGAGAGCTCGTCCGGCCGGTGACGGAGCCGGTCTCCGAGGCCGACCCGCTCCAACAGCTCGGTCGCGCGCTCGACGGTTCGGTCGGGATCGCCGTCGAGCAGCCGGGGCACCTCGACGTTCTCCAGCGCGGTCAGCGTCGGCACGAGGTGGTAGTTCTGGAAGACGAACCCGACGGTCCGCTTGCGCAGGGCGGTCCGCTCGGCGACCGACCGCCCGCTCACGGGGGCGCTGTCGACCACGACCGACCCCTCGGTCGGGGTGTCGAGCAGCCCCAGCTGGTTCAGCAGCGTCGACTTCCCGCTCCCGCTGGGGCCGACGACGGCGACGAACTCCCCCGGCGCCACGGCGAGGTCGACCCCCTTCAGCGCCCGAAGGGTTCCCTCCCCGCCGGAGTCGTACTCCTTGACGACGCCGTGAGCGGCGACGACCGGCTCGGTCGACGGCTCCGCGGACGGGCTCTCGGGACCGTCGCGGTCGCGACTGTCCGCGTCGTCCGCGCCGTCAGCCGCCACGCGCCCACCTCCAGCCGCCGGCGAGGACGACCAGCGCGACCACCCCGCCGCCGCCGAGCAGCGTCACCGGCGGGCCGCCGCCCTCGTCGGGGGCGGGCGTCGGCGGGACGGCGTACTCGAAGGCGACGGTCTCCGTCCGGCGGACCCCGTCGACGACGTACGTCACCTCCAGCGGAACGGTGACGACGGCGGCGTCGCCGGTCAGCCGGGCCTCGACGGTGAACGTCGCGAACTCGCTGGCCGGAACCTGCCCGACGAAGAACCGGGCGTTCTCCGCGCCGGGAGCGATGCGGTCGCTCTCGTCGACGGCGACGACGACGCTCTCGACGGCGTCGCCGCCGACGTTGCTGGCGCTGCCGGCGACCCGCAGACGATTCCCGGTGCGCTCGACGGAGAGCCCGGTCAGCTCCACGTCGCCGGGGTTGGCCGGCGCGCGGAACCGGGTCCGCAGCGTCCGGCGCAGTTCCCGGCGGGTGCCGTCGCCGTCGGTGTACGCGAGCACGACGGTGACCCGCGTCGTGCCGGTCGTGTTCCCGCGGAGGTCGAAGCCGAACGTCCGCCGGGCGCCGGCGTCGACCCGCCCGACGAGGCGCCGCCCGTCGGCGACCCGGACGCCGGCGGCGGCGACGGACAGTTCGAGGTCGGTGATCGCCCCATCGGTCGGCGCCACGAGGCTGAGGTTCAGCGTCGTCGGCGCGCCGGCAACCGTCGGCGCGACCGACGCCGACACCGACGGGTGGGGCGTCTGCACGGCGACGGTCAGCGGCTGGACGACCGTCCCTCGGTCGCCGGCGTACCCCCGGAACTCAACGACGACCGACAGCGACCGCTCGCCGGCGTCGTCGAGCGACAGCGACTGGCCCACCGACAGCGTCTCGCCGGGGGCGACGCTCTCGCCGGGCTCCGTCTCAGCGAGCACCTCGTCGTCGGTGCGAACCGCGACCCGGTCGACGACAACCGGTTCGTCGCCGCCGTCGTCGTTGCCGACGTGAGCGGTGACGGTGACGTTCTCGCCGACGGTGGGCTGGCTCTCGTTCGCCGTCGCCCGCACGGTGACGAAGCCGACGTCGCTCGCGGCGGTCCGGGCGGCGTCGTCCGCCGACCCGGTCGCCGCCAGCGCCGGGCCGATGCCCCCAGCCAGCGTCGCCAGCGTCACGAGCACCACCGTCGCGACCGCGACCGCTCTGGTCACGCCGACCACCGACCAGGGCCGCCGAGGGGCGTCCGCGCCGGTCGAGGCGTCGGCTCGCGCGTCGCACGGCTCACGGGAGCGACGACAGCGCCGGAAACGAGCGAAACGCCGGAGGCGACCGACCGAACCGGGAGGCGACGACGGAGCGCCGGGAGGGAAACGATACGCGTTGTGGGACGGATGCGGGGCGTCACTGGAGAACTGTTGGACGCTCAGAACAAAAAACGGGTGGCTCGTTTCTTCGCCGGGGCGTTCGGCGGCGGCTCGACCGGCGGTCGGCCTACAGCCAGAGGTCGAGGTCAGTCGTCTCGTCGTGGTCGCGGACCAGCGGCTCGTTGAACGTCCGGACGTACGCCTCGCCGGCGAAGACGGTCGCGGCGTCGAGGTGGCCGGCCAGCGCTTGCCCGCTCGGCCGCGAGAGCACGGCGTGGGTGTGCGCGAACGGCTCGCCGTCGAGGCGGGCGACGTTGCCGACGCAGGCGGCGACCTCCAGGGGCTCGTCGAAGGTGACCGGCTCGTACTCCCGGCGCTCCTGGTGGTAGAACCACACCTCGGCGTCCCGGACGGCGCCCATCGCGTTGAACCACGCCGACTCGACATCGTGGGCTCGGGCGAACCGTTCGAGTTCGCCCCGCCAGTCGGCGCCGTGGTCGAAGCTCAACAGGTATTCGCCGTCGCTTTCGACTTCGCGGACGTTCATCGAGCGCACGAACGACCGCACCGGTGAAAACGTTCCTGACTGCGGCGCCGGTCGCCGTGGCAGCCGGGACCGGAATCAGAGTCAGAGTCGAAGTCGGAGTCGGAACCGCGGCCCGAGACCGGAGCCGCGTCTGAAAAACGGGGGACGAGCGCCCTCAACACCACTCGCTGAGCACCGGCGCCTGCTCGGCCTCGACGGAGAGCCAGGCGCCGTCTCGGGACACGTCCGCGATGACGAGCGCGGTCCCGTCGTCGACGGGGTCCATGGCGGCCATCACCTCGGAGTCGGACGCGGCGTCGTCTCCCTGCATGGTTGTGAAATGTTCTCAAGCACTGATAAGCGTCCCGGAATCGCTGCGAAAACACATCGAAGAGGTTTAATTTTACACTTGTTATCACACACCGAACCCAACAAATTAGGGGCGCCAATTAATGCACACTGTTCGCACCCGCATACTATGTCACGTCAGAACGGACGCGAGGCGGACGGATCGCTCGACAGACGCTCGTTCCTCCAGGCGACCGCGACGGCCGCGGCCGCGGCGCTGGTCGGCGCCGGTGCGAGCGGGTCGGCGGCGGCCGCGGGGTCGTTCAGCGACTACCGGAACTACCGCGCCATCGAGGCCGAACAAGGGTGGACACGCGGCTATCGCGGCCGACCGGACCGGACGGTGTCGCTGACGGACTCCGGCATCGAGGCCCGTCATCCCGACCTCGGCCCGTGGAACGGGGTCACGGCCTTCGTCGACGACGGCGAACTGAAGCTCACGAAGCCGGCCGAGAACACGCTCTCGCGGGACGCCATCGGCGGGACGTCGTTCAGCGGCACGGTCGGGCCGGGGACGTTCGCCACCGGCGAGGAGACCTACCACGAGTTCACGACCGCGACCGACGCCGAGGAGATCGACGCGACGCTGTCGTGGTCGCCCAACGCCGACGCCTCCAACGACCTGGAGTTCCGGCTGGACGTCTGGACCGGCGACCGCTGGGAGACCGAGGCCCGCGCCGCCACCGCCGACGAGCCCGAGAAGCTCCTCTCGGTTCCGGTCGACGGCGACACGAAGTACCGCTTCGCCGTCGAGGTGTACGTCAACACGACGACCTCCTACGACGTTGACGCCGACTTCTTCGCCTACAGCGGTCAGCGCGTCACCTACGACGACGACGTGGTGTTCAACGACGTCGGCACCGACGCGTCGGCCGAGACGCCCAAGACGGTCGGCTGGTACGACGCCAGTCCCCGGTACGGTAGCTACGACCGCCCGCGCGACCCGGACGGACACGGTTCCCACGTCGCCTCCATCATGAGCGGCACGGGCCGAGCCAGCTCGTACGATACGGCCCGCAGCGGCGTCGACGAGCCGCGGACGGTCCTCTCGGAGGTCACCGGGGAGTACCTCTCCTACGAGGTCGAGGCCGAGGCCGGCACCGGCGTCTTCGGGGCGGCGTACGGCGAACTCATCGAGCTCCGTATCGAGGGGCCCGACGGGCAGACCCGCAGCGCCTCGACGGTCGGCATCGACGACTCCAGCACCAACGACGTCAACACCGTCCAGACGCCGGCGGACGTCTCGGGCACGTACACCGTCTACGTCCAGACCGTCGACGGCGAGAGCGCCACCTCGGCGTACGTCGAGACGGTCGCCCACGGCGCTTTCACCGACCCGGCGACCGTCGACGGCGACCGCGACGCCGGCGGTCCGCAGACGGCGCACGCCGGCATCGCCCCCGACCAGAGCCTCGTCGGCCTGCAGGGGCTGTCGACGCCGACGGAGGACCTCGGGCGGTACGCCGAGCAGTTCACGGACACGTTCAATCTCCGGGCAGTGAACATGTCCTGGGGGTACCGCGGCGGGCTCCCGCTGGGGGCGGCCGCGGGCACGTTCGACCGGACTCCGAGCTCGATAAAGGACATCGCCGACGCGGGCGTGCTCACCGTCGCGGCCGCGGGGAACGCGGCCACGCCGGCCAACGGGAACGGCTCGCCGGCGGTCGCCGACGAGGCGGTCTCCGTCGTCGCCACCGGTCCGCTCGACGGCATCTCGGGGTACTCCTCCGGCGGCATCGGCGGCGTCGACGAGGACGACCTCGACACGTACATGAAACCCGACGTCACCGCTCCTGGCGGGACGGTGACCGACCTCGTGACGGCGGCCCAGACGGGCGACCCCGACGCCTCCGAGAACGAGCAGGCGCCGATTCGCGATTACACCGGCAAGGCCGGTACCTCGATGGCGTCGCCGTTCGCCTGCGGCGTCACCGGGCTGCTCGCCCAGGCGATGGAGGAGGACGCCCCGGCGAGCGTCGCGCTGCCGGCGCCGACGCGGACGACGTTCGACGACGTGATGCGGCTGAAGAGCGTCCTGCTGGCGACGGCCTCGGAGACGGTCTTCACCGCCGCGCCGTACCACCGCGCGAAGGCGCCGACGTACGACTTCGGCGGTCGCGACCCCTACGAAGGGTACGGTCGCGTCAACCTCGGCGCCGCCCTCGACGCCGTCACCCGCGAGCTCTCGGGGACGACCGAGGCGACCGTCGGCCTCGACGTCCCGTTCGACGAGCGGGCCGTCGCCGGCTACGTCCAGGCCGGTCCCGGCACGGTCGAGGCGTCGGTGTCGTTCGACCACTACAGCGGCGGCGAGAAGGGCAGCGCCGAGGGACGGCCCCACGTCGACCTGTTCGTCTACGACGCCGAGAACCCGACCGAGAACGGCGAGCCCAACGTCGTCGCCCGCGCCGCCGGCCTCCAGGGGGAGGCGTCGACGACCGTCTCCCTCGGGCGCAACGCCCCCGAGAAGACGTTCCTCGTGGTCGCGAAGCTCGTCGACGTCCCCGGCGCGGTCAACGGCGACGACGTCGCGGCGGCCCTCACGCTTGACGTGGCCACCGAGAGCGGCTTCTTCGCCGACGGCGACCGCACGGACGACGGCGACCTCTTCACCGGCGGCCAGACCAACCAGGTCCAGCTCACCGTGAACCCCTCGGAGGGCTCGGCGCTGCGCGACGTGGTGCCCGAGGAGTGGTCTGTGCTCACCAGCTACTCCGACGACGTCGCCCGCGTCGAGCACGACGCCGACCGCGGCGTGAAGTACGTCCACTTCGCGACCGACGCCGCCGCCGACGCCGAGACGACGGTGTCGTACTTCGCGGAGGCGCCGGCGGAGACGGCGCTGTCGCAGGCGTACACCTTTGGCCCCGCCGAGGTCGACCCCGGCACGGGCTGGGTCGCCGTCGACGGCACCGCCGACACGAACGTCGTCGTCGCCGAGAGCACCGAGCTGTAATCGACGCGTCGGGGGCGCCGTCGTAGCTTCCCGGCGTCGCCCGACTCGACGATATTTCACGACAACCGACGCTTCCACTCGCACTCACGCAGCGACACCACGTCACCCACTCATCGCACTCATCGCACCCATTCATGTCCGACGAAACAGACGAGCAGACGGTAGACAGACGCACAGTGCTTCGCGCGGCCGGGGTCGCCGCCGGCGCGACCGCGCTCGGGGGCGCCGTCCCCGAGGGCGTCGGCGCGGTCGACGCGTCGACGGTCGACGACGGGTTCGACATGTCCGCGACCGGTCGTCAGGAGGCGGTCGTCGTCTTCGACGCCCGATCGTCGATGACCAGACTGCACGACCTCGACCTCTCGGCGGGCGTCCACGAGTACGACGTCCTGCCGATGACCTACACCGCGCTGACGACCGAGCAGATAGAGACGGTCGCCGGCTGGGACGAGGTCCGTCGGGTGCGCGAGAACGAGGAACTGACGTACCTGAACGACGACGTTCGCGACGTCACCGAGGTCGACGCCGTCCGCGAGGAGCTGGGGTACGACGGCGACGGCGTCGACGTCGCCGTCATCGACTCCGGCTTCTCGGGCCCGCATCCGGACTTCGAGGACCGCCTCGAATCGAACTGGCAGTGGGTCGACGACCCGCTGGGCGAGACGGACGCCGACTGGACCGACCTCGGCCCGTCGGCCGACACCGACAGCCTCGGCCACGGCACCCACTGCACGGGCATCGTCGGCGGCGACGGCGCCGCCAGCGACGGCCGGTACGCCGGGGTCGCGCCCGGCGTCCGGCTCTCGGTGTACAACGCCGCCCAGACGGTGTACGTCGCCTACGCAGTCGGCGCCTGGGACCACCTGCTCCGGCGGCTCATCGACGACGCCGACGACTTCGACCCGGCGGTGGTGTCGAACTCCTACGGCGTCGCCCGCGACGTCGACTACAACCCGAACGACCCGGTCAACGTCGCGGCGTTCGAGGCGTTCGTCCGCGGGGCGGTGCCGGTGTTCGCCGCCGGCAACGACGGCCCCGAGGCGGACACGCTCTCGCGGTTCGCGAAGGCGCCGCACGTCCTCGGCGTCGGCGCGACCCGCGACGACGGCCGCGTGACCGGCTTCTCCTCGCGGGGACGCACCCCCGAGGAGGACCGGGAGACGAACTACGACCGCGCGACGGCGCTGCGCAACCTCGGCCGGTACACCGCCGCGATGACCGGCGGCAACTGGCGGCTGCAGGTCGGTCGCTTCGAAGGTCAGCCCGGACCGACCGGCACCGGCAGCGACTACCACCGCGTCCACACCGATCAGCTGGCCGACGTGCTCGACCTGCAACTCGAGATTCGGCCCGACGGCGAGCAGATATCGCTCGTTGTCCACGAGGACACCAGAGAGGGCCGCGTCGTCGCCAAGCTCGGCGAGGAGCCCGTCTACCAGCACCGCGATATCTCCGTCGACGTCGACGGCGACCGGACGTACTGGGTCGAGCTGGAGCCGGCGACCAACGTCGCCGTCGACTACGAGGTCGAGTGGACGACCGAGGAGGCGGTCAGAGGCGAGCCGAGCGACTACCGCCCGGTGGGGCTGTACCGCCCGGCGGTCGTCGCGCCCGGCAACGGCGTGATGAGCACGCTCGGGCCGACCGACCCGCTCGACGCCGTCGCGCCCGACGCGGAGGCGTATTATGGTCCGCTGTCGGGCACCTCGATGGCGACGCCGGTCGTCGCCGGCATCTGCGCGCTGGTCGTCGACGCCGCGCAGGCCAACGGCCACGACCCGCATCCGGCCGAGGTCATCGGCACCGTCGAGGCGACGGCGCAGGACCGCTACACCGCCTACACCCCGTACAACGCCGGCGCCGGCTTCGTCGACGCCGCGGCGGCGGTCCGCCGCGCCGAGGCCGGCGACTTCGCCGACCCGAACGACGTTTCGCTGGTCGACCCCGACACCCCGACGACCCTCGCGGTCGCCGGCGCTCGGGCCGACGACGGCGACGTGTTCACCGGCGGCCAGACCGACCGCGTCGACGTCACCGTCTCGGCGCTCTCTCACGGCGCGACGATCCGCGACGAGATTCCGGCCGAGTGGACGGTGAAAGACGCCGGCGACGTCGAACACGTCGAGCGCGACGGCGACCGCAAGCTCGTCACGCTCGGCCGGGTCGCCGCCGCGGACGCCGGCGACGGCGCGACGACGACGCTGACGTACTTCGCCGAGGCGCCGAGCGACGCCGCCGACACCGGCACGTACGCGTTCGGCCCGGCGGCGGCCCGCTCGACGAAGACCGACGACGACTGGGTGACCTTCGGCGGCACCGACACCAACGAGGTCGTCGCCGAGGACACCGACGCCGCCTGAGGCGACGCCGACCACACCACACGACACCACGATGACACGGCACACCGACGCGGACGACCTGTCGAACAGCACCCGACGAACCGTGCTCCGAGCCGTCGGCGGCGCCCTCGGCGTCACCGGGGTCGCCGGCGCCGCCGGCACCGCGAGCGCACACGAGAAGACGAACGACGACGGCGGCAGCTACACCGGCGAACACGCCGACCGAAAGACGGAGACGCTGGACACCACCGCCGACGCCGACGTGCTGGGGTATCACGGCCTCGGCGGTATCGGCTCCGAGCGCCAGGCCGGCCGTCCGAGCGAGGCCCACGACGGCGCCGTCTCCGAGGTCACCGTCGACGGCGACTACGCCTACGTCGGTCTCATCTCCGCCGACGGCGACTCGGCCAACCGCGGGCTCGCCGTCGTCGACGTCGGGGACTACGCCCGCGCGGAGTCGCCGGCGGCGGCCGACGACGCCGAGATGACCGTCCTCTCCTACCTCACCGACGTCGGCCCGGAGTCGGCGGTGATGGACGTGAAGGTGAGCGACGACGGCGAGTACGTCTTCCTCGGCACTCAGCCCGTCGCCGTCCTGCTCGGCGACGCCGGCGCCGGCACGAACGACGACGGCGACTCCACGACCGGCACCAACTCCGGCGGGGTTATCGCCGTCGACGTCTCCGACCCCGGCAACCCCGCGTTCGCGGGCAGCCTGGAGACGTTCTCGACGGGGATTCACAACGTGTTCCACCATCGCATCGGCGGCGACGACTACGTGTTCGCGGTCAAGGACATCGAGGCCGACGGCACGGCCGGCATGTACGTCCTGCGGTACGACCGGACCGCCGAGACGCTCGTGACGGTCAACCGGTGGACGACCGACGGCGACTTCGTCCGCGCCGAGGTGGGCACCGGCGGCGCCGACTGGTACTGCCACGACGTCGAGGTCCAGAACGACCCCGTGACGGGGACGCCGACGGCGTACCTCTCGTACTGGAACGCCGGGATGCAGGTGCTCGACGTGTCGGACCCGACCGACATCGAGCTCGTCGGCTTTTTCGACATGGAGCAGTGTCACTTCGCGACGCCGGCGCCGGCGCTGGTCGAGGGCAAACGCGTCGCCGTCGCCAGCCACGAGGAGCCGAGCAACGCCTACGACGACGGCAACGCCGCCAAGACCAACCCCGACTCGACGGGCACCGTTTTCCTCGTCGACTGCGACGACATCTACGCGACGGAGGGGCCGACCCGCTGTGGCGAACTCGCCAACTGGACGTGGCGCGACGCGGCGGACGTCGACGGCGACGACGTGACCTTCGACAACTTCATTCTCAGCCCGCACAACTCCGACATCCAGCGCCACCGCGTCCAGGACCCCGACACCGGCGAGGTGCGCGAGGAGTTCTGGATTCATCAGGCCCACTACCACGCCGGGCTGCGCTACCTCCGCGTCGTCCCCGGCGACGACGACGGCACCACCGCCCCGGACGGCGACCGCGCCCACGACGCGACCGACTGGAACCTCGTCGAGGAGGGGTACGTCCGTCCCCAGGAGCCGGTACCGGAGTCGACCACCCTCGAAGGGTTGGCGACCGTCCGCCCGTTCATGTGGGGCGCCGTCGACCTCGGCGGGGTCACCATCGCGGCCGACATCAACCAGGGGGTGTTCGCGGCGACTCACGACGACCTCCCTATCCGCGGTCCGACGCCGCTGGTCGACGTCGAGCGCGAGGACGACGGCGACGCCTTCACGGGCGGGCAGACGAACCGCGTCGACCTGCGGGTCGACTTCGCCGAGGAGTCGGTGCTACTGCGGGACCGCCTCCCGACGGACTGGGGGGTCGTCGGCGGCGACCCCGCCCGGACGTACGAGGCCGGCGGCGCCAAAATCGTCGAGTTCGAGGCGGCCGTCGACGACGGCGACGTGCGGACGTACTTCGCCTCGGTACCAGCGGACGCGACCGACCCGTCGGTCGACGACCTCGGCCCGGCGGAGTTCAGCGCCGACGGCGGCGACACCTGGCACGCCGTCCCCGGCACCGGCGACGCGAACGTAACGACCGGGAGCGGCACCGCCGCGGCGCTCGGCACGGTCGGGCTGGCTGGGGTGTTCGGCGCCTGGCGGGGGCGGTGACCGGCCCTGGCGGCTCGGCGCCGCCCAGACACCGCCCACCACACCTTCGCAGAGTACAAGGGGGGCGACCGGAAACACGGGTGTATGCAAGTAGCTGACGCGATGACGCCGGAGTCGGAGCTCGTGACCGACGAGTTGCCAGGCTCGCGAGACGACGTGCTCGCCGACCTCCAGGAGCACGGCTTCTCCTCGGTCCCGGTCGTCGAGCGGACCGACGAGGAGCGGCTGTACCGCGGGCTCGTCTCCCGGGACGACCTCATCGAAAACCCCGACGTCGACCAGCTCGCGATGCTCATGCGGGGGGTGCCGACGACGACGGCGACGACCGACGTCGTCGACGCCGCCGAGTTGATGGTCACCGAGGGCGCCCGCCGAGTGCCGGTGGTCGCCTCCGACGACGGCGCCCACCTCCGCGGTATCGTCACCGTGACGGATGTCGTCCACGCCATCGCCCGCGAACAGGTCGACGGCGACACGCCCGTCGGCGAGGTCGCCAGTCGCGACGTGAACACGACGTACCACGACGCGCCGCTGCCGGTCGCCGAGCGCGAAATCGGCTACGCTAACGTTCCCTACACCGTCGTCCTCGACGACGACGCTGAGATGACGGGCATCCTCACCGAGGTCGACATCGTCGAGGTCGCCCGCGTCGTCGAGGGCGAGGATGACACCGGCGCCTCGATCGCCGCCGAGGACGACGAGTGGATGTGGGAGGGCATCAAGGCCGTCGGCAACCGCTACCTCCCGACCCGGGACGTCCAGATTCCCGGCGAGCCGGCGGCGAAGTTCATGAGCGAGGAGCTGGTGACGGTGACCAAGGGCCGGACGGCGACCGAGGCCGCCCAAGAGATGATAACCAACGACATCGAGCAGATTCCGCTGCTGGCCGGCGGCGACCTCGTCGGCGTCGTCCGCGACGTGAACCTGCTGGAGGCGCTGTATGGCTGAGCAGGACGCCGTCATCGAGCTGGCCAAGCGCCGCGGGTTCTTCTTCGGCTCGGCGGGGGCCTACGGCGGCGTCGCCGGCTTCTACACCTTCGGCCCGCAAGGGGCGACGCTGAAAGCCCACGTCGAGGACGCCTGGCGGGACCGGTTCACGGTCAAGCAGGGCAACGACGAGATCGAGGCGCCGACCGTGCTGCCCGAGGCGGTGTTCGAGGCCTCCGGCCACCTCGACACGTTCGACGACATGCTCGTCGAGTGCGCCGACTGCGGCGGCTCCCACCGGGCCGACCACCTCATCGAGGACGACACCGACATCGAGGAGGCGGAGTCGCTGCCGATTCCGGAGGTCGAGTCGCTCGTCCGCGAGCACGACCTGCACTGTCCGTCCTGTGGCGCGGCCCTCGCCGGCGAGCCGGTCGAGGAGTTCAACCTGATGTTCGAGACGAGCATCGGCCCCGGCACCGCCCAGAGCGGCTACCTCCGGCCGGAGACCGCCCAGGGCATCTTCGTGGAGTTCCCGCGGCTGAAAGAGTACGCCCGCGGACAGCTCCCCTTCGGCGTCACGCAGATCGGCCCCGCCTACCGCAACGAGATTTCCCCCCGTCGGGGCATCGTTCGCGTCCGGGAGTTCACCCAGGCCGAACTGGAGCAGTTCGTCCACCCCGAAGACGACGACCCCCCGCTGGCGGCGGTCGAAGACGTCCCGCTCACGCTGTATCCGGCCGCCGAGCAGGAGGCCGACGACGGCGACGACCGCGAGCTGACGGTCGGCGAGGCGGTCGCCGAGGGCGTCGTCGGCGACCCGTGGGTGGCGTACTACCTCGGCGTCGCCAGGCGGTGGTTCGCCCGCGTCGGCGTCGACATGGAGCGCTTCCGGTTCCGCCAGCACCTCCCCGGCGAACTCGCTCACTACTCGGCAGACTGCTGGGACGCGGAGTCGTACATCGGTGCCGCTGAGGGCGACGACGGCGACGGGAGCGCCGACGGCGACTGGATCGAAATGGCCGGCTTCTCCGACCGCGCCGACTACGACCTCTCGAAACACGCCGAGTACGGCGACGACGGCTTCACCGTCTTCGAGCAGTACGACGAGCCCCGAACCGTCGAGCGCACGACGGTCGACCCCGACATGGCCGCGCTGGGGCCGCGGTTCGGCGGCGACGCCGGCGACGTGGCCGACGCGCTGGCGACGCTGGCCGAGCGCGACCCCGACGCCTTCGACGCCGACGAGGTCACCGTCGAGGTCGACGGGGAGACGTACACGGTCGAGACCGACGTGGCGAACTTCGGCGTCGAGACGGTCACGGAGGCCGGCGAGCACGTCACGCCCCACGTCGTCGAGCCGTCGTTCGGCGTCGACCGCGTCGTCTACACGCTGCTGGACCACGCCTACCGGACCGACGCCGTCGACGGCGAGGAGCGCACCTACCTCTCGCTGACGCCCGAGGTCGCGCCGACCGACGTGGCGGTGTTCCCGCTGGTGTCGAACCACGAGCCGCTCATCGACGCCGCGGAGGGCCTCGTGGACGACCTCCGGGCCGCCGGCCTCGACGTGGCCTACGACGACTCCGGCTCCATCGGTCGGCGCTACCGCCGCCAGGACGAGGTCGGCACCCCGTTCTGCGTCACCGTTGACCGCGACGGCCTTGAGGGCGAGGGGCCGACCACCGTGACCGTCCGCGAGCGCGACTCCGCCCGGCAGGTCCGGCTGCCGGCGGCCGACCTCCCGGACGTGCTCGGCGACCTGCTGGCCGGCGACGCCGACACGAACTTCGAGGCGGTCGTCGCCGCCCACGAGGCCGTCGACACCGACGTCGAGACCACCTGACGTGTCCGACGAGCTGCGCCGCCGGGCGGTCCACGCCAGCGGTACGGGGCTGCCGGCGCTGTACCTGCTGGATCTGCTGTCGTGGACGCAGACCCGCTGGGCGTTCGTCGCGCTCTCGCTGGCGGTCTCGGGGCTCGAAACCGTCCGACTGGTGCTGGGCTACGAGTGGGACCTCTTCGACCAGCTCGCCCGGGAGTACGAACGCGACAACGTCGCCGGCTACGCGCTGTTCGCCTACAGCCAGACCGCGGTGGCGTGGCTGACGCTGCCCCCGGTGGCGATCCCCGGGATGCTCATGCTCGCCATCGGCGACCCCGTCTCGGGCGTGCTCGGCGGCACCGACGAGCCGACCGGCAAACGCCTCGGCGTGCTCGCGGCGATGTTCGCCGTCTGCTTCGCGCTGGCGGCGCCGTTCACCGCGCGCATCCCCTCGGCGTCGCCGACGCTGAGCGTCGTCGCCGCCGCGGTCGGCGCCCTGGGAGCGACGCTGGTCGACGGGTTCAAGCCGGTCGTCGCCGGCCGCGTCGTCGACGACAACCTCTCGATTCCGCCCGCGGCGGCGACGGGCATCCTGCTCGTGCTGTCGGCCGGCGGCGTCGACGTGACGACGCTGCTGACGGTCTGATGCCCGCTCGCCGGCCGCTGCTCGAATTCGCGCTTGAGGCCTCCTTTTCCCCGCTGTTCGGCGCCCGCCGACCGCCCGTCCCCCGAGAGGTGGAATTTGCCGTAACTCCCGTGCATATCCGAACGGAGTGTAATGCACAATAAACATGAGCGACGGGTTTCGAACGCGGAGTCTCCACGCCGGCTACGACCCCGACGCGAGGACCGGCGCGGCCGCTCCGCCGATCTACCAGACGACCTCCTACGAGTTTCCCGACGCCGACAGCGCCGCCGAGTTGTACGCGCTGGAGGCCGAGGGTCACGTCTACTCCCGGCTGTCGAATCCGACGACCGAGGTGTTGGAGACGCGGCTGGCCGCCCTGGAGGGGGGGACCGACGCGGTGGCCACCGGCTCGGGGATGGCCGCGCTCGACGCGGTCACGACCGTGCTGGCTCGGGCCGGCGACAACGTCGTCGCCAGCGAGGACATGTACGGCGGCACGGCGGCGTACTTTGCGGAGACGCTGCCCCGGCGAGGCGTCGACGTCCGCACCGTCGACACTCTCGACGTCGCCGCGTACCGCGACGCGATCGACGACCACACCGCCTACGTCCACGTCGAGACGCTCGCCAACCCCGCGCTGACGACGCCGGACCTGGAGGCCGTCGCCGAGGCCGCCCACGACAACGCGGTCCCGCTGGTCGTCGACAACACCTTCGCCACCCCGGCGCTGTGTCGGCCCGTCGAACACGGCGCTGACGTCGTCTGGGAGTCGACGACGAAGTGGATTCACGGCTCGGGCACCACCGTCGGCGGCGTCGTCGTCGACGGCGGCACCTTCCCCTGGGACCACCCCGACGCGACGTACGACGAGTTCGACGGCGAGAACCCCGCCTTCGGCGTCGACTTCGTCGAGCGCTTCGGCGACCGCGCGTTCGCGGCGGCGGTCCGCCACCGCGGCGTCCGCCCGACCGGCGGCCAGCAGTCGCCGTTCGACGCCTGGCAGACCCTCCAGGGGCTGCGGACGCTCGATCTCCGGATGAGCCGCCACTGCGACAACGCCCGGCGGGTCGCTCGACACCTCCGCGAGCACCCAGACGTCGCGTGGGTCACCTACCCCGGCTTCGAGGACCACCCGACCCACGACCGCGCGCACCGCTACCTCGACGACTTCGCGGGGATGGTCGCGTTCGGCCTCGACGGCGGCTACGAGGCCGGCAAGCGCTGCTGTGAGGCCGTCGAGCTGGCGACGTTCCTCGCCAACATCGGCGACGCTCGCACGCTGGTCATCCACCCGGCGTCGACGACCCACGCACAGCTCTCGGCGGCCGAACAGCGCGAGGCCGGCGTGACGCCCGACCTGCTGCGGCTCTCGGTCGGCATTGAGGACCCCGACGACATCGTCGCCGACCTCGACCAGGCCATCGCCGCGGCGACCGACGACGAGCGCGACGACGATGTCGACGGCGCCGCCGACAGACACACGGACGCGGCCGGCGGAGGGACCGTATGAGACGCACCGAGCCGCCGGCGTTCGAGGCCGACGCCGTCTCGCTGGGGGAGTTCGTCACCGAGTCCGGCGAGACGATCCCGGACCTGACGGTCGCCTACCACGCCCACGGCGAGTTCGACGGGTCGAACGCAGTGCTCGCCTGTCACGCCCTGACCGGCAGCCAGCACGTCGCCGACCTGCCCCCCAGCGCCGCCGCCGACGACACCGCGGGCCAGGCCCGGGCGTGGTGGAGCGACGTGGTCGGCCCCGGGAAGGCCATCGACACCACGGAGTACTACGTCGTCTGCGCCAACGTCCCCGGCTCCTGTTACGGGACGACCGGCCCGACGAGCGAGGCCCCCGACGGCGACCCCTGGGGGGCGGAGTTCCCGCCGGTGACCGTCGGCGACTGGACCCGCGCCCAGCGGCGGCTGCTCGACGAACTGGGCGTCGGCCGGCTGCACGCCGTCGTCGGCGGCTCCGTCGGCGGGATGAACGTCCTCGACTGGGCGCGGCGGTTCCCCGATGACGTCGACCGGCTGCTCCCGGTCGCCGCCGCCGCCCGGCTGGACGCCCAGCTGCTCGGGCTCCAGGCCGTCGCCCGCCGCGCGATTCGGACTGACCCCGGCTGGCAGGGCGGGGAGTACCACGGGACCGGCGACCGACCGAAGCAGGGGCTGGCGCTGGCCCGCCAGCTCGGCCACCTCAGCTACCTCTCGAAGCCTTCGATGGAGCGGAAGTTCGGGCGTCGCGCCTCGGGCCGACAGTCGGACACGCGGCCGTTCCCACCCGAGCCGGGCGGGGAGTTCTTTCCCTACCGGGAGGTGGAGTCGTATCTCGACTACCAGGCCGAGACGTTCGCCTCGCGGTTCGACGCGACGAGCTACCTGCGGCTGTCGCGGGCGATGGAGGAGTTCGACCTCGCGTCGGGCTTCCGGGACGACGCCGACGCGCTGGCGGCGTTCGGTGGCGAGGCGCTGGTCATGTCGTTCACCGCCGACTGGCACTTCACCGTCGACCAGGCGCGGTCGCTGTCGGCGGCGTGTCGCGAGGCCGGCGTGCCGGTCGCTCACCACGTCGTCGACTCCGACCACGGCCACGACGCCTTCCTCGTCGAGCCCGAATCCGTCGGCCCGCCGATTCGCGACTTCCTCGTCGACGGCGTCGACGGCCGCGCCGTCACCGACGCCGACGACTCCGACGACCCGGACGACGACGGCGACGCCTACGCCCCGGTCCACAACGGACTGTTCTCGGCGTGAGGGCTCAGTCGTCGCCGTCGCCGCCCTCCCCGCCCTCGCCCGAGAGCAGCCCTCGTCGCTCGAACACGTCGCCGAGGGCGGCCATCGACGCGACCTCGACGTCGCAGGCCGGGGCGACGGCGGGTTTCGGCTCGTAGCCGACGGCCAGCCCGGCGGCCTCGAGCATCGGCAGGTCGTTGGCGCCGTCGCCGACGGCGACCGTCCGGTCGGTCGCGGCGTCGGCCTCGGCCGCGAGCCGGTCGAGCTGGTCGTCTTTGGTCCCCTCGACGAGCGGCCCCTCGACCTCGCCGGTGAGCCGGCCGTCCGCGACGGGGAGGCGGTTGGCGACGATCTCGTCGACCGCGACGCCGGCCCGGTCGAGAGCGGCGGCGACCCCGCGCTCGAAGCCGCCGGTGAGGACGACGACCCGGTGGCCGGCCGTTCGGAGTCGGGCGATGACCGCGGCCGCGCCGGGTCGGAGCTCGACCGCGCCGAAGGCGGCCGCGGCCTCCTCGTCGTCCAGCTTCGAGAGCAGCTCGGCGCGGGTCCGGAGGCTCTCGGCGTAGCTCAGCTCGTCGTTCATCGCGCGCTCGGTGATGTCGGCCATCTCGTCGGCGACCCCAGCCCGCTCCCCGAGCAGGACGGTCATCTCCGAGTCCGAGAGCGTCCCGTCGAAGTCGAAGGCGACGATGTGCATGTCGCTCGGTCGTTCCGAGCGCCCGGGGTCAAATCTGTTGGTCCCGCGAAAACCTCCGCCCGCGGGGTCGGACGGACCAACGCGAATTCGACGGACGACGAAGGCCGAACACGTCGATGGCGGCTCGATACCGCGCGTTCCGATGGGTTTAATCACGCTCCGGCGACGACCATACGTGATATGACGAAAGTCAGCGTGGTCGGCGCAGCGGGGACCGTCGGTGCCGCCGCCGGCTACAGCCTCGCGCTTCGTGACGTAGTGGACGAACTCGTCTTCGTCGACATCCCCGAGAAGGAAGACGAGACCGTCGGGCAGGCCGCGGACGCGAACCACGGGGTCGCCTACGACTCCAACACGACCGTCCGGCAGGGCGACTACGAGGCCACTGCCGGCTCGGACGTGGTCGTCATCACGGCCGGCATCCCGCGCCAGCCCGGGCAGACCCGTATCGACCTCGCGGGCGACAATGCGCCCA
This sequence comes from Halolamina sp., assembly GCA_042216705.1. Taxonomy (GTDB): domain Archaea; phylum Halobacteriota; class Halobacteria; order Halobacteriales; family Haloferacaceae; genus JBDGTQ01. The sequence continues at coordinate 36,046 of JBDGTQ010000025.1, read as the reverse complement.
TCATGGCCGACATCGGTTCCTCGCTGGCCGAACACAACGACGACTTCGTGACCGTGACGACCTCCAACCCGGTTGACCTGCTCAACCGCCACCTCTACGAGACCGGCGAGCGCGCCCGCGAGCGGGTCGTCGGCTTCGGCGGTCGGCTCGACTCCGCGCGGTTCCGGTACGTCCTCTCCGAGCGCTTCGACGCGCCGGTCCAGAACGTCGAGGCGACCATCCTCGGCGAACACGGCGACGCGCAGGTGCCGGCGTTCTCGAAGGTCCGCGTTGACGGTCACGACCCCGAGTTCGACGCCGACGAGCGCGAGGAAATTCTTTCGGACCTCCAGCAGTCTGCGATGGACGTCATCGAGCGCAAGGGGGCGACCCAGTGGGGTCCGGCCACCGGCGTCGCTCACACGGTCGAGGCCATCCTCCGGGACACCGGCGAGGTGCTTCCCTGCTCGGTCGTCCTCGACGGCGAGTACGGCTACGAGGACACCGCCTTCGGCGTCCCCGTGAAGCTGGGCTCGAACGGCGTCGAGGAGGTCGTCGAGTGGGACCTCGACGACTACGAGCGCGAGCTGATGGACGAGGCCGCCGAGAAGCTGCGCGACCAGTACGCGACGATCGACTGACGACGGCCGATTGCGACCCGCCCGTCGCTCGCCTCCTCGTGCACAGTTTCGCGCTCGCCGTTTTCGGCTCACCCAGCGCCGTCGGTCACCGACCAGACGACGAACGACGGCAGATTGAAGTCCTCTCCCGTGGCCGGTTCGGTCGTGCCCTCCACACCGCTCGAAACCCGACGTATCGGCGCCTTCCTGCTCGTCACCTTCGGCGTTTCCTGGATGACAGGGGCCGTCCTCTGGGCGACCGGCGGCCTCGTCGACAGCCCCGAGGTCGTCGGCCCGCTCACGCTGGCGGCGCTGCTCCTGCCGACGGCGTACATGTTCGGCCCGGCGGTCGGCAACGTCGCCGCCCGGCTGCTAACCGGCGAGGGGAAGCGCCGGCTCATGCTCCGGCCCGACGTCGACGGCGCGGTTCGGACGTACGCCGCGATGTGGCTTCTCCCGGCGGCGCTCACGGTCGTCGGCGGGGCCACCTACTTCCTCGCGTTCCCGTCGCAGTTCTCGCCGGGGCTCTCGCAGTTCCGGACGACGCTGGCGTCGGCCGGCGCGGCCGGCCTCGACGCGCGGACGGTCGCCGCGATTCAGATTCTCGCCGCGGTGACAGTCGCCCCGCTGTTGAACGTCGTCGTCACGTTCGGCGAGGAGTTCGGCTGGCGGGCGTACCTCCTCCCGAAGCTCCGACCGCTGGGCGAACGCCGGGCGGCGGTGGCGGTCGGCGTCGTCTGGGGCGTCTGGCACTGGCCCATCATCGCCATGGGCCACAACTACGGCCTCGATTACCCCGGCGCACCCTGGACGGGAATGGTCGCCTTCGTCGCGTTCACCGTCTCCGTCGGCGTCCTCCTCGCGTGGGCGACGCTCCGGGAGGGGTCGGTGTGGTCGGCCGCGCTGGGTCACGGCGCGGTCAACGCCGGCGGCGGTCTCCCGCTGCTGTTCCTCGGGGGGTCGTCGCGGCCGCTACTCGGTCCGGCGCCGACCGGGCTGCTCGCGGTCGTCCCGTTCGTCGCCGCCGCCGGCTGGCTGCTTGCGCGCTCGCCGACGCTCGCCGGCGACTGACGGTCCGAGGGTTCAAATACCGGGACGCGACCACCGACGGCGTGATCTGACGTTCCGCCGCGAGACGGGCCGCGGGTGTGCGCCACGTCGTCTCGCGGTTCGCGATCGGATTCGCTGTCCGTCGTGGCGCCTGTTCGCCCATCTACAGCCGCTGCTGAATCGCCGTCGCGGTCGCCTCCCCGACGCCCGGCACGTCGCGGAGGTCCGCCTCGGTCGCCGCTCGAACGTTGTCGACAGAGCCGAACCGCCTGAGCAGCCGCTTTCGCGTCTCGGGGCCGACCCCCGGCACGTCGTCGAGGACCGTCGAGACCTCGTCCCGGAGCGTCTCGTGGTACTGGACCGCGAAGCGGTGGGCCTCGTCCCGGACGCGCTGGCAGAGGTGCAGCTGCGGGGCGTCGTCGTCCCAGTCGTGGACGCCGTCGGGCGTGACGACGAGTTCGTCCTCCTTGGCGAGGGCGACGGCCGACACGTCCCAGCCGACCTCCGCGAGGGCGTCCCGGGCGGCGCCGAGCTGGCCGTCGCCGCCGTCGATGAGCAGCAGGTCGGGGTCCGGCCGGTCGTCACGCCCTTCGACGGCGCGCTCGGCCCGCCAGCGGACCAGCTCGCGCATGTTGGCGTAATCGTCGTTGTGCTCGGGGAGCTTCTTGCGCCGGTAGGCCGACTTCTCGGCGTCGCCGTCAACGAAGCAGACGTTCGAGCCGACGACGGCCGACCCCTGGGCGTGGCTCACGTCGAACCCCTCGACGCGCTCGGGCCGGTCGACGCCCAGCGCCCGCCCCAGCCGCGCCACCTCGTCGTGCTCGGTCGGCCCCGACCGGGCGTTCTTGAGCGCGAGGTCGACCAGCGTCGCCTCTCGACCGGCGCCGGGAACGCGGACAGCCGTGCCGGCGCTTTCCAGCCACTCGACCACGTCGTCGTCCGTCGGATGCTCCGAGAGCAACACGGCGTCCGGGAGATCGCGCTCGGCGTAGAACTGCGCGAGGAACGCCGAGAGGACGACGGGGGCGTCGTCGCCGGCGCGGGCGTCGAGTCGGTGGCGCGACCGGTCGACCAGCTGCCCGCCGTCGCTGTGGAGCCGCGCGACCGTCGCCTGCTCGCCCTCGACGGCGACGCCGAGGACGTCGACGGCGCGTTCGTCGCCCTGCGTCGCCACGGCGTCGCCGCCCTCGCCGTGGAACGACTCGACCGTCGCCAGCCGGTCGCGGAGGTTGGCGGCGCGCTCGAACTCCTCGGCGGCGGCGGCGGCCTCCATCGCCCGCCGCAGCGGGTCTGCGAGGATGCCGGTCTCGCCCTCGAAGAAGCGGACGGCGCTCTCGACGTCCTCGCCGTAGGTCGAGTCGTCGATCTCCCCGGTACACGGGGCCGAGCACAGCCCCACTTCGTAATCGAGACACGGGCGGTCTCGGCCCTCGTACTTGTGGTCCGAACAGCCCCGCAGGCCGTACGTCTCCCGTAGCGCCTTCACCGCGACCTCCAACTCGGACTTGCTCGTGAACGGTCCGAAGACGGTCGCGGCGTCGTCGGGGTCGCGGGTGATCTCGATTCGCGGGACGGGATGGTCCGTCAGCTGGACCAGCGGGTACGACTTGTCGTCTTTCAGCCGGACGTTGTACCGCGGCCGATGGCGCTTGATGAGGTTCGCCTCCAGCAACAACGCCTGCGTCTCCGTGTCGGTGACGGCGACGTCGATGTCGTCCGCGCGGGCGACCATCTGGTGGATGCGTTCGCCGCGCGGGTCGGCGTACGACCGCACCCGGTCCCGGAGGTCGACCGCTTTCCCGACGTACACCACCGTCTCCCCGTCGAGGAACTGATACACGCCGGGGTCGGTCGGCAGGTCGGCCGCGCGGTCGCGGACCTCGCTCACCTCCATCGTCGTCGTTTAGCGGTCCCCCGGTTTCAGCGTATCGGGAGTCAGATTATCAGTTCTGATTACAGAGGGATAAATTATACGAACCCGCGACGGGTCGAGCCTTCCATGAGTCTGCTCGGACGACTGTCGGGCTGGTTCGGAGACGACGATTCCCGCCGGTCGGTTCCCGACGGCGGAGTGACGGCGACGTCGATCGACGACGCTGCGGGGACGCCGGATACCGACACGGCTGAGGCCGACGAGAGCGGGGCCGGGGGCTTCGACGTCGACGACGACGTCCTGTTGGACGGCATCGGTCTGCCGGTGTTCATGCTCAGCGCCGACGGCGAGGTCGTCGCCTGGAACCGAAGCATGGAGGAACTGACGGACACCCCGGCGGCGGAGGCCAAAGGCTCGGAGAACCCGGCGGCGATGATGGGGACGGGAGACACCGACCACGACCGCACTCTCGCGGAGAAGGTGATCTCGGCCCCCGAGAACGCCGACGAACGGTTCGGCGTACGCTGTGAGAACCGCTCGCTGAACCTCTACTGCGACGAGCGCTCGTTCAGGAAAAACGGCCGTCAGCTCCACGCCGAGTTCACCGCCAAGCCGCTGTACGAGGGCGGCGAACTCGTCGCCGCCGTGGAGACAATCCGCGACCGGACGGAGGCGGTCAACCGGAAGGAGGCGACCGCCGAACTCGTCGACGAGGTCGGGGCGACGCTGACGGCGCTGGTCGACGGCAACCTCGACGCCCGGGCCGCCTTCGACGGCGACGAGGACTGCCTGAACGACGAGCTGTTGCTCGTGGTCGAGGAGGTCAACGACACCGCCGAGAAGCTCCAGACGTTGGCCCAGCGCGTCGACGAGCAGGCCGACCAGCTGGCCGACTCCGTCGATTACGCCGTCGAGGCCGCGGGCGAAATCGCCCGCAACGTCACCGATCAGAACGATCTCCTCGCGGAGGGAGTCAGCGAGATGCAGACGTTCTCGGCGTCGATGGAGGAGGTCGCGGCCACCGCCGAACAGGTCGACACCGCCGCCGAGGACGCCCGCGACGCAGCCAACGACGGGCTCGGCGCCAGCGAGGACGCCCGCGAGGCCACCGACGAGGTGACTGACATCGGCGAGGAGCTGGTCGAGTCGGTGGCGAGTCTGGGCGACCGGATGGACGACATCGAGGAGGTCGTCGAGGTCATCTCCGACGTGGCCGAGCAGACGAACCTGCTCGCGCTCAACGCCAACATCGAGGCCGCCCGCGCCGGCAAGGACGGCGACGGCTTCGCGGTCGTCGCCGAGGAGGTCAAGACCCTCGCCGACGAGACCCGCCAGCACACCGAACAGATAACGACGAACATCGAGGAGCTCCAGGCCCAGATGGACGAGACGGTCGTCGCCGCCGAGCAGTCCCATGAGCGCATCGACCACGCCAGCGACCAGATCACGGACGTGCTCCGGGCGTTCGAGGACATCGCCGAAGCCATCGACGAGGCCGCCGACGGCATCGCCGAGGTCTCCCGCGCGACCGACGACCAGGCGGCGACGATCGAGGAGCTGACCGCCACCATCGAAGAGGCCCGCGAACACGCCGACCAGACCGAGACGGCGGCCGACCGCATCGTCGCCGCGACCGACGACCAGACCGATGCCATCGAGGAGCTCGAAGCCAGAGTTCGCGAGCTCCGGGGCACCGACAGCGCCCGGCCGGACGGCGGGGTCGCGCTCGGCCGTGGTGACGCCGTCGACGCCGACAGCGTCGGCAGCGACGCCGACGGCGACAGCGATACCGCCGACGCCGACTCCGACTCGGACCCGGACCTCGGCGGCTTCGATTTCGAGCGCTGATTCCCCGTTCTCCTCAGAGTCGCCACTTCCAAGCGCAGCCGCCGCCAACGCCGGTCCATGCCTCGTCTCTGGCTGGTCGAGCGCGACGTCGACTCGCGGAACCCTGGAGCTGACGTACGCGACGCGGGACGGCGAGCGGGTGTATCGACGACAGCTGTCGGCCGGGCTCCCGCACGCCGACGTGACCGCGGCGGTTGAGGTCGACGACCCGGAGCGCCTGCAGCGACCCGACCCAACCGACGTTGAGCGCTTCGCGACTGAGGCCGACCGGATGGCGGACGAACACGACCCCGACGACGCGGTCTGAGCGACGCGCCGTCGTCGGAATCGACCGCGCCGTCGACCCTGTCGCCGACCTAAAACCCTTTCACCGGTGGGGACGCAAGCGCCTGACATGGCCGCTATCGAACTGGCCGGCGTGACCAAGCGGTTCGGCGACGTGACCGCCGTCCGCGACCTCGACCTGACGGTCCCCGAAGGGGAGGTGTTCGGCTTCCTCGGACCCAACGGCGCCGGCAAATCGACGACGATCAACATGGTGCTGGACTTCGTTCGGCCCACGCGGGGCGACGTTCGCGTTCTCGACATGGACGCCCAGGCCGACAGCGTCGCCGTCCGCGACCGGACCGGCGTCCTCCCGGAGGGGTACGACATCTACGACCGCCTCACCGGCCGAGAACACCTCGAGTTCGCGGCCGAGTCCAAGGACGTCGCCGCCGACCCCGACGACGTGCTCGACCGGGTCGGCCTCTCGGACGCCGACGACCGCCAGGCCGGCGGCTACTCGAAAGGGATGCGCCAGCGGTTGGCGCTGGGCATGGCGCTGGTCGGCGACCCCGACCTGCTCATCCTCGACGAGCCCTCGACCGGGCTGGACCCCACCGGCGCCAAGGAGATGCGCGACATCGTCCGCGCCGAGGCCGACCGCGGCACGACCGTGTTCTTCTCCAGTCACGTGCTCGGACAGGTCGAGGCCGTCTGCGACCGGGTCGGCATCATGCGCGACGGCGAGCTCGTCGCCGAGGACTCAATCGACGGGCTGCGCGAGGCCGTCGACGAGGGGGCGACCCTGACCGTCACGGTCGACGCCTGCGCCGAGGACGACCTCGCCGGCGTCCGCGAGCTGGCCGGCGTCGACGCCGCCCAGACCGACGGCGGCACCGTGACCGTCGCCTGCGACCCCGGCGCCAAGACCGAGGTCATCGGCGCCCTGGAGGACGCCGGCGTGACGGTCAAGGACTTCGAGACCGAGGAGACCTCCTTGGAGGACCTGTTCATCGCCTACACCGAGGACGGCGCCGGAGCCGCTGGCGCCGAGACGGCGACCGCAGTGACCGACGGCGACGGCCCGGGAGACGGAGACGAGGGCACAGGCGTCGACGCCGACGGGGGTGTCGACCGATGAGCTGGGAGGCCGTCGCGCGCAAGGACTTCCGGGACGCCGTTCGTTCGCGGACGCTGTGGGCGCTGTCGGCGCTGTTCGTGCTGGTGTTCTCGGTGCCGACCGTCCTCCGGTTTTTTGTCCAGGCGCCGGCCAACGCCCAGCAGGCCCAGCAGGGCGTCGTCTCCGTGTTCATCTTCCTTATCAAGGAGGCGACGGCGGTGTTGGTGCCGCTCATCGCCATCGTCGTCGCCTACGCCGCCATCACCCGTGAGCGGGAGTCGGGGACGCTGAAGCTACTGTTGTCGCTGCCCCACTCCCGCGACGACGTCGTCGTCGGCAAGGTCCTCGGCCGGAGCGCGGTCGTGGCCCTGCCTATCGCCGTCGGCTTCGCGGTGGCGGCGCTGGTCCTGCTCGCGGCCGGGGGGACGTTCGATCCGGCGGTGTACGTCGGCTTCGCGGTGTTGACGGCGGCGCTCGGCGTGGTGTTCGTCGCCGTCGCGGTGGGTATCTCCGCCGCGACGGAGTCCACCCAGCGCGCGGTGTACGCCGCGGTCGGGTACTTCCTCGTCGTCAACTTCGGCTGGAACTGGCTCGCCAACAAGTTCGCCGACGGGATGCAACAGCTGCTCGGACTCGGCTCGCCCGGCCGCTACGAGGTGTTGCTGTTCGTGAAGCTGCTGAACCCCATCCAGGCGTACAAGACCTTGGTCGACTCGCTGCTGGGGCCGGCGCTGGCGGCCCGCCAGCAGATGTTCGGCTTCTTCCTGTTCCCGGACCCGGCCGCCCAGGAGGCGCTGGGGGAGTCGCTGGCGGTGCCGTTCACCGACCCGTTCGTCGGGCTGTACCTTTCATTCTGGGTGTTCGCTCCCGTCGCGCTCGGGCTGTGGTCGTTCCGCGAGCGCGACCTCTGAGCCGCCGGCGCTTCGCCGGCGGTCACGCCGCCTCGGGGTAGTCGATGCCGTGGCCGGCCAGCAGGTCGGCGAACTCCTCCTCGTCGAGTTGGGGTACTCCCTCCTCGTCGGCGGCCTCGCGCTTGCGCCGACCGGGGCTGTCGCCGACGACGAGGTAGTCCGTGTTGCCCGACACCGACCCCGTGGCGCTGGCGCCGTGGCGCTCGACGAGCGCCTGTGCGGCGTCTCGGGACACCGACAGCGAGCCGGTAAACACGAACGTGCAGCCCTCAAGGGGCCGTTCGCCCTCCTCGCCGCCGCGTTCGTTCGACTGCGGTTCGACGCCGGCGGCCCGGAGGTCGGCGATGACCCGCCGGTTCCCCGCGGACTCGAAGAACTCCCGGACGTGCCCGGCGACCGTCTCGCCGATACCGTCGATTTCGGTCACCGCCTCCTCGAAGGCGTCGAGGTCGGCCTCGCTCGGTGCGTCGTCGCCGACGCCGACGGGGAAGGCGTCGAGGTCGCCGAAGGCGACGGCTAGGTCCTCGGCGGTCGCGGGGCCCACCTCGCGAATCCCCAGCGCGGAGAGAAACGCTGCCAGCGACGGCTCGGTCGTCGCCGCTATCTCCGCGAGGAGGTTCTCGGCGCTGGTCTCGCCCCACCCCTCCAGCGCGGCCAGCTCCTCGACGACGAGGTCGTAGAGGTCCGGCACCCGCTCGACGAGGCCGGCCTCGAGCAGTTCGTCGACGCGTTCGGGGCCGAGTCCCTCGATATCGAGGCCGGCGTCGCCGGCGTAGTGCTCTATCGCTCGCTCCTGCTGGCGGGGACAGGACAGCCCCCCAGAGCAGAAGGCCAGCGGGCCGTCGCGCTCGACCGGGCTCGCACACACCGGACACTCCGTCGGGAAGTCGTACGTCGACTCGGAGTCGGCCTCGACGACCTCGGCGATCTGCGGAATGACGTCGCCGGCGCGTTCGACGCGGACCCGGTCGCCGGCGTCGACGCCGAGGCGCTCGATCTCAGCGGGGTTGTGTAGCGAGGCCCGCGAGACGGTGACGCCGCCGACGTCGACCGGCTCCAGTAGCGCGACCGGGGTGAGCCGCCCGGTGCGGCCGATCTGGACGGCGACGCCGGCGACGGTCGTCTCCTCGGTGCGGGCGGGGAACTTGTAGGCGAACGCCCACCGGTATGCCCGCTGGGTCGTCCCCAGTTCGGCCTGAGCGCCGCGGTCGTCGACCTTGATGACCGTGCCGTCGACCTCGTAGTTCAGCCCCTCGCGGTCGGCGAGCAGGCGGTCCCGGTAGTCTATCGCGTCCTCGATGTCGTCGACTCGCTCGGTCCGGCCGTTCACCGGGAGCCCCCACCGCGCCAGCGCGTCGACGACGGCTCGCTGGGTGTCGGGGTCGGCGTCGTCGTCGGCGTCGCCGGTGCCGAGCACGTCGTAGAAGAAGCAATCGAGCGGGCGCTCGGCGACGACGTCGGGGTCCAGTTGGCGGAGGGTGCCGGCGGCGGCGTTGCGCGGGTTGGCAAAGGGGTCGTCGCCGCGCTCGATGCGCTCGGCGTTGTGCGCCTGGAAGGCGTCTTTGGGCATGAACACTTCCCCGCGGACGGCGAGGAACTCCGGGTGGTCCCCGCGGAGCCGCTGGGGAATCGAGGCGATGGTGCGGACCTGCTCGGTTACGTCGTCCCCGACCGCGCCGTCGCCGCGGGTGGCGGCGCGCCGATAGACGCCGTCCTCGTAGACGACCTCCAGCGAGAGGCCGTCGAACTTCGGCTCGCAGGTGTACCGGACCGTCGGCTCCTCGTCGCCGTCGTCCTCATCGTCGCCGTCGCGGCTCAGCCGCCGGCGGACTCGCTCGTCGAAGGCCCGCACGTCGTCGGCGTCGCCGCTCTGGTCGATGGAGAGCATCGGGGCGACGTGCTCGACGGACGCCAGTTCCTCGAGCGTCTCCCCGCCGACCCGAGCGGTCGGGCTGGTCTCCGTCTGGCGGTCGAACGCCGCCTCCAGGCGCTCCAGCCGGCTGAACAGCGCGTCGTACGTGCGGTCGGCGACGACCGGGTCGCTGGCGACGTAGTAGCGGTAATCGTGGTAGCGAATCGCCGCCCGCAGGCGCTCTATCTGTCGCTCGGCGGTCTCCTCGCCGAGAGACTCGGGGGGGTCGAACTCCGTGTCGGGGTCGCGGACGTAGGGGTTGTCATCCGGCGGCGCCGTCGGGTCGTCCTCCACCGTGCTCATGCCCGTCACTGGGCGCGGCGGCGACGTAAATCGCATGCCTGACGCGGGTTCGGCGGACGGCTTCGCCCGCCCGCGGCGGTGGCGCCGTTCCTCGACGCGTCGCAGTCGCCGCGTCCGTTCCGCCCGTCGCGGCCGCCGCGACGCGGCTCCGTCGTCGCCGACGGCGCAGGCCCGTTCCCGGGACGACCGTTTCCGCTCCGGATATAACGACTTCGGGCGTGTGTGAGACGCCCGCAACTCTGGCGGGCGTTTAGACGGCTCTAGCACCGACTATCGTTCGCGTCAGGCCGTCGGATTCAATGGGCTCCCCATTCGGTTCACCCCATTCCGCCGACGGCTCGGCGCTCCCCCGACTGCCGTTTTGTGACCGATTCCGTCGACCGCAACGCTTTATTGGCTCCGATAAGGACGTATGCGTAATGACGACGGCTCGTGGCAACGTCGACGCCGCAGTCCCGCGAGCCGTGCGACCGCGACCGGGCCGCTAAGGCCCCATTTCTCACCCCATCTCGTCGTTGCCGTTTTGCTCCGATTTCACGGTTAGAGTGCCGTGTGGCATTTAATTTCGGATAAATAGAACGACGAATTTATACGTGCCAACGGCGTCGATTCGAACGATGACAGCTCGCGTCGCGCTCGCGTTCAGCGGTGGTCTGGACACCACCGTCTGTGTCCCGCTGCTGAAAGAGGAGTACGGCTACGACGAGGTCGTCGGCGTCACCGTCGACGTCGGCCAGCCGGCCGCGGAGTTCGCCGAGGCCGAGGAGACGGCCGAGGCGCTGGGGCTGGAACACTACGTCGTTGACGCGCGAGCCGAGTTCGCCGAGCTGTGTTTCGACTCAGTCCGGGCCAACGCCACCTATCAGGGCTACCCCCTGGGGACGGCGCTGGCCCGCCCGGTCATCGCCGAGAAGATACTCTCCGTCGCCGAGACCCACGACTGCGAGGCGCTGGCTCACGGCTGTACCGGGAAGGGCAACGACCAGCTGCGCTTCGAGGCCGTCTGGCGCGGCGCCGACGCGGTCGAGGAGGTCATCGCCCCGGTGCGCGAGCTCGGGCTCACCCGCGAGTGGGAGATCGACTACGCCGCCGACAAGGAGCTCCCGGTCGAGAGCGGCAACGAGGGCGAGTGGTCCATCGACACGAACCTCTGGTCGCGCTCGGTCGAGGGCGGCGACCTCGAAAAGCCCGATTACGTCCCCTCGACGGACATCTACGAGTGGACGACGGACCCGACCGCCGAAACCGCGGAAGTCGAAATCGAGTTCGAACACGGCTACCCCGTCGCCGCCGACGGCGAGTCGTACGACCCCGTCGCGCTGACCGAGCACCTCAACGAGCTCGCCGGCGCCCACGGCGTCGGGCGTACCGACATGATGGAGGACCGCATGCTCGGGCTGAAGGTCCGCGAGAACTACGAGCACCCGGCGGCGACGACGCTGCTGGCCGCCCACCAGGGGCTCGAACAGCTGGTTCTCACCCAGGAGGAACGCGAGTTCAAGACGCAGGTCGACCAGCAGTGGGCGAACAAGGCCTACGAGGGACTGGTCGACGCCCCGCTGATGGACGCCCTGGAGGCGTTCGTCGACGCGACCCAGCAACGGGTCACCGGCACAGTCACCGTCCGCTTCGAGGGCGGTCAAGCCCGTGTCGTCGCCCGCGACTCCGCACACGCCGCCTACTCCGAGTCGGCGGCGTCGTTCAACACGGAGTCCGTCGGCGACATCGCCCAGGCCGACGCCACCGGCGTCGCGAAGTACCACGGCTTCCAGAGCCGGCTCGCGAACGCCGCCGCCGGCAGCGACGGCGTCTCGAAGCCGGACCTCGCGGCTGACGGCGGCGACGGCACGGAGGAGTAACCGATGCCCGAGGGGAGCGACGGCGGCGACGAGGCCGACACGGTCGTCCGCCGCGACCGCTTCAGCGGCGGCCCCGCCCGCTCGTTCCTCTCCAGCCTCGCGGCCGACGAGCGCATCTTCGACGCCGACCTCGCGGTCGACCGCGCCCACGTGGTGATGCTCGCCGAGCAGGACGTCGTCGCCGACGACGTGGCCGGCGAAATCCTCGCCGCGCTCGACGACGTCGCGGCCGACGGCCACGGTGCGCTGCCCGACGGCGAGGACGTCCACGAGGCCATCGAGTCGGCGGTCGTCGACCGGGTCGGCCCCGACGGCGGTCGGATGCACACCGCCCGCTCACGCAACGACGAGGTGGCGACGTGCATCCGCTACCGGCTGCGCGAGGACCTCCTCGCCGCGGCCGAGGCCACCGCTGGCCTCCGCCGGGCGCTCGTCGACGTCGCCGAGAGCCACGGCGAGACGGTGATGCCCGGCTACACGCACCTCCAGCCCGCCCAGCCGACGACGGTCGCCCACTGGGCGCTGTCGTACGAGGGCGCGGTCGCCCGCGACACGGCGCGGCTGCTGGCGGCGTACGACCGGACGAACCGCTCGCCCCTCGGCGGCGCCGCCTTCGCGGGCACGCCGTTCGACGTGGACCGCGAGCGGACGGCCGCGCTGCTCGGCTTTGACGGCGTCGTCCGCAACAGCGCCGACGCCGCCGCCGGCCGTGACTTCCTCGTTGAGGCCGCGTCGGCGCTGGCGACAGCGTCCGTCACCGCCTCCGGACTGGCGGCGGACGCGCTGCTGTTCGCCAACCGCGGCTTTCTGACGCCCGCGGACGACTACGCCTCCACCTCCTCCATCATGCCCCAGAAGGTCAACCCCGACACGTTGGAGCTGGTTCGGGCGACCGCCGGCGACGCCGTCGGCGGGCTGACCGGCCTGCTCACGACGCTGAAGGGGCTGCCCCGGGCGTACAACCGCGATCTCCAGCGCGCGACGCCGCACGTCTGGGAGTCGGTCGACGCCGTCACCGAGGCCGTGGAGGTCGCCGCCGGCGCCGTCGGCACCGCCGAGTGGCACGAGGACGCTCTGGCGGCGGCCGCCGGGGAGGGGTTCTCGACGGCGACGGGCGTCGCCGACCTGCTCGCACAGGCGGGCGTCCCCTTCCGGTCGGCTCACGAGGCCGTCGCCGCGGCGGCCGCCGACGCGGAGGCGGCGCTCGACGCCGACGACCCCGAAACCGCGGTCGCAGAAATTGACGCGGCCGTCGAAGCGGTTACGGGGGAGCCCGTTTCGACATCCGTGAGCCGCGAGGCCCTGCTGTCGGCGCTCGACCCCGCCGAGAGCGTCGCGGCCCGCGATTCCGCCGGCGGCCCCGCCCCTGAGGCGACCGCCGCGGAGGTCGCGGCCGCGACCGAGAGCCTCGAAGCCGACGAGACCGCCGTTTCCTCGCGCCGCGACGCGCTCGCGGCCGCCGCCGACGCGCTCGCCGACGAGGTGTCCGAGTATGTCTGAGCTGCCCCAGCGTCGACCGCGACTCCGACGACCTCGACGACGAGCGGCGCGACCGGCCGCGGCGCGACGACCGCGACCGGTCGGGGCCCCGCTCCCGCCGCCCCGTGCAGGGGCACACATTCATCACACTCTCGACACCGAATCGCCGTTCGCCGCCGTCGGCGCCTGAACGCGCCGATAGTCCCTACTCCGTCTTTTAATTTCAGAAGCAAAAGCGATGAATTGAAGTGTCTCAGGGGGATACAGTTGGGTACACCATGACCGAAGCCGACTGCGTCGAGTGTGGGGGAACGCTCTCCCTGCACGACGACTTGGAAGCGGGAGAGATCGTAGACTGTACGACGTGTGGCGTCGAGCTCGAAGTTATCGACACTCATCCGCCGGTCCTCGACCGAGCCCCGGAGCTCGAAGAGGACTGGGGTGAGTGAGCGTGCGCGTCGGACTGCTCTACTCACGGATACGGAAAGACGAGAAGCTCCTGCTCGCCGAGCTGCGTGACCGCGGCCACGAGGTCGAGAAGGTCGACGTCCGGAAGGCGACGTTCGGCATCTGCGGGACGAGCGACGCCGGCGTCGGCGACTGCGAGGTCGCCGACACGGAGACGGCGACGACACTGGAGACGTGCGACGTGTTGCTGGACCGGTGTCTCGCCACGTCGCGGTCGCTGTACACCTCCCGGTTCGCGGCGGCGTACGACGTGCCCGTCGTCAACGACCCGGCGACCGCTCGCGTCTGCGCGGACAAGGTCGAGACGAGCCTCGCGCTCTCGGAGGCCGGCGTCCCGACGCCGGAGACGGCCGTCGCCTTCGACACCGACAGCGCGCTGGCGGTCGTCGAGCAGTTCGGCTACCCCTGCGTGCTCAAGCCGGTCGTCGGCTCCTGGGGGCGGCTGATGGCCAAGCTCGACACCCGCGCCGCCGCCGAGGCGGTGCTCGAACACAAGGCGACGCTGGGCCACTACGAGCACAAGGTGTTCTACGTCCAGCAGTTCGTCGACAAGCCCGGCCGGGACCTGCGCGTGCTGACGCTGGACGGCGAGCCCGTCGCGGCGATGGCCCGCTCGGGCGACCACTGGCTAACCAACGCCGCGAAAGGCGCCGACACGGAGGCGTTCGAGCTGGACGCCGAGGCGGCCGCGCTCGCCCGCGAGGCGGCCGACGCCGTCGGCGGCGGCCTGCTCGGGGTCGACCTCATGGAGACCGGCGACTCCTACACGGTCCACGAGGTCAACCACACGGTCGAGTTCAAGGCGCTGAACGACGCCGTCGACGTGGACGTGCCCGCCGCAGTCGTCGACTGGCTGGAGGCGAAGGCCGACGCCGCGGCCGAGACCGACGAGACGGAGGTGGCGACGGCGTGACGACGGGCGCGACCGACGCCGCGGCCGAGACCGCGGTCGACCACGCCACCTACACCGCGACGGTCGTCGGCGCCTCCGGCTTCGCCGGCGGCGAGCTCTGTCGCCTGCTGGCCGACCATCCGAACGTCGAATTGGAGGCGGTCACCTCCCGGCAGTACGAGAACCGCTCGCTGGGAGCGGTCCACCCGAACCTCCGGGACACCGACCTGCGCTTTTCGGACCCGGCGACGCTGCCCTCGACGGACCTGCTGTTCGCGGCGACGCCCCACGGCGTCTCGATGGAGCGCATCGACGCCTTTCGGGACGCCGCCGACACGGTCGTCGACCTCTCGGCGGACTTCCGGCTGCCCGAGGCCGACGCCTACGACGAGTGGTACGACGGCCACGAGGCGCCGGCGCTGCTCGCGGAGGCGACGTACGCGCTGCCGGAACTGAACCGCGAGGGCCTCGCCGACGCCGACCTGGTCGCCGCCGGCGGCTGCAACGCCACCGCGACCATCCTCGGACTCGCCCCGCTGGTCGAGGCCGGCCTCCTCACCGACGACGACCGCGTCGTCGTGGACGTGAAGGTCGGCTCCAGCGAGGGCGGCGCCGGCGGCGGCGCGGCCGCCTCTCACGCCGAGCGCTCTGGCGTCGTCCGCCCGTACGCGCCGACTGGCCACCGCCACGAGGCCGAAATAGAGGCGTATCTCGGGCTCTCGACGGCGTTCACCGTCCACGCGGTCGACATGGTTCGGGGGGCGTCGGCGACCTGTCACGCCTTCCCCGAGCCGGTGTCGAAGGGCGACTGCTGGGCGGCCTACCGCGAGGCCTACGAGGACGAGCCGTTCGTCGACCTCGTCGCCGGGGGCGGCGGCGTGTACCGCTACCCCGAGCCGAAGAGCGTCGCGGGCACCAACCGCGCCGAGGTCGGCTTCGAACTCGACGCCGACTCCGGCCGGGTCGTCGTCTTCTCGGCCATCGACAACGTGATGAAGGGGTCGGCGGGGCAGGCGGTCCACGCGGCCAACGTCGCGCTCGGCCTGCCCGAAACCGCCGGTCTGAACAAGCGGGGGCTCCACCCGGTGGGGGCGCCGTGACGGGGACGCCCTCCGGTTCCCCGGCGGCCAGCCCGACCGACCCGGCTGACCTCGACGGCGAGCACCTCGTCGCCGACGGCGCCGGCACCGTCACGTTCGCCGCCGACGGCGGCTTCGAGCACTCCGGCGCGGACGACCCGGAGACGGTGGTCGTCAAGGTCGGCGGCGCGAAGGCGGTCGACCCAGCGGGGGCCGTCGGCGACGTGGCCCACCTCGTCGCCAACGGCACGAACGTCGTCGTCGTCCACGGCGGCTCGACGGCGGTCGACGAGACGCTGGCCGACCTCGACATCGAGCCGGAGTACGTCGAGACCCCCGGCGGGGTCACCGGACGGTTCACCGACGCCGAGACGATGACGGCGTTCACGATGGCGATGGCCGGCAAGGTCAACACCGGCCTCGTCGCGCAGTTCCAGAACGCCGGCGTCGACGCCGTCGGCCTCTCCGGCGTCGACGGTGGCCTCCTGACGGGGCCGCGCAAGTCGGCGGTCCGCGTCCTCGAGGACGGCACGAAGAAAATCAAGCGCGGCGACCATTCGGGGACCGTCGAATCCGTCGACGGCGACCTGCTCGGCCTGCTAACCGAGGCGGGGTACGTCCCGGTCGTCACCGTGCCGATGCTGGGCGCGGAGGACGACGAGGCGACGACGTTCACCCCGGTCAACGCCGACGCCGACCGCGCGGCCGCGGCCGTCGCCGGCGAACTCGGCGCGCCGCTGGTCGCGCTCACCGACGTCGCCGGCGTCTACGAGGACCCCGACGACCCCGAGACGCGCATCCACGCCGTCGAGACGCCGGCGGAGTTCGACGCCCTCGAAGCCGCCGCCGAGGGATTCATGACGAAGAAGGTCATGGCCGCTGGGGAGGCGCTGACCGCGGGGGCACCCAAAGTGATCATCGCTGACGCGAACCTCCGTGACCCCGTGCTGGCGGCGCTCGACGGCGACGGCACGACCGTCGCACAATCGGCCGTCGTCGACGACGAGGCCGCGGCCGAGGAGGTGGAGTCGTGAGCTCCGAACCGAGCGACGGAGAGACCGCGGTCGAAGAGGAGGACGCGGCAGCCGAGGCCGGCGACGGCTTCGTCTTCTCGGAGAAGCCGCTGGCGCTGGCCGGCGGCGACGGCGTCCACCTCCAGGGCACCGACGGCACCGACTACCTCGACTTCGGCGCCTCATACGCCTGTGCGCCCATCGGCCACTGTCACCCGGACGTGGTCGAGGCGGTGCAGTCTCAGGCCACCGACCTGCTGTACGTCCAGGGGTCGTACCCGACGGCCACGCGCACCGAGACCTACGAGAAGCTGGGGGCGCTAGCTCCCGGCGGGCTCACCAACGTCTGGCTGTGTAACTCCGGCACGGAGGCCAACGAGGCGGCGTTGAAGTTCGCCCGCTCAGCCACCGGCCGCTCGAAGGTCGTCGCCGCCACCCGGGCGTTCCACGGCCGAACGCTCGGCTCGCTGGCGATGACCTGGAAAGACAAGTACAAGGAGGGGTTCGGCCCGCTGCCCGGCCCCGTCGAGTTCGTCCCCTACGACGACCCCGCGGAGCTCGCCGCCGCCGTCGACGAGGAGACCGCCGCCGTCTTCCTCGAACCCATCCAGGGCGAAGGCGGCATCAACCCCGCCTCCGAGGAGTTCCTCCGGGTCGCCCGCGAGGCGACGGCGGACGTCGGCGCGGCGCTGGTGATGGACGAGATTCAGACCGGCCTGGGCCGCACCGGGTCGCTGTGGGCCTGCGAGGCCGCCGGCATCGTCCCCGACGCGCTGACGACGGCCAAAGGCGTCGCCTCCGGGCTCCCGCTCGGCGCGACGCTGTGTGCCGACTGGCTCGCCGAGGGCGCCGGCGACCACGGCTCGACGTTCTCGGGCAACCCGGTCGTCTGTGCCGCCGCCAACGCCACCCTCGACGTGCTGGTCGAGGACGACGTCCCCGACCACGCGGCCGCGGTCGGCGACCACCTGCAGTCGGAGCTGACGGCGGCGGCCGAGGCCCACGACCTTCCCGTCCGGGAGGTCCGTGGCGAGGGGCTAATGATCGGCGTCGAGGTGAAGCGGGGGGCCAACCGCATCCTGAAGCGGCTGGCGCTGTCCGAGCAGGTGCTCGCGCTGCCGGCCGGTCGGACCGTGGTGCGCCTGCTCCCGCCGCTGACCGTCGAGCAGTCCCACGCCGACCAGGTCGTCGAGGCGCTGACGGAGGTGCTCTGAGGGTGGTCACGGAGGGGGCTGCGGACGTCGACCCCGCGGTCGACGCAGACGCGGACGACGCGGACGTCGATGCCGACAGCGCCGCCGCGACGGAAACCTACCCGGACGGCGTCGACACCGACGCTCGCCGGCTGCTGTACGACCTCGTCTCGACGCCGTCGGTCTCCGGCGCGGAGGGCGACGCTGCCGCCGTACTGGTCGAGTTCTTCGCCGCCAACGGCCGGGAGGCGCGGGTCGACGCGGTCGGCAACGTCCGCGCCCCGGCGACCGAACCCGACCCCGGCGACGACGTGGTGCTCACCTCCCACGTCGACACCGTGCCCGGCGAGGTGCCGGTTCGCGTCGAGACCGTCCCCGCGGCCGAGGCGCGGTGGGGCGGCGAGGCGGTCACGGGCGGCTCCGTCCCCGAGCTCTGGGGCCGGGGAGCGGTCGACGCGACCGGCTCGCTGGCGGCGATGGCGGCCGCGGCAGTCGCCACCGGCGCGGGGTTCGTCGGCGTCGTCGGCGAGGAGACCGACTCCCGGGGGGCCCGCCACCTCGTCGCCGACCGGCCGGCGCCGGCGGCGGTCGTCAACGGCGAGCCCTCCGGCTGGGACGGCCTGACGCTGGGCTACCGCGGCTTCCTGACCGCCGAGTACCGCGTCACCACCGAGTCGGCCCACTCCTCGCGGCCGGAGCCGAACGCCATTCAACACGCCACCGACTGGTGGGAGCGCGTCGAGGCGGCCGTCGCCGGCGACGACGCCGGCGCGGTCTTCGAGTCCGTCACCGCCAAGCCGGTCGCCGTCGACGGCGGCCTCGCGGCCGACGGCCACGCGGTCGAGGCCACCGTCGACGCGCAGTTCCGGATTCCGCCGACGGCCTCGGCCGCCGAGCTTCGGGCGGTCGTCGAGGACTGCACCGACCGCGGGACGGTCGTCTTCGAGGACGCCATCCCGCCGACGACGGCCAGCCCGCGGACCGACCTCGCGCGGGCGTTCCGCGTCGCGGTCCGGAACGCCGGCGGCGACCCGAGCCTCCTGCGCAAGACCGGCACCGCCGACGCCAACCTCTACGACGACGCCTGGGACTGCCCGGTCGTCACCTACGGCCCCGGCGACTCGGCGCTCGACCACACCCCCGAGGAGCGGCTCCCGCTGCCGGAACTCGACCGCTCGGTGGCGGTGCTGTCCTCGGTCCTCCGGCGGCTGCGATAGGGGCCTCCGGCCCATCCCATCTCATCTCTCCTCGTTCCGCGTTCGCACCCGCACTCACGCGCCGTCGCACCGCCTTCGAACCGCCCACCGACCGACACAGATGCCGACACTCACGATGCACGACACGACCGACTCGCCCACACACTTCACCGACGTCGACGACTTCTCGGCCGACGCCCTCGCGGAGCTGTTAACCGCGGCGGCCGCCGCCAAGGCCGGCGAGCTCGACGACGGCGACGCTCTCGCCGGGCAGACGCTGTCCATGCTGTTCGAGAAGCCCTCGACCCGGACGCGGGTCTCCTTCGAGACCGGCATGACCCAGCTCGGCGGCCACGCGCAGTTCCTCGGCCCCGACGACCTCCAGTTGGGCGCCGGCGAGCCGCTGAAAGACACCGCTCGCGCGCTGTCGCGGTACGTCGACGGCGTCGTCGCCCGGCTGTTCGACGACGACGACCTGGCGACGCTGGCCGAGCACGCGACCGTCCCGGTCGTCAACGGGCTCACCGACGACGCTCACCCGTGTCAGACGCTCGCGGACCTGCTGACGCTGCGGGAGACCGTCGGCCTCGACGCCGAGGTCGCGTGGGTCGGCGACGCCAACAACGTCTGTCGGTCGTTCGTCCTCGGCTGTGCGATGCTCGGCGTCGACCTCACGGTCGCCACGCCGGCGGGGTACGCGCTCCCGGAGGCTCACCTCGACCACGCCGCCGACCTCGGCACGGCGCCGGCGACGACGACCGACCCCGAGGCGGCCGTCGCCGGTGCCGACGCCGTCTACACCGACGTGTGGGTGAGCATGGGCGAGGAGGCCGCTCGCGAGGAGAAGCTGCCGGCGTTCGAGGACGGCGGCTTCACCGTCGACGCCGACCTCATGGCCGCGGCCGCCGACGACGCCGTGCTCATGCACTGCCTGCCCGCCCACCGCGGCGAGGAGGTGACCGAGACGGTGCTGGAAGGCGAGCGGTCGGTCGTCTGGGACCAGGCCGAGAACCGCCTGCACGCCCAGAAGGCGCTGCTGACCGAGCTGATGGGCTGATCGCCCGGTGACCCGGCGTTGGCCACCTTCACCCCCACCCGAGCGTTTTAGCCCGATGGGGGCGAACCGGACGACGTGAGCGAGACGGACGACTCCGGCGGGCACACCTCCGAGCGGTTCCTCCGCTTTTTCCCCTACGAGGAGCCGTACCCGAACCAGGAGGAGGCGATGACCCGCATCGCCAACGCGCTCTCCCGCGGTCAGGACGTGCTCATGGAGGGCGCCCCGGGGACGGGCAAGACGCTGTCGGCGCTCGTCCCGGCGCTGGCCCACGCCCGCGAGGAGGACCGCACGGTCGTCATCACCACCAACGTCCACCAGCAGATGCGCCAGTTCGTCGACGACGCCCGCGCCATCGCCGGCGAGGCCGACATCAGCGCGGTCGTCTTCCGCGGGAAGTCGTCGATGTGTCACATCGACGTCGACTACCAGGCGTGTCAGACCCTCCGGGATTCGACCCGCGACCTCGTCGACGACGAGGCCGACCGCGAGCAGCTGGAGCGTCGCCAGCGCGAACTGCTGGACCAGGCCCGCGAGGGCGACGAGGACGCCGCCGCGGCCCGCGAGGCGGTCATGGACGAACTCGACGCCGTCGAGGACCGCATCGAGGACACCGCCGAGACCAACGTCTGCGAGTACTACTACGAGAACCTCACCGCCGATACCGACGACTTCTACGCCTGGCTGTACGACGACGTGCGGACGCCGGACGACATCTACGAGTACGCCGAGCGCCACGGTTTCTGCGGGTACGAGCTGTTGAAGGAGGGCATCGAGGCGGTCGACCTCGTCGTCTGCAACTACCACCACCTGCTCGACCCGACGATTCGCGAGCAGTTCTTCGGATGGCTCGACCGCGACCCCGAGGAGGTCGTCACCGTCTTCGACGAGGCCCACAACGTCGAGGACGCCGCCCGCGACCACGCCACGCGGACGGTGACCGAGACCACCCTCGACAGCGCGGTCGCCGAGCTGGAGGAGGCCGACGACTCCCGAGCGGACCCGGCGCTGAACGTGCTCGGCGCGTTCCGCGAGGCGCTGACGGCGACGTACGACGACGCGCTGGGCTTCGGCGAGCGCGAGAGCGTCGGCGAGGACTGGGACGACCTCTCGATCGCCAACGACGACCGCCGCGACGACCTCACCCTCTCGTTCCTCGACCGCTACGAGGGTCGAGGCATTCAGGAGGAACTGGACCTCGCAGTCCAGGTGGGGCGCCGTCTCGACGAACAGTACGAGCAGGCCTACCGCGAGGGCGAGACGACCAGCCGCAAGGAGTGTCAGACCCTTCAGGCCGCGCAGTTCGTCTCGACGTGGCTGGACGACGGCGACGCGCTCGGTCAGCACCCGGTCGTCTCCGTCCGCCGGGACGGCGGCACGGACGAGGTGTACGGCCGCGCCGAGCTGTACACCTGCATCCCCCGAGCCGTCACTGAGTCGCTGTTCGAGGACGTGTACGCCAGCGTGCTCATGTCGGCGACGCTGCGCCCGTTCGACGTGACCGAGGACGTGCTCGGATTGGACGACACCGTGCGGTTGGCGTACGAGCTCGCGTATCCGGAGGCGAACCGACGGACGTACGCGGTCAAGACGCCGGCGCTGTTCGCCAGCGACCGCGGCGACGCCGAGGTCCAGACCGTCGTCGGCGACCTCCTCGCCGACGCCGTCCGGTTCACCCCGGGGAACGCGCTGCTGTTTTTCCCCTCCTACGCGGAGGCCGAACGCTACTACGAGCGCCTCCGGGCGACGGACGTCGGCGGCGCCGACCTCTACCTGGACGAGCCCGGGACCCGCGCCGAGACGCTACGGGCGTCGTTCGTCGCCAGCGACGACGCCGCGCTGTTCACGTCGCTGTGGGGCACCCTCGCGGAGGGAGTGAGCTTCGACGCCGACGACGCCCGGACGGTCGCCGTCGTCGGCGTCCCCTACCCGCACCTCTCAGAGCGGATGGAGGCCGTCGAGGAGGCGTACGACCGGGCCTACGGCGACCGCGAGAACGCCGGCTGGCGCTACGCCGTCGAGATCCCGACGATTCGCAAGACGCGACAGGCGCTCGGTCGGGTCGTTCGCGGCCCCGAGGACTTCGGCGTTCGAATCCTCGCCGACAAGCGCTACACCGCGGCGGACATGGGGCGGTACTCCGTCCGCGAGACGTTCCCGCCGGAGGAGCGCGAGGAGCTCATCGACATCAGTTCGGAGAAGGTGAAGTACGCGATGCTCAACTTCTTCGCCGACCACGACGGCTACGACGGGTCGCCGCCGGAGCCGTGACGGCCCGGCTGCGACGGACGGGTCGCCGCGGGAGTCTCGGTGGCTCCTACTCCCCCTCGTAGGGGTGGACTTCTCCGGAGACGTTCGGAACCCCGAGCGCCAGCACCGTCACCGGCTCGTCGGCGTCTGCGGGGTTGTGCGCCCGCTGGGGGCTCCCCGGCTCGACCGCGAAGAGGTCGCCCGCCGGTATCTCGTAGGTCCGTTCGGGCGTCTCGACGGCGAGGGTCCCAGAGACGACGTAGAACACTTCCTCCTGCTCGTCGTGGTAGTGATACGCCAGCGGAATCTGCTCGCCCGGCTCGGCGACGAAGCGGTTCAGCGCTACCCCGTCCAGCCCCGCCGCCTCGCCGATGCGTCGCAGTTCGCACGGCCGGTCGGGCACCGGCTCGACCGAGTCGGGATCGACGTGCGTGTAGCCCATGGCTTCACGTGACACACGGGAGTCAAAAGCGCGTCGGGAGCGGCGAACGACGCGCGTCGTCGCCTCGACCGGCTACGCGGGTCGTTCCCGGGGAGGGTTTATTAGTCGTGACCTCTTGGACAGTCTCAACCGATGGAAGAGAGCATCTCCGGCTTCAAACAGCGGGGGAGCTGGAGCGACGTGGTCGAACACGGCGAACGCATCACCCGCGCGCTTCGCGACGTCGGCGTCCTCGAAGAGGGGCGGCCGGCCGACGACGCCGACGCCGACAGCGAGACGGCCGACGTCGAGACCGAGGGGCAGGAGGCGGCAGACGACCGCGACGAGGAGAACCGCCCGGAGAGCGATAGTGGCCCGCCGCCGTCTATCGACTGGGACGACGACCTGCCGGACTACCGGCGGGCGTTCGCCGAGTGGGACGAGTGGCGGCCGAAGGCCCACGAGCGTCTCGACGAGGACGTCAGCGAGAAGACAGCCGTCCAGGCCAGCGTCGACGAGGGGGCGGGCGAACGCGCCGGCAAGGACCCCGAAGAGGACCTCCAGACCGCCGGCGAGAAGCTCGCCGACTCCTACGAGAAAGTCGAGGAAGGCGACGGCGAGGCGGCGCTGGACGACTGGGAGGACTCAATCGATCACGTCGTCCGCGCGGCCGACTCCGCCGGACGCAAGGCCATTCGCGCGGTCGAGAACACCCTCTATCGGCGCGTGATGACCCAGCTCGCGCCGTACTACTTCGACAACGAGCTCATCTCGGCGAACCTCCAGCGCGTCGAGAACGGCGACGGCGCCGCGACGTTCGTCTTTGAGGTCAACGTCAACGACGACGAACTCAAGGAGACCGTCGCCGAGCGCCTCGCGGAGTTCGACGACGCCGTCGACCGCTGGCACGTCGAGACGGAAAAGCAGACGGCGACCGCCGAGAACGCCGAAGGCGTCGAAGCGCCGTCCGGCCGCGGCGACCAGCGTTCGACCTCGAACTGACGGCCGGTCTCACGTCACCGGACGCGATTCGGTAACCGAGTCGCTACACCCGGTCGTCTCAGCAGGCACAGCCCGTCGAGCCGGGCGAGCGCTCGAACTCCATCTCCTCGCCACAGTCCGGACACGCGGGCGAGACGTCGCTCTCGTCCCCGGCTTCGCCCTTCAGTTCGCCCTCGACCTCGACATCGAGGTCGAGCAGTCGCTCGTCGCAGTCGTGACACCAGTACGCACCCTTCGACTGCTGCGTGCCGGTCCCGCGGTTGGTCGACTGTGTCGACGCCTCGAGCGTCTCTTTGAGCGTGCCGAGCAGACCCATACCGAGTGATTGTGACACACACTCATAAATCCGGCCGGAGTCGACCGCCGCGGACGCACGACCGTCTCGGGCCCGTTCGTCGTCACTCCACGTCGGCGGCGAGGTTCGTCAGGAGTCGACGGAGCTCCCCGCGGCGCTTCCAGGCGGCGATGCGGTCGCCGAAAGGGAGGGGAACGTCCAGCCCGACCGTCGAGCGGGCGCTCACCCGGGTCCCGTCGTCGACGGCCGTCAGCCGAATCCACGTCTCCATCTCGCTGAAGGGGCCGTCGTCGCCGGGCATCTCGTAGTGGCGGGCGGCGTCGCCGTCGTCGACGAACCGGTAGGCCAGCGAGACGAACCGTCCGCCGTCGGCGACGACCAGCGTGCCCTCGTCGTCGTCGCGGACGGCCCGCACGTCGAAGCTGTCCTCGTACTCCACGACCGACGCCGGGTCGAGCGCCCGCGCTACGATGGGCCGGGACGCCTCGACGACGCGGTCGACGACCACCTCGCGCATACCGTCGCCTCGTGCCCGGCGGTAAAAACGTCGCCGGTGGCCGGCAGTCGGCAGGCGGTAGCCGGCACCCGGCGCCGGGCGGGACTCACCACAACGGCAACAACAACAGGAGGAGGAGCGCCCCGAGCACGATCACCCCGTAGTACAGTCGGCGCAGCCGCATGCTCGCGGGCACCTCCCGGCGGGCGACGGGGTCGACCGTCCAGACGAGGCGGTGCCACGCGGCGACGATGAGCGCCGAGGCGACGACGAACGCCGTCGCCAGTGCGACCGGCAGCGAGAACCCGAACGCGGCGTCGAGGTAAACGGGACCGAACGAGAAGGCGAACAGGATAGCCAGCCCGCTGGCGACGAAGAATGGGACGGGGTCGACGGAGGCTCCCTCCCGGTTCGTGGCCATACCGGCTATTGGTTCCGCACGGACTAAGTAGTTGGTTCCGCTCCGAGCGGGCGGCTACGGTCGCTGGCGGGGTTGGGTTCGCGTCTCTCGTCCGTTCGAGGCGCTCCCTTCGGTCGCGCCTCCGGTCGCGCCCCAGACAATGAACAAGAATTTAAGTCGCCCAGCGGTAGCCGTCGATAGCTATGAGCAAGAACTCGAAGGCAAAGAAAAAGCGACTGGGCAAGCTGGAGCGCCAGAACTCCCGCGTCCCGGCGTGGGTCATGATGAAGACCGACATGGAAGTCACGCGCAACCCCAAGCGCCGTAGCTGGCGGCGCAGCGACACCGACGAATAATGAGCGCCGAGGAGTTCGAGGAGCGGGTCGTCACCGTTCCCCTGCGCGACGTCCAGAAGGTCCCCGGCCACGAGCGTGCCGGTCGGGCGATGACCATCGTCCGCGAGCACCTCGCACAGCATTTCAACGTCGACGAAGACGCCGTCCGGCTGGACCCCTCACTGAACGAGACGGTGTGGAGCCAGGGCGAACAGAGCCCTCCGCGCAAGCTTCGCGTTCGCGCGGCCCGCTTCTCCGAGGACGGCGGCGCCGTCGTCGAAGCCGAACCCGCGGAGTAACGCCGTCGTGTTACGCGCGGCCTTCGGCGGCTCGTCGTACGTCGGCGTCTTCGCACGAGCGACCGACGACTGTCTTCTCGTCCGACCAGACGCCGACGACGACACCGTCGGCGCCCTCGCCGACGAGCTCGGGCTCCCCGCGGTCGAGACGACCGTCGGCGGCGCCAGCACCGTCGGCGCCCTCGCCGTTGGCAACGAGAACGGCCTCCTCGTCTCGGGGCGAGTGACCGAGCGTGAGCGCGACGCCATCGAGAACGCGACCGCCGTTCCGGTGACGGAACTGCCCGGCCGCATCAACGCCGCCGGCAACGTCGTCCTCGCAACCGACGCCGGCGCGTACGTCCACCCCGACCTCACGGACGAACAGGTCGCCGTCGTCCGCGAGGCCCTCGGAGTGCCGGTCGAGCGCGGCGGCCTCGGCGATGTCCACACCGTCGGCACCGCCGCCGTCGCCACGAACGAGGGGGTGCTCTGTCACCCCAAGTCCCGCGACGAGGAGCTCGACGCCGTCGAATCGCTCCTCGGCGTGCCGGCCGACGTCGGCACGGTCAACTACGGCGCCCCGCTGGTCGGCTCGGGGCTGGTCGCCGCCGTCGACGGGTACGTCGTCGGCCGGGAGACGACTGGCCCGGAGCTCGGCCGCATCGAGGGAACGCTCGGCTACATCGACTGACCGTCGGGACGCACCCGCCATCCCACAGCAATGATACCGAACAGCTTCGACGACGCGACCGGTCCCGGCAGAGCCGGCCCCTGGTATCGGCTGGTGAAGCCGACGGCGACGTCGCTCGCGGCGACGCTGCTGGTCGCGCTGTACGTCCTCCTCAGCGGCGCCCCGACCGACGGCGTCGCCGCCGTCGTCGCGGTCGTCGCCGGCGGCACCACGGTCCTGCTGGCCGTGGCGATGGCGGGGTTCTACGTTCTCGACGCGCTCTGAGCCGCCGGCACCGGCGCCGTCGTCGCCGACGGCGGCCGAGTCCCCCGAGTAGGAAGATACTTCCCGCTCGCTCGCCGACCGTGGAGCATGAGTGAGTTCACGGTTAGCGGACAGTTCCAGAGTCGGGACGGCGCTCAATCGTTCTCCCGAACGGTCGAGGCCGAGAACGAGAGCGTCGCCCAGGAGTACGTCTTCTCGCGGTTCGGCGCCGAACACAACCTCAAGCGCGCCGAGATCGACATCGAGGAGGTAGCCCAGGCATGATGGGTGGTGGTGGACAGCAGCAACTCCAGCAGCTCTCTCAGGAGCTACAGGCGCTCGAAGAGGAGATCGAAGCCCAGCGCTCGCTGGTCGAGGACCTCCAGCAGGAGCAGGCCGAGATCGACGAGGCCACCGAGGCCATCGCGACGCTCGACAGCGGCGACACGGTGCAGGTGCCGCTGGGCGGGGGCGCGTACGTCCGCGCCGAGGTGCAGGACATCGACGAGGTCGTCGTCTCGCTGGGCGGCGGCTACGCGGCCGAACAGGCCGAGGACGACGCCGTGGCGGCCTTAGAGCGCAAGCGCGACGCCCTCGACGACCGCATCGCCGAACTCGACGATGAGATCGCCGACCTCGAAGACGAGAGCAGCGAGCTGGAACAGCAGGCCCAGCAGATGCAACAGCAGCTCCAGCAACAGCAGATGCAGCAGATGCAGCAGCCGGACGGAGACGCCGAGTAACGGATGTTCGACGGGCTGAAAGAGAAGCTCGGCGAGTTCCGCGACGACGTGGAAGCGGAAGCCGAGGAGGTCCCCGCCGAGGAGGCGGAAGGCGAGGGCGAGGCCACGGCGACGCCGGCCGGTGAGGCCGACAGTGAGGGCCAGAATCGGGCCGACACCGACGCCGATGCCGACGACGGTCCCGGGCTGACCAAACGGGTCGCCGCCGCCGCCACCGGCAAGGTCATCATCGAGGAGGAAGACCTCGAAGAGCCGCTGTGGGAGCTCGAGATGGCGCTGCTGGAAAGCGACGTGGAGATGAGCGTCGCCGAGGAGATCCTCGACAGCGTCGAGGCCGAGCTGCTCGGGGAGACCCGCCGGCAGGTCGACACCACCGGCGACCTCGTCGAGGACGCCCTGGCCGACGCGCTGTACGACGTCATCAGCGTCGGCCAGTTCGACTTCGAGGGCCGCATCGCCGAGACCGACGCGCCCGTCACCATCGTCTTCACCGGCGTCAACGGCGTCGGCAAGACGACCACCATCGCCAAGCTCTCGGAGTGGCTCGCCGACCGCGGCTACTCGTCGGTGCTGGCGAACGGCGACACCTACCGCGCCGGCGCCAACGAGCAGATTCGGGAACACGCCGACGTGCTCGACCGGAAGCTCATCACCCACGAGCAGGGCGGCGACCCGGCGGCGGTCGTCTACGACGGCGTCGAGTACGCCGAGGCGAACGACGTGGACGTCGTGCTGGGCGACACCGCCGGGCGGCTGCACACCAGCGACGATCTGATGTCACAGCTCGAAAAGATCGACCGCGTGGTCGACCCCGACATGACCCTGTTCGTCGACGAGGCCGTCGCCGGTCAGGACGCCGTCGAGCGCGCCACGCAGTTCGACGAGGCGGCCAGCGTCGACGGCGCCGTCCTCACGAAGGCCGACGCCGACTCCTCGGGCGGCGCCGCCATCTCGGTCGCCTACGTCACGGGCAAACCCATCCTCTTCCTCGGCACCGGCCAGGGGTACGACGACATCGAGCGCTTCGACCCCGAGGCGCTGGTCGACCGCCTCCTCGGCGACGAGGCGTAACCGATCCGGCGACCGGCACCGATACCGACGTGGCGACGCTGACAGGGAGGTGAGCGGCCGGCGACGCGAGTTCGTGCGCTCGCCGGGCCGAAAGAGCCACGGCGGTCGCCGGGACGCTTCTAGGTGGTCACGGGAGACAAGGCTTTAACGCCCACGCTGTCAACTTTCGGGCAATGGTACTCGACGACCTCGGCAGCTCCCTCCGGGGCACGATGGACAAGCTCCGGGGGAAAGCCCGCCTCGACGAGGACGACGTCGAGGAAATCGTCAAGGAGATTCAGCGGTCGCTGCTCCAGGCCGACGTCGAAGTGTCGCTGGTGATGGAGCTCTCCGACAGCATCGAGGGGCGCGCCCTGGAAGAGGAGCCGCCGGCGGGGACCTCCGCCCGGGACCACATCCTCAAAATCGTCTACGAGGAGATGGTCGACCTCATCGGGGAGTCGACGGAGATCCCCTTGGAGCCCCAGACGGTCATGCTCGCCGGCCTCCAGGGGTCGGGGAAGACGACCACCGCCGCGAAGATGGCGTGGTGGTTCTCGAAGAAGGGGCTGCGGCCGGCGGTCATCCAGACCGACACGTTCCGGCCCGGCGCCTACGACCAGGCCAAACAGATGTGCGACCGCGCGGAGGTGGCCTTCTACGGCGACCCCGACGAGGAGGACCCGGTGAAGATCGCCCGCGACGGGCTCGAAGCCACCTCGGAGGCGGAGGTCCACATCGTCGACACCGCCGGTCGCCACGCCCTCGAAGACGACCTCATCGACGAGATCGAAGACATCGAGGCGACCGTCGAGCCGGACCGCTCGCTGCTCGTCCTCGACGCCGCCATCGGCCAGGAGGCCAAGACCCAGGCCCGGGAGTTCGACGACGCGGTCGGCATCGACGGCGTCGCCATCACCAAGCTCGACGGCACCGCGAAAGGCGGCGGCGCGCTGACGGCGGTCGACGAGACCGACTCCTCCATCGCCTTCCTCGGCACGGGGGAGACGGTCAAGGACGTCGAGCGGTTCGAGCCCGACGGGTTCATCTCGCGGCTGCTGGGGATGGGCGACCTCAAGCAGCTCTCCGAGCGCGTCGAGCGCGCGATGGAGGAGACCCAGGAGGCCGACGACGACTGGGACCCCGAGGACATGATGGAGGGGTCGTTCACCCTCAAGGACATGAAAAAGCAGATGGACGCCATGAGTCGGATGGGGCCGCTGGACCAGGTCATGGACATGATTCCCGGCCTCGGCGGCGGCATGATGGACGAGCTGCCCGACGACGCCATGGACAACACCGAGGAGCGCATGCGCGACTTCGAGGTCGTCATGGACTCGATGACCGACGAAGAGCTGGAAGACCCCCGCTCCATCGGGCAGTCACAGATTCGCCGCGTCGCTCGCGGCTCCGGCAAGGACGAGGAGATCATCCGCGAACTGCTCGAACAGCACAAGATGATGGACCGCACCCTCAGTCAGTTCCAGGGAATGGGCGACGGCGACATGCAGCGCATGATGAAGAAGCTCCAGAACCAGGACGGCGGCATGGGCGGGCTCGGCGGGCTCGGCGGCGGCGACGGCCCGTTCTGAACGTCGTCGACTGCTTACGAACGGCGGGCGACGCCACCGTCTCCGAGCACGCGCTGGCGCGCCACACGTCCGCGGTTCGGGCGATGATCGACTGTGAGGCGCGAGTTGACGGCGACCCGGACCCGGCGACGCCGTGAGCGACCCGGGGCTTCTTTGTCGCCCCCGCCGCAGTATCGGACGATGACGGTTCGGGACCGCGCACGGACTGCGTTCGCCGAGGCGGTCCCGGCGCTCTCGGCCAGCGCCGTCGGCGGGCTCGCCGCCGGGGTCGTCCTCGGCGGGATGCGCGCAGAGCTGCGCGCCGTCGAGGGACTGCTCGTGCTCGTGCCCGCGCTGCTCGCGACCCGGGGGAATGTGTACGGCTCGCTCGGGGCACGGCTGTCGACCGGGCTCCATCAGGGGCTCATCGAGCCGCGACTGGGCCTCGACGACGAGCGCGTGCGGGCGGCGGTGTCGGCGGCGCTGCTCACCGGCGTCGGCATCTCCGTCGTCGCCGCGGCGATGGTGTGGGTGGTGCTGCGCGGGCTGGGCCGCCCGACGGCGCCGATGTGGCAGCTCGTCACCATCGCGACCATCGCGGGTGCGCTCTCGGGCATCGCGCTCACCGTCGTCGTCGTCGCCGTCGTCGTCGTCGGCTTCCGTCGGGGGCACAACCCCGACACCCTCGTCGGTCCCGTCGTCACGACCGCCGGCGACGTCTTCGGAATGCTGTTCCTGCTGGTCGCGGTCCGGGCGGTGCTGGCGCTGGCCGGTGGTGGCACGTGACCACGATGACGGAGTGGTCGGTTCGGGCCATCACGCGGGCGATGATGCCCGTGCTGGTCGTTCTGACATTGGTCGAACTCGGCAGCGGGCTCGTGCTGGGTAGTTTCGAGGCCGACCTGCTGCGGTTCCCGTCGCTGCTCGTGCTCGTTCCGGTTAGCATCGGCACGGCCGGCAACCTCGGCAGCGTGCTCGCATCACGACTGTCGACGGCGGTCCACCTCGGCACCGTCTCGTTCGCCCCGACCGACGAGGTGCTCGCCGGCGACGCGCTGGCGACGGTCGGGCTGGCGGTGGCGCTGTTTCCGCTGCTCGGCGCCAGCGCGTGGGCGCTGACGGCGATCACCGGCGGCAGCGGGCTCGCGCTGGCGACGGTCGTGTTCATCGCCGGCCTCGCTGGCCTCGCGCTGTCGGTGCTGGCGGTCGTCGTCACCGTCACGGCCACCTACGCCGCCTACCGACTGGAGCTCGACCCCGACGACGTCGTCATCCCCGTCGTGACGAACACCTGCGACGTACTCGGCGTGCTCGTGCTGTTCGCCGTCGTCCAGCTCGTCGTGTGAGCGCGGCCGGCGGTCACTCGACCGTCGGGGTGACGACCACGTCGAGTTCGCGGCTCCGCGGCCCGTCGCACTCGACGAACAGAACGGACTGCCAGCGGCCGCCGTCCAGCTCGCCGTCGCGGACTGGCAGCGACGCGGACTCACCGACCAGCGTCGCTCGCAGGTGACCGTCGGCGTTGCCGTCGAGGGCGTCGTGGCGCCACCCCTCGTCGTCGACGCGGTCGGCCAGCGCCCGCTCGATGTCCTCGCGCAGGCGGGGCTCGTCCTCCTGGACTACCACCCCAGCGGTCGTGTGTCGGGAGACGACGGTACAGAGCCCGTCGGAGTCGGCCGGCACTGCGGCCTCGACCCGGTCGGTCACGTCGACGGTCGTCAGCCGAGCGTCGGTCTCGACGCGGAGGCGTTCCATACCAGGCCGTCCGGTCGCGTCGCCGAAACGATTTCGGGGCGGCCGGGCGTACGATATCACATGGTACGTGTCAGCGAGTCGGTGACCGTCGAGGCGCCGAAGGAGACGGTGTGGGAGTTCATGGACGATCCGCACAACCAGCCGGTCATCACCCCCAGCATCACCGCCGTCGACGACGTCGACCAGCGACCGGACGGCAAGTCGCTGGACTGTACGTACACGATGGCCGGAGTCGACCTCGAAACCACGCTCCGGACGACGACGTACGACCCCGGCGAGCACGTCGTCTTCGAGATGGACGGGGGGCTCGAAGGCGAAATCGAGTGGCGCTTCGAGGCCGCCGACGAGGGGACCGACGTCACCTACGCCGCCGACTTCGCCGTGCCCGGCGAGGTGATGGAGCGGGTAGTCGAGCCGCTGATACGCCGGTACAACGAGCGCGAGCTGTCGACGACGCTCGCGAACCTCAAGACGCGGCTCGAAGCGGAGACGGCCTGACGGGCGGCGGTCGGCGAACTCCCCGCCGGAAAGCGGCGGGCCGGCGCTGGTTCGGTCTCTTCAGCGCCGGTCGAACTCCTCGCGGTCGGCTTCGGGGTCGACCGGGGTTCCCTCCTCGGTCGGGGGCGCGACGTGGTCGATGAACTCCTCGACCGACGGCTCTCGCACCGTCACGTCGACCGCGATGTCGCCGAGTTCGTCCTCCGAGCCGACCGCGAAGTTGACGACGCCCTCGTAGGCGGCCTGCTTCTTCAGCCGGAAGTCGAACCCGGGGTCGTCCCCGTCGTCGCGGCGGTCGACGCCGTCGCGGAACTCCTGGCGCGCGGTGTCGAGGATTTCCTGTTCGTGCAACACGTCCGAGAACCGATCCAGCGAGTGGCTCTCGGCGACGAGCGTCCCCGGCTCGTGGTGGAGGTCCACGTCGGGGAAGAGGTTCGCAACGGCGTCGTCGACCCGGTCGGTCACCTCGGTATCCCGGACCGGCGCCTCGATGCGCACGTCGACGCTGAATATCACGCTTCGCCCTCCCGCTCGACCGCATCGTCGGCGACGGTCACGCCGTCCTCGTCGGCCAGCGCCGTCGGCCCCGCCCGGAGCAGTCGCCGGACGCGGTCGCGAAACGCCGCCAGCGTGTCGGTGTTGTCGACGGTCACGTCCGCGGCCGCGATTACCTCCCCCATGCCGAAGCCGAGCTCGCGGTCCTCGCGTTCGCGGAGCCTCTCGCGGTCGAGGTCGGTCGCCTCCCGGCCGCGCTCGCCCAGCCGCTCGGCGCGGAGGTCGAAGGGGGCGTTGACGGCGACGACCAGGAAGTCCTCGCCGAAGGCGACTTCGAACGCCTCGACCTCCGCCGGCGAGCGCAGTCCGTCGACGACCACCGCGTTGACGCCTTCGTCCTCGTCCTCGCCCTCACCTCCGTCGGCGTCGACGGCCTCGCGGATGCGGTCGACCGTGCGGTCGGCGATGGCTGTCTCGCCGTGTTCCTCGCGCAGCGCCTGCGCGACCTCGCCGTGGTGTTCGCTGGGGTCGAGCCCTCGCTCTCGACACGCCTCGCGGATGACGTCACCCATCGTCACCACGGGCAGTCCCTCCTCGCGGGCCACGTCCGCGGCCTCGCCCTTGCCGCTGCCCGGCAGCCCGACGGTTCCGATGATTCGCATCGCGCGTCCCTTGGCCTGTGGCCGGGTTAAGCGCTGTGGGACGGCCCCCGCAGGGCGCTCTCGACCGCGGTCCCGCCACGAGGGACAGAACCTCTCAGTCACAACTTTGACGCATGACCGACCGTTCGCTGCTCGTCCGCGCGCTGTGGTTCGTGCTCGTCGGCTGGTGGGCGACGCCGCTGGTGGTCAACGTCGCCTGGGCGCTGAACGTGACGGTTGTGTTGCTCCCGCTGGGGGTCAAGCTCATCAACCTCGTCCCGACGGTGCTGTCGCTGGCCGAGCCGCGGTCGCTGGACGGCGACGCCGACGGGAGCCAGCGGTCGCTGCCGGTCCGGGCGGTCTACTTCGTCGCCGTCGGCTGGTGGCTGAGTCTGCTGTGGGCCAACGTCGCGGCCGCGCTGGCGGCGACGGTGGTCGGACTGCCGGTCGCGTTCTGGCTGTTCAACCGGCTGCCGCACGTGACGACGCTGTACCGGTTTCACGGCTGAAGGGGACGGTTTTTGTCGGTCGGGACCGTGGAACCGCTCGCGGGCACGTAGCTCAGTCCGGAGAGAGCGTCGGACTTCTAATCCGATGGTCGTGGGTTCGAATCCCACCGTGCCCGTACAGCGACGAACGAGCGAAGCGAGTGAGGCGCGAACCGGCACGCAGGGGATTCGAACCCTGGAAGTCGCAGCGGCCGAGCGAAGCGAGGCCGACCGTCTTCCTCTGGTTCGAATCCCACCGTGCTCGTACGCACGTACTCCCGTGAAGTACCGCGGGGACAAGCCCTGAGGCACTCGGCCTGCTCTGCCTGTAGACACGCACACCGCGAACGAGAACGTGGCCCCATCCGGCGGTCGCCCGCGAGTACTCGGACGACCGCGGGGCACACACAGAGAAACGGCGGCGACGGCTGAACACGCCCGCTCGGCGTCGCCGCCATCGGTCCGAGCACGGACCGAACTGCCCGAGCGGGCGTCCATGACGTGGAACCGCAGTCGATAGTGGCTGATGGCTTTCGGGACGAGTTCCGCTCTCGGTGTCACCTCCGTGGCGCCGCCGGCTCCGCACGCCGCTTCGTGAAACAGAACCGGACGAGCGTATCGTTTTTGGCCCGCATCGCAGTACAAGCGAACAGAGAAAAGCTCATAAGAGTTGCGTCTATATCGCTTCTTCCGATATAAGGTGTATTACTTTGAGTTGGCTCACCGGCGGCCTTACCCGTCGACCCGCCGAAACGTTCACTTCCCGTCGCTGAAACCCTCTGTCATGAGCGCGACGACTCCCACTGCCGAGGAGACGCTACATCTCACCGTCGACCGCGACTTCGAGGACGTCGTCGACGAAGTGCAGCTCGAACACGAGCTGGCGGGGTTCGAAACCGTCGCCGCGACCCGGATGGACGAGTTCGTCCGGGGGGTGCTCGACGAGGAGCCCGAGCGGACGGCGCTGCTGGTCGTCTGTCACGCCGAGATCGCCCGCGACGCCCTCGACATCGACCAGCGGCTGGCCGGGTTGCTCCCCTGTACGACCGTCGTGTACGAGGACGCCGACGGCGGGGTCCACGTCCACCACGTCTCGGCGACGAAGGCTATGCGCGACCTCGGCTGCGCGCCCGGCGACTGCACGGCCGACGTCGAGGCGCTGGTCGAGCTGACCGGCGACCGGATGACCGACGTCTGGGAGAACATCGAGGCCCACGTCGCCGACTGACGGCGTGGCCGGTCGGTCGCGGTCGGTCGCGGTCAGTCGTGGTCAGCCGCGGTCGCCGACGACCTCGTCGGCGGTGACGACCGCCGCGAAGTCGCCGGCGAGCTGGGCCAGCGCGACGCGGTGGTTGGTATAGGGGTCGATGCGCTCGCCGTCGAGTTCGCGCTCGTGGGTCGCCGTCGCGTCGCGGACGACGGCGACCTCGTGGCCTCGGTTGGCAGCCATCCGAACCGTCGTCGAGACGCAGTGGTCCGTCGTGAGCCCGCAGACGACGAGGCGGGTGTGGCCGCCCGACGTGAGCCACACGGGGAGCCCGCAGTCGACGAACGCGCCGTGCACCCGCTTGGTGAATGTCGGCTCGTCCTCGGCCGGTTCCACCGCTGGATCGAACGCAAACCCGGGTTCGCCCTCCCGGACCGGCGACCCCGGCTCGGTCGAGTCGTGACGGACGTGCGCGACCGGCCCGTCGGCGTCGCGCCAGGCGGCGAGGAGGTCGCCGGCGACCGCCTCCGCGCCGGGGTTGTTGCGCTCGCCCCACCGCGGGTCGTCGAACCCCTGCTGGAGGTCGACGAGCACGAGCGCGGCCGATTTGGGGTCGAACGCCGCCGCCGTCATCCGTCTTCACCCGACGCGTCGAGCGCGCCGGTCCGGCGGCATTCGCCGAGATACTGCCCCCGGATCGTATCCCCTCGCGGTCGGTTCGTCTCCGCTCGCTCGAACCGGTGCATGCCTACCGGAAACGGCTCAGATTGCTTTACTCTGTCGCGGGGGTCGGTTCCGGGGCTTCGCGCGTGACCGAGAGCTCGACGGCGACTGCCGGAGTCGACGCTGTCGCTGCCGAGCGAGCGACGAAAGAAGAAATCGGACCGAATCGAACCGAACCGAACTGGCCGACGGTTGCGCGGCGATGCGTGGGTCGGACGATGGGTGTGGTGTGGCTCGGGGCGCTGGTTCGCGGGTCGCCGACGCTTCCCGCTCGCGCCGAGACGGTGTGTCCGCCTCGCTTACATCGCGCCGCCCATGCCACCCATACCGCCCATGCCGCCCATG